>DATCKN010000077.1:0-2922 GCA_036562185.1 Thermoclostridium sp.
GAACATTGCTGAAAGCGGTGATGAGATAGTTTCGGCAAGCACATTATATGGAGGAACATACAATCTGTTCTCGGCTACACTTCCAAGGTTCGGAATAAAAACAGTTTTTGTCGATCCGGATGATCCTGAAAATTTCAGAAAAGCAATCAATAAACGTACAAAAGCACTGTTTATTGAATCAATAGGCAATCCGGGAATTAATATTATTGATATTGAAAAAGTGGCCGAAATTGCCCATGAAAATAAAATTCCGCTGATTGTTGACAATACCTTTGGAACACCTTACTTAATCAGGCCCTTTGAATTTGGCGCAGATATTGTTGTGCACTCAGCCACAAAGTATCTGGGAGGGCATGGTACATCTATAGGCGGTGTAATTGTAGATTCAGGCCGTTTTGACTGGGAAGGCAGCGGGAAATTTCCCGGCTTTACCGAGCCAGATCCAAGCTATCATGGCTTAAAATTCACAGAAGCCTTTGGAAATGCTGCTTATATTGTAAAAGCCAGGGTACAGCTTTTACGTGACACCGGGGCCTGCATGAGTCCGTTTAACGCTTTCCTGTTGCTGCAAGGGCTGGAAACCCTGTCACTCAGGGTTGAAAAACATCTGTCGAATACAAAGAGGATTGTAGAATTCCTGAGCAGGCATCCCAAAGTAAGCTGGGTGAACTATCCGTTACTTCCTGGGAACAAGTATTATGATCTTGCAAAAAAATATTTCCCGAAAGGTGCAGGCTCAATTTTTACCTTTGGCATAAAAGGTGGAAAAGAAGCAGGCATTCGTTTTATAGAAAACCTTGAGCTTTTCTCTTTGCTTGCTAATGTGGCAGATGCGAAATCACTTGTTATTCATCCCGCAAGTACAACTCATGCACAATTGTCTGAAGAGGAGCAATTATCTGCAGGTGTAACACCCGATATGATAAGGCTTTCGATCGGTATTGAGGATCCGGAGGACCTGATCGAAGATCTTGCTCAAGCCCTTGAAAAATCAAGCCAGTAACCATGTATTTACATAAATGATTGTAAAATTAGCCATCCTTTGATAAAATTCATGTGTTATATTTTGATTTTTTGGGGTGAGCGGATGGCTGGTATAGCAAAGGATTTAACAGAGCTCATAGGCAATACGCCTATGCTTGAGCTGGCAAAATACAGTATTAGCGAAGGTCTGGAAGCAAAAATTTTAGCAAAGCTGGAGTATTTTAATCCCGCAGGAAGTGTTAAGGATCGGATTGGGTTGGCTATGATCCGGGACGCTGAGGAAAAAGGCCTTATAAACAAAGATACGGTTATTATCGAGCCTACAAGCGGAAATACAGGGGTTGCTCTGGCTTTTGTCGCGGCTGTTAAGGGATACCGCCTGATTATTACACTTCCTGAGAATTTCAGTGTGGAAAGAAGAGACCTTATGAAGGCTCTGGGGGCTGAGTTGGTTCTTACTCCCGCCCAGGAAGGTATGAGCGGTGCAATAAGAAAAGCCAGTGAACTGGCAGCTGAAATTCAAAATTCATTTATACCGCAACAATTTGAAAACCCGGCGAATCCGGAAATACATAGAAAAACCACTGCGGAGGAAATCTGGCGCGATACCGAAGGTAAGGTTGATATATTTGTAGCCGGTGTAGGAACAGGCGGAACATTGACAGGAGTCGGTGAAGTATTAAAGAGCAGGAACAAAAATGTCAGAATAATAGCTGTTGAGCCTGCCGATTCACCTGTTTTATCCGGAGGTAAAAAAGGGCCGCATAAAATCCAGGGTATTGGAGCCGGATTCATACCGAAAGTTCTGAATACAGAAATAATTGATGAGGTAATTCAGGTTAAAAACGACGAGGCATATCAGACATCCAGAAAGCTTGCGGTATCAGAAGGACTTCTGGTGGGTATTTCGTCCGGAGCTGCCGTTTATGCCGCTGCACAAATAGCAAAAAGAACTGAGAACAGAGGTAAAAATATAGTTGTAATTCTTCCGGATACAGCTGAGCGGTATTATTCTGTCGGATTATTTGACTAGCTTTATAATCGATGTGTAAGTGCGCATTTTTCGAAATTAAAAACCCATAATACAGGCAGGGATTAATCCCTGCCTTATTACAACATATTTAAAAATATAATTAATGCTGCATACTTTGTTGCTGTTGCTGACCACTGCCCTGTAATTGGGAGTATACTTGCTGTATCTGGTTTGGTTGTGCTTGCTGGGCAGGCTGGTAGTAACCTTTTTGTATAGCGTATTGAGCTATTCGTTGCTGGCGTTCTTCATCCTGATCACGCATTTGCTGAAAAGTGCTTCTTAACTGAGGATTGCTGCATTCTGATATAGCATTCGCATAAACTGTTAAACTGCTTTTTAATGAACTCAGGTAATCATTGACCATATCCTTTTCGGTCAGCATAAAATCATCTCCTTACTGTAAGAATGACATTAATTTCTGCTTGTTAGCCCGTGCATCACTGGCATCCTTTTCCAGCATCTGTTTCAGTGCAGGATCCTGGCATTGCTGCGCATAAGTTTCCAGCTTTTTTATACATGTATCGTGGGCACCAATCATATGACGCAAATTCTGCAATTCCAATTCGTTAATCTGTTGTGGCATTATGGTCGCTCCTTTCTTAATCAATGTCGATATTTAGTCTTTATAAAATTGCAAATAATATTCATGATGTAAAATATTGGAATTACAAATCCATTGTTAATTGACTACTCATGGAACTTACACTGGATAAGTAATAAAGAATAATTTAAACGAACCAGAATGCAAAAATTTGAATTGGTTAAAAGAATTAGGCAAACCGAAACGCTAATTTGGGCATTAGGTACATATTCGAAAAGTACAAAAAAAATGAAGGGTAGCAATTCTGCAAACCCTTCATTTTTCTGGTCGGAGTGACTGGATTTGAACCAGCGACCTCTTGCAC
>DATCKN010000079.1:0-6561 GCA_036562185.1 Thermoclostridium sp.
TTAATATTATAATATTTATCCAAAATTGCTTTTCTGCGTGCGGAGTTTTATCATCAGGATGTGGGGACGGATAATGGACGTTTTTATTCGCTATGCAAATACCAATGACTGTGTCATACTTGGAGAAATCCATTCTGAATCCCTGAGGTTTTCCTGTGCCGGGATCTTTCCTGATGACTATATCATGAACAAATTTTCGCCTGAAAGGAGAAGAGAAGGGTTCAGGCGGGAATTGTCCCTGGGATACCCGGAAACAGCGATACTCTTCGCTGATGGCATTCCTGCGGGCTTATTTACTTTTGGCAAGAGCAGGTATGGAGAAGTCGATGATTCCTGCATCGAAATATGGAGGATATACCTAAAGCCGGAGTATATAGGCAAAGGTTTCGGAACTGTACTGATGGAATGGGGCCTCGAAGAACTGCGCAAAAAGGGTTATAAGCAAGCGGTCCTTTGGGTGCTGGAAGACAATCACAGGGCCAGGAAGTTTTATGAGAGGCATGGATTCGTTTTTGACGGGAAAGTGCGGGTCTTCGAGGACGGCATAAGGGAACTGAGGTATTCGAAAGCGTTGGATTAGGGCTGGTTTACAGAGACTGCCGACCTGAAAGCCTGGATCGGCGGGAGGAAGCGTATTGTTGAGAGATAAGACGGGGGCAAATATGATAACGGGATGGGAACGTGAAAGAAGGCAGCACTTTGATGAAGTTGTCGGAGATTATGACCGGGTACGGCCGGAGTATCCGTGTGAACTGTTTGAAGATATTTTCAGATATATTGGGACGGGTCCGGCAAAAAAAGCACTTGAGATCGGTGCCGGAACGGGTAAGGCAACTGTGCATTTCCTGAATGCGGGATATGACGTGACCGCCGTGGAGATCGGTGAGAATATGTCGGCGTTCCTTAAAGAAAGGTTTAAGGGATCCGGTAATTTCAGTGTATGCACCGCTCCTTTCGAAAATGCCTTATTGGAAGAAGGAGCCTATGACCTTGTATATGCCGCTGCCGCTTTCCATTGGGTGGACGCGGAGATCGGGTGTCCAAAAGTTTTTCGCCTGTTAAGAAACAAAGGAGCGTTCGTGCTGTTCCGATACATTACTGTTCCGGCTGACGGCGATGAACTGTATGAAGAGATCCAGACTCTTTACAGGAAATATTTCAAGCCGTATAAAAGGCCGATCAGGAAAACGGGCGCAGAGTTATGGGAACCTTCCGAGATAAAAAAGAGATTTGGGTTTGAGGACTTAAAGCAGTACGGTTTCAGTGACATATCAACGAAATTATACAGTGGGTCAAAAACCTATAACGCTGACGAATACATCGCTTTGCTCGAAACTTTCGCGGACCACAGGAGCCGGCCGGAGAGCGAAAAAGCTCCTCTTTATTCGGGGATCAGGGAAGCCATATTGAGGCATGGCGGACGTCACAAGGTGGATTATACCTTTATGTTATATATGGGGAGAAAGTATCAATAGGAAAAGTAGTTGACCTATTTATCCATAACGATTTTTTCAGCGCATGACGCTTGTATATCAACATGGATATCCCATCAGGTTTACTTAATTTTGTACCACGGGGTCGAGGTGATATTGTGGTATTGGAAACGAAGAGGCTGATTCTCAGGGAATGGAATGAGGACGACGTTGATGATCTCGTCGACGGGTTGAACAACATCGAGGTGTCAAAATGGACGGCTTATGTTCCGCATCCATATAAGAAAGAGTATGCGGAAAGCTGGATCAGACACTGCAGGCAAATCGCTGAAAAAGGGAAGGACAGGACGTCTTTTGAATTTGCCATTGAACTGAAATCTGAGAAGAAAGTCATTGGCGGTACAAGTCTTTCCAATATAAACTGGCTTCATGGGACTGCCGGTGGAGGAATATGGATAAATGCAAAATACCACGGCCATGGATATGGTACTGAAGCTTTTGGCAGACGGATAGAATTCGCCTTCAACGATTTGAATCTGAGAAGGCTGGAAAACGGATTTTTTGCTGGTAATGAAGCTTCAGCCAGGATGCAGGAAAAATTGGGTTACAAGATCGAGGGGCTGCGAAGGAAAGCCTTTGTCTGCATGGCCGATGGAGAAGTAAAGGATGAATATATCACAGGTTTATTGAAAGAAGAATGGATCAGGGGATAGGGAAGTGACTCGAATATTTCAGCAAAAGGGAACTTGGTGAGGACAAGCCTGGTGGCAAACAGCCTTGAAATGCTTAAGGGAGATGGTTATGGATATAGTAAATATACACAACTGCTATGGCTGCGGAAAGGACAATCCAGTTGGCCTGCGGCTTAACATCAGCCATATCGGTGATAAATCGCACATCGAATTCAAAGTAAAACCCCAGTATTGCGGATACCCCGGGGTTTTGCACGGCGGTGTCGCAGCTGTTCTTTTTGATGAAGCCATGTTCCATGCTGTTGCCAAATCAGGAATTGAAGCTGTGACAGCAAGCATGAACATTGAATATATAAGTCCTGCGTTTGAAGGGCATATCCTCGTATGTGAAGGAGAAATCGAGAACCGCGACGGGCGGAAGATCGATGTAGTCGCGACACTGACTGACAAAGCCTCAGGCAGGATTATCGCGAAAGCCAGGGGGAGATTCCTGGAAGTGGATCTGAAAAAAGTCCTGGACGGTTAGAAACGGAGTTACAGAGAGATGAGGATAGGCATCGATATTGACGGGGTCATTACAGATACAATAAGTTACGTGGCTTCTGAGTTATCAAAGTTTCTGAACAGGGAAGTAAAGCCGGATGAGGTCGCGCATAGCCTTGGCGGGATAGAAAATATCGCGCAGATATTCGAAGAACATGGCGAACGCCTGCTGTGTTCGCTTGCCCCGATGGAGTGCGCAGCGGAGTCCATCAATAAGCTGGCCATGGACCATGAAATTTATATTATAAGCGCCAGGTTCCGTATCCATTATGTCAGTACTATTAAGTGGCTGAAAAAGTATGGTATCAATGCACGTCAGCCCGGTCATTAGCTCCGCCAGCCGCTCCGACCGGCGCTTTTGAGCCGTCGATCCCGACGGGGAACAGTTCCCTGACTTTTTTGGATCTGTTCAGGTAGATATACCATCCGACGCTGAAAGCTACAATTAACAAAAAGCTGACGACGGCTGATACTATGATGCTTCCGAGCATATTCGAATACTTCTCATGATCTATGTTATATGGTATATCCCTGATTTGACTGATAGTATTGAAAATAAGATAAGGGATCAGGTAGACGGCCCTGAATACAAGGAATACCTTTGAGACTCTGACAGCGAACTTTTTGAGCTTCTTGAGCACTATCGCCGAGAACAGCGAAAACAGTATGTAAAACACGGATATTCCCATCATGATCGGACCAAGGACCATGTTTCCGGAAAACAGGTCATATCCGTTGAACAGTGTGATCACGCCCAGCAGCGTTTCCTGTGCCAGAAGCATGATAAAATAGAGCAGAAGGAATCCGCTTACACCCTTCTCTTCCATGTATTCATAAGGCTTCCTGAATTCATCCATAATAATGGCTCCTTTCAATAAATGCAGCGTACTTGCACGAAGTACGCTTACATTATATCAGGTGATTATTTCAAGAACAAGCGTTCTTTTTAATATAAAAATATTATCCTGTTTAACAACAATGATCCTGTTTAACAACAATGATGATATAATAGATTTACTTCGGGCCTTTGTTTTGAATATGGTTTCAGACACATAACAAACATTCTTAATCCGGAGTGAAAAGAATGAGAAAAGGACCGGGCTGCGAAAGAGTACCTGGAATCGGAAATAAAAGAGGCCGGGATCGATGCAAGGACTATTTTGAAAAACATCTGGAGTTACAACCCGTTATGGATAAAGAAAGGATACTACCCGTTCGATAAGCCAACGCTTGTGTTTCCTGCAAACGTTGAATCATAGATCGGTTATTCGGCTGATACCTTGGGAGGGAGCTAAAGAATGAAAAGCAGGGGTAAAATAATAATTGCGGTTATTTCAATAGCTATTATTGGAGTCCTGACTTACTCCTGGTTCAATGTCCGGGGTGATGAAATAAAAGGAGTTTCTCAAATTTCGTCAGATTGCACTGTGACAATAAAGGTGGGAGATGAAGATGAAAAAGAGTATATACTCACCGGTGACCAGATTGAAATGCTCCGGACACTTATCCTGGAATCAACTTTTACGAAATCACTTTCATATATTGTAACTTATCCTGCCGGAACCGGGCAGTATACTATTCTTATTGACTGGAACAACCAGCAGGACTTTTTGCACATCTATTCTGCAGGCAACGAATATATTTCGATCCCGGATCAGTTTGGCGGTAAACACCTGAAAATAAACAATTCCCAATGGGAAAAAGCTCTAAAAGAAATAATTGCTCTTTCTGAGTAAAGTTGAATGGGACTGTATATAACCAATGTTAGGGAGGGTAATATGAAGGTCATAGGAATATCGGGCAGTCCGCGAAAAGGCGGGAACACTGAGATTTTGGTAAGGCATACGCTTGAGCCTTTCAGGGAAGCGGGATGGGAAGTCAGCGAGTTTTTTCTCAGCGAGAAATCCATCAAGCCGTGCGTCGGATGTGACAGCTGCAGGAAGACAGGGTCCTGCAAGATCAAGGATGATGATATGGGTCATGTTTATGATGAGTTTTCATCCTGTGATGCAATCGTGATCGGCTCGCCCGTCTATTACAGGAACGTAACTGCTCAACTGAAAGCGTTGTTTGACAGGTGTTACGCTTTTTTCGGCGATAAAAACCTTCTGGAAGGGAAACCCGGCGGAGCGATCGCGGTCGGCAGGGGCGAAGGGGCAGGCCAGAGCATAGTGCTGAACATAATATATAATTTCTATCTGTCTTGCGGAGCAATCTGCGTTCCAGGCATACTGAACGGTTTATCGGCAAGGGCGGATAAATGCGGCGATATACTGGACCAGGAAAAGCGGCTTCAGCAGGCGCGGTTCCTGGGCGAGAATATCTTGAAATATGCAACTTTGATTAAAGGGTACCATGGCTGAGAGAAACATTATGTTTTACAGACGTTTGCAGTGGGGAGTTTTCATGTCTGACAACGATCTGAAGCTTGCCATGCAGAACTTGGCCAACGAAGCTTTTGGTCTGGCGGATTATTTCAAGATCAAGCTTGATTATTCGGAAGACAGCGTTGCAAATCTCGAAACATTTTGCCGGTTAGTACACAGTCTGACGAAATTGAAACCGGAAGTTTATAATGAAGAAGTCATCCAAAAAACCGCCCGGTATATGGGAGCGTATCTTGGCGAACTAATTATCAGGAATTTAGGCGGAGAATGGGAAATTGGAAAGGGGAAAGGCATCTCAGTGAGAAATGGGGTATTTGCGTGCAGCCCGATATGGATTTATCATGACAAAATTAAAATAAAATATAGAAATTTATGAATTATATGATATAATATCCTTAAAGCAGACAAAATTGGAAATAGATAACAAGCAATCGACTTTTATGCAGAAGCATTATGCTTTGTAAATTTATGCGAGGAGGGAATTTGTATGATCGGCAACGATCTGAAGCTTACCATGCAGGAATGGGCAAACGGAGCCATAGATCTGGCGGATGTGTTTGAAATCAAACTCGATTATTCGGAAGACAGCGTAGTAAAACTTGATATATTATGCCAGATATTACATAGTAACATGGAATCGGACCCGGAAAATTATGACGAAGAAATCATCCTGGTATCCTCCGGTATTATGGGAGCATATCTTGGTGAGTTGATTATCAGGAATATAGGCGGAGAATGGGAGGAGGAAGAAGGAAAAGGTATTTCAGTGAGAAAAGGGGTTTTTGCATGCCATCCGATTTCGAAAATATATAAGAGACTCAAAAACGGCGATCAGGATGATATAGAGATCTTCTACAAAAACTGCAAGGCCCGGATGGCCTGACAGCGCAAACATCCGGTGAGCTATAATTCGACTGGCCGCATGGAAATCAAGGTCTATCGCTGACAGTATGGTTATATATGGACTGATCAACTCAGTTTGAGATATTGTTGCACATACCAATTTTTGATTTTTTAAATGGCGCCATGCAAAAAGGAGGAGCAGTAAATGAACTGCTCCTTTACTGTTCGTAAAAACCCGGGCATTGTTCAAAAAAAGTGATTTTGTAGTCCTTGACGAACCGACTTCAGCCATGATCCGATTGTTGAAATGGACATACTGAAAGCCTTTCTCAACAATACCAGGGGGAAAACGTCTGTAATAGAATCTCACAGAGTCGGCATCTGTACATGTGCAGATAAAGTTGTGCTGATGAAAGACGGGCATTCCCGGCCATTTTATAAAATATTTCCTGCTCAACAACGTTGATGATACAATTATGAATATTAAGAGAAATGTTGAGAGAAGTATTTGCAGATTTACTTCTAATGCAACTTATGTACTGAAGTTGAGCTAAATTGACGACATTATCAAACCCGTTCAGTAAACCAACGCTTGTGTTTCCTGCAATCGTTGAAACATATACTGTCCGGCCAGGGCATTGACCTGCGGCTGCCCGAAAGATT
>DATCKN010000081.1:0-60874 GCA_036562185.1 Thermoclostridium sp.
CTTATAATTACTGTGTAAACTCATAATAATAATTTAACAACCAGGTTTATCATAAATCTCTTTTGTGGTTGATTTTGACTTAACTTTTTTGAACTTTCAGAGTTTTAATTACCTAAAATTTAGCATTCTAATTTGCAGACATCAATCCATTTTAGCCGATTACCTTCTGAAATTGTCTGTTTGAAATATGGTTGTATTACCTATTTCATCACTACCTGTTGAACGGTTAATTTACCTGCTCCGATTTTTTAATTCCAAACGACTTAGTTTTATAATTTGTAAATAATTATTTTATTGCGTCAGGCTTAGTTTTATATATAATACAAATTGATTCATTATGTTAACTACAATATTATAATGTATTTCTATTATCACAGTATTATCCGATCTTTGTTAAAATTTTAACCATTTTAAGCTGTTTTTATACATATTAGGATGTATTAACCTTAAATACCTTGCATGCAGCATCTGACACCGGTTATTTTTTTCCTGCTGCTTGCGCCATATAAAGGATCACCGTATACCGGATTATGAATGTATGATAAAAGTATTCAATAATGTAACGTGGCATGCCGGTGAGCCAGTAACAACAATTATCTCTACCTTCTGATACGCTTGATTTTAGCGCTTAATTTCGATATCATTAAATCAGGAATTTATAATGAAATGATTTACAGTTGGGGTTATTCATATGATAAATGCGTTAAATGGTCTTGAAGACGCACCTGTTTTGGTAAAAGATTTTTTAAATTACATGCAGACCATTAAAGGAAAATCTGTTAATACTGTACAGGTCTATTTTTATGACCTTCGTGTTTTTTTGCGTTTTATCAAGTTACATAAGAACCTGGTTCCGAAAGACATTGATTTTGATTCAATAGATATATCTGATGTTGATGCAGAATTAATCAGAACCATAACATTAAGCGATTTATATTCTTATATGTCATTTGTAAGCAATAGTCGCTCAAATTCAGCATATGCAAGGGCCAGAAAAGTGGCAAGTTTAAAGTCATTTTTCAAATATCTGACCAATAAAGCCAAAGTATTGGATAAAAATCCTGCGTTGGAGCTTGAGTCTCCAAAAATAGTCAAGCGTCTTCCAAGATACTTAAACATAGATGAAAGCAAACAGCTTCTTTCTTCGGTTGACGGGAAAAACAGCGTCCGGGATTATGCTATCCTCACCTTGTTTTTGAATTGCGGGATTCGGCTGTCCGAACTGGTGGGTATCAATATAAACAGCATTAAAAATAATACATTAAGAGTAATTGGTAAAGGAAACAAAGAAAGGGCTATACCTTTAAACTCTGCCTGCATTGAGGCTATTAACGAATATATGAAGGTACGTCCTGTAGAAGGTGTTATTGATAAAAACGCACTGTTTTTAAGTGAGCGTAAACAGCGCATAAGCAAAGCTACAGTCCAGCACATTGTTAAAAAATACATTATATCCGCTGGTTTGGATCCTAGGCGCTATTCAACACATAAGCTGAGGCATACGGCAGCAACTTTGATGTATAGATATGGCCATGTAGATATACGTGCATTACAGGAATTATTAGGCCATGAAAGCATAGCTACAACCGAAATTTACACCCACCTGGATGAACAGCAACTGAGGAATGCAGTAGAAAGCAATCCTTTGTCCGGTTTTAATGCTTTAAAAAAGAAATAACATTAGTTTTTCCCAAGGAATTTATTTATTGCTTTGGAATAATCCAAATCAGTTTTTTCTACTGGAATATCCGCTGCTATTCCCTTTCCCTCAATATTTTGCTGCAGGATATTCCAGTAATGGTTTACAAGCAGCACTGCTATTTTTTTTGCACGATCCAGATAAACGGCCTGCCCTACTCCCTTCCCTGCCGTTTTATTTCCAATAATTGTAACATTCTGTGCAAAAGTTTTTAAGCCGAGTGTTAGCAATTCTGCGCTGCCGGCAGTATTCTCGTTAACAAGAATTCCGATCTTAAGAAAAGGAGTGTGCCATTTTCCGGAAGTATAAGTTTTTACATATCCATCCCTGTCAATGAGATAACCCGGAGTGCATTCCGGAAGCAAAGCGTCCAGTATCTTGTTTGCTTCATCCGAAAGGCCGCTGTTATTATCCCTCAGATCAATAATAAGAGCTTTTTTATCGGAATTTTCGATATTCTGGACAAACTCTGCAACATATGCCCCTGTTCCTTCATAGAGGTTTTTTATCCTGATATAAACATAATTTTCATACTGCTGGGTATCTACTGAATAACTCTTATCCGAATTAAAGCAGTAATCAAAATCATAACCTGATATTATTCCTGTTAAACTGTCACCTGCAATTTTTATACTGTCTATC
Organism: Thermoclostridium sp.; assembly: GCA_036562185.1. GTDB lineage: Bacteria > Bacillota > Clostridia > DSM-8532 > DSM-8532 > Thermoclostridium. The sequence goes on from DATCKN010000081.1 coordinate 2,342, forward strand.
AGATTTCGAACATCCTCAACGGTAATCAAATTGCCCTTTTCAAGAAATGTATCCAATTTCTTGTTTATATTTTCACTTTTATTATAGTACAAATAATTATTCTTTATAAAATCAACCAGTTTCTGGTTTGAAGTTGTAGACAAATCATAGTCCAATTTATCAATAAGGTATTTTAACAGGCTGTAGTCCGGATAAACAGCTTTTGCCATGTCAGCATATTCTTTTGCTTTCTGATAATTTTGCAACAGCTCATATTCTTTTGCCAAGTAAGTCATTGTTACAAAATCATTAGACGGGTTATTAGCGAGTATATCTTCATAGACTTTTATTGCCTGCTCTGACTTACCCTGGCTGGTTAAACTGTGAGCTTTAATATATAAAAGTTCTCTGTCATTTGGAAAGAACAGCAGAGAATAATTTACAGCTTCAATGCACCTTGTATAATTACCTATGGTAAAAAGCGTCGATGCCAGACTTAAGTGGGCTGTATAGTTTTTACTGTCAAGAAGCACTGCCTTATTAAAATACTCTGCCGCTGTTTTGTATTCTTCCCTTGCTGAAGCCACATTACCCAATAGATTATATGCGTTTACGCTTTGATTGTATTTTAATGTCTCTTTTCCCATTTCTTCGGCTCTCAGCAGATCACCCATTTTCAAATAGCACATTCCGATTAAGGCAAAAACATCTTTATCCGATGGATTTAATTCATGATACCGGTTATACGTAAGAATTGCTTCCTGATATTTTCCAAGGCTATACTGTGATTTTCCTTTATATAAATAAGCGCCGGTTGATTTACTGTAGAGACCTATTGCCGCATCGAAATACTTTACAGCCTCATCGTATTTTCCCTCATTGAATTTCGCCAATCCGCTTTCGATGTTTTTATCGGCATTTTCTTTAGCGTTAACTGACTGTGTTATGGAATACGGTATATTGAGGTAAGCTGTGTTAAACTGGCTGTTTACAAAATGATAATTATTTACGTACTGTTTTACATCACCGTTGTCTTTTAATCCTGAATTATACGTAATCGAAAGATCCAGCTCCTCGATATATTTCCTGTACTTGTTAATTTTTATTCTCAGCTCGGCAGCATCTATGTTTGCACCTTTATCCAAATCCAGGCATGGTAATATGTTGTTTATGAAATCAGGGAATGTGCCTGCTCCTTTTAAAATATAGCTGTTGTCGTTTTCTTCAAAGCTCAGGTTATTGCATAACCCGTCATAAGGCTGAATATAATCAAAAATTGATTTTTGAATATTGGCTGCGTCTTCATCTTTTAATACTGCAATGTCCCATTGTGTCTCATTATTCTTTTTTGAATATAGATTATTCTTAACAAGCCAGGTTTCAATACTTTCCTGCTCCCCAAGTATTGTTTTTTTATAGAACATTGATCTGGCGCGGTTCATTGTATTTTCATAAATAATACTGCTTTTTCCATTATCATTTTCCACTGTTGATGTTTGAATTGTCTGAAGGCTGATAAGTGATTTGTGAGCAGCATATGCATCTGCAAGTATCTTCTTTACAGTCTTATAATCCTTTCCGTAAATCCAGGAATATTGCTGTATATTGTTACCGTAAGGCCCCATGCAGAACAAAAGTTCTTCAGGTGCATCTTCACCCCTTATAACAGTATAGAAGATCAATGCATTGCTCAGATAAATATTTTTAGGTATATCGCCCTTTTTATATTCGTTAATGGTAATGACTTCAGAACCGTCCTTTTTGCACCTTATCAGCTTATATGTTTTATCATTGTTTTCTACTGCCAAATAAAGCCACTGATCATCCATATTAGCCGATAATGGAATTTTATCGGTGATTTTGGTAAAATCTCCTCCGTTAATCGGGATTCGATAAAAACCCGAAGTGTATTTGGTTTTATTATTATCTGTTATATTTTCAAATAAATCAATGTATATATAATCCCTGTCGATAAGTTTTAAACCGTATATTTTCTTGTTTGATACAGCATCAACTATCCTGCCGGTCAAATTTCTTTTGTCAGAACCGTCAATTCTTGCACGGGAAACTGTATTCTCAAGCGTATTAATATAATATATCCATCCATTTTGGACAAACCAGTTTTTATAAGAGAAATCACCGTTTTCAATAATCCTCGTAGTTTCGGAGCCATCAGTTTTTACCCTGTAAAGTGTTTTTTCATCGGTTGCTAAACTGTAATATATCCATCCGTTAATAATTTGCATTGTATTAACGGGTTTGTTAACAATTATTTCTTTTTCCGAACCGTCCTTCTTCATCCTGATAATTTTGCTTATTCCTTTATCCTTGCCAATGCAATATATCCAGTCATTTATAAGGTGGAGGTCATAAAGTATGTTGTCGGCTATTTTTTCCTTTTGCTTTGTTATAATATTTTCTCTGACCAAAATTCCATCGGAAAGTATATGGAAGTAATAGTTATTATCGGCGGCAAATTCCCCACCGTTCAGAACATTTCCCAGCTCTTTCTGTTCTGTTATATCATTTATAAAAATTGTTTTGGTTTCATTTACCCAATCCACTTTTGCACCAATTGCTTCACTTATAAAACGAACAGGCACCAGTATGCGTCCGTTTAGCCCAACTGCGGGCACATCCATTACATAAGGTGCATTGTTTACCATGGCTATGCGGTTTCCTGGCTGGACGCGGACCTCGGTTTCTCCTCTTCTGATGGTTACCGTTTTTGTATAGTTATCCCATTCAATTCTGGCACCAAGGGCTTCAAACACAGCGCGAACCGAAACCAGGGTAAAACTTTTTACAAAAATCGGAGGTACGTCAAATTTGACCCTGGTGTCATTAACATATACCTTAACTTCCTCTGATGTGTTGGTTGTTTGTGCGAGGACATGAACAGGCAGATTTATTAAAATAGCAAAAACAAGTAAAAAAATAAGCCTATTTTTCATATAATCTCCTTTCGGAAAACACAGCCCTCTGTTCTTTTAACAGTTTTTCCGAATATCTTCCAAAAAAGTATGCTTAAGCTTATAACCTAATTATATAATACACTTTATGGCGAAAGCTGGCAATATAAAATCAAAAAGAGAACCCGCAACGGGTTCTCCATTCTGCTGATTCATCAATATTAAACATGAAATTTCATATTAATCCAGCTTTTTATAAAATGCTTTATACCCCTTATATGCCGAGTATACATCAGCTTTGCTGGTTATTTCAAAAGGTGCGTGCATGCTTAAAACCGGTACTCCACAGTCTACAACATCAACTCCGAGGTTTGCGATAAACATGGCTATTGTACCTCCGCCGCCTTTATCAACTGCTCCAAGCTCACTGGTATGCCATGTTACATCATTCTCATTGAATACTTTTCTGATCTTTGCCAGCAATTCAGCGTGAGCATCAGAAGCTCCGGATTTACCACGGGAACCGCTGAACTTTAATATAGCAAGGCCTTTGCCAAGATATGCGGCATTATATTTGTCATGAGTCCCTTCAAAGTTCGGATCCACTGCAGCATTTACATCTGCCGAAAGCATTATGGAATTACTCAGGCAACGTCTTAATATGATATCTGAATAATTATCCGAAGTTAAATAACAAAGATCGGCCATAAAGTCTTCAAGAATTTTGGATTCGGCTCCGGTATTGCCAACGCTTCCGATTTCCTCTTTGTCGGTGAGGACACATACAGCCGTGTATTCGGGATCCTGAACGTCAAAGAGGGCAGTTACGGAAGTATAGGCGCAAACCCTGTCATCCTGGCCGTATGCGCCAATCATGCTCCTGTCAAAACCAACGTCTTTCGCTTTGAAAGCCGGTACAATCTCCAGTTCTGCCGTAAGGAAATCTTCTTCGGTAATATCATACTTTTCATTCAGCATGTTAAGAATGTTAAGCTTTACTTTTTCTTTTACTTCCTTATCATCATACGGTATTGACCCTACCAGGACATTCATTGCTTCTGCGCTGAATGCTTCGCTCAGCTTCTTTTCCATCTGGTCTTTTGCAAGGTGAGGCAAAAGATCGGTTATTGTGAAAACAGGATCGTTTTCATCTTCACCTATGTTAACTTCAACTGTTTCACCATTCTTTTTGATTATAACGCCATGCAGTGACAAAGGAATGGCAAGCCATTGATATTTCTTTATACCGCCATAGTAATGGGTTTTGAAGAAAGCCATGTCTGTATTTTCATATAACGGGTTTTGCTTTATATCAATTCTGGGAGCGTCTATATGTGCGCCTATCATTCTTGTCCCGTCTTCAAGAGGCTTTTTGCCGACTACGGCTAAAATAATTGCTTTATTTTTGATGTTCCTGTAAACCTTGTCACCGGTATTCAAGGTTTGCTTATCTTTAATAACTTTGTCAAGATCTTTAAAACCAAGCTTTTCCGCCCGTTTTATTACTTCTTTCACACATTCGCGTTCGGTTTTTCCGACATTTAAAAAGTATTTATAATCTTCACAGTAGCTGAATACGTTCTCTCTGTCAGAAATCTTTTCCCAGGCGTTTGATGTTTTATATCCAATCTCATCCATCAGCTTCTGGCCTTTGCTTTTTTCTTTTTCTCCCACGTAAATACCCCTTTCCGGTAAAAAATTTGGTAAATTTAAATCATTCATATTATACCACTCATATATTATAAATACCAATTTTATTTAAATCCATCAATAAAAAAACCCGGAAACATCCGGGTAAACTGAATGGTATAAAAATCATTTATCTTTATTATAATTATACACCCTTACAGGATAATACAGATTAGGCCACTGCTTCCTTCATTAATGATTCTCTGCAATGTCTCCTGAAGCTTCATCTGGGCATCTTCAGGCATTTTATAGAGTTTATTCTGAAGTCCTTCGGTTATAAGCTCGTACAGAGATTTTCCAAATATGTTGGAATCCCACAGTTTTTCGGGTTGCCCCTCAAACTCTTTTAACAGATAATTAACAAGCTCTTCTGACTGCTTTTCTGAACCTACCAGCGGAGCTATCTCCGTTTCAATATCAGCACGTATCATATGTATTGACGGAGCACTTGCCCTGAGTTTCACTCCGAATCTGCTGCCCTGGCGTATTATTTCAGGGGGTTCAAGGGTTAACTCGTCAAGCTGCGGCGCTACTACGCCATAGCCTTTAACTCTTACTTCATGCAGAGCATATTCAATTTTCTTGTAATCCCTTTTAACTGCTGCAAGTTCTTTAAGGACACTGAACAGTTCATGCTCACCCTGAATATTAAGTCCGGTTTCCGCATTAAGAATCTGGTAAAACAGACCGTCTGCCATATTAATCTCTATATTTACGCGTCCCCTGCCCAGTTGCATCTCTGTTATCCTGCCATTTTTTACAAACTCATAGTTGTTCAGGTTAGATATATTATTATTAATCTGTCTAATCGTGGCATTCTCTACCATGGCTTCACGAAGCGCGTTTATAATATCGTTTCTCAGCCAGTGCTGCGGGTCCAGCCTTGTTACCCAACGCGGGACATCTACAGCCACTTCACGAACAGGGAACTCATAAAGAATGGTCTGCATTGTGTCGTGTATATCCCGGGTGGTCATATTAAGGCAGTCCATTGGAAGTACCGGCCTGTTGTATTTCTGAGACAATCTGTCAGCCAGTTGCCTGGTTTCTGCCTGATCCGGGAATGCGGAGTTCAGGATAATAACATAGGGTTTCTTGTTTTTTTCCAGTTCGGCTATTACCTTTTCTTCCGCTTCTTCGTATTCTTCCCTTGGTACATTTGTGAATGAGCCATCGCTTGTTATCGCAACTGCAATGGTTGAATGCTCTCCTATAACTTTTCTTGTACCTGTTTCTGCCGCCTCCTGAAAAGGTATGGGGTCTTCAAACCATGGCGTATGAACCATTCTTGGCACTTCGCCTTCCATGTACCCGAGTGCGCTTTTCACCAGGTATCCTACACAATCAACAAGTCTGACATTCATTGTTGCATTGTCATCCATTATGATTTTTACAGCTTCATTTGGTACAAATTTAGGCTCTGTGGTCATTATAGTGCGGCCTGAGCCACTTTGAGGCGTCTCATCAATGGCCCGTTCACGTTCATAAGGATTTTGGATGTTAGGGATTACCAGCCCCTCCATAAACCTTTTAATAAAAGTTGATTTTCCGGTCCTGACAGGACCGACTACACCGATATAAATGTCGCCATTCGTTCTTTCTGCTATATCTTCATAGATCCTGTAATCTCTTTCCATGGCGTATCCCCCTCTGTTCAATAGTAATAACGGGTCACCCAGTCCTTCTATAATATATTGAACAAGTCCACTATTTATTCCAAAAAAATAAAGCCTTTTCAGGCTTTTTTATAAATTTTTGAAACTGAATTGTTCAAATTTTTCTGCCGTTAAGGCGATTTCGGCGTATTTTCATCCGGCCCGTCCGCATCATCGGGCTTCCCGGCGTCATCAAGCGATTTATTATATTCTGCATTATCCTGGCGTTTTTTATAATAGAAAAAAAATAAAGCATAGAGCATTAATATGGTTAAAGATTCTGTAACCCTGTAATGTATGAAAAGAACGTTGACAAAAAGCGCAAGGAACAGAATAAGCGCTATCCATGCCAGTATTCGTTTTCTCAAGTAAATTCACCCCATTATAATAACTCAAGGTTAAGTTTTATTTTTTTTGCTTTCTCTACGGTTTAACAGCCAGTCATGAATTTTTGCTTCATAACCGTTCCTGGTCGGTTCGTAATAAACAGTGCCTTTCATTTCTTCAGGAAGGTATTCCTGGTCCACTATATTCCCGGGGAAATCATGAGCATATAAATACCCTTTTCCATACCCCAAATCGGCCATCCCTTTAACAGGCGCATTTCTAAGGTGCATGGGAACTTCACCGGTATACTTGGTTTCTACATCGGAAAGAACCTGATCTATACCTTTATAGCATGAGTTTGATTTTGGACTGGTAGCAACCATAACCGCAGCCTGGGCAAGTATGATCCTTGCTTCGGGCATTCCGATTCGTTCAATTGCCTGCGCTGCCGCAACTGCAACAGTAAGCGCACTTGGGTTTGCCATACCTACATCTTCGGCTGCACAGATAATTATCCGTCTAATAAGGAATTCCGGAGTTTCACCTGCATAAAGCGCCCTGCCTAGATAAAACAGCGCAGCATCGGGATCACTTCCGCGCATTGACTTGATAAACGCACTGATATTGTCGTAATGTGCTTCTGATGACTTATCAAACCGTATTGCCCTTTTTTGCACACATTCCTGAACAACTTCGGTATCTATTACATAATAACCGTTACTGTCGGTCTCCGAGGTCAGGACTGCAAGTTCAAGGGCATTCAGTGCAATTCTTGCGTCACCGCCTGATAATGCGGCAAGCAGTCTTATCGCGTCATCGGTTATATTAATTTTAAGATTTCCATAGCCACGTTCAGGATCACTCAGGGCCTGCCTTATAATAGTGATAATATTTTCTTCGGTTAATGGTTTCAGCATGAATACCGTTGATCTTGAAATAAGGGCTTTGTTAACTTCAAAAAAAGGATTCTCGGTGGTGGCACCAATCAGAACAATAAGGCCGTTTTCAACATATGGAAGCAGTGCATCCTGCTGAGATTTGTTGAACCTGTGAATTTCGTCTATGAACAGCACGCATCGCCCCGATGGATTTAAAAATTCATTTGATGTTTCTTCTACAATATCCTTAATATCCTTAACTCCTGCCGTAACAGCATTCAACTGGCGAAATACCGACTTGGTACTGTTGGCTATAACTTTCGCCAAAGATGTTTTTCCGGTACCGGGCGGACCATAAAGAATTATCGATGATATCTGATCAGCCTGTATCATCCTGTTTAACAGCTTACCTTTTCCTACAATATGCTCCTGCCCGACGAATTCATCAAGGGTCCTTGGTGCCATTCTGTAGGCTAATGGCTCTTTTTTTCTTTCCCTGGGCAATTAAACCACCTTTCTAATTCCTTTCCCATTATTGAATAATGTATTTAATCCTGGTTACCTTCTCTTTTCTTCAAATATTTTTCATATAAATCAGGCCTTTTCCGGCGGGTTCGTTCCAGTTTTTGCTCAAAACGCCACTTTTGAATATTGGCATGATGTCCTGACAACAGGACGTCAGGTACTTTCCTGGAAAGGAATTCAGCCGGCCGTGTATATTGAGGGTACTCCAACAGTCCGTCATAATGCGATTCGTCAGAGTATGCTCCCGGCGGCAGCACGCCTTCAATCAACCGGCTTACACAGTCTATAAGCACCATTGCCGGAAGTTCCCCTCCTGTCAGAACATAATCACCTATTGATATCTCTTCATCCATAATTTCTTCAAGAATGCGTTCATCCACACCTTCATAATGGCCGCAAAGAATTATGATATGTTTTTCCTGCGAAAGTCGTTTCGCTATATCCTGGGTCAGAATTTTCCCCTGCGGGCTCATATAAACAGTAAGCGGTTTGTATGGAAGATCCTTTGTCACATGTCTCCATGCATCATATATAGGCTGTGGTGTCATAACCATGCCGGTACCACCGCCATAAGGGTAATCATCGGTTTTTTTATGCTTATCCAGAGAAAAATCCCTGATGTTATGTGTCCGGATTGTAAGAATACCTTTCTCCCGAGCCCTGCCAATAATGCTTTCAGATAAAAATGAGTCTATGCTTTCAGGAAAAAGAGTTAACACGTCAAATACCATCACTCGACCAGCCCTTCCGGGAGAACAACCCTAATTTTTTTGCCTTTAATATCAACATCCAAAACAACGTCTTCCAATGCAGGTATTAAAATTTCACCATATTTATCCCCATTAACAACATATACATCGTTGCTTCCTGTCTGAAGTACATCCGTTATTTTGCCCAAAAGGGCATCACCTTCGTATACGTCACACCCAATCAAATCAACTATAAAAAACTCATTCTCGCCAAGAGGGCGGGCATTCTTCCTGTTAACCTTAAGATCACAGTTTTTAAGTTCAACAGCCTTGTCCATTGTGTCAATTCCATGCAGTTTTATCAACACAAAATTCTTATGATATCTTACATTATCAACAAAATATTCGGTAAGCCTGCCATCTTTCTCAACCCATACGATTTTGAGATAATCAAAACGGCTGATATCTGATGTTGTTGGAATAACTTTCAATTCTCCTTTGACGCCATGCGTGTTTGTTATTTTGCCAACGGTAAGATACTCAACCAAAATTCTCCCTCCGTCAATAAAACCCCGACCTTGTTTGATCGGCCGGGGTTTTTATTTTTAATCTGAAATAGGTTTATCCACTTCCTTGACAGCCCATTTCTTGATTGTTATTTTAGTTCTTTCATTCCCGCTTTCAATAGTAAACTCATCATCTTTAATATTAATTATTTTACCTGCTATACCGCCTATGGTAATTACCTTGTCTCCGACAATAGCATTATTAATCATTTCACGGGTTTCTTTTTCTTTCTTTCTTTGCGGCCTTATAAGAATAAAATACATGAGTGCAACCATTATAAGGAAAGGTGCAAGCTGGATTAAAGTAACCAAAAGACCATTTACCTCGGGAACTTCTGTTCCTGCAGTTCCATTTGCAGCGTTCTCGGCAAATGCTGTTAACAACCAGTTCATTTTTTATCTCCTTTCAAAAAAGAAAATATGCCTGTACCAATACAATATATCATACAAAGCTTATATCTGTATGCATAGAGACATTATACACAAATAGTATAACCAATTCAACCATTTATTTCACATATGATACCGTAAATTGCTATTTTACAGTGAATAAAAGCTATAATGGCATTGGGCAAATTACTTACTATTACATGCCCGTTTCGGTATCATACCCAAACTTTCTGAAAAACTCATCCCTGAAGTCTGCCAACCGGTCATTTCTGATTGCTTCCCGTACGTTCTCCATCAGTTTAAGAAGGAAACGCAGGTTATGCCACGTTGCAAGCCTCAACCCAAGCATTTCTCCTGCTTTAAAAAGATGCCGTATATATGCTCTTGTATAATTTCTGCATACATAACAGTCGCATTCAGGATCAATCGGTGAAAAGTCTTCAGCATATTTAGCATCCCTTACAATAATTCTCCCGTTGGATGTAAATACAGTGCCGTTTCTTCCGATGCGTGTCGGCAGAACACAATCAAACATATCAATGCCGCGTATGCTTCCATCAATAAGGTAATCAGGGCTTCCAACACCCATCAGATAACGTGGTTTATTCTCCGGAAGGAAAGGCACCGTTTTTTCCAGAACATCCATCATTACTTTACCGGGCTCTCCAACGCTTAAACCACCAATGGCGTAGCCTGGGAAATCAAGTTCTGTTAACTGTTTTGCGCTCTCCTGGCGTAAATCGGCATAAACACTGCCCTGGACAATACCGAAAAGAGCCTGTTTATCAGTGTTCTTATGGGCTTTTTTACACCTTTCGGCCCATCGGGTAGTCATCTCCATGGATTTTTTTGCATAGTCATAATCACATGGGTATGGCGCACATTCATCAAACGCCATTATTATGTCCGAACCAAGCGCATTTTGGATTTCTATGGATTTTTCAGGTGAAAGGAAATGCCTTGATCCGTCTATATGTGATTTGAAGGTAACCCCTTCTTCCTTTATGTCCCGCAAATCAGCAAGGCTGAACACCTGGAAACCACCGCTGTCTGTGAGAATAGGCCTGTCCCAGTTCATAAAACTGTGCAAGCCTCCTGCTTTGCTTATAAGTTCATGCCCTGGACGCAGGTACAGGTGATACGTATTACTGAGAATGATACCTGCGCCAATTTCTTTTAATTCTTCGGGTGACATTCCTTTAACTGTTGCCTGGGTTCCTACAGGCATAAATGCAGGAGTATCGAAGCTGCCATGTGGGGTATGCACTCTGCCAAGGCGCGCTCCGGTCTGCCTGCATACATGAATCAGTTCATATGTTACTGCTGCCATTTGATACATCCTTTACAAATAACATTGGTGTATTATTTAGTTTCCGCCTGTTTTATATTAGCCAAGTTTTTAAGTACGGTCAACGCCAAATTCTATATATCGCTATAGTCATCATTTGACTTTTTGCTGTTTCTTTGATCCTTAATTAGTATAATCAGGCCGGCAAAGATTAAACCTGCAGGCAAAATAAATTTTGATAACCCCCTTAAATTTCCTATAGTGAATGTGAAGAAAAACAGCGATATAGCTGATAGTATTCCTACGGGGATTAAAAGTCCCTTTTCCCTGTTTCCGAAATAATACAGTTCATATAGTCCAACCGCGGGTGCAAGAATAACTCCCGGCCACATAACTCCGTATATATCCCAAAGTTCAGCTGTTTGAAAAACAACTCCCAGGGTTAACAGAATTCCTCCGGGAACCAAAAGCCCCACATTGTTTTTGTTGGAATAATAACCTGCATGAAAAAGTAATGAAATAAATATAAAAATCATTGGCCAGAATTTAGATATAAGCCTGCCAAGGCTTGGAATTACACCAAATGTACTGAGTATCAGCAAAAATCCAATACAAATCAATGTAATGCCTAATACGAATTTTCCATTTCTTCCTTTATCCATATCATGAACCTCCATACGGTACAATTTCTATGGATAAGATTCTATAACTGAATTATGAAAAACCGCTTAGTTGATTATTAAAATTTAATTAGAAATTACTGATTTCAGAAAAAATTCCGTCCAACCACTCAATACATAAATTAATCCAGCCTGATACATGAGGATATATTCCTTTATTGCCGTTATCGGTTTCTTTATTTGCCAGGGAAAGTCCGTGAGGTCCGTACGGATAAACATGCAGTTCAAAAGGTACTTTGTGTTTTTGCAGGGCACTGGCAAACAAAAGGCTGTTTTCAACCGGTACAGATTTATCCTCAACTGTATGCCAGATAAATGCCGGCGGTGTTTTTTCAGAAACCTGGGTTTCAAGTGACATTTCATTAATTAGCGCTTCGTCAGGATTTGGGCCTAATAAATTGTCCCTTGAACCTTTATGAGCGAATTCTTTCATTGTTATGACCGGATAGGCGAGGATCATTGCACTTGGCCTGTTTTCTCCCAAAATTATCCCTGCTGCGTCAAGATAAGGCTTGTCATAATGAACTCCAAGGCTTGCTGCCAGGTGGCCGCCTGCAGAAAATCCACAAACAGCAATTTTATCTTTGTCAACTTTCCAGTTGTCCGAATTCTCCCTGATAATGCACATGGCTCTTGAAACATCAAGAAGCGGTTGCGGGTGGCGGTTTGGTGCCACACTGTAATAAAGAACAAAAGCATGGTAACCTTTAGCCGTAAACTGCATTGCAATGGGCTCTGCTTCCCTTTCTGATGTACGTGCATAACCCCCTCCGGGACAAATCAATACCGCGCCACGTTTTTTCTCGCCTGACAGGATATATGTTTCAAGATACGGTTCAAAACCATCAGCCGTTTTAGAACCGGAAATCCCGTCCCAAATCTTTATTATTCGGTTAATCATTCATTATTCCCCCAATTTATGAAAAAATTAAAAATTGATTGTGTTTTTCTTTTACCGTTTTTTATTTAAATTATCAGCATTGCATCTCCGAAACTGAAAAAACGATATTTCATGTCAATTGCTTCTTTATACGCAGCAAGTATTTTCTCTCTGCCTGCAAAAGCGCTTACAAGCATTAACAAGGTTGATTCAGGCAGGTGGAAATTGGTAATAAGCCCGTCAATCGCTTTAAACCTGTAACCTGGGTATATAAAAATATCTGTTTCGCCTTCGGTTGGTTTTACAGTCCCGTCTTCTGCGGCAACCGACTCCAGGACCCGGCAGCTTGTTGTTCCGACAGCAATAACCCTTCCATTCCGGATTCTTGTACTGTTTATTATATCGCAAGCTTCTTTGCCTATTTTAAAATATTCTGAGTGCATGTGGTGTTCTTCAATATTTTCGGTTTTTACAGGCCTAAAAGTGCCAATACCGACATGCAGAGTCAACTCGGCAAATTGAACACCATTGTTTTTCAGTTCATCTATAAGTTCTTCAGTAAAATGAAGTCCGGCAGTAGGCGCGGCAGCAGAGCCATTATACTTGGAATAAACCGTCTGATACCTTTCTTTGTCCTGAAGTTTTTCGGTTATATACGGCGGCAATGGTATGATGCCAATTTTGTCGAGCACTTCTTCAAATATTCCGTCGTAATAGAACCTGACAAGGCGGTTTCCACCATCTACAATTTCCAATATTTCTGCTCTCAGCAAGTTATCCCCGAATATAAACCGTGTTCCAACCTTTGCCTTTCTTCCGGGCTTTAAAAGGACTTCCCATACATCTGTATCATGTTTTTTAAGGAGCACAAATTCAATTTTCCCGCCGGTGTCCTCTCTCACACCCAAAAGGCGTGCTGGAATAACTCTTGTATTGTTTATTACAAGGCAGTCTCCCGGGTTAATATAATTTTTTATATCATGAAAATACAGATGTGTAGTTTTTCCTGTCTTCCTGTCAAGTACCAGTAACCTTGACATATCCCTTTTTTCGAGAGGGCTCTGTGCAATAAGCGATTTCGGTAAATCATAATAAAAATCTTTAAGCTGCATATTAATCATTTCCTTTGAAAAAGCTGTAATCCATTATGCTAGTAGATTCACATATATTTATTATGTGTTTCGTAAGATACCCATTCTTTTCGGGTTTCATACGAAACACGCCGGAGGCGTTTTAAAATGCCCCCTCTGTATTGCTATAATACAGGAAACTTTAAACATGTACAAGGGGTAAATAATTATATGTCAGCATAAAGTTATTTCAGGGCTGATTAGTTAAAAAAAATCAGGACATGAGTTGGCCGTTTGCTGTATCACTCCATTACAGAATACCTGAATATCTTGTTTTATCTTCATTAAATCCTTGTAAAAAAATATATTAATTTTCCTTTATTATATATTCATTTATAATCTCCCGCTCAAGGCCATAGAAATGTTCGTTTTTAACCGTGCGCTTTTCAAAAGGTATTGGATTCATTATTTCTTTTAATATCCTGGTCGGTTTGTCCGAAAGAATATATATTTTGTCAGAAAGCAGAAGAGCTTCCTGAACATCATGGGTGACCATTATAACCATAGGCTTTTGCTTTAGCCATAAGCTTTTAAAAAGGTTTATCATCTGTTCCCGCCTTTTAAGATCAAGGGACTGAAAAGGTTCATCCATAAAAAGAATGTCTGTCTGTATAATGAAAGCTCTTGCCATTGAAAGGCGCTGGCACATACCGCCGCTTAATTCTGAAGGCAGGTGATTTTCATACCCTTTAAGGCCAACTTTATCAAGCATTTCAAAACATAGCTTTTTTTTAGTTTCTTTATCAAGGTTATCCGGAAGAACCAGTTCAAGATTTTTCCATGCACTTTTCCACGGCAGAAGCCTTGGTTCCTGAAAAAGAAATGACATATTCCTGTGTTCCGAACCTTTTATTTCACCGGAATCTGCATTAATCAACCCGGCAATTATTCTCAGAAGCGTTGTCTTTCCACACCCTGACGGGCCTAAAATAGCTGTAATCGACTCTTCTTCGAATACCATGTCAAGGCTATCCAGAACAGTTGTATTATTGAAGCTTTTTTTGATATTTAAAAGCTTAATCATTTTGAATAATTCTCCCTGAAAATTAATTTTATAAATAAATCAAAAATAATCGATACAGCAACTACAATCAATGCCCATGCCATAATTCCGGCAAGATCAATCTGTATCTTGTGCATGTACATCTGGGCACCTATTGTATAGTGGTTTGCAAAATTGAAAACTTCAGCCGTGACCATTACCTTGAAATTTAATCCGAGTGCAGACCTTGAACCTGCAATAATGTAAGTTTTTAACGAAGGAATATATATGTTCCGAATAATCTTGGCATTGCTGAATTTGTATATACGGGCCATTTCCAGAAGTTTTTCGTCTACGTTTTGCAGCCCCTCGGATATATTCGTATAAAGCACCGGAAATACAACAAAATAACAGATAATGACCGGTGTATATGATAAAGGCAAAAGCAACAGTGCCATCAATATTATTGCAACTGTAGGGAGGGATCTTATGAATCCTGAAACCAGTTCCATCAGTCTGTATACGAATGGAAAAAGCTTGCTGATTATTCCAAGTATTAATGCAGGTATAAATGCTGCTGCAAAACTTAGAAAAACAGCCCGTACAGTATTAAAAACCGTTGGCATGAAAGCCGGACTTGTAATAATCGAATATAAAGAAAGGTAAACCTCATAAGGGGAAGGAAAAATTAAAGATTTCCTTCCTAATGATAAAATGTGCCACAAAACAATGAATGCAGCTATGAAAATAATCAAAAATACGTTTTGTAGGTGTTTTTTCACGTTAAATACCTGCTTTGCCAAACGAATGATGCAATGAATTAAACAAAATCATTTTTCTTACTGTTATGGCAATATTATCAAATACTCCGTCCATGGCGTACTTAAATTGCCATCATACAAATCCCATATTGTGACCGAAGAATTTTTAAAAAAGCCTCTATTTATTTATATCATAATAAAGTCCGTCGTCCGGCATTTTACCGCCAATTGAATCGGGATTGAATTCGTACATAATTTCAAAAAGCTGCTCAAGTTCTTCCCTGACACCCGTTGCATATTCATGCCTTATATTGTTGCCGGGCATTGATTTTTCCACAATATCAGCAGTAAGCCCCAACTCAAGTTCTTCAGCAATTTGACCGGCTTCCTTCGGGTTTTCGTTTATCCAGTCCATGCCGTCTGCCAAAACTTTAATATAGTCTTTTACCAACTCAGGATCACTTTTTATCAGGTCTTCCTTTACAAGGATACCTGCCTGTGGATAGCCTGTCTTAGACAGACCAAATGCCTTTTTCCATTCTTCCTGCAAATCTAAGAAAACATTTGTATCGGGCTTTTTTGTTTTTACAGTTGATAATACAGGTTCGGGCAACATGGATATTTTTGCATTCCCGCTAAGAAAATTAGGGGCAAGCTCTGTTGCACCCGATAGATATATCAGGTTGACATCTTCATCAGGATTCAGCCCGTTTTCTTTTAAAAGAGTCCTGAATACTATATCGGGAACCAGGCCTTTCCCCATCAGATACACATCCTGACCTTTAAGAGCTTCCCATCCCTCAATGTTTTCCGATGAAGCAATAAAAATATTGCCCCAGGTAACAACAGATGTAAGCTTGTAAGGCAGATTTTTCTGGTAAAGCTGAGCAGCCAGGTTTACAGGCACTACAGCAAAGTCAGCTTCTTTTGCAGTAATACGTGCTACAATCAAATCTGTTGTGGGAACCACCTCATACTGCACTTTGGTTCCGTTAATTTCAGAAGTATCCTTCATGGCTTTGGATATACTAATAGCTGTTGCACCTGACGGGGTTACCACTTTAATCTGTTCGGTTTTAACGGTTTTGTTCTGATCCGTTAAATTGGTTGTTGTGCAGGCTACAGATAAAAAAGCAAACAATACTAATGTGGTAAAAATAAAGATTTTTTTCTTCATATCGGCAAACCTCCATAAAAAAAACCCTCCTGAAAGGACGGGCACCGTTGATTTACTTCCCCTCCTCACGGATTTCTCCATGAATTCAGGTATGTAAAATAGAAATCCTTGCTGCAATAAAATCAATCACAGCTCAGATGACTATTCAATTAATTGTTATAATTTTAACATGATTAAAAATTATATTACAATGTTATATTTTCACTATATAATTCAAATATTTCCTATTATCATTGTTATGTTTGCAAAAAGAAATATTATAACTTTCAGTACTGATACATTTATTCCACTATTTATGGTTTTCAAACATTAATCTGCATTTGTCAGCCCTGTATTTCGATATGACATATTCTACCGCCTGGCCGCTTTTCGAATAAAGAACATTGTATACTTTAATAATTGCTTGTCCTGGCTGGACCTGTAATTGAGGTGCATCAACAGAATCGCAATAATCTACCTCCAATGTACTCTTCGATGTATAAGGTACGAACGGATATTTTCCTCTTAAAATTTCATAGGAAGGCTTTTTATTCTTTATATCCTCACCTATATCCGAAAAAAGGCTTTGCGGGATATAAGAAGTATTAACGGAATACACTTCACCATTGCGTGCATTAAGGTAAGTAATACATGTAAACTGTGAATTATCTGCTTTCAGATTGAATATTTCCCTTAATTTCTCAAAATCTGTTACTGAAACGGTAGAAATAAAAAGAATTTCTTTTTTTTCCGGTTCAAGGCTGTCGAGAATAGAATCTGTAAAACCGGTATAATCTTTTATATTAATACAGGATTTCTGCTTTGATACAAATGTTCCCTTGCCTTTCAACTTATACAGATGCCCGTTGTTTGTCAATTCATTTATAGCCTGCCTGACTGTGGGACGACTGATGTTGTACTGCTCGCATAAGTCCTGTTCGGAGGGGATTTTTGAATCTTCCTTATACTCACCTGATTCAATCTTTTCCAGAATTATGTGTTTCAACTGACAATAGAGCGGAACATTACTGTACCTGTTAATGCTTGCCACACTATATACCCCCAGTTCTTCATGCTAATCAGCAATTTATGGTATAAGCCTATATAACAAAACTTAAAATAATAAAACATGTCATGCTGTTATCATGTTCTTACATCATATCTGTTTTATGATAAAAAATCAAGTAGTAAAACAGGACTATTAGTGCAATAAAATAGGACTTTAGTACTATCCTGCAATCAGAAAATGGTAATTTTTCACTATTGAAATTTATACATTCAGACTGACCTGAATATCTTCAACAGGATTCGCATCCAAAACGGGATTTACATAATCCCTCAAAAATTCTTCCACCTGTTCTGCACTTCTTCCAATATAATACTTCGGATTAAGCACTTCTTTCAGTTCGTTGATATCCATGCCAAAAGCGCTGTCCTGTGCAATTCTTTCAATCAGGTCATTATTCAGTCCTTCCTTTTTTACTCGCTCAGCAGCAGCCATTGAATGTATACGAATTCTTTCATGAAGTACCTGCCTGTCTCCTCCTCTTTTAACAGCTTCCATAAGAATATTCTCGGTGGCCATAAAAGGAAGCTCTTCTATTACTCTTCTTTCTATCATCTTCGGATATACCACCAGGCCGTCTGCTACGTTTATATATATATTCAGGATGGCATCTACAGCAAGGAAAGCTTCAGGAATGCTTATTCTCCTGTTGGCTGAATCATCAAGAGTTCTTTCAAACCATTGAGTAGAAGCAGTGATCGGTGCATTTAACGCATTAACGATAACATAACGGGCAAGCGATGATATGCGTTCGCTTCTCATCGGATTTCTCTTGTAAGCCATTGCTGAAGAACCTATCTGGTGTTTTTCAAAAGGCTCTTCTATTTCCTTCAAATGCTGCAAAAGCCTTAAATCATTACTGAACTTATATGCACTCTGGGCAATTGCACTCAGTACATTTAAAATTCTTGAATCCTGCTTTCTTGTATATGTTTGGCCTGAAACGGGAATAACCTTTTTAAACCCTGCTTTTTCAGCTATCAGTTTTTCAAGTTTCTTTACCTTTTCATGGTCTCCATCAAAAAGTTTCAGGAAACTTGCCTGTGTTCCTGTTGTTCCCTTATTGCCGAGTAGATATAAATGCTCTGTTACAAAATCGAGTTCATCAAGATCGAATAATAAATCCTGAATCCAAAGACATGCCCTTTTCCCCACGGTAACAAGCTGGGCAGGCTGGAAGTGTGTAAAACCAAGGGTTGGCAGATCTTTATACTCATTTGCAAAATCAGAAAGTTTTTTAATTACGTTAATAACTTTTGATCTAATCAGTTGCAATGCTTTGGAGAAAATTATTATATCTGCGTTATCACCAACATAACATGATGTGGCTCCCAGATGTATTATCCCCTTAGCTTTTGGGCATTGAGCACCATAAGCGTGAACATGGGCCATGACATCATGTCTGACCTCTTTTTCAACCTTTTCTGCATATTCATAATTTATATCATTTTGGAATTGCTTCAACTCATCAATTTGCTCCTGGCTAATCGGAAGGCCAAGTTCTTTTTCAGCTTCAGCAAGAGCAATCCAAAGAAAACGCCATGTTCTGAACTTCATGTCAGGAGAAAAAAGAGCTTTCATTTCTTCGCTGGCATATCTTGAGTTTAGCGGGCTTTCATAAGTATTTTTCTGCAAGATTAACATCCTCCGGTAGTATAATTTACAATTAAATAAATGTAAAGACGACAGAACATCTTTACATTATTTCCAGTTAAACTTATATCGCATGAATTATTATATAATTTTTTTCATTAAAAATCCATATGTTAACAATATTTTTTAGTTTGGAAACATCAAAATAAAAAAAGGTAAGAAACCCGTGCTTTGATTTCAGTTTCTTACCTTTAGTTAAATAACCGTTTTTATTTAATTTCCTCTGGCATTAATGCGGGAGTAAATGCAAATATGGTACTGTGCGCTGAAAATGATAACATTTTGCTTAACACCACAAGTTCTATACAGGTACATAATACTTCCATTGCCTGCTTCAGTTCATCAATAGGCGGGAATGTCGGAGCAATGCGGATGTTTTTATCATCCGGATCCTTTCCATATGGGAAAGTGGCTCCTGCCGGTGTTAACTTGACTCCTGCCTCCTGCGCTTTGGCTACAACTTCCTTTGCACATCCTTTTGGTACATCCAAGCTTATAAAATAACCACCCTTTGGTTTGGTCCATTGCGCTATATTCAGGCTCCCCAAATTCTTTTCAAAAATGTCAATAACCATTTCAAACTTGGGTCTTAATATTTCAGCATGCTTTTTCATGTGTTCCTTTACTCCATTGGCATCCTTGAAGAACCTGGCATGGATCAAATGATTTATCTTGTTCGGACCTATTGTCTGGATTGAAATTAATTTTTTAAGATGCTTTGCATTTTCAACACTGCATGCCATTGCAGCAACCCCTGCACCGGGAAAGGATATTTTTGATGTTGATACGAAAATAAAAACTCTGTCAGGGTTACCGGCTTTTTTGCATTCATCCAGTATATTCAGAAGCTTTTCTTCATCGTACAAATGGTGGACAATATAAGCGACATCCCAGAATATTTTGAAATCATTTGCCTTTGTTTTCATATTGGCAAACCTTTTAACCACTTCATCCGAATAAGTAACCCCTGTTGGATTGCTATATATTGGCGTGCACCAGATCCCCTTGATCGAATCGTCTTCTGCCACCAGTTTTTCTACCATATCCATATCAGGACCGTCATCATTCATCGGTACAGTAATCATTTCTATGCCAAAAAGCTCACAGATTGCAAAATGCCTGTCATAACCGGGACTTGGGCATAAAAATTTCACCTTGCTTAATTTTTTCCACGGAACAGAGTTTAAAAGCCCATGATTAAAAGCTTTTTCAATTACACCATACATTAAGCTGAGGCTTGAGCTGTCACCGAGTATAATCTCATCTTCGCTTACACCCAGTATCTGTGCGAATATTCTTTTCATTTCAGGAAGTCCATCCACACCACCATAGTTTCTGCAGTCCATTCCATCCTCAGATATGAAATCCATGTTCAGTGTTTCCTTATATATCTCATTTGACAGATTTAACTGCTCAACGCATGGTTTTCCTCTTGACATATCAAGGTTGAAGTTTTTTTTCTTATAGCCTTCATATTTCAATTCAAGGGCCTTTTTCCTTTCAACAAGCTGTTCCCAGGTGAAACCTTCATACTGTTTCATCATTTATTCCCCCATATATGTATTTACATATAGTTTTTCAATTTATACGAATTTTACAACATCATAATATATTTTTATTATTTTTGCAAGTTAGAAATGATAAAATTTCATTTTCATATTTTATATTATGTACCGGGGATATGAACGGTGATATGGAAACTTTCAATTATTTGATTAATTCCAGCCATGCAATAAATACATCGATAAAATACTGCAGTACTGTTTTCTGCTTTATGGATTTGCCGGCTCTTATGGGGGATTCACAGAGTATTTTGTCATTCAGGTAGACAGATAACGTGCCAACTACCGATTTTTCAGATACAGGTGCCTGCACAAATTCGGGAAGTGATATCTTTGTATAAAGATTTGCCATTTCTGCTTCTGACATGGGCATTGTAATTGTTTTTTCAACATATATCGGTAAAGACTTTTCAAATCCTTTGTAAACAGGTAATGTTCCCAGATACTCGCTATTAATCAGAGTTTTAGGGTAGTACAAAGAAAATGCATAATCCAGTATTAATTTACTGCTTAATGCTCTCTGTGCACGGCTGTCGCAAAACAGTACAACTGAAATAAAGCGCCTGCCATCCCTTGTTGCAGAAGTTATAAGACACCTTCCGGCTTTGCCTGTATACCCTGTTTTTACTCCGTCGGCTCCGGGATAGCTTGTAAGCATTTCATTTGTATTGCTTAAATACCGGTTCCCTATTTGTATCGACGTTGTTTTCACAATTTCATTAAACACAGGATTATTAAGAGCATATCGTGTAATCAATGCCATGTCGTAAGCTGTTGAATAATGTCCAACTTCATCCAGGCCATGAGGGGTTGTAAAATTTGTATCAAAAGCTCCAATTTCTTTTGCTTTGTTATTCATCATTACAAGAAAACCATCCACGCTTCCGCCTATATGCTCTGCAATTGCTATCGCTGCGTCGTTTCCCGAACATAACAGAAGACCATACATCAGTTCTCGCAATGTAAGTTTTTCACCGGCCTTAAGATGCATCAGTGAACCGTGAATTGATGCGGCATTTCTGCTTACTGTGACAACATCGTCCAGATTGCCGTTTTCAAGAGCAACAATTGCTGTCATTACTTTTGTTGTGCTTGCCATTGGTCTTTTCTGATAAGCGTTTTTTTCATAAAGAACACGGCCAGAGTCAAAATCCATGACTATGGCTGAACGTGCATTGATATTCAGGTTTTCACTGTTATATGTTTCAAGTGACAAATCCTCAAATATCGAGGAGGCTGGAACATCTTCATTTATATCATCAGCATATATAACCGTTAAAAATAAAGATATCAGTATTATAGCAATGGTGAGTATTTTCTTCAAAACCATCCACCTACTTTATCCAATGTAAAGAAATTATTCAAAGTAAATGATTAAACAGCCTATAACCATATATATTGATTAAAAAAAAAGAATAGTACAACCTTGAAAAATATCTGTTTAAGATATTTAAGTCCATCCTTGTTCATATAGTTATTAAATAGGGGTGGATAATATGGTATCCTTTCTTAATTGTTGCAGGTTAAATCAAAAAATTTTATATAATTTGCGTTCTCTCGGAGCTTTACTTCTTACTCTCTTTTTGGTGAAAAATTTGATTATCCAGGTAAATTTCGGCATCAATGAAATGATGGCAATGAGCTATGTTGCCGAGAACAGTCCTTACCGCATTCACATAAACCTGGACGAACAGATTATGTATGTGTTCAAAAACGAGGAGCTTTTCAAAACATATCCTGTATCCGGAGGGAAAAACAATACGCCTTCTCCGACCGGAGAATGGATAATAATACATAAATCAAAATGGGGCGGAAATTTTGGCGGAGCATGGATGGGCCTCAATGTCCCGTGGGGAAAGTATGGAATTCATGGTACTAACAAGCCCTGGGCAATTGGGCAGCAAAATGTCTCGGGCGGATGCATCAGGATGAAAAATGAAGATGTTAAGGAGCTATACGAATACATTCCGCATGGAACAAAAGTAACTATTGTCCATGAAAGCCGGCCCTTCAGGAATTTAAAAGCCGGGGATATCGGCTCGGATGTTTATAAACTGCAGATTGCCCTTAAGGGATTGGGTTATTTTAACAACTGGTGTGACGGAAAATTTGGAGAAAACACAAAAAAAGCCGTCCTGGCGTATCAGAAAGATGCAAACCTGGCTCAGACCGGAATTGTGAATATCAGCACATGGAAAAAACTGATGAAAGAATATGAAGACAGCCTGCTGGAATGATACTTTTTCTATACGCTTGTTAAACCTGAGCTGGAACGGCATATTAAGATGTTACAAGATATGTTCAGTTATCTATACGGTTGTATCAGTGAGTTTTATCCAGCAGTTTATAATATCCGAAACCGCTTTTTCAGGTCCTGATGTATTTTTTACATGCACATCACAGGTTCCTGTATACAATGGATATCGTTCATGGTATATCTCAATAAGCTTGTTTTTCCCGTCTTTTAACAAAGGCCTGTTTGATGTTTTAATATCTGAAAGTATGTAATCCAGCGGCCTGTCGAGGAAAAAAATTATACCCTTTTTCTTAAGGGCAGCTATATTGTCCGCTCTTTTTACTACTCCGCCACCGGTTGCAATAACGAAACCATCCATATCACTTATTTCCAAAACTGCATTGTGTTCTATTTCACGAAAATAATCCTCACCTTTTTTAAAAAGCTCAGGTATTTTCCCGTATTTCTTCTCTATATAATCATCAATATCAACGAAACCCATACTGAGTTTTTCTGACAGCATTCTTCCGATGGTAGATTTTCCGCATCCCATTATTCCCGTTAAAACTATATTGCTGTACCTCATACACAGAAACCTTTCTTCTTTATTTTGCTCTCTGATAAATTAAATAAACATTACACTTCCGGTAAAATACAATCTTTGCCTTGCTGCTACAACTTTGCTATCCTGTTGTAAACATCGTCTATAAAGTCAATATCAAAATTTTTGCCATTCCAGATCTCTTGTGCTTTCACAGCCTGAGCCACCAGCATATAAAGTCCGTTTACATTAGGAATGCCAAGCTCATCAGCTATTTTTACAAGTTCTGTTTTGGCAGGGTTATAAATTAAGTCAAACAGAAAAACCGCACCCTTTACCTGTTCGGGTTTCAACGGAGTTAATCCAACATTTGGAAACATTCCGACAGGTGTAGTATTAATAACTATATCAAAAGGTGTATAATTGATTATTTCTTCATAACTTACCGGTATAATCCGTTCATGCCCTGCTGAAATTTTCTCCGGGTTCCTGCTTGCCATATAAACGCACTTAACATTATTATCCAAAAGATATGCGATAACCGATTTTGAAGCTCCTCCGCTCCCGGCTACCAGTACATTTCTCCCGGTTACGCTTATCCTGTTCTTCAGAAATGTATACTCAATGCCAAAATAATCGGTGTTATAACCCTTTAATCCATTCTCCACTGTAATAGTGTTAACAGCCCCAATTTTTCCTGCTTCTTCTGAAATCTCATTCATAAAAGGAATAACCGTTTTTTTATACGGAATTGTCACATTAAGTCCTTTGTATCCCTGTTTCCCGGCATTGTTAAGGAAACTTTGAATCTGGCCGTCTTTCAGTTCAATAAGCCTGTATTCGCCTTTTATTCCGCACAGTTCAAATATAGCTCGGTGTATTTCAGGAGAATAACTGTGTCCCAGTTTTTCACCTATTAAACCGTATTTCATCAATAACCCCCCAGCTTAGTCAAGCTTTTTACATATCAGATTGGCCGGTAGTTAATATTCAGCCGCTTTTGCCGCCGGTTTCATGAGCAATATAGTTTCCCAGCAAGCGGAAATTATTAGACTGGCATTTGAGGCTTTCAATCAATTTTTTAACTCTGTCCTCCCCGATATTTCCTTCAAAATCAAAGAAAAACATGTACTCCCATGGCCTTCCTATTATAGGCCTTGACTCAATTTTCAAAAGGTTTATGTTCCTTTGTTTAAACAGCCGTAAAACATTGTAAAGTGCCCCTGTCCTGTGCTTAATGTCCATGATAATGCTGATTTTATTGCATTTACTGTTAACAGACAGGTTTCTTTCAATCACTATAAAACGGGTATAATTGTTTTTGTTGTAGTGTATATCGGGCACCAGAACTTCCAGGCCGTAAATCTGGGCACAGCGCTCAGATCCAATGGCTGCCTTTGTCTTGTCGCCAAGGTCTTTTACCAGTTTTGCACTGTCAGCAGTGCTCTTGTATATAACCTGTTCAAACGGGTACTGCTTTAAGAACTGGTTACACTGCTCAATTCCCTGGTGATGGGAATAAACAGTTTTTATATCAGACAATTTTGTACCCGGAATGACCAGCAAATGATGCCTTACTTTTTCTATGTGCTCACCCGTAATGTAAACATTATTGTCACGGATTAAATCCATTACTTCTGCTATTGTACCTGTTGACGAATTTTCTACGGGCAAAACCCCTGCACCGATTTCATTATTAAGCAGTGCATTTATGACCTCGTCAAAACGTACATATCCTTTTCTCGGACACTCTGTACCAAAATAATTAATTGCCGCTTCTTCTGAGAACGATCCCGTCTGGCCGTAAAAGCCTACAGGAGACTTATGTTTGTAGGTTTCATCACTGATTTTACTGCCGGCAAAATCTAAACCACCGACTTTTTCTATCTGGTATTGCTTTGATACGGTCATTAAATCTTCTATGAAAAAGGTCACATATTCTTTCAGGTTTTTGTTTACCAGCAGCGAAACTGCCCTTTCAATGACTTCTGCTTCCCTGTCCGAATCAACAATACTCATGTTTTTATGTTTTTTGTATTCAGCTATCTGCGCTACCGTTTCCATTCGTTTCTCGAACAATTTCACAAGTTCCTCATCAATGGAATTTATTCTGCTTCTTAAATACGAAATATTATTTTCCACCGTTCCACCCCAGTTCATATATAGTTAAGGAATACCAATTCAATCTATTCTCCTCTTTCCAGCAATAAGTCCATTACTACAAGGGCAGATGCTGCGTCTATAACAGGTACAGCCCTGACAGCAATGCACGGGTCATGCCTTCCTTTAAAAACGTGCTCTGTTTCTTCCATTGTATTTATATTAATGGTATGCTGCGGTTTTGAAATTGTAGCGGTAGGCTTTATGCATGTTCTGAACAATACGGGCATACCGTTGGTAATACCGCCGTTTATACCGCCTGAGTGGTTTGATCTTGTCCGGGGTACTTTGTTCCCGTTTTTATTTGCAATATAAAATCGGTCATTTGCCTCGCTGCCACGCATTGAAGCCAGGTCAAAACCACTTCCGAACTCTATCCCTTTAACTGCGGGTATAGAAAATGCGAAAGCTGCTATCCGGCTTTCAACAGATTTAAACATGGGCGAGCCAAGCCCTGCCGGCAAATTAAGTATAACAGTTTCCAGAATTCCTCCAACAGAATCGCAATCCATCCTGGCATTATTAATCTCTTCTTTCATTTTCTCTGCTGCTTCGGATGAAACTGCGGGAAACCTCATACTTCTGAAACCGATTAATTGCTCTTTCGATACGTTAACAGGATCGACATGTTCATCCTTTACTTGCCCTATTCTTAATAAATGGGTGCCAATAGTGATTCCTTTTTGCTCCAGGTATTGATACGCAATAGCTCCTGCAAATACAAGCGGTGCGGTAAGCCTTCCTGAGAAATGGCCGCCTCCGCGATAATCGGCAAAACCTTTGTAGCGTACATATGCTGTGTAGTCCGCATGGCTGGGACGCATTATATTTTTAATATCATCATAATCCACCGATCTTTTGTCACTGTTCTGAATAATGCCACAAAGTGGTGCACCGGTGGTATAACCATTAAAGAAACCGCTTACAATTTCAACCCTGTCAGTTTCCTTTCTTTGTGTGGTATATATATCCTGCCCCGGTCTTCTTCTTGCCATTTCATTTTTAATTTTGTCAAGATCCAACCGGATTCCGGCAGGCAAACCATCAACTACAACGCCGACACAGGAGCCGTGCGACTCGCCAAACACCGATATTTTTATATGCTCACCCCAGACACTGCTCAATTATATTCCCTCCCAAACTTTTATAATGCTCCCAGAATGAAGGATATGACTTGTTTACGGCGTTAAAGCCTTCAATAATAACATTATTTTCACATAAAATGGCTGCTATGGCAACAGACATAACTATGCGATGGTCATTCCAGCTGTTTGCAGTTCCTCCCGAAAGCCTATCACGGCCGTTTATTATAATACTGTCACCCGTTTCAGCCAAATCCGCACCTAAATTATTCATTTCTGTAACTATGGCTTTAATCCGATCACTTTCTTTTATCCTTAACCTTGCACCATTCAGAATCTCCATTCTTCCATTACAAACAGAACCTAAAGCAGCCAGAATCGGAGCCAAATCCGGGCACTGGGAAACATCCACCGGGATTCCTTTTAATCGGCTTTTTTCAGCCAAAAGCTTGTTGTTTTCCCAATAGACATTTCCTCCCATGTTTTTTATTATGCTTTCAATTACTTTATCTCCCTGAAGAGAATCCCTGTTTAACCCTGCAATGGAAACCGGCCCTGACATAACACCTGCAGCCAGCCAGAAAGCTGCCTGCGACCAGTCACCTTCAACAAAGTAATTTTGCGGCTTGTATTTTTGGCGCCCCGGGATAATCAACTTGTTTTCGCCTTTATTAAAATAAATATCAACTCCAAATATTCTCTGGACATATATGGTCATATCAATATAAGCTTCGGACTGAAGGCTTGTTGTAATCTGAATTGTGGAGTCTTCATCGAGAAGTGGTAAAGCCAGCAGCAAACCCGATATGAACTGGGAGCTGATATCTCCCCTTATAAAGTAATTTCCGGGTTTGAGCTTTCCTTTTAATGTTAGCGGCAATTTGCCGCCGGTAATTTCATAACTGATATTGCTGCTGTCAAATATCGGAAAGAAAACATCAAACGGCCGTGTAACAAGCTTGCCCTTTCCTTCAATTGTTACAGGCTCGTCGGAGAGCCTTGAAACAGGCATTATAAACCTTGCCGTTGTTCCCGATTCACCGCAGTTTATCCGGTCATGTCTTATTGTTACAGTTCCGCTGCCATGTATTATAAGTTTTTTGCGATTGGGTATCAGGCTGTCCGTAATGCTTATTTTACCACCTAATGTAATAACAGCCTGACATGTTGACATTATATCATCAGATAATTCGATATTATCAACTTCGCTTATTCCATTTGACAGGAATGCGCATATTATTGCGCGGTGAGCCATGCTTTTCGAAGGAGGGATGTTAACTTCCCCGGCTAGTTTTGAGGGCTTAATTTCCAAGCATTTCATCAATAAGTCCTCCAATTCTGTCTTTACTGAACTTTTCTATTCTCACACTGCCGATATCCTCAATCAATACCAGATTTATATGGCCGGTCCTGGCCTTTTTATCCTTAATTACCGCATTAAAGACATCCCCGGCTTTAAGCTTGGGAAAATCAACCGGAAGGTTGAATTTCAGCAATAACTTTTTAATCCTTTCTGCTGAATCCCTTTGGCAAAAGCCTGTCTTTACAGACAAGTCGGAAATAAACACCATTCCAATTGCAACAGCTTCACCATGGGTATATGTTTTGTAATCGAAACATTTCTCTATGGCATGGCCAAAAGTATGCCCAAAGTTCAAAATCATCCGGAGGCTTTTCTCCCTTTCATCCTGTTCCACAACATCTTTTTTAACAGAACAGCAGCGGAATATTATTTCTTCAATATTCCCCATGACCTCTTCCCTGTCTTTCAGGCTTTCAAGTATTAAAAACAGCCCTTTGTCCCGAATGCATCCGTATTTTATAACCTCGGCCATGCCATCGGCAAAATGCCTGTCAGGAAGTGTATTAAGCAGCAACGGATCTATTAATACTTCTTCGGGTTGATAGAAACTTCCGACAAGGTTTTTTCCCGCCGGCAAATTAACTGCTACCTTCCCTCCAATGCTTGAATCCACCATTGCCAAAAGTGAAGTTGGTATCTGTATAAGATTTAAGCCACGCAGGTAGGTGGAAGCAGCAAAGCCGGCTAAATCACCGGTTACCCCGCCACCTAACGCAATTATGAAATCAGATCTGGTAATATTTAAACTGCTCAGATAATTATAAAGTTTTAAAAGCTCGTCGTGGCTTTTACTGCTCTCCCCGGCGGGAATTACATATATATCGGAATCAATGCCCAGGTTACGCAGTTTTGCCAATAACCCCTCACCATACAGCGGGGCTATATTACTGTCTGTAACTATAACGGCTTTTCTGCCTTTAAGTACACTATAAGCATTGTCTTCATTAAAAAGTCCATTCTTTATTTTCAGAGGGTACGATTTTGCTGCGGTATTTACCAGAATTTCCTGCATTGTCAGCCCTCCAGTTTTTTACCTTCAAGCTCTATCAGCTTTCTCAGCTTATCCATTAATTGTGAAAACTGAGCCGGAGTAATTGATTGCTGACCATCACATAATGCTTGCGCCGGGTTGTTGTGCACTTCAATAATCACCCCGTCGGCTCCTGCAACAACAGCAGCCTTTGACATAGCCTCAACCATCCATGCCTTTCCGGTACCGTGGCTCGGATCCACTATAACAGGAAGATGGCTTAATTTCTTAACAGCAGGTATCGCACTTAAATCAAGGGTATTCCTTGTGTACGTTTCAAATGTTCTGATGCCTCTTTCGCACAGAATAACCTGGTCATTCCCCTCGTTCAGAATATATTCCGCTGACATCAGCCACTCTTCAATAGTTGCTGCAAGTCCCCGCTTTAATAATATTGGTTTCCTTGTCTTTCCCAACTCTTTAAGAAGGACGAAATTCTGCATATTCCTTGCGCCAACTTGTATTATGTCTACGTCTTCAACAAACTTTTCCACCATGTCAGGTGACATGATTTCTGATACAATTGGCAGTCCTGTTTTTTCTCTTGCATGTTTCAGATATTCAAGGCCTTCAAGTCCAAGTCCCTGGAATGCATATGGTGAGGTTCTTGGTTTGTAAGCTCCGCCACGCAGGAAAGTGGCTCCGTTTTTCTTTACTTCCCCGGCGATGGACTCTATCTGCTCCTCGCTTTCCACAGAGCATGGCCCGGTTATTACACTGAAATAGCCTTCACCAATTTTCCTGCCATTAACTTCAATAATAGTACTTTCGGGCTTAAACATTCTGTTAGCTTTCTTAAAAGGTTCCTGAACACGCAAAACATTGGCCACAATTTCATTTGAGGAAATCCTGAATTGGTTTATGTGCGTTGTGTCGCCTATCAGACCGAGGATAGCAGTTTCGGTTCCTTCAGTAACCTGGACTTTTACTCCCATAGACTCGATCTCGGCTATAAGTGCATTCCGTTTTTCTATTGGTGTGTTTGGTTTCAAAACTACCACCATATAATCCCTCCTCCATTAATTTGATGTTTATAAAAAATAAGAGGCCCACAATCGTGAGCCTCTGTAAGTTCATTTTTTATTAGATTTTACCCATTGATTGTGTTCTATATTTTTTTACACTATTAAATTACCCGAGCTAAAATACCAAAAGTAAAAAGCCAGGTTAAAGTAGTAAAAAAATATAAAACTAACAACTGCATAGAGCATTGCATCAAGTTTATTCATTATAATGCCCTCCAATGGGTTTTAAATATTATATGCATAATAATGTTAATCTGTCAATATCTGATTTATAATTATGCATACCCTCATTCTGCCTAACTTCCCAAGATATTGCTTCTCACTAATACTAAAAGTTGAATAAAAGCCATTACGGACTTACATCGTCATTTAATTGGTTTACTTGTCCGGTATGCCCTCCAGCTCTTTATTCTTAATCCAGTTACCATCCTCATCTTTCAGGTATGGCAGTATCATTATAACTGCATCGGTATTAATCAATCCATAAACATGAGGATAACTTCTTCCGCAATTATCCCCGTCTTCCCATTTTACTTCTGCTTCAAGCTTATTTTCGTCAATGCACAATAAAACCAGTTCATCTGTAATATTTTCAAAATTGGGGGCAACCCTCCACATATATTCAACTGGAGAACAATGGACAAAGCCTTCCATCTCAATACTTTTGTCACCAAAATACCGTTGATCTTTAACTTGCTCCCAAGTAGCTTTTTTCATGCAATGCAGAATCATTACCAACCACCGCTTTATTGCTATAATAAATATAATTTTACTATTGGTCCATTAACAAATCCACTTTGCATGGAATAATTTTTTTTTAATGTTTTTGCAAAATCCCTTATGCCTGTATTATTTACTTTTGTTATCAAGTTGACGGTTTAATTATAGAAATGTAAGAAATGTAATATGTCGATCGCTTTCAGAAATTATTAGGTCGATATGTTATTCTCTTATAAATATTGGTAAAATAGATAATATGATTCGACGGATTTATTTGGGGGGATTTAGTGTGGATGAGATTGTATTTGTAACCGGTGCAGACCATGGTCTGGGTTACGCCCTTGCTGAAAAATATCTTATGCTTGGGTTCACAGTCGCAGCGGGTAAATATCTTGAAGGCAGTTCAAATCTGGATGGGTTGAAAAAAGAATATCCCGACCGGCTGGAAATCATAGATCTTGATGTCTCCAACACTGAGAGCGTTAAAAGTGCGTATTCGCATTTTAAAAGCAAATTCGGACATCTTGATATTTTAATTAACAATGCGGGAATACTTGGCGACATAAATAAAACCATTTATGATGAAATTGATTACGATGATATAATAAACACTTTTCAGGTAAATACCCTTGGGCCTCTAAGAATGATAAACAATTTCCTGCCTTTGATTTTAAACGGTAAAAGGAAACTCATAGTAAATATTTCGTCGGAAGCAGGCAGCATAGGAAATTGTTTCAGGAAAAACTGGTTCGGATATACAATGTCAAAATGTGCTTTGAATATGGAATCTGCATTATTACATAATGAGCTGCATGAGAAAGGTGTCCGGATTCTTTTATTTCACCCTGGATGGATGAGAACTATGATGAGAGGCAAAATAGATACAGATGCGCCGGTCCTGCCGGAAGATGCTGCAGACAGAATTATTTTCCACATCAATAAATTTGAAGAATATAAAGGCAGCCTGCCACCTTTTATCAATAACGACACCGGTGAAATTTTGCCATGGTAACGGGAGGTTAACATGAAAAAGGCTATTTTATATGGTAACTATACAAATTATTTATATCATCCGCTTAAAGGAGTGGATGAAGAAATCAAGTCTGTCTTTAAGCCATATCTGGATGTTCATGCAACAGAGAATTTAAGCATTTTTAGCTCAGATGCGCTTAGTGAAACAGAACTTCTAATTTTATATAAAGACAATCTGGATACCTATGTTAAGGCAAACCACGCGGCTGCTGTAATATCATATGTCAGTAACGGTGGAAAACTATTAATCCTTCATAATGGCATTTCATTCTATAATGGTTATGAATACTTTCAAATGGCAGGCGGAAGGTTCGACTATCACCCTGAAATAAGAAATCTCACTTTTGATGTTAAGGAACACCCTATAACAGAAGGAATAAATAATTTTATTGTATTTGATGAGCCTTACCGGTTTGAGTTCACATCTCATACCCCAAGAAATGTTTTTCTTGAGTATGAGATGGACGGAGAAAAATATCCCGCCGGCTGGACTGTTGACTTTTGCCTTGGAAAAATAGTATACCTGATGCCGGGCCATACTGTAGAATCATTCAGAAACGATAATTACAGGCAACTTATACTTAACTCATATAAGTGGTTAAATTCAGCAAATTAATATATATAGATAAAAAATCATGTATTAAAGCTCATCTTACCGGTGAGCTTTATATGCATATAAATAATTATCCATATGTTAGTTATAAATTTTTATCAGCTTGAAAATTTTTTACAATGACATATATAAACTCGCAGATTATTCTCCATATAATAACTCCGGCTATAAATGCGAGAACACCTGCAAAAACACCCAAAGGTAAATTGTTTACTTCTTCATATTGGGTAAAATTACCGGATTTTGATATTATCCTGTCATATGTACTGTTGTTAAAGATATAATTTCCAATAATATAGGAGTAAATAGCCACCGGAATATTACCAATCCAAAACAATACATTCACCAAAGTGTTTAAGTTATATTGTCCAAACCTTATCATATTTCCCTCCGATACTGCCACAATCTTAATAAGTTTTAAAAAATGTTTTGGGAGTTCTTAAGGAAAACAAATGATATAAGTATCAAATCCCTGAATTCAGTAATATTAACATTCAGCGATTCTCTGAGTAAGGGCTGACTGAAATTGTCAACCCTCTTCAAAGAATTCATTATATAGTGCTATGATTGCCTTATCAAGGTCTTTCTCATCAATTCCAAACATGATACTGACTTCTGATGAACCCTGGTTAATCATTTGAATGTTCACCCCGCTTCGTGCAAGGGCAGTTGTTGCTCTGCTTGCCACGCCGACACGGCGAAGCATACCTTCACCAACAACCATAACAAGAGCAAGATTGTAATCTATACTTACACTGTCAACCGATAAATCATGGGCAATACGCTCCATAATTCTCGATTTCTTTTCTTCATCCAAATATTGCTTTTTGATGATTACAGAAATATCGTCTATTCCTGAAGGTATGTGTTCGAAAGGAACAGCTTCTTCTTCAAGGATCCACATTACTTTTCTTCCGAAGCCAATTTCCCGGTTCATCATATACTTGTGAATGTTTATTGTCAAGAACCCTCCTGCTCCCGCAATTCCAACAACAGGACCATTTTTAACTTCCCTTGAGGTAACAATCATTGTACCTGGTGCTTCTGGCCTGTTGGTATTTTTTATATTAACCGGGATCCCCTTTTTAAACAGAGGAGCAAGGGTTTCTTCATGCAGTACCGAAAAGCCTGCATACGCAAGTTCGCGCATTTCGCGGTATGTCAATACAGGTATTGCTTTCGGGTTCTTAATAAGTTTCGGGTTTGCAGCAAAAACAGAATCTACGTCAGTGAAGTTCTCATATACATCTGCTTCCACCGAAACAGCAAGAATCGAACCGGTTATATCCGACCCCCCTCTTGGGAAGGTGACAACTTCTCCTGATAAGGAATATCCGAAAAATCCGGGGAATATCAGAATACCTTCCATATTTTTAAGCTTGGACAAATTCTTAAAGGACTGCGGCAGAACTCTTGCATTGCCGTATTCATCGCTTAAATATAAACCTGCATCTTTGGGATTTATGTATTGAGCATAAACGCCGCGGCTGTTAAAGTATTTGGAAACCAGTCTTGCACAGTTGTCTTCTCCGGCAGCTTTCATCCTGTCTATAAACTTTTCCCTGTTGTCATACCCCAGGGAAATTCTTGTTCTCAAGTTATTTTCTATATCCCTTACTATTTCATCACCAAGGTTCAACCCTTCTGCTATTTTGGCATACCTGTTAACAACAGCCATCAGCTCTTTTTCACAATCACCGGTGCTTATGAAGGTTTCAGCCAGATTAATCAACATGTCGGTTACTTTGGTGTCAGAATCATTTTCCTTTCCTGGTGCTGAAACAACTACTATCCGTCGTTCCGGATCAGCGGTAATAATGTTAAAAACCTTTTCAATTTGTTCTGCCGAAGCAAGTGATGTTCCTCCAAATTTACAGACCTTCATTTAATACCTCCAAACATATTATATAAATAAAAATATTCCCAACTTGGCAAAGTTGTGCTTTTACATAAAAAAAGAGACAGTTTGATTTATATAAAATAAAGGTGAAGAGTTTTTCTCTTCACCTTATAAAATTACATGTTTATTTATGCAATGTCAATAATTTTAATTATTGCTTATCAGCTTCAATGTTTCCCTTGCAATGGCAAGCTCTTCATTTGTAGGAATAACAAGTGTTCTAACCTTTGCATTGCCGGTACTGATATCTCTTTCTCCGCCTTTTTGCTTATTCTTTTCATCATCAATTTCAATACCTAAGAACTCTAAGCCATTGATCACTCTTTTTCTGATACCGTGATTGTTTTCACCTATTCCGGCAGTGAACACAAGGGCATCTATACCGCCCATTGCCGCAGCATATGCACCTATATATTTTCTAACCTGATATGCGAAAATTTCAAGAGCAAGCTCTGCCCTTTCATTGCCATTTGCAGCAGCTTCATCCAGATCTCTGAAATCGCTGCTGATTCCTGAAATACCAAGGACACCTGATTTTTTATTTAGTAATTCGTTTAGCATTGAGGAATCATACTTATCACGTTCAATTAGTGAAATTGTAATTGCCGGATCTATGTCACCACTGCGGGTTCCCATTGGAACACCTGCCAATGGAGTGTATCCCATACTGGTGTCCACAGATTTTCCATTCTTAACGGCACAAATACTGGAGCCATTTCCAAGATGGCATGTTACTATTTTTAATTCTTCCATAGGCCTGTTCAATACAGCGGCAGCTCTTTCGGCTACATATTTATGGGATGTGCCATGAAATCCATAGCGGCGAATACCGTTTTTCTCGTAAAGAGAATATGGCAATGCATATAAAAATGCCTTTTTCGGCATTGTCTGGTGGAAAGCGGTATCAAATACAGCTACCATCGGCACATTAGGCATAAGTTTCATACATGCCTTTATACCAATCATGTTCGGCCCATTATGCAATGGTGCAAGTTCTATACATTCTTCAATTGTTTTCAATACTTCATCATCAATTATGACTGACTTATAGAATTTTTCCCCGCCGTGAACTACGCGATGGCCTACCGATGTAATCTCGTCCATGCTTTTAATTACACCGTATTCCTTATCAGTTAATAAGTTGATTACTTCCTTAATTGCATCGTTATGATCTTTTAAATCTACCTCTTTTTTCAGTTCATTCCCGTTATATATGTGCCTTATGAAGGAATTTTGAATTCCGATTCTGTCACATAAACCTTTTGCCAGAACCTGTTCTTTTTCCATATCAAACAGCTGATATTTCAACGAAGAACTTCCTGAGTTTATTACTAATATTTTCATTTTATAACCCCCACGATTCTACTATTAACAAAACCTGATTATTATTTCATGTTTTAATCCTGTGCCTGAACACAAGTAATAGCTACAACTCCAACTATATCTTCTGCTGAACAGCCTCTCGACAAATCATTTACCGGCTTCGCAATACCCTGGGTAATTGGCCCGTAAGCTTCTGCTTTTGCAAGTCTCTGTGTAAGCTTATATGCAATATTTCCGCTGTTCAGATCGGGGAAAATCAAAGTGTTGGCCTTACCTGCAAGCGGACTGTTCGGTGCTTTTGATTTTGCAACATGAGGAACTATTGCTGCGTCTACCTGTAATTCTCCATCTAACAACAAATCGGGTGCTTTTTCTTTCGCAAGGCGGGTTGCTTCAACAACTTTTTCTGTTAATTCACTTTTTGCACTTCCGTAACTGGAATATGACAGCATGGCTACTCTTGGTTCTGCCTGAACAAGCTGTTTGAATGATTTTGCAGATGATATCGCTATTTCAGACAATTGATCAGCATCGGGATTTTCAACCAAACCACTGTCAGCATAAAGGAAAACACCATTTTCACCATATTCACAATCGGGAACAACCATGATAAAGAAAGCCGACACCAGTTTCGTTCCGGGAGCGGTTTTTAATATTTGCAGTGAAGGTCTTAACGTATCAGCTGTTGAGTGAATTGCCCCGGCTACCATTCCATCGGCTTCGCCTTTCTTTACCATCATTACTCCCCAGTATAACTCATCTTTCATTAATTCTCTTGCTTTTTCAAGTGTCATTCCCTTATTCTTTCTCAGTTCGTATAATGTATTGGCGTAATCTTCAAACTTATCAGAAGTTTCAGGATTTACAATAGTTGCACCGGATATATCAAGATCTCCGGCCAGAGCCTTTATTTTGTCCTTATCACCCACAAGAATAATGTTTGCAATCCCTTGCTCCAGAATCATAGCAGTAGCTTTGAGTGTGCGAATATCCGTGCTTTCAGGCAAAACAATAGTTTTCTTATCAGCTTTTGCACGTTCCGATATCCTGTCTAAAAACTTGCTCATTTTGACATCCTTCCCTTTCGTCCAACTTGAACCAAAAAATCCCCACTTAGCGGCAGATTTCCGATCCATTTGATTTTATTATTTGCATAAAGAATTAAAACATAAATAATAAAGAGGTAGTATTTAATTAAATTATGTAGTTAATAATAAGCCCATTAGCAGCATTTTAAAGCCATTACAATTATAACGCATATGTTTTTTGTATACAAGTAAAAATTTAAAATATTATAATTATCATTAAAAAATTATGGATCACAAAAGCATAAGTGCGTTTGCAACATCTTCAGCGGTAATAATGGACAATTCTTCCTTATTTACGTTATCTATGTTTTGACCTATCCGATTGGATTGCTGCATGATAACTTTCTCGAACAGATTCCTTACATACCTTCCGTTGCCAAAGTGCTCCAGTTTAAGCTCAACTACTGATTCGAAATGATCTTTCAGCTGTTTTTCCGCTTCTTCACTGATTATATATTGCTGTTTTTTTGCAAAGTTATGAAAAATTTCATAAAGCTCGGTACCATTGTAGTCATTAAACTCGAAAACCCAGCTGAAACGGTCTTTAAGCCCCGGATTTGAATTTATAAATGTTTTCATCCTGTCTGTATATCCGGCTGCTATAACAATTAGCCTGTCCCGGCAGTCATCCATGCGTTTAAGTATGGTGTCTATTGCATTTTTACCAAAATCATTATTACCGCCGACAAGAGCATAAGCTTCATCAATAAACAGAATCCCGTCCATAGCCTGATCCAGAACTTTGTTGGTTTTTTCCTCGGTCTGGCCGACATACCCTGCCACCAGGCCGCTTCTGTCAACCTCAATTACGTGACCTTTCTTTAATATTCCAAGGCTTTGATAAATCCGGCCCAGAATCCTGGCAACAGATGTTTTTCCCGTGCCTGGGGAACCGCAAAAAATGGCATGATAGGACATTTGCTTAACCGGAAGCCCCATCTCCTCCCTTTTCTGATTTGTCTTTATCAGGTTTACAAGGCTTCTGATATGCTCCTTTATATTTTCCAAACCGATAAATTCGTCCAGATCCTGCATTATTGAATCGAGTTTATTTGACGTTACAATTATTTCTTTTATCGGAATTGACTTCTCAATATCTTCAATTGTAATGGTTTTAAGCATGTCGTAAGTAACGTTTTCTTCTTCTGCCAGCCTGTCTGACTGGGCTTTTATCAATTTTTCCAGCGTGTTTCGGACAACACGCCCATTACCGAAATGCTCATCCCTTATGTCGTACAGGTAATTAAAATACTGCTCCATTTTCTTAAGGCATTCTTCATCCATCGTGTATTGGTTTTTATCCAGCAGTTTTTCAAAAATCTGTAACAATTCTGCGCCTGTATAGTCCTTAAAATAAAATTTTCGTGACACCCTTGACGAAAGACCAGGGTTGGATTTCAGAAATGCCTCCATCCTGTCTGTATATCCTGCCAGGAAAACCGCCAGACGATCCCGTTCTTTTTCCATGCGATCTACAAGAATGTTCACGGCCTCTTTTCCAAAATCATTGTCCCCGCCCTCTGCAAGGGAATATGCTTCATCGATAAACAATATACCGTCGAGCGCTTTATCTATGACCTTATTTGTTTTAACAGCCGTTCCGCCTACGAACTCGGCAACCAGGTCAGCCCGGGTAACCTCCACAATATGCCCCTTTTTCAAAATCCCCAATGCTTTAAAATACTCGCCAATAAGCCTTGCAACCGTTGTTTTGCCTGTACCCGGGTTACCAAAAAAAGCAGTGTGAAGTGAGATATTGCTTCCGCTTAACCCGTGCTCCTGCCTCAGTTTCTGTATCTTAACAAAATCCATTAATGCCTCTATATCTTCTTTAATATTTGAAAGGCCGACGAGTTTTTCTATTTCAGCCCGGATTTCTTCAGGCTTAAACGGCTTTGTTTCTGCATTCTCGGGTTTGTTAAGCCCTTCTTTTCTGTAAAATTCATCAATTATTGAATTAAGCTCTTTTTGTAAAGAGTTTTCCGGATTTGTAATATCTCTGTCCGGTGTATTGCTTTCCAAACTCCGGGAAGGTTTTTTATGGTACAGATCATAATAAACGCTGCTTAAAAAACGGTTCTTGTTATCCATAAGTTTTACACCCCATTTATATAGAACAACACACGACAAACTGCTTCATCTGTTATAATATCACTTTTATTTTATCTGTTCCATGATAATAAAGTTCAAATAGTCAAGCTGGTTTTACATGTTTTTTATATTCTCTATAACATTTAACGCCCTTTCTGATATCATCCTGTTCTTTACACGCTTATCCCTGATTTTTATCGGTTTGCCGTCAGCGTTTGTTGGCTTTAAATCTTCAATCAGCCCGAAATTTACATTCATTGGCTGAAAATTTCCTACTGATGAAGTTGAAACATAGTATGCCAAAGCTCCAATTGCGGTTGTTTTCGGAAAATATATTTCATCCAGGCCTTTTAACACCCTGTATGCATTAATGCCTGCAACCAGCCCGGAAGCAGTGGATTCCACGTAGCCTTCCACTCCGGTTATCTGCCCTGCAAAGAAAAGGCTTTTTCTGTTCTTCAAACGATACGAAGGCAAAAGCAGTTCGGGAGAGTTAATAAACGTATTGCGGTGCATAACTCCATACCTGACAAATTCAGCATTTTCCAAGGCAGGAATCATTGAAAAAACCCTTTTTTGCTCACCCCATTTCAGACGTGTTTGGAAGCCAACCATATTATACAGGGTTCCCTCTTTATTATCCTGCCTTAACTGTACAACTGCATATGGAACCTTTCCTGTTTTCGGATCTGTCAGCCCGACAGGTTTCAGCGGTCCGAATCTCAGCGTATCCGGTCCTCTTTCTGCCATAACTTCAACGGGCATGCAGCCTTCAAACACCATGTTTTTTTCAAAATCTTTTATTTCAGCCTTTTCAGCGTTAATAAGAGCTTCGTAAAAAGCCATGTATTCTTCCCTGTCCATAGGGCAATTTATATAGTCGGCATCACCCCTGTCATACCGGGATGCCGTAAATGCTTTATCCATGTTGATACTGTCAGCTTTTACAATTGGAGCTGCGGCATCGAAAAAGGATAATGAATTATCACCGGTAATTTTGGCTATTTCCTTGAACAGGGCTTCTGAAGTTAACGGGCCCGAGGCTATGATTGTCAGATTATCGTTACCAATATGAGTATATTCCTGTTCAATTACTTCAATATTCGGATTATTTCTTATTTTTTCGGTAACACATTTTGAAAAATCTTCCCTGTCCACAGCTAAAGCCCCGCCTGCAGGTACTGCATTTTCATCGGCACATTCCATAATCAGCGAACCCATTCTTCTTAATTCTTCTTTCAACAGCCCTACAGCGTTTTCAAGCTGGTTTGATCTTAATGAGTTCGAGCAAACCAGCTCTGCAAAAGTATCCAAATGATGGGCAGGGGTTTTCTTTTTAGGTTTCATTTCATAAAGGCGAACCTTGCCGCCCCTTTTGGCGATCTGCCATGCTGCTTCACAACCGGC
This sequence comes from Thermoclostridium sp., assembly GCA_036562185.1. Classification (GTDB taxonomy): domain Bacteria; phylum Bacillota; class Clostridia; order DSM-8532; family DSM-8532; genus Thermoclostridium. The sequence goes on from DATCKN010000081.1 coordinate 42,721, forward strand.
AAGACCTGCGCCAATAACATTTATTATCTCTTCCACTTAACAACCCTTCCTTTTTTAAATATCAATACTAAATACGATATATCCCGTTGCAATTCTTACACATCGCTTCTGCAACACATTCAGGCAGAGTGCATTTTATCGGCGATATAAATTATTTTAAGCAAATTGCTCCGTTTAAGTAGTTAAACTTTTTCCCCTGGTACCTTTCTTCGTTTTTCATCTTTTCCTCTATTAAGTCAACTATCTTCCACCAGCTTGTATTCCAGCTGCAAAACAGGCTTCTTTCCTCAGGAGCCCTTCCAATAAGACGTTGGATTACAATTTCCGGGGACAGATATTCCAGAAACGTAATTATTCTCTCAATATATTCGTCCATTGACACCGGTTTGATTTCGCCCCGGCTAAACAAATTTCCCAGTTTTGTATTCTTCAGGATATAAAGTGAATGGCATTTTACCTGGTTAACCCCGACAGCAGAAAGAATCTTTGCGCTTTCAGTAACATCTTCAATATTGTCCATTGGCAAATCAATTATCATATGCGCACATGTTTCAATATTATATTCTTTAGCCCTTATCACACTGTCTATAAACTCAGCCAGGCCATGCCCACGGTTAAGTGTTTTCAATGTATGGTAATTAACTGTCTGCAGGCCAATTTCAACAACAATATCAACCCCGTGTTTTTCCTTAATGCCTCTCATCACCTCAAAATATTCATTATTCAGGCAATCAGGCCTTGTAGAAACGTATAATGCCACAACATTTTCAATCAGCGCTTCTTCAAGATAACTTCTGAACTCGCTTACAGGAAAATATGTATTGGAATAGTTCTGGAAATAGGCAATATACTTTTTGGCATTATACTTTTTACTGATATACTCTATATTTTTTCCAAGCTGTTCTTTCACAGGCAGCACAGATGAAAGGTTTTCAAAGCCTGCACCTTCTTCTCCGCAAAAAATGCATCCTTCATACCCCAATAAACCATCCCTGTTCGGGCACGTGGCAGGGAGGTTAACCGGAATCTTATATACCTTTTCATTATAGGTTCTGGCAAGATAATCAGAGAATTTGTTATACAGCATTCTTTCATCCCTTTTAATTTATGTTTAATGAAATTCCTAAAACCACACCGAAACCGTGGTGTTAAACATGTCCCTGGCATGGTTCTTATTCTTTACCCTTATCCTGTATTAACCTGTCAAACGCTTTAATTGCATGCACTGTTCATAAATAGTTTTATTCTTAGGCAACTGCCCCTGTTTTATTTGACAAAACTATATTTAATATAACATAATGTCCAGTTTTTTAATAACTTTTTCTTAATTTCACCGTACTATTAATTAAAAGCATAACTTAAGCAATTCAGCCGGTTGTTAAAAAGATATAACTTGTGCTAATATTGATTATTGATTTTGCCTGTAAAATGAATGGAGGATTGTATGCCATACATTGTGAAATTACTTCTGTTAGCTGCTGTTGGCGGGTTTATTGGCTGGATAACTAACTATATAGCAATAAAGTTATTATTTCGGCCATATAAACCTGTTAAGCTGTTGTTCGGTTATAAACTCCAGGGGGTTATTCCTGCAAGGAAACCTGAACTTGCAGTGTCAATCGGCAATGTAATCGAGAAGCAGCTTTTGGCACCCGAAGAGATTCTAACCAATCTTGTATCCGATAAGGATATAAATGTTCTAAAAGAAGCTATTGTAACAAATGTTATAAAAATACTAAAAGATAAACTGCCTGGCTTTCTGCACGGTTTTACCGACAAGACCATAAAGAAACAACTCGAATCCTTTATGGAGAAAGACGGAGAACGATATATACGCGAAATGATAAATAACATGATTACCGGTGCTGCAGGTAATATAAAAATATCCGAAATGGTTGTTGAGAAAATCAATGGCCTGGATCTTGTTTCTTTTGAATCAATTGTATTAAGCGTGGTTAATAAAGAACTAAAGCATATTGAATATCTTGGCGGTATTTTAGGTTTTATGATTGGTTTGCTTCAGGGAATTATTGTACTTCTGTTCTGATAAAAAAAATCACCTTTCCTTATAGCACAGAAAGGTGATTTTTTACTTCTGGTAAATTATTATTTAATCTTTTCTATTGCTTTTTCAGCAAAAGAATTGTCCACCAATTTATCATATGGGGCAAATTGGGCCAGCTCTCCGGCTTCTTTCATAACCTCCTGCAAGCGGTTAAAAGCTTCTTCTTTCATTACCGGATTTTTGTTCCATGTATCCTGTGACTTGTATCTTTTCACAACTGTTTCAAGCAAATCAAGATCGGTATCGGGGAATGATTCGGCTATGGCTTCGGCGACTTCCCTGTCCGAACTTTTTTCAATCCATTGCTGTGCCTTGTAAATTGCATTTGTAAATGACTGTATAATGCCGGGGTTTTTCTCGATATAACTCTTCTTTGCATAATAAGCGGTATATGGAATTTCACCGCTTGCTTCACCCATGGATGCTACTATGTATCCGTTGCCTTCTTTTTCAAAGCTCGATGCAACAGGTTCAAACAATGTGACAAAGTCTCCCATACCCGATAAAAACGCTCCGCCCATTAATGCAAATTGAACAGAAGTATCTATTTCAACATCTTTTCCCGGGATTATATTATTCTGCTTAAGTACATATTCAAGAGTCATCAGAGGTACTCCGCCTTTTCTTCCGCCAATTATAAATTTTCCCCGGACATCCTCCCATTTAAAATCAGGCATCGGTTCTCTTGCAACCAGAAAGGAACCATCCCTTTTTGTAAGCTGTGCAAACACAACTGCATAATCTTCCTTGCCTTCATTGTATACATAGATACAGGCTTCCGGACCTGAAAAACCGATATCGGCCTGCCCCGATAATACAGCAGTCATTACTTTATCTGCGCCTGCACCGTTAACCAGAGTAATTTTTAATCCTTCTTCCTCAAAAAATCCCTTGTTTATTGCCACATATTGAGGTGCATAGAATATTGAATGTGTGACCTCATTTAAAGTAATTTCCTTAAATTCTTTAGTGCCGCAACCAGGCAATAACAGCAAAACTATCAGTGAGAATAGCAGGAGAAAACGCATCATTTTCACATTTATCACCTCCGTATTAATATCTTGCGGAAATCCATTTTCCAATTAGCTGAACACCAAAATACATAAGCGCTGCCAGTACCGACAGTATTAATACACTGGTCATGACAAGATCCAGCTGGAAGACCTGACCGCCGTAGACAATCAAGTATCCAAGCCCTGCCTTTGAAACAAGGAACTCTCCAACAATAACCCCAACCCATGACATACCCACATTAACCTTTAAAGCATTCATCATCACAGGGAATGATGACGGCAGAACAACCTTTGTAAGCACCTGTTTCCTGTTTGCTCCAAAACTTTGGACCAGCCTTATTTTTTCTGAATCTGTTTCGAGGAAACCGGTATACACTTCAAGTACAGTAACTATCAGCGAAACTGTTACCGCAACTGTAATTATTGCTACCGGGCCGGCTCCCATCCATACGATAAAAACCGGTCCCAGCGCAATTTTAGGAAGGGCATTGGCTACCACAAGGTAGGGTTCCAAAACTTTTGAACATGTTTCTGACAGCCACAGTATAATCGCAATAATGATACCGAATATCGTTCCCAGCAAAAAGCCAACCACTGTCTCCCATAGTGTTGTAAAAACATGCGTAAACAACGATCCTTCTTTATATATCCTGATAAATGTATTCAGTATTCTCGTGGGGCTGCTGAATATAAATGGGTCAAGCCAGTTAAGCCTTGTTACTGCTTCCCATGATGCAAAAATCAATACTAGCAGCATAAGTCTGAGAAAAGCAATTAGCCGTTTTTTTGCTCTCAGCTTAAGTAAATATTTTTTTTGCTCAGGAGATTCATTTTTATACATGCACATCCAGCTCCTTCCATATCTTATTGAAATATTGCCTGAATTCAGGAGCTTCCCTTGATGAAATAGGCGTTCGATTTTCCATGTCAAACTTTATTTCGATCGACATTTTTATTGTTCCGGGACGTTTAGACATGACGTAAAGACGTTCTGACATACTTATGGCTTCTGAAATATCATGGGTAACCATAATAGCCGTCTTGCCTTCTTTTTTGATAATTTTATATATATCATCATTTACCGCCAGCCTTGTCTGGTAGTCCAGAGCAGAGAATGCTTCATCCAGCAGCAGGATATCAGGGTTAACCGCCAGGGTACGGATTAAAGCCGCTCTTTGCCGCATTCCCCCTGAAAGCTGCGAAGGACGATGGTTCTTAAAATTAGACAGTCCATACTTTTCAAGCAAGTGCTCCACATGTTGCAACCTGTCAGGTGTAACCTGGTTTTGGATTTCCAGTCCCAAAATTACGTTTTTATATATGGTCCTCCATTCAAACAGGCTGTCTCTCTGGAGCATATAACCGATTTTAGGATTAACGCCGGTCAGCTTTTCTCCAAATATTGACACCTGTCCTGAAGAAGGTTTTATTAGTCCGGCAATTATTGACAACAGGGTTGACTTTCCACAGCCACTTGGACCGACAATCCCTACAAATTCGCCTTCTGAAACTTCAAATGAAACATTTTCAAGAGCCGGTATTTCTCCATCTACGGTATGATATCTTTTTGAAATGTTTTCAACTGTTACAGCCGGTACCAACCAAATCCCCCCATTCACATACATAGACAGTATATGCATTATGTTCTATTTGGTTCCTTGGCCCGCCTGGTACCGCCAGTACATAATAAAAGCCTTCCTGTTTAACAGGAAGGCTGAGTATGCATTCTAATGGATTACTTAACATTATATCCGGGATACTTCATGCCTTGGATTATTCTTTATCAATTCAGCTGCCCTTATAATTGAAGTGATTACGTCAACTTCGAACTGGATTTTCATATTTTTTATTTTTGAATATACCTCTCCCTTTTTAGTAACAAAATATAGCGGAGGTAATTCATTCAGTGCTTTTGCCGCAATATCAAGCTTACAGATATCACATTTGCACATATCAAAATCCTTTAAAACTTCGTCCATACAAGAAAATACAATTTCTTCCATATAGTTTTTTAATTCCATTTATAATCCTCTCCCCGGACATTGAAAAGCTTGTCCTTTTGATACTATATATTATATATCAAATCTTTCCAAATATTAAATAATTTTTTTTCATTTTCCTCATCTATTTTTATATCTGTCCACCATTGGAAAGCTTCAAAACAGTTAAAAAACATTATATCCCTGCCTGTATAGGCTCTGCATCCTCTATTATCCGCTATTCGCATAAATTTTGTCTGAGGTGGGTTATAAATGGTGTCCAATACGATGTGATGTGACATGAAATTGAAATTTTCGGGAAGGGGTTGAACATCAACCTGTGGAAACATTCCGACCGAAGTGGCCTGTATTATAATATCGGCATTATAAAAACTATGTATGGTCTGGACATCATTAAAATCAGCGGCATAAGCAATGTTATCGAATTTATCATTTAACATTGCGCAAAACCGTTTTGCCTTTTCGTAATTGTGGTTTGCTATTGTCAGGCATTTGCACTGTTCAAGGGCACATGCGAAGGCAATGGCTCTAGCAATACCACCACAACCGAAAATAAAGATTCTTTTGTCATTTAATTTTTCTCCGGTAATTATCGGAAAAGCCTTTCTAAACGCAGAAATCTCGGTATTATGCCCGTAAACATCCCCATCATCATCAATTTTGACTATATTGACAGCGCCGCAATTTAATGCTTCTTCTGAAATGGAGGTAAGGTAATCATTCAGTTCACATCTGTGCGGTGTATCGATAAGAACACCCCTGCAGTGAATTATTTTAAGCGCATCAAGGCTTTTGATAATACCGCAGTTTTCGGTGTTGACGGGAAACATAATTGAATTATATCCTGTGAAACTGCTTATCAGATTGAAAAATTCCGGAGCGGGTGAAAAGTTTATATATTCTCCTGCCAAAGCATATAGAGAGGTGTTTCCATCTACCTTTATTTTTGCCATACACTCCACTCCTTAGGGAAGCAATTATTACTGTATCGGCTTCTTATTAACAAAGAATTTCTCAAAAATCCTTTTTACCCTGACAGTTATTGGTTCATCCTCATCCAGCGGCTCAACAAGAATAGTAGTAAGCCCAAGTCTGTTTCCACCTCTTATGTCGGTAAATAACTGGTCACCAATAACTGCTGTTTCTTCAGGATCAAGCTTTAAATCGGACATTGCCTTCAGAAAACCTTTTTTAGAGGGTTTAAACGCCCGGTATTGAGCATATAACCCCAGTTTTTCATTAAAAACATCAACCCTTTTTTTTCTGGCATTCGATACAATAGCCACCTTGATGTCATTTTCCTGAAAGTGTTTAATTAGCCCGGTTACTTTTTCATCAGGCACCTTTTGCTTATGTGTTACAAGGGTATTGTCTATATCCAGCAAAATGCCTTTTATTCCGCGTTCTTTCAACCAATTGATATCCAATATGAATATAGACTTTATGTATAAGTCAGCCTGCAATCCTTTGCCCATCACTATCCTCCTTTCGGTTAATGATACCAAACTTCCTATTTCTATGCAATAATTTAGTTTACATTGCCTTGTCTATTGTGATAAAATACTTGCAAGCATTAATTTCTATTTGGTTAACGGCGTTTTTCAATATATAAAAGGAGCGTGTAAAATATGATGATTTCTGTTGAAAAAACAAAAAACCCAAAGCAAAAGCCACCCAGTAATCAGCTTGTTTTTGGGAAAGTGTTTTCAGACCATATGTTTTTATGCGACTATACACCCGAAAAGGGATGGCATGATCCGCGCATTGTTCCCTACCAGAACCTGCAGGTAGATCCTTCCGTAATGACAATTCACTATGGTCAAAGCATTTTTGAAGGATTAAAGGCTTATAAAACCAAAGACGGGCAAGTTAACATTTTCAGGCCGATAGAAAATATCAAGAGATTAAATGAGTCCTGCAAACGGCTCTGTATCCCTACCATTGATGAAGAGTTGGGACTTGCGGCAATCAAAAAGCTTGTTGATGTCGACAGAGACTGGATTCCCGAAGAGGACGGAACATCATTATATATTCGACCCTTTGTTTTTGCAACAGAACCCCATTTGGGCGTAAGGCCTTCAAGTACCTATACCTTTGTCATTATAACAGGTCCGGTCGGCGCTTATTATAAGGAAGGAATCAATCCTGTCAAGATCTACGTTGAGTCCAATTATGTACGTGCAGTTAAAGGCGGTCTTGGCCAGGCGAAGGCATCGGCAAACTATGCTGCAAGTCTGAAGGCTCAGGTAGAAGCAAAAGAAAAAGGTTATACCCAGGTTTTATGGCTTGACGGCATTGAGAAAAAATACATTGAAGAAGTCGGGACAATGAATGTATTCTTCGTAATTGGCGATGAAATTGTTACACCCGAACTGAACGGAAGTATTCTGCCGGGCATTACGAGAAAATCCTGTATTGAACTTCTTAAATCCTGGGGTTACAACATGAATGAGCGCAGGATTTCTATCCAGGAAGTTTATGAAGCCCATGAAAAAGGTATTTTGAAGGAAGTATTCGGAACCGGCACTGCTGCTGTTATATCACCTGTTGGCGAATTGAACTGGAACGGAAACATCATTACAATAAACGGCGGTAAAACAGGACCGATTTCACATCGCCTGTATGATACTTTAACCGGTATCCAGTACGGTAAACTTCCCGATCAATTCGGTTGGATTGAAAAAGTATAATTATTAAAGAAAGGCAGGTATCCCGCCTGCCTTTCTTTAATTTTTCCTTTTATGCCGTCAGTTAATATTAATTGCCTCAAATATGGTAACAATGTCTGTCTCTCCGGTCGTATTTTCGTCAAAGTCACTGACTGCCCACAGCCAAACCCTGTGGGTTTTATAAATTGATAAGTTTTTGTATTCAAATTCTGTTGAATAAGTCTCTTCCCTTCCATTAATCCTTACAACAACCCCGCCATTTTCTTTGGCGATTGTGCCGTCTTCCCTTATGACAGGCAGCCTTATTTCGCCATACTCAGTGCGTTTAGGCAAAGTTACTTTAAGGGTAATATCGACAACTTCACCTCTTCTGTCCACTTTCGTTACTTCCAGTGCGGGTTTTCCAAATTTAACAATTACCGGGTTGAGTTCAGCAAAATTTACCGTTTTTGTTTTTTTATCCAAATCAGAATATTTTATTCTTGATGTATTGTCCTTGCCAAGAGTATACTCGCCCTCATCTCCGCATAATTTGATGTTAAAACTTATTGGATCGGCTTTATATTTACCATCCCTGCTGTCATATGTATAAATAATATTTCCAAGGTTACCGCTTACCTTCCGTCCTGAAACGGTTAACCCGTTTGACGCCGACACAATTGTCAGCCCTTCAGGGAACTCTTCTGAGAAAAAGACGTCTTTAACCAACAATTGTGTTGGGGCATTCAAATCAGGATCAATACTGAACGCTTTTGGCTTAACTGTATAATATACATAAAATTCCTCATTAACGACAAATTCCCTTTTAACAACGGTCTCTTCCTTATCCAGGCTTCTGTCAATTTCAATATCAGCCTGCAAAGCTATTACTTCAACTGTTTTGTTGCTGAAGTTTACAGTTTTATCATTGTTGTCAATATCTCTGTATGAGAGTTTGGAAGTATTTAACAAATACCTGCCCTTATCGGTTCCCTTCAGCCTAATGGTAAACTCAACCGGATCAGCTTCATATACCTTCTTTACAGAGTTATATTTATAGTTGATGTTTGAAAGGCTTCCCCTCACTGTTTGCCCGTTAACAGTAAATCCCTCGGGAACCGAAACAACCGTCAGGCCTTCGGGGAATTTCTCCTCGAATTTAATATTTTCAACAGAGAATTCAGCAATTATGTCTTCGTATATCTCGTTATATACATTGTCAAGGGCAGCGGAAGTTTCGGCACGTTTATATACTCCGCCGGCTTTTTGCGCAATTTCATTCAGAACATTCGCATTCGATCCTTTTGTAAAAGCAATCATATATGATTTTATATCACTTGGTTTAAGGAATCTTTCAGATATCGAGTAGCAGTAAGTTATATCATTCGGTTCCGAACGGCTTCCGCCTCCTTTATATCGTGGAGCGTTTCCGTCCTCAAAGTAAAAATTATACGGGCTATAATTGTAAGTGCTATGGTAAGTAGGTTCTCCATCGGTTAAAAGGATAAGGTATTTGTCTATAGGTTTTTCACTTGTACTTTTATTGTCATTTAGCCTGTAATAGCCCAATCTCATGCCATCCCCGATATTCGTTCCCCCGTTGGCTTTCAGTTTTCTAATTTTATCTTTAACCGAACTTAGTGTTTTTGTCAGTGATTGCTTTACAACACCGGTATTATCATAGGTAATAAGGCCAACTTTAACTCTGTTGTCCCCGCTTAGCTTGTCGAGAAAATTGAAAGCAGCTTCCTGTGCAATTTCCAGCCTTTTTTTCTCATTTCGCCCTTCCGGTATCGAATTTCCCGCAAGGTTATAATTCATGCTGCCTGATGTATCAATCACAAGGTATATTTCCTTGTCGGGCCGCTTTAGCGCGGATTCTTCTATTTGCTTTGGTTGTATCTTGTATGTAATCGTAATCTCTTCATCCAATAGGACTTTTGATCTGCTAAGTTCCCTCGACAGTACCAATTCCGCCGTTGTATTAGGAACTATTGCTACAGCATAAGCCATAGAGCTTGTCCAGAAGCTGAGCAGCAGAGTAAACACAACTGAAAATATCACCATTCTCCGAAATATACTTTTCTTTTTTGCAAACATATATGCTTTCAACCCCTTTCAACACTTATTTCTTCTTTTGAATGAAACCGATTAAGTAGCTTATATTGTTATTATTGTCCTGTCTTGATTCGATGAGGAATATTTGAGTATCATCAATTTCCTCGTAAACATCGATAAGCTCTTTTGATTTCATTTTCTCTATATTTTGTTCAAACAGCAGAACTCCCTTTCCACCTCCGCTGAAGTTGTTCAAAAGCAGTTTTTTATAGGTTTCAGCAAATATTTCCTCATTTATGTCATGTACCAGCGCATATATGTTTTTTTCAAAAGCAGGACTGTTTAATGATATTGAATTGTACTTGAAATATATTGTTGCGCTTTTGTCCCAGAAACTGGTCAGTTCAACTTCTTCATCCTCAACTACGTTTTTGATTATGCTGAAAGTTTCTGCACTGTATTCGTCTGTAAAATTATTTATTGTTTCAATACTTAATTCTTCTATATTAACTTTCTCCTGTTTTTCCAGACTTTCAAGAAGCCCTTCGTTCATGGCCAGCCTGTATAACAATACAATTGACTGTTCCACGGTGGCATTGCCCTTTGGATCAATCATGTTGTTTCCATAGCCTGCCAGTATTTTGTTTTCAAAGCAGTAATCAATATAGAATCTTGCCCAGTCGCTGATTTCGTCACTGTCGCTGTACTGATAACTGTTTCTAACCGAAAAGTCCTTTTCAGGGGCTATCTGCATCAGCAAATTGACAATCAGTGATGCAATTTCCTGTCGTGTTATAAAATCATCGGGGAAGAAATTGCCTTTACCATCTCCTTTCACTATGCCGGCATTATATGCCTTTACTATTTCCTGCTCGTAGTCATGGTTTGATACATCTGCAAAAGGCCTTGTATCAACAATGTCAACATTTTTTCCTGTTTTTTCGTATACCTCAAGGGCTAACAGAACATACTGATACCTTTTTATATTGCTTTGGTAATTTGCCTGGAGCTCCTTCGGAACAAGGCCTTTTCCAATTGCTTCTGTAACTTCCTGTACGGCCCAGTGGCTTGGTTCGCTTTGGCCTGATAAAGACTGTGCTGATGAAAACGCCGTCATAAATATCATTAAGCCTGCAAGAACCAAAACTACGAAAGTGGTTTTCGCCTTTAACATGTCTAATCACCTCTGCTATTTATTTTGGGAGAGTATAATACTCATTCAGTTTAAACTTTTCAATATAGACAGACTCTTCGGTTTTGGACAGCGATACAATATAGTCGTAGCGGTAGGTAAAATACTCGTCGGTTATCCCGTTGGCAAGCTGTACTTCAGCATCGAAATTTACGTAATATAACCTGTTCTTTTCCGAATAAGCAGGATGCGGTGTAATCTCAAAATTTTTTACTTCCTTAATGCTTCCCATGTTATTCCTGAGCGGAAGCGAATCAAAGGGATAATTCTTATCATATTTGAAATCCAGTTCTATAAGTTTTGCTCCCCCTTCTCCTGTTGTAATTCCAAGGCTGTCGAAAAATTCAGCAACCGAATTTAAGCCCTGCTTCCACCTGTAAGAAAGCAAATTCATTCTTTCACGATCAAGCCCTGCAAGTTTCGGGAAAAATTCCGTTATAACAGCTTTTTCAGCTTCATAGGTTTCACCGTCAGCCAGGTTTTTGTAACTGCCATCCTGGTTTTTTGACAAATCCAGGTATGGAAGTCTTGTAATATTGTCGTTATTAAAAATAAATAGCCTGTTTTTCATACCTGATTTTATATTTGACTCAATGGCTCTCAGTATGCTAAATCCAATGTCGCTCCGGGTTAATTCAACATCATACCTTATTTCCACCCGCATAAAATCAATGTCTTCTGAATTTACCTCACCGAGTTTTGTATATGTATTGTCTTCATTTTTTCTGTATAATTTTGAGAAAACCTCATCGGTTACAGCTTTTGCCTTGCAGTAAACCCTGGTAAAGTAAAGACAGTTGTCACCGTTTTTTGAAATAAAATCAGATACAATATTCGGTTTTTCTTCCCCATTTTCGTTCATGGTCTCAACATTATACCCAATAATTGTCATTCCGTTAATGCTTATATATCTTGGAAGGTGTATTCCTATTTCCGGATTCCCATCCCCCTCCTTTATGGTTTTATCTGCAATATAACCCCGAATATTACCCGGAATTATACCACTTCTTGAGTAATCGTTGTAATCATCCACTGCCGCTTCGGTGTATAATGCGGCAAAATAATCTGAAATGATTTTCTTTGCTTTGGTATCATCTTCTTTGCTTATCCTGTCGCCAACCACCTGCTCATTTTCAGCAGGGCTGTCTGCTGCAGATGAAACTAACGATACAGTTTGCATTAATCCGCATCCCGAAATAAAAATTAAAACTGAAGCAATCAGTAAACCTAAGCATATGTTCTTCATATTGCTCACCTCAAAATATTTCTTTCAGAATTTCAGAAAATTGAACTCCGTCCTTTTCCTCTGTAAAACTATCTAGTAAATTTTCTCTGCCCGGGAAAAACACATTCCCTCCCTCCAGAATCAGTGCTGCATAATCCCAATTTCTGAAATTATCTATGTTTGTACTTCCTGCAATTCTTGGAAGCCTGGGATCTCCGCTGTTATCAAATTCTGCGGCAGAGCCCGCCACCCGGTTAACCGGATCGTATCCTTTGCCTGCGGCGATAATTGCACCGTTAACTGTTGCGCCGTTTTGGACAGTTATTTTTCCCATGGTGAAAATAATGCCGTTTACAGTGTTCCTGTTTATTACCAGTTCTCTGTCAGGATTAAGGTTTATAATCAAAAAGTAATCTGTAGGAGATGTATAATTGTCTTCAAGGAATTGAACCAAATCAACAGGATCACTTCTTCCACCCTCCCCAAATTTGATTACGCAATCCCAAATGCCTGTATCAATATTATCAAGTTCATCCCTGATTCTCAGGAATTCTGTAGTTGATTCCAAATTGTCCGGGTTGTGCATGCCCAAACTGAATCTGTAGCTTACCGTACCATCCTGTGAACCGGGATAATCCTTTATTGCGAATACCTGTACATGGCTTTTGAGAAAGCTCATCATAACATTCAATCCTTTAGGAATGCCGGAATTTTTATCGGTATTTTCAATCCAGGTTGATTTTATGTAATTCTCAAGAAGCCTTGGATCCAAGCCATCCACATCATTTCCAATCTTGCATTCTATTGAAGCCGGTATTTCAAAATCACTTTCACCTGCAAAGTAAACCTTGTTGTTTGCAGCCATTGCATTAAAGCATAAGCCTTTAATTTTATCAGGAATGCTTGTAAGAGCATTTGTCCGCCCTGAGGCCCTGCGACGGATTTCTGATATCCAGTTCGTCCATGTTGTCCAGTCGCTGACGAGGTTAGCATTGCCGCTCCAGCCAACATCTCCAAGGATAACTGAAAAGCCGTTTCCACCATTATTTTTTAAGTCATCAATATACTCCCTGGTGTTGGAATAGCTTCTTGTCATATATACAGGCCGGTCATTTTTCCATGCCAGTGCCACATCTTCAAGCTGGTGTTCTGCCCTGCTCTCTCCGACATCCATTAAGAAAGCCGAACCGTTAACAAATGTATAGCCGTTGATAACAATCCTTGACTGAGTAAATTCATTCACAGTGGTGCCTGCATACCTTGGTGATGTGTTTATTACCGCACTTGAAGTATCATGGAAAAGCCCGTCACCGATATTCAGCCCGAAAAAATTCCCGTTCACGGCTATATATGAGTTGGCACCATTCATTTCTATATCATCAAAGGTATATGCGTCACGGATGATAACAATACTGTCATTGTATCCAAATGCTTGAATTCCCTCCGCAACCACATCACGATCCACAACTATGGCGCATTCACTTCGCGATGTTTCATCAATTGTGCCAACACGAAGCAGATTTCTTGTATATGCACTTCCGTTCCGGATATGAAGGATAGCGCTGTCTGTAGCACAAATACCACCCATATAATACTGATCCATCCGGTTAGGCTTATCCAGGCCCGTACCAAAGACATACACATCCCCTTCTATTTCTGATGTGCCGCTGCCCTTTGCTACAAGATCTCCCAATGTATACACCGCACCATTCAAAAAAAACGGTTTATAGATCCAGACTTCATATTCCTTAACAGCAACCGCTTTTTTGCCGTAAGACTTGAATATTCCGTTTTCCATTTCTGCTGTGGCTGTAATCTCCAGGTTAAATTTAAGCTTATTCCCAAGTCGCTCTTTTTCGCCACCCCATGAAAATGACATTTTAACTTCTGCATTATTCATTGATGAATCGGCGTATACCGGAATGCTAAAGCCGGTTTTAATTTCGCTGTCCCCTTTGTTTAATTTATCAACTATATCATTTATAAATTGCTCTTCATTTGAAAAAACAATGCCCCTGTCGGTTGCAAAGTCTTCTTTCGTCAAATATTGGTCCAGATTCGCGATGCTCCTTTCAATTGCCGACTCTGCAGCAATATATGTCATTTGATTGTGCTCTTCCTTGCGGACTATGGTAAACAGCTGGACTGTGGTATAAGCTACAGCTCCGCCGGCAATCATAACAGCAAGCATCACCACCAGAACCAATGGCATTGAACTTCCGGTTTTATCATCTATTTTTTTTATAAATACAGAATTTCTATTGAAAATTCCCTTCATCTTTTTCACCCTTATCAAGGCTTGTACACATCAAACTGGAATTCAAATGTGTTTTGAGACCCACTTTGCTTTAAAGTTGCTTTAAACTGTATTATATTTCCTCCGTCAGCACCGATATACTCCAGATCAAAGGTATACTCAGGGTATTCCTGTTCGGACAAATCCTTTACCGGCAGGTTTTCAAGCCTGCCATCAATAGCATCCAATGCCTTTTTGCCTGTTCCATGTATAGACGCATTTTTACGTACAGAATAAACAACATTTTCTTTAACAACCCTTATAACCGCATACCTTTTAATCTGTTCCTCAGAATATTTTGAAATTCTTGACATTGAAAAAAACAATGAATAAACCACAATTGATAAAATTGCAACAAGTGCTATTGAAACGATGGCTTCAATAAGAGTAAAACCCTGACTTCGGGTATGAAACTGTAATTTTTTGTCCATTTTTCCTATCATTAAATATACACTTTCTCCTTATCATTTCTTCCGTTTATTGCATTCCCGTCCCTGTCCATTATCTTAACCCGGTCTCCTGTTTGTTCCATCCTTACAAGTATCCTTCTTTCAGAGTCATTTCTTATATACAGGTTAACCCAAAGGTTTTCATTTTCCTTAACTTCGTTCATTATGCTGGATTGTATGAAAAATGTGAAATCCCTGTTTTCTGACGGCAGCTCGCCGGTTAATGTGTTGCTGTAACCATCGCCATCGGCATATTCAATTGTGTACTGTGTTTTTCCCAGGGTAAGGGTTACATCCACAGGTACGGATATATGGCTTCGGATTCTGTCTGACCTGTTAAACTCAGAATATGTTTCAAAATTATATCCTCCATACAGATAACCGGTATGAAAAATTTTAAAATCGGCATTCATAAGCGTAATCTCACCGGAAGAATTCCTGTTCCGGACACTGCCGGCATCTGAAACCTGTCTGGTAACTGATGGAATATTAATAGCCCCATCTTTTAAATCCTCTATGAAAACCGGTAGCTCTTCATCATCAATAAAGCGTTCAAATGCTGCTCTTGTAAATTTAACAAGGCTTTCTGCAGCTTCCTTGTCCATTGAATAAAAAGAAAGACCTATACTGATATCAAATGATTGATTGCCTGAGCTTTTAAGCCCATACTCAGATGCTGTCTTTTCATCTGCAGGGATAATGTTCAAAAGAGTTACACTGACTTTTCTGCTGCCACCTTCTATATACTTCAGAAGTTCATTTAAACCGTCTTCTGTCAATACCGTCCTAAAATTTACTGAAAAGGCATAATAAGTTGTGTTTCCTTCAACCAGTTCCTTAGGACTCCCTAATGATATGCCGCTAAGTTTTGTACCCATCAGAAGGGCAAGGTTTTCAACAAACTCAGCACTGTCAGAAATCCCGGCATTGTTCATGAGGTATTCGCCAAGCCTTTCATCAATTACCTCATTCTCTTTTATTTGATTTTTATATGTATCAATATTATTGTAATCCTTTTCAAGTGCATCCAGTTGAACCTGCGCAGTTTTAATCCTGTTTTGCAAATCTTTTATCTTGGGAATTGACGACATTAATACGAATTTAGCAAATACAAAGCAATAAATAAGAACTGCGAGAACGATTAAAAGGGTTTTTTCCTTTTTTGTCAGGGTCATTTCTTCTCACCCCCCAAAGTTTGCGCTGTACAGGTTATTGAAAACTCAACAGCGCTCTGAGTCTCTATAAAAGATACATTTTGCGAACTGGTTTTTATGAGCTTAAGCCTTTCCAGGTTGGCAAGATAATCCATTGCAATGAAACTGCTTTCTGCAGCACCTTTTACCGTTAATGACTTTCCGCTGTAATTTACTGAGTTCAAAAAGCATCCTGAAGGCAGTGCATTCTTAATAATTAAAAGGAGCTGCGATGCCGGTATGTTTTGAGCATCAATAGCGTTAATAACTGCCTTTTTGCCGTTTACCCTGCCTGAAACCTGAGAAAGTTGTGCTTTTATATCTCTCACTTCGTTGTATTTTGCGTCTGTCAGCTTCCTTTCAATTGTTAAAGCCCTTCCTTCAAGTATGCGGATATATATTCCGGGTGCAAGAAGAATTGCTGCTCCTATTGCAATTGCTATAGTTAAAATTATTATTTTAACAGCCGGGATGCTATTTTTCTCTTTTTTCATCTGGCTTTCAAACGGATTTTCCTCAACCAGGAAATTTATGTCCTTCATATTAATTCCTCCAATCTTTCAGCTTAGCAAGACATTTCATTGCTTTGATCAATGCGCTTCTACGCGCATTCATTAAAACAATGATAAAGTTATTTTTTATTGGTCAAACTGTATTGTGTGACAACCGATTTGTTTATGTTTAACGGGAACCTGCCTTCATTGGTTGGCTCAGGTTTCAGTACCACCGTGAGATAGTCTGATCTGTTAATGAATTTGCTTCCGTCAGATAAACCTTCAACCACAGCAACAGAATCAAGATAAAGTGTTCCGCCGTCAATCTTCCACTCCTTCACTGTGCCATCAACTTTTAATTTGATTGTTTTGTAATCATATCCGCCGACAGGATCATCAAATGTAATTTCCACAGCCTCTTCAATATCCCTGTTCAGCCTGGAAAATGCATCCTGAATGGTAAACTGCTGTCTTCCGAATTTGGAATATGCTGCTGTTGAAGTTGCGTTAAATACAAAAAGCTCCGTTAAAATAACCGATATCATTCCAATAAGTAACAATATTAATAAAACCTCTGGTAATGTAAATCCCTTATTATTTTTAATATCAATCCCTCCATATTGTTTGGTGCACACTCCCACAAAAAGTGGGAGCATGCATACATAATAAAATAGTTGATAGAATTTTACGGCGTACCGGTTGGTGATGGCGATGTACTGCTATTAACAAATTTTACAACACATTCATCGGCTTCCTTTGTTGCTTCAACTGTAACAACCTGTGCATCCTTATCAATTTGAATACACCATCCCTGAGTATCTGGTGTTTTAGGTGTCAATTCTTTGCTTGCATCTAAAAATGGACCATATGTACCATTTATGTCAGATGCATCACCGCTTTTTACCTCATCAATATCGCCATCAACCTTACCTAAGGCAGGTTTTGTAAATGTGACTTTCTTTTTGTAGGAAGTACTGTCTCCATCTTCTATTTTTATTGTGCAGCACAATTTAGCAATTAAATCTTTTGAACTTGAATTACTATTATCAACTACAAGACAGTCCAAATCAATATCGTTTGTCATACTCATGTAAGTTAAAATAGCCCTCTTGATATTTTCCGCAGTCTCCTCATCTGCACTTTTCCTGCTGGAGCTTAGTACTCCTCCGAACAGCATAATTGCAGTTCCTGCAATTACCGCCATGATGAGTATTGCCACAAGCAGCTCAACCAGTGAAAAACCTTTGTTTTGTTTTAGCATTTTTTTCATCATTTAAATACCTCCAATACATTTTTTATTTATTAAGCATTAATGCTTAATTGACTTAAGTTAAATATTTACAAGATATAAGGACTAACACATTTCGAGCATGAAGTTTCTGACAAAAACTTAAATGTTGATTCTAGTAATTACCTATATTCTGGTAAACACTCAGCATTGGATACAGTACGCTGAACAGGATGAATGCAACCACTCCGCCCAGCACTATCATTATTAACGGCTCCAATAATGTCATCAGC
>DATCKN010000085.1:0-37259 GCA_036562185.1 Thermoclostridium sp.
CCTGATAGATGATAACCGGCAATGTGGCATATCCTTCGCCTATAAGTCTTGGTGTACCATAGTCTGCAAAAGCGCGCAGGAATACGATTGTACCTCCGGCCAATATGGTAGGCAGTACAAGTGGCAAACTGACTCCCAAAAGCTTTCTTATTCCATGGTATCCAAGGCTTTCCGCTGCTTCACCCAAAGATGCGTCAACTTTTTTCAGCGCACCCTTCGTATACATATAGATATAAGGATACAGTTTAAGCACAAATACAAGCAGAATACCGGCGGGGCCGTAAATACTGGGCATGTTAATTCCCAAATGCTCTTTCAGGAATGTTGTTATGTCACCATTACGCCCCAGCATCAAAATCCATGAATACGCACCAAGGAATGGCGGTGAAAGCATGGATATGATGATGAGAATATCCACCATTCTTTTTCCGCGGATTTTAAAGGTAGTTGTGATATATGCAAGCGGTACTCCTATGCCTATAACAAGCAATGTAGCACATAAAACTATCCAGACGCTGTTTTTAAGGGCCTTGGTATAGTAAGCGCGGGAAAAGAATTTAATGAAGTTGTCAAGCGTAAATACTGCGCCGTCTGCTGATTGAAACGAATATACCAGCATTCGGCCTACAGGTATAATGAGGAATATCCCAAAAAACACTACTGAAATAATACCTACAAAAGTCCAGAAATCAAAGCGGATTCCTTTCTTAAAGGACATTGCTCTCCACCCCCTCTATCAGGGTTGTTTTTGTATTTTTTGTAAAGAGGTTTATCCGGTTTACATTCACTGTAGCGTAAATTGTTTCCCCAGGCTCATATATTCTTTCTGCGCTGCTTGTGTCGGCAGTTACCTCAACAGGCTCTCCGATTCCAAAGTCAATAAAGTAATTGATATATTTGCCAAGGAAGCGTTTAACGGTTACAGTACCCTTCATGCCGTGTTCCTTATCGGTAAATATGAATTCCTCGGGACGGACATATACCAGTATCTCTTCATCTTTTGGCAACGGCTTTACATTGTTAACTTCGATGGTCAGCCCTGTCTGCATTTTTATAACTGTGGCCTTGCCGTTTTTCCCGGCCACTTTTCCTGTAAAATGATCTGAGTGGCCTATAAAGTCAGCTACAAAAGTATTGTATGGTCTTGAATATATTCTTTCGGGTATATCAATCTGCTGAATATCGCCACGGTTCATAACCGCAATACGGTCGGATATGGCCAAAGCTTCTTCCTGATCATGGGTTACATAAACAGTCGTAATGCCAATCTGTTTTTGAATCTGGCGAATGGCTTCACGCATTTCTATTCGAAGCTTTGCATCCAGATTTGATAACGGCTCATCCATTAAAAGCACCTGCGGACGTACAACAATGGCTCGCGCCAATGCCACACGCTGCTGCTGGCCTCCTGAAAGCTTGTCAGGATAACGATCACGGAAAGGAGTAATCTGAACAACATCCATTATTTCCTCTACACGTTTCTTTATCTCGGCTTTATCCAGTTTTTTATTTTTCAAACCGTATTCAATGTTTCTATATACCGTCATATTCGGAAATATGGCGTAGTTCTGAAATACCATACCGAAATTACGCTTGTGTACCGGTATGTTGTTTATAATTTTATCGTCAAACGCGATCGTCCCCTCCTCAACGGAGTTGAATCCCGCAATCATTCTCAGCAGTGTTGTTTTCCCGCAGCCGGAAGGTCCAAGCAGTGTAAACAGTTCTCCACTCTTGATATCAGCCGAAAGATCCCGAATGACTATATTGTCTTCATACTTTTTCATTATATTTTTTATATGGATCGAAACTGCCATATTCTTATTCCTCCGTTCTGTCGGACAAAGTGCCCGTCATTTTAAGTGATGGGCACTTTACCAATTAGCTTATTTAATTTCTGTTCAGACAGGATTAATCCAGTTTAGTCCACAGATCCTGGAACCCGGTCTTAATATCAGATGATTTTACTTCCGGGTATGGAATGGACACAAGCTCTGATGTTTCCACACGTCCCTCTGTAGTCATGGGAACATCCTTACGGGCAGGGCGAACATTCAGTTCGGATTCCATAGCTGTCTGGCATTCCTTAGATGTTACAAAATCCACGAACAGACGTGCATTGTATTCATTTGCGCCACCCTTTATGATTCCAATGTTTGAAGTACGCAGAGTAATACCTTCTTTTGGATAAGCAACTGTTACATCTGCACCTTCTTTAATATAAGTGATTGCTTTGTCTTCATTTGTCAAACCTACTGCATATTCTCCTTCAACAACGTTGAGGTATGCCTGGGATGAACCTGCTGCCAGTTTACCATCGAGATTTGCGAGGAATTTTTCAGCAAAATCCCATCCATCGTTTGGATTACCTGTGGGTGACATAGCAGCCATCATGTTGATAAGTGTCTCAAGCGCAGAAGATGAATCTGCAGGGCTGGCAAAAGAAATTTTTCCCTTAAGGCGTTCATCTGTAAGTGACTCCCATCCGTCTACAGTTACACCCAGTTCCTGAATCAATGTCTTATTTATAATTATACTGTTAACATTGACATAGCAAGGTGTATATAAATCAATCTCAGATAAGAACTCTTCGAACAATTGATCTTTGTTTACGGTTGCGTAAGGCTGCAGCAAATCTTTAATACCAACAAATGAAGTAGCTCCTCCACCCATCAGCACGTCACCGTACGGATTGTCTTTTTCTGCATTAATACGGCTTGTCAATTCGCCTGTACCTGCACTGACAATTTCTACATTAATGTCAGGGTATTTTTCATTGAACAGCTTAACAATGAGTTCATACTCAGATGCTCCTGCGGAAGTATAAAGCACAAGGTCTTTGGTTTGCTTTGGTCCCTGTTCGGATGGAGCAGGTGTTGTTGTGGTTGAAGTCCCCGGATTATTAGCAGACGGGGTCTTCTGTTGGCAAGCTGCAAAGCTGAACAACAAAACTGCAGCAAGGATGATACCTAAAAACTTTTTCATAGTCTTCCCTCCTAAAAATTTTTGCCGCCGTTCGGACAGCATTATATAAACGTGCTGTTGGCACGTTATAAACAATATTTACTAACAAACTATCAACGCTTCCATGGTGGGACTTCGGGCAGATAATCGCTGAACCGCCTGATCAGAGACTGTTCATAATCTCCTTTATATGTTCCCTCCAAAAAACGATACATGCTTTCCTTGACAAATGTTTGCCATGATGTAAGCTCATCGCCCGGAAGAATTGGATAAAACAAAGCATTATTCTGGCGTGCTGCTGCAAGATCTCCAGGTGCATCACCAATCATAAGGACATGATCAGGACCATAGTGGTCACGCACAGCCTGAATGCATTCTTTTTTCGAACCATCCTCCTGTGCGCACAGCAGATGGACATATTTCAGCATATCATGCTCCTGCCACTCGCGAAGCAAAGCTTCTCGCGGCGTAGCAGACACAATCAGTATATCTGCTTTATCATGCAAATATTCTAGGCTTTCACGCACACCCGGGAAAGGTGGAATTCCGTGTACCATTTGTGCTGCTCTCCTGTTCATTTCCAATGACCACAAAAGAGCACGGCGCATCACGGGATCAGCCGCATGCCTTGCCAGGTTTTCATTATTCAGTATTGGGGACGTATTGACCCAATTACGGAATGGTGTTATGTCGGGAAGCTTAAAACCATACTGTTTGATCTCTTCCCGCTCTTCGAGTAAATCAAAAGTGAGCAATAATTCATGGAAACGGGAGCGTCCGCGATCTTTCGAATATAGGTTGGAATACTCCCAGGCTTCACGAACGTATTTTGATATTGGCTGAAGCCCCCAATATTCAATTGTCACAGGGCAAAAGCACTCTTTATGCTTTATCTCCATAGTATCAAACACGCAACCATCTGAATCAAAACATACCAGATATTTATGTTTTGGCCTATAGGACTGTAATGATACTTTTTGCGCCTGGACTTCCATCATTGTTTCAGGCTCGCACAAAAGGTATTTCTCAATAGCCTGGGCAACGCCGTCTTCATAATATGGAGCGGCAACAAAATTAGCTCTTTCCTTAATCCTGTCGGGCGCATTTCCCATCGCTACACCAATAGCAGCTTTTTCGAGCACGGGAGCATCCAAATCGCTGTCTCCGAGTGCCATTACATTTTCATAACCAATACCCAGTCTTTCGAACAGGGTATCAAGTGCCTTGGTCCTGTCCAGGCGTTTAGGGAAAAACTGTATGTCTTTGCCTGCCCCTTCAGTAATATCCACCACATTTGTTGCTTTAAGAGCTTCAATTATTTGCTGCTGCTTTTCTTCAGGCACACCGTAGAGATTAACCTTTTCGATGCCTATACCGCTTTCCAGAAAAAATTGGGACGGCTTTTCTACAGGAATATGCCTGCCAAGCTCCACAAACCAAACATGGTGCGGTGGCACAGGATATTCATTCAGGTTATCACAAATATCCTTTTCCATATAAATTAAACCGTTTGCCGATATTTCAGCATAAATTTTCTGTTCCTCAAATATGCGGCAGATTTCTGCTGATTCTTCGGGTGTGAACAGTGACTGGTAGATGATCTCACCGGTATGGCGATCCACTACACGAGCACCATTAGCGGTCACCCAATAACGGATACGTTGGTCTGCTTCTATCTGAGGGGGAAACATGTCTTCAACGCGGCCAGTGGAAGGGATCACTTCTATTCCTTTATCCATTGCTTTTTTTAATGCATACATGTTACGCGGAGAAAGGTAAACCTGATCCCGTTGCAATGCCGTTCCGTCAAAATCAAGCAAGATTGCTTTAATACTCATTGAACTGCTCCTAACATTTTAAATTGAATTCACTATGTGGAATATCTTATCGACTTGTTACTATGAATGAAGACCGGATTTAATCAGACTTTAATCATATTTAATAAATCGACAAGGTTCTACATGAATCATGTAATAATAATAAAATATTATTTGGAACGTGTCAACACTTTTTTGGAACGTGTCACAATTTTCATTTTTCAAAAGATATTTGTCTTGTAAAGAGTGCACAATTATGATATTTTAGTTATGTACACATATCACATAGGCTATTATCTGTGTATCTCTGCATTTTTCATGCAAGGTAGATTGAATCTTTTAATATTTGAGGTGAGTTATGCCTACAATCAAGGATATTGCTAAAGCGGCAGGCGTTTCTCATGGCACGGTTTCCAATGTGTTGAACAAGCGCCCGGGTGTTAGTTATGAAAAAATAAGGCTGGTTGAACAGACCGCTATTGCTCTTGGTTACTCAATTGACGAAAAGGCAAGTCTGCTTCGGCGTGGAACCACCCGTACCATTGCAGTTATATTGCCAACCATTACCGAAAGGCATTATTGCGATTTATATACAGGCATATTGAGGTATGCACAGACTCAAAAATACACCGTACGGCTGTTTTTAACCGATGACTTGCCATACATTGAAAGGCGCATTATATCAGAAGCACTGGCCCTTAAGGTTTGCAGCGTTATTGCAGTTTCATGCCTGGATAATCATGCAAAAGAATATGAAGCAATAATTTCAAAAAAAATTCCCCTGCTGTTTTTAATCCGCCCTACCAATGATGTTTCTCTATGCTCATTTTCTTTTGACATGGAACAGGCTGCCCGGCAAATTGCTTCGAAACTTTCTGGCAGGAAAAATATCTGCGTTCTTACCAATGAATCATATTTCTCGGATCAGGCTGCTTTCAGGGATGCACTGAAAAAGCACCTGTCCTTAAGCGATACAGACTTCTATGAGAACAGGCACGGCGAACAGTCACCCGTTGTGTACACGATTATGCAACGTTCCATACTGCCCGAAGCTGTCATTTGCTCGAACGAAACACTTGCAGACAAAGTTCAGCGCACATTCGCCGAAAGCGGATTGCCCGTTCCGGACATTATAACATTATCTTCCCTGCGGCCTTCTCACAACGCATTGTATCATAATTTCAAACTAAACTACCGTATGCTTGGTCATGATGCTGCCGTTACCGTCATTGGGAAAGTTGAAAAAACAAATGAGCTTAATTCCCGCACTTTTCCTGTTTCAGGATACAGCAAACCGTTTTCATCTCCTGCCGTTGTCCGTAAAAAGCCATTGAGGTTACTGGCACATCACACGCCAGCCATTGCAGCACTTGGCTGCCTTTTACCCCATTTCAAGCAGCGGTATGGCATACCCGTTGAACTATATGCATGTTCAATGGAAGAATTTTTCGAACGAATCCTGTCCGATGACGGAACACAATGGGACATAGTCAGGCTGGACCCGTCCACCTTGTCCTATCTTGGTCCCAGAGTCCTCCGGAATCTGAATGAATTAGATGCAGATGCACATAACCAATTTTGCCAGTTTCTTCCCAACCTGCAGAATGATTTTTCTACCGTAGGCGGAAAACTCTATGCTTATCCGTTTGACATAAGTGTGCAAATGCTTTTTTATCACCGCTCGGTATTTGAGGATATCGGGCAGATTCGCGCATTTTATGAAGAAACCGGAAATACGCTGAAAATCCCCACTACTTACCAGGAGTTTGACCAGATCTGCCGGTTCTTTTCCAGGGCATACAGGCCTGACTCGCCAATTCCTTATGGAGCAAGCCTTCCGCCTGCTAACCCGACATCTGTGGCAAATGATTACCTGCCACGTCTTTTATCAGCCGGAGGGTTGCTATACAGTGTAAATGGCTGCTTAAACCTGAATACATCAATTGCATTGAAAACATTAAAAGAATATATTGAATACGCTTCGCTGGCAAGTCCTACCCATGTACACAACTGGAGCGAAATCGCCGAGAATTTCCTTAATGGCCAGTCAGCAACTGCGATATTATATGTCAATCATGCATCCAGTTTTGTCCGTGCACAAAGTGCGAATGTCGGAATTGAAATTGGTTATGCCCCTATTCCGGGCGGTCACCCTCTTCTTGCAGGCGGTTCATTAGGAGTGCATGTACGTTCAGAACAGCCGGAGGAAGCATACCAATTCATCCGCTGGGCTACAGGTGAGGATATAGCTCCTGAAATGGTCATGCTTGGCGGAGTATCTGCATGCAGAAATGTTTACGAACAGCGTGAAATACTGGATACATATCCATGGCTCGAGGCACTGCCGGGATATATTCAAATGGGAATAAGAAAACCTATACTCTCTACTTTAGATATTGACTATAACCAGCGTGATTTCGAATATATGCTGGGTGAGCATTTAATCCTGGCAATTACCGGCAGGGAAACACCTGAAGAAGCACTGTTGAATACCCAAAAAGTTCTTGATGGCATCCGGTAAATGGCGAACTCTCATAATTTACCGGATTCCAGCCATTTTTGCATCTCATCTGATTTAATATTCCCTGCCTTTATCAGCAGATAAAAAATCTGCTGCAGTTTCGCAAAGAATACGCCTTTGCGCAGGCCATCCCCTGACAGGTATAAAGAAGTGCACACCAACTGATACATACCATGCATTGAATTTCATAGAGGGCTATTTGCATGAAGGATGTACACGAAGTACATTTTTTCACGAATCAAAAACAGAAGAAATTGTCCTGCGCTTCTTCTTTTTAGCAACACACAAAGATAAAGAAAGACCGGAACTGTAATTATGAATGCTTAAAAAAGTTCCGGCCGGATCTTTACTGTTCTTTCATTAATCTTTAAATTAAATTGCTTTCTTCGTATTTGATAACCTTGTTTGTTTTCCATTTACCTGTTATATAAAAAACAAAAAGAATCAGGCCCGAAGCAAGCGAGGCAACCGGTGCAGCCAGTCCCAATCCCCACAGACCTTTTTGCATAACCAGCCCAAAAAGAATGGCTATTGGAATACGGAAACCAATTGATGACAAAATTCCACAGACCGACGATATTACAGTATGCCCGGAGCCTGTGATAAGGCCATTAAGGCAGAATGTTAAAGGCACAATCAGGTAATCAAAGGAAAATGTCCTTATGTACTCCACCCCTGCGGCAATCATTTCTGGATCATCATCGAATATTGAGAGAATCTTTTCCGGAAACATTTGTGTTAAAGCAAATACTACAAAAGTAACCGAAAAAGCAAATATAAAACCGGTGTGGAACGTCTTTTTGGCCCGCTCAATCTGCCCTGCCCCCATGTTCTGAGCTACCATGGCAGAAACAGATGAACCAACCGCTATGGCAGGCAATATTGCGAACCCGTTATATTTACCCACGACACCAACGGCTGCAGATGCACTTACACCCATACCGTTTGAAATGGCGGTTAACACCAGAAATGAAAAATTCACAATAACATTCTGGATTGAGATTGGTATACCCACACGCAGAATCATATTAAACCGTTCTCTGTAAAATTTAAATGAGCTAAACCTGAAGTCAAATTCAAAATCGCTTCTTTTAAGGTAGAAAATACATAAAATCATACTTACAGCCTGCGAAATAACAGTCGCGATAGCTGCTCCCTTCGCTGCCATGCCAAACGTGCCGACAAGCAAAAGATCCAGAAAAACATTTATTACACAAGCTATTGTTACGAAAATCAACGGTCTTTTGCTGTCGCCAAGTCCCCGCAAAATAGCAGAAAATGCGTTATATCCAAAAATAAATATGGTACCCACAAGCGTTACGTCGAGATAATCTCTCGCCTGCTGATATGATTCCTGCGGTGTTTGCAACAACCTGAGCACTCCATCTGAAAGGAATAACATGATAACGGTAAAAGCAATACCCGAAACCAGGAGAAAAGTCAAAAGTGTACTGATGGATTCCCTCATACCCTTCCTGTCGCCCGATCCGAGGTATTGAGCAATAATAACCGTGCCACCGGTTGTCAGACCAATAATAATATTAGTTAAAATAAAAGTAACCTGCCCGCCGATATTAACTCCCGAAATACCGACAGTTCCCGCATAATTACCGACTATCAGCATATCTGCCACATTGTAAAGGGTTTGTATTAAATTAGAAAGCATAAATGGCAGTGCAAACTTTATAAGCTGCTTAACAACGCTGCCTTCTGTCAGGTTCGTCTCAATGGATGTTTTCTTCATTTGCAGTATTCATTCCCTTTCTATTTTGTACTTTACCTGAGAATAAAAAGCAAAATAATGCAATCACAGGACAGATTGCATTAACAATAGATCAGCTTTGATATTATAACATAAATAAATTAGCTTTCAAATTACAAATTAATGATTTTAAATCAGATTTAGAATGATTTCAAAAATTAAAAAATCTTTATTGACATACCTGTTAGTTAATGCTAACCTTATATTAGTTAGATAATTCTAACTAATTTTATAATCGCTAAATCATGGATTTGCCTTATGAAATATAGCTCATTTACCTTATCTGTGGGGGAGTGATGATGATGCCTTTAACAATGGCAAAGGCAGGCGAAGTAAATCACATTAAAAAAGTAGGCGGCAAGGAAGAAGTTAAAAGGTTTCTTGAAAACCTTGGGTTTGTTGTTGGTGGCGCTGTTACAGTTATCAGCGAAATCAGCGGAAACCTTATTGTTAATGTAAAAGATTCAAGAATTGCCATCAGCCGCGAAATGGCAAGTAAAATATTCGTATAATAAATTCCGAAAGGGGTATCTCTGATGCAAACACTACGAGAAGCAAAATGCGGTCAGACTGTCACGGTACTGAAAATAACCGGTGAAGGCGCGACCAAGCGCAGAATAATGGACATGGGAATTACAAAAGGAACAGAAATTTACATACGTAAGGTGGCACCTCTTGGTGATCCGGTAGAAATAACAGTACGTGGTTATGAACTATCACTGCGAAAAGCAGACGCAGAAATAATTCTGGTAGAATAGCGGGTTTTGCCAACTTGGTTTGCTTTACCCGTATTATTTAGCCGTTGGGTTAGTTTAAACTAACTAAAATCCAGCGTAATGAATGATAAGGAGGATATAATATGCCTTTAAAAATTGCACTTGCAGGCAATCCTAACAGCGGTAAAACCACATTGTTTAATGCCTTGACTGGTTCAAACCAGTTTGTTGGTAACTGGCCCGGTGTTACCGTCGAAAAGAAAGAAGGTAAACTTAAAAACCACAAGGATGTTACCATTGTAGACCTCCCGGGAATCTACTCCCTTTCTCCATATACGCTCGAGGAAGTGGTTGCAAGAAACTTTCTTATTAATGAACGTCCCGATGTAATACTTAATATTATTGATGGCACAAACCTGGAGCGTAACCTGTACCTTACCACACAACTTGCAGAACTGGGCATACCAATGGTAGTCACAGTAAACATGATGGATGTTGTTGAGAAAAACGGGGATAAAATCAACACAGACCGGCTTTCCAAAGAACTGGGCTGCCCTGTTGTTCAAATTTCAGCGCTGAAAGGAAAGGGTATATTCGAAGCTGCAGAGAAAGCGGTCAGCCTGGCAAAAAGCAAAAGAGCAATGGAACCAAAACACAGGTTTTCAGACAGTGTTGAACATTCAATCAACTTAATCCGGGAATCAATCGACGAAAAAGTACCTGAAAACCAGCTGCGCTGGTTTTCAGTCAAGGTTTTCGAGCGCGACGAAAAAATTATGGATCAACTTGATCTGCCTGAAAGTGTAAGGCAAAAAATTGAAACCGAAATTCAGCGTTGCGAAGCCGAACTCGATGATGATTCTGAAAGCATAGTTGTAAATGAACGGTATGTTTACATTTCATCCATTATTAACGATTGCTACAATAAGAACAGATCCGGCCTTACAGTTTCTGACAAAATAGATATGGTAGTAACAAACAGGATATTGGCACTGCCAATCTTTGCCGTGGTAATGTTTATTGTTTACTATGTATCTGTAACAACGGTAGGTACATGGGTTACCGATTGGACAAACGACGTGCTTTTCGGAGAAATTATCCCACAGGCAGTTGAAAACATGCTTATTGCAGCAGGAACGGCAGATTGGCTGCAAAGCCTGATTCTGGACGGTATTGTCGCCGGAGTTGGCGCAGTGCTTGGATTTGTACCCCAGATGTTTGTATTGTTCGCTTTTCTTGCTTTTCTTGAAGCTTGTGGTTATATGGCCCGTATCGCCTTTATCATGGACAGGATATTCCGCAAGTTCGGACTGTCAGGGAAATCGTTTATTCCGATGCTTATAGGAAGTGGTTGTGGTGTTCCGGGTATTATGGCGTCCCGCACAATAGAAAATGACCGGGATCGCAAAATGACCATAATTACAACCACTTTTATTCCGTGCGGAGCCAAATTGCCGATTATCGCTTTAATTGCCGGAGCCATGTTTGACGGTAAGTGGTGGGTAGCTCCAAGCGCATACTTTGTTGGTATCGCTGCAATTATCTGTTCTGGTATTATACTGAAAAAAACAAAACTGTTCTCAGGAGATCCGGCTCCATTTGTTATGGAACTTCCTGCCTATCACATGCCCACAGTTGGCAATGTTCTGAGAAGCATGTGGGAACGCGGCTGGTCGTTTATCAAGAAAGCCGGCACAGTTATTCTGCTATCCACTATTTTTGTATGGTTTGGTTCCAACTTTGGCATTGTCGATGGCCACTTCGGAATGGTTGAAGATTTGAGCGATGGATTCCTTTCCGCTATAGGTGGTTTCCTTGCACCAATCTTTGCACCTCTTGGCTGGGGCAAGTGGGAAGCTGCTGTTGCATCACTGACCGGACTGATTGCTAAAGAAAATGTAGTTGGTACTCTTGGAATATTGTACGGTTTCGCCGAAGTATCGGAAGACGGTGCCGAAATATGGGGAACTTTTGCTACAAGCTTTACAACATTATCTGCATACTCATTCCTGATTTTCAACCTGCTTTGTGCACCATGCTTTGCAGCCATAGGAGCAATTAAGCGGGAAATGAACAATCCGAAATGGACATTGTTTGCAGTCGGATATCAAACACTGTTTGCTTACGCAGTCTCATTATGCATCTACCAGTTTGGCAGTCTTATTGGAAATGGCGGTTTCAATTTCGGTTCTGTAGCAGCAATTGCAATTCTGCTTGCGTTCCTGTATTTGCTGTTACGTCCCGGTGCAGAAAGAAGAAGCAAAGTCGGTGTTCTGAACTCTGCAAGAGCATGAGTAGAAAGAAGGCGATTACATGATTAGTTATATTGTCAATAATCTTGGGACAATAGTGATTAGCGCAATTCTTCTGGCTATAGTAACAGCTGTTTGCGTCAACCTGATCAGAAAAAGAAGAAAATCTGAAAGCAGCTGTGGTTGTGGTTGCAGCGGATGTTCAATCTCCTCAATATGCCATAAAGAGTAACAACAGGGCCCGTTAATCGGGCCCGTTCCCTGTTTCTTAACATAATGCCAAATTCTTTGGCGACAGTTAAAAAGCTGTCTTTAATAACTTCAACACATTCATTAATATGCTTTTCTTCAATATGCTTTATCATAATAACGCTCCCAGAAAATTCAGCTTATAGAATTGATTACCCTGTTTCGTGCAATGAAGTAACCGGGAACATACCGTTTTGCTTTTAGTATTATAACATATCATATATGGGCGATGTAATCAGTTGGTAAATATTCAGATATGGTATCATATCTGAGGTATAACCATAACAGAAAACGGTCCCCTGCCTGGAGGACCGTTCGAATGTTTTCAAGCCTAAGGATTATGGTGAATCAATCACCGCCGGCTTCATACGACTTAAAATTTAGCACGAAATCATCTGTCAAATCTTCCCCAACCATGTCCAGACAAACAATAAGGTTCAATGCCCACTGGGCGATGGTGTTTGTTGAAACCCACGGAATTTCTTGAACGGGTTTGAAATATTCCGTTTTTTCCACTTCAAATTTTTCCATTCTGTATGGTGTATGGTGTCCGCTGCCTTTACCCGATAAAATCTCCCATACTTTCCTTCCCAGTTCATGATCATTTCTTTTCTTTGCGGCAAATGCGAGCATTGCAGCCGAGAATATCGGGAAGGAAAAACCATTGCCGGATACTGCTCCGTTGGTTCGTGCTATTTTTTCTTCTTTCGGAAGATTATAAAACTCCCCGTATTCAGCAAGCATTTCATCCCAGTCCGGATCGTCAATACAGTCAGAAAGCTCCATCCATATCTGGGGCCCGCCCATGCATATAACAAGATGCGATCCGGTATCCCGTTCTTCGTTTGGATGGATTAATTCACCGGTTTCAGGATCATATCCGAAAACAGATCCGCCGTACAGGCGATAGGGCATTTCTTTCAGGCATTGGATACCTTTCAGTATTTTATCCCTGTAATGGTTGTTCTCATATCGTTCCCACTGGGTCATCCAGTTTGAGCAAAAAGCTGCCCAATCAGGGCCGCTTCGCGCATGAGTAGGATAATCCTCCCTGGGATAATATGCACGCATCGGATCCAAACTGAGATAGGCAAAATCAGCATCCCTGACTTCATCCAGCACGTCTCCGGTCCGCTCGTCACAGGTCAGATAATAATAGAAACGGTGGTGACCTGCCATACTTATTCTTGCCTCTTTACATCCGCAGCCCCAATGGATCACATTATGCCTTGAGCCAAGGCCTTTATACTCGCCTATATGGTATACATCCACATCCATCGTATGCCGGCTCATGGCTTCGGCCATGCGGAAGATGTCACTCCGGCCTGTTCTGAGAAAACTGTACCAGAGCCAGTATGTCGGGACAAGCTCGGTATTCTGCCATGCATAACCGCCCATATCATATTTCCAGGTATGCCTTACAGGGTCATATGTATGCATAACATCGCCATAATTCCAGAACCCGTACCATTGGCGCTGTTCAATTTCGTCCTGGTAAAACGAAAGTGCCTTATCCAGCTGGTTTTCTATAAAATCTTTAGCTTCTGTTGAGCGATCAACCAGGCTCCATATACCAAATGCCTTTACACGGTGATAATACTCGGGATTGCATACCAAAAGCCCGGGAGATGTAAGTACGGTATTCAGCTCCGATAATTCGGCCGGTTCGGGGGTTTTTTCATATGGCTGAAGAATGATTTCACTGGTGTTCGCAATCCCATATGGTGTGCTTCGCAATTCATCAAAACCTTCATAATAGCTGTCTACATGCGTTTTGGTGTCATAATGCCTCAAATCCATAGGCTGAGCGTCATAGGACCAGAACCATAATGTTAAAGACGCACTGTCCTCTTTCATACCATGTATCTCAATCGATGAAGGGTATTTCTGCCAGAAATTACGGATTCCTGCAGCCAGGCCACCGCACTCTCCGCCGATATATGAAAGGCCGCCTGATCTGCGCCCACTGCCTGCATGTATCCAGCAACACCCTTCCTGCGTCCTTTTTTCAATTCTGTAGGTTTCACTGGTACTCTGAACCAGCTTGAAGCTGTCCCATGTTGTGATTGATTCCAGCTTATTCGCAAATTCACGGCATTCATCAGGCGAAATGATTTCACCCTGTATCTGCTTCCTGTAAATTTCCGCAGGAATCCGCGGTCTCCACGTGGACAATAACTGTACCGATTCTGAAAAAAAGCCTGTATCACCTGATAATCTTACATGACGGTTGTAATATTCACCTTTCAGCGGGACACTCAAAGTAATCCCCAGGCCTTTAATAAAATCCTTCTCCTTGTCACCATCATAAACAAAGCTGTAAACCATCCGGATTGAACACTGTTCTTTGTAAAAATAGAGGCGAAGCGTGAAAGGAAGCCATTCCCTGTTCCCGGTAATCAGCCTGTGCATTCCCGAAACCTTAATAACACAACGTATAGGCCCTCGCTGTTCTATAACTGTTTCGGTAACAACACTTTCAAATTTTTCTTCACGAAATTGCATAGATCCGGGTTTGCCTGTTCTTTCCTCCCGTATGCACACAAGTACACCGTTTTTGCAATAAACACGCCCGTTCATCGACACAGAACGTATGATATACGGCCCGGATTTGCTTATCCGGCAAGTCATCACACCGGTATCAACTTCAATATCATTTTCGCTTTCTTTGAGCTGTAACCCTTCTTCTTTCTTTAACCGGGTCCCTTTTTTCAAATACAGACGTTCTACATTATCCTTCAAAGAAATTGCATGGCCGGTCCATTTTATTGACCCGTCAGGCCAATATGCCAAAGGCCAGCTTTGGACAGTAATAAGCTCACCGTTTTCATTTTCAAGAATGAGATCTTCATTTTTCTTCAAAGCCCCTTTTTCCCACGGAACTCCCCATGTGACCCCCTGAGTATGAACTGTCCTTTCATCCAGCCATTTCAGTTCAACAGCATGGTTCATTTGCAACCACTCCTTTAAAACCTGTACAGTTTACATACGAAAAACACATATCTGCGCTGTTCGCAGTAAGTGTATAATCACTTCACAGAGCCATATCCTGTGTTAAATTGGGAATGGGTAAACAGCATTAATGCCGTTTTACCATATGCGCGTTCATAAACAAGTATATACCAGGATGACAAAATAAGACAATATTTTCATCCATTATATGTAATTGATTTTTCAGTTAAAGCGACTGGCTCAAAACCTGATCGCCTGGAATAGGTCCTTCTGTCTGTTCCAAAGAAAGTAAAGACTGGTTGTTGCTCAGCAGCGAAAAAATCATATGCATTTTTTCAATATTGTTTTTCAGTTCAGAAATACCGGATTCCAATAAAGATATATTTTCAGAAACGATATAATCCAATAAAAGCAAACACCCTTAAAACTTTCACATTATACCTGGTCAGCTTTAAGGGTGTTATGATTTTTATATTTATTATTAAATATCAATTATCAGTAGGTTATTGTGATTACAGGCTTAATTAAGTCGCTTGGCTTGGTTCTCATAATTTCCAGAGCCTGTGGTATATTATCAAAGCCTTCGAATTTGTGAGTAAGCATACCCGACACATCAAGTCTGCCGGTCTTCATGAGGTTTGCTAGACGTTCGGTGCGCATACGGCCTGCAGGCATTAATCCGCCGACAATTCTTATGTGGCTCATTCCTACTCCCCATGCTGCTCTTGGGATTTTTACATAGTCACCGCTGCCCAGATAGTTAACATTGGAAATAATTCCACCTGGTTTTACACAATTTACTGCTTCAATAAATGTATCCACATCTCCACCGGCTATGATAACTTTATCCACGCCTTTGCCATTTGTCAATTCCAAAACCTGCTTGTCAATAGGACCATTCTTGTAGCTTATTATATCTGTTGCACCATATTCTTTTGCAAGGGCAACACAATTAGGTCTGGTTCCAACAGCCAGAATTCTTCCTGCACCTCTTAAGGCAGAACCCTTAACAGCCATAAGACCAACAGGTCCTATACCGATAACCAGTACGTCTTCGCCAAAAGTAACTTCAGCAAGTTCTGCTCCATGGAATCCGGTAGGAACCATGTCACATAACATTGTAGCTTCGGCAGGATTTATACCTTCGGGCAATAATGCCAGATTTGCATCGGCATCATTTACGTGGAACAACTCTGCAAACACACCGTCTTTAGTGTTTGAGAATTTCCAGCCTCCAAGGCATCCGCCTGAATGCATGGCAAACCCGCGCTGTGCTTCCAATGAACCCCAATCAGGTGTAATCGCAGGCACAATAACTTTATCGCCTACTTTAAAATCTTTTACAAACTCTCCAACTTCTACAATTTCACCAACGGCTTCATGCCCAAGAATCAAGTCGGTACGTTCTCCAACTGCACCTTCATAAACAGTATGAATATCAGATGTACATGGAGCTAATGCTATTGGGCGGCAAATTGCATCATATGGTCCGCATTTAGCCACTTCCTTTTCCACCCAACCAACTTGACCGATTTTCTTCATTGCAAATCCTCTCATAATAACCCCCATTTGATTTTTATAGTTTAAATAAGTTTGTTACAACTTTAACAATATATCAAAATTCTGCCGAAATGTCAATAACAATAGAGTTTATACAGCGATACATCTTTTTGATGAGGGTATTAACAATTTGACATAACCACGCAATCCGGCAAAATTCCGCCGAAACCTGGCTTTTACACTTGTAATAACAAACTGCCCTGATTCGTATTGTTCTGTTTAACTTTAAAATAAAAATGAGGCCCGGAATACCTCGGATAAAATTGAAATTGCCAGTAAATGAGTTAACGTAAAAAGTCCTGCTGTATAGACTCACGCTATCAGCAGGACTTATACCGGTCAACAGCTGAACACATGCACTTTAAGCTTTTAATTCTTTTTTACCGGGAAACATATTTCAGTTACAAACTCATCCTCATTTTTCGTTTGAGCCGGGCTCACATGGTAAATATTAAACATCGCTCCATCAAAATCATAGCCATTATCCCTGATCCAATTTACAATTGCTTCATTCACAG
Source organism: Thermoclostridium sp. (assembly GCA_036562185.1). GTDB lineage: Bacteria > Bacillota > Clostridia > DSM-8532 > DSM-8532 > Thermoclostridium. The sequence goes on from DATCKN010000085.1 coordinate 17,312, forward strand.
ATGCAATCTGATCATAGCTGCCTTTGAAAGTGGCAGTAGCAGCATGTATTGCAGGGACGTTTTTGAACACTATATTGCCGGCGTTTTTGTAATTTCCCTGTACTGAAATCTGTATTTCCACATCGACGTCATGTTCTTTGTGTTCCCTGTCATGGAAAATTGCGATGGAATTGCACGGGTTAGCGAGTTGTACATTTTGAGCTGCCAGCTCTTTCATCAACTCATCCCAAAGTATGCCTTCCTTATCGTAAGAAGGTATTATTTTCCTAAGGCTTGCCACATATCGCTGTGGTATTTCCTTTAAAACTACGCTATACTCCATTACACTATCATCCTTTCCCATCCGACTGATTGTTGCTTCAAGAACCCGTAATTGCCTGCCGGTCTTTTCTGCCAGTTCTTTCAGCTCTGCCTGCTTCAATAAAAGGTATCCCTTCAGGGTTTTAGGATCATTGTATGCTTTCAGGATTTCAGCAATAACCGACAAGCTGAATCCCATATCCTTCAGAGCATTTATCCTGTTTGCAGTCAGCAGTTGTTCCTCACTGTAATACCGGTACCCTGTAAACTCATCTACGCTTTCAGGAACCAGCAGCCCTATTTCATCGTAGTGACGCAGCATGCGAATACTAATTCTTGAAAGTTTTGAAAAATCCCCGATTTTCAGCATAACATTTACCTCACACATGTGTGATTTTCTGAGCTCAATTCTAGTTTAGACCATACCATAATGTGAGAGTCAAACATTTTTTAATTCATTTTCACTTCAGTAAGAAAACATGCCTGAGGCCAAAGTCTCTGCTGTTTGTTGGCTTTGCCGACAGCTGAATAAGCTTCAACGGACAAGGGCTTCGCGATGAATATAAAGAGAAATGATTATGATTGTTATTCTGATTATGGGTTGCTTTAGCGATAAAATACCGGCATATTTATTGCATTAGGGGGTTAAATTATGCTGCTTTTAATCCAGTGCATCCTGTTATGTGGAATTTTTACTTTATTAATCCTGCCTCAACAGTTTAAGAATCCGTTATCACAAATAGTTTCATATCCCCCGGCCATTCGTAAAAGAGTGGAAAGCTTGCCGCAATACAGGGATATTCTTGCAGAAACCAGGAAAAACAACATTTTACGAAAGATTATTTCAGCAGTTATCGCCGTATTCCTGTTGGCAGTAACAGCTTACTTCTCCGGAAAAACAGATTTTGTTTCGGCTTTTATACATGTATTTGTTTTGTTCTCGGCTGTAAATTTATATGACCTGATAGTTCTGGACATTATTGTTTTTGCCCATTGCAAAAAGGTAGTTATCCCCGGCACCGAAGATATGGTGAAGGAATACAGGGATCCAATCCACCATATAAAGGGTGCCTGTATCGGAGTTCTTATAAGTGTTGCTGCGGCCTTGTTTGTTGGTGGTGTTGTGGAAGTGATCAGTCTTATAATAAAATAACATGTATTTTGTCTGATACCCTTCCCTCAGTGGGGGATTGAACCCGCCACTGAAGTGAATATGTATTCCGCCTGTCAAAATCTTCCTGTTGCTATCTGAACACCCAATGACACAACAACCACCAGTGTATCAACCAATAATCCAAGGATCATTGGCTTAGGCCCTATATTTTTAATATCTCCGTAGCTTGTTTTAAGGCCAATAGCGGATAAAGCCACAATCATGCAGAATTTGGATGTCTTCGACAGTACAGGTACAATATTGCCTGGTATGATTCCTGTGCTTCTGAGAGCCACAACAACAAGAAACAAAACAATAAAATAAGGGAAAATTTTCCTGAGGTTAATTGGCCTGCGTTCACTGTCACCCTCGGATTTTGCTTCCAGTCTTTCTGATATAAACGAGAATATCAGTACAATTGGTATTATAAATAACGTCCTGGTCAGTTTTACTATAACTGCTGTGTTTCCTGCCAGTTCAGAAAATGCATAACCGGCTGCCACAACCGATGAAGTATCATTTACAGCAGTACCTACCCATAAACCAAAACCAGTATCATGCATGCCAAGGGCAGAACCAATCCATGGGAATGCAACAACCGTCAGTACATCAAAAATAAAAGTTGATGAGATTGCATATGCTATATCCTCATCCTTTGCTTTTATAACCGGCCCTACTGTGGCAACTGCAGAACCTCCGCATATTGCCGTACTGACTGACAGCAGATTTGCAAGTTTCCAGTTAACGCCAAATATTCTCCCAACCAGGTTTCCTACACCAAATGCAGTCCCCATGGTAAACAGCATAACGAAAATTGCATATTTGCCCACATTCAGGACTTCTGAAAAATTCAGGTTTACACCCATAAGCACAATACCTGCACGGAGAATCATCTTTCCCGCAAAGTTCACACCTTCATTAAACTGCGAATACCTGTTCAATAAAGGATGTAATGCCATTCCAACCAGAAGGGCCATAACAGTGGCTCCTATAATATCACCTGGAATTAAGCTGCTTAATAATATTGAAACAACAGCTACACCAGCACTAAGAAGTACACCCGGGGTTAATGTTTTAATCTTTTTGATAATAATACACCTCCAAGAATTTAGATTCATTCTTGAATATACACTAATATTAATATAAAATGAAATTATAAGTTTTTATATTTATATAAACTAAATTTATAAGAGGTACAAAATGATAGATAACAGGTTACAAACATTTCTCACTCTTTGCGAAACCTGCAATTACACGAAAACCGCTGAAAAATTAAACTTGACACAACCGGCTGTTACTCAGCACATCCAGTATTTGGAGGATTATTACAAGGTAAAACTGATTGCCGGGAAGGGAAAGAGCTTTTCCCTTACAGAAGAAGGCAAGGCATTGCTGGAATATTCAAGGACGCTTAAAGCCAATTCAGAGCGTATTTTACCCTTGTTGCACCGAATCAAAAACCGGGTTAAGCAATTAAATTTCGGAGCAACATTAACTATTGGAGAATACATGATTCCACCCATTTTATATCAAATATTTAAAGATGATCAGGATACACATATACTGATGATAGTAGAAAACACCAACATTCTTCAGAAAATGCTCTGGGAAGGCAAGATAGACTTTGCCCTGCTCGAAGGCCATTTTGACCGGAACCAGTTCCAGTCCAGGCTGATATCTGACGAGGTATTTATTGGCGTTTGTTCTCCTCAAAACGAAATTGCTTTAAAAGCCAATTATCTGGAAGATTTGCTTGACCAAAACCTTATACTGCGTGAACCGGGCAGCGGAACCCGGGATGTACTGGAACAGGCACTATATGCCAGAAATCTCAGTATTAAAGATTTTAAAAGAAAAATAGAGATCGGCAATATGAATGCTATTAAAGAATTATGCCACCAGAATACAGGGATTACCTTCATGTACCGTGAAGCCGTAAAAAGGGAACTATCTACAGGATATCTTGTACAAATCCCGTTAAAAAATTTCAATGTCAGTCATCCTTTTAATTTTGTGTATCTCAAAAACTGCCCTGACAAGGCACAAATAGAATATTGGTATGACAGAATTATAGCTTTGAGAAATAATTGAGATTCCAATTTCCCGGATTAAACATGCTGGAACGGTTTTTCTTTGGTGCAGTGTATGAATGGATTCTGTATAACCTACCACCTGATTTAACAAGGTTTGCAAGGCATGCCTGCAAACCTTGTTAAAATTTTAATCTTTAATTATTCATTTACCGACCCTCTCTACAGGTACCCATATCTCACAATAATAATCATCGGGGTACTCTGTCGGCGGGGCATACATTTCAATATTATAGTTGCCTCCAAGCTTATATTCCTTGCAACTTGGCAGCCATTCACTCCAGATTCTTGTGTTTACATCCTGCAATGATTTTGGCAATGCACCCCTGCACGGGAATACTGCCCATGTTCCTGCCGGGATTACCCTGGTTTCAAACCCTTCAGGGATTTCATTCCATGGCAAATAATTATCCGCAATAAGATAATCAAAATTCTTCCCGTCAGAATCAATGCAAACTCCATACATCCCGCAGACAATCTTGCTGTCTTCACTATTCATATGTTCTTCCCAAAACTTTGGAATTTCTGTATAAGAAGTATCTGTAGTAAATCTTCTCGCTTTACCCATAACAGTAAACTGTTCCTTTTCAACTATTTTGTACTCCAGCATCGTACCACCCTCCAATCTTATTTTAATCCTTAACCGCGCAAACGATTTCAGGTTTGCACCCTTTACTTTTGCCGCCGAAGGAGAAATACCATGAAATTTAGTGAACGCCCGGGTAAAACTGTCTGGAGAATCATAACCATACTTTATGGCAACATCAATTACTTTTGCGTCTGCTTTGGAAAGTTCCTCCGCTGCCAGGCTTAGCCTGCGATTTCTAATATACTCTCCTACCGTGAATCCGCAAAGTACATTGAAGATTCTCTGGAAATGAAACGCTGAAACGCATGCTTTTTCAGCAATATCCTGAATATTCAGTTCCTCTGTAAGGTTATTCTCAATATACTCGATTGCATTCTGAATCCCCTCTACCCAGCTTATCATCAGATATTCTCCTTCCGGGCTTTGATTTTATTATAATGTTAATCAGAGGTCGGTACCCGACTTTTTATGCCATTTAACGCAAGTTTTATTATGAAACCGGCACTCCGGAAACTGGCATCTAATCTGTTGAAAAAGACTATCTTCATTCGCCCAAAGTTAATTGTACCACATTATAAGTTCAGAAAAACTCTCAATTCACAAGCTGGATAATTAGGGGTAAATGGACAAAGCAAATGCAACCTTTGTCATTTAACTTAGGATAATTAAGCAGGGGATTAACCTGTATTTCCCATTGATATTACTGTTTAAATGTTATAAAGTTAAAATTTAAGTATTGGAATTTTTGGAGGTTTCGATGAATTACAGCGTACACTGCAAAAAAGTCCATAAACTGAATTTATTTCTAACTTTTGGCCTAATTGGTTTAATTGTAATACCTTTAATTTATTTGCGCGGGTTTGATGGCAGCAGGCTATATATTTTATCAGGAGTTGCAGTGGCTGCATTAGCCGCAATCAATTATTTCATACCTGTTTCTGATAAAGTAAAAGGTTTGATTTTCGCTCTGTTGCCCCTCACTGTCATTTTTGCACTGTTTTTTCTTGACAGGTTTGCGTTAAACAAGCATTATATAATCTTTTTCACTATAATCATGGCTGCCCTTTATTTTGATAAACAACTGATATTGATTTTCAGCGGGTTCATTACCCTTTATGTTTTTATATTATATATTTGTGTTCCCACCAGCTTTATAGGCGACGAATACAACATACCTCTTTTAATCACAGTTTATGCAGTAATCTGCGGAGCGTTAGTTTCTCTCTATTTTTTAACCGATGAGGGACATAAACTCATTCAGCATTCCACTGATAAAGAGTACGAGGCGCAGAAGCTTGTCAGTCAACTGACGGAGCTTTTGAAAGCAATTGATCAAAGTGCAGTAAAGCTGAATAGCAGCACTGAAAACGTAAAAATGAACATGGACAGGATCCGCGAAAGCAGTCGTTCCATCCTGGAATCAGCAGAACAGATGGCTACGGCTATCAGCAACGAAGCAGAAAGCATTACCCATATAAACAATACAGTCCGGTTCTCTTTACATAACATGGAGAAAACAGCAATAATCTCGCAGGAAGTTGCGGAAAAATCCCAAAGCATGAACCACGACATGCAGGAAAACTGGCATAAGGTTAACCAGGTCACCGGGTATATGAAAACCCTGAATGATTCAGTCCGCACTGCGGCATTAACAGTTGATGATTTGCAGGAAAGCCTGCAGGTGGTAAACTCCTTGTTACTCAGCATTGACAGTATTGCCAGCCAGACAAATTTATTGGCATTAAACGCAACTATTGAAGCAGCCCGTGCCGGTGAACACGGAAAAGGCTTTGCCATAGTTGCCGGTGAAGTTCGAAAACTTGCCGAGCAAAGCAGTGAAATTGCTTCCCGTATTACGAAGGTGACACATCAATTATTCGAAAAATCAAAGACCGCCCGGGAGAAATCTTACGAAGGAAAGAAAGCGGTTGAGGACGGCCAGGTTTTACTTACGGAAATCGCCAATTCCTTTAACTCTATGAAAGAATCTTTTGCCACGGCCATTCTTAAGTTGAAAGACAATACCGATACAGTTATACAAACTACTCATGAATTGCAGAAACTTGGTGAGCAATTCGAGTCAGTTGTTGCCATTACCGAAGAGAATACCGCAGCTACAGAGGAAATTGCTTCCACTCTTTCTACAGAACACAATTTTATTGACATGATTTCCCAATCCATATCGGAATTGAGCAATCTAAGCCAGAAGTTACTGGAACTGTGCCACAGGCAGGGGAGCTGATCCCCTGTCTTATTTTGAATCCTGCTTTATTATACCGTGTTTTTTATGATATGCCTGTTTGTCCTCATACATCAAAATGTCAATCTGTTTCAGAAATTCTGCCGCACTTTTATGTGATTTGCAGTCATACACGGCATAACCCACACTGAACTCAAGCTCGTAAAGATGTGAAGCAGATTTGTTATAATTGTCAAAACATTTATTAATTCTTATAACAAACGCTTCTAAATCATTTTTGTCTGAAATATCCGCAATAATAATAAATTCATCGCCACCAAATCTGGCAATAAAATCACCGGTTCGAATGCAGCTTTTAAGCAGTTTTGCCGCAATCTCCAGCGCCTTATCGCCTGCATCATGCCCGTATGTATCGTTAATATGTTTAAAGTTGTTTATGTCTATTAAAATTGCAGAAAAGGTTTTTCCTTCAGCACTCATGCTAACCTTTTTTCTTAAATACGTATCAAGCTTTTTTCGGTTATTCAGCCCTGTGAGATAATCGGTATAAACACTGTAATTCTGCATGTTTAAAAGTATTACCAGCAGAGAAAGTACAACGCTGTTAAGAATGAAGGCAAATCCGTAGAATGCAACCTGCAAAATGATACCTACAACAGGAGGCAATGCAAAAAAGATAAGCGAGAAAAAACTTTTTCTTCCCAGATTTCTGCGATTTACAATCACTATTATATAAGCTGTAAGCAGCAAAATAACTGTAACAAGAACAGGGATAAAAAACAACGGCCCCCTCTGATATACGTTATTTGAATCGAAGTAGTAATACAATCCGAAAAACTGGGAAAATATTAATATAACAGCATTTATTATAAAGATAACACCTAGTGGTAAAAACAATCGCCTGGTTCTTTTTTCATCACAAAAAACCTGATAGTGGACATATGCAAGCCATAATGAAGGTAAAACCGGACTCATTAAAAACATCACAAAATTTCCAATATGATTTAACGCGGGATAAAATCCTGCAGCATGACCGTCAAATCTGCTTAATATGTCTATAACAAGCAAAAAAACATTTGTATATAAAACCGACAGGTACAGTTTATCCCGCAGAGAATCTTCTTCAAACACTTTTAATGCATGAAAACAGATAATTAGGAGTATCGCTATGGAATGAATATCCAAGATCATTATATACGTCACATTCATTAATGATCACTCCTAGTGAAGCTCCACAGGGACAACCATTTATGCGGGTTTAAACAGAATAAGCATCAAATCTGTCGTCAGCTATAAAGCTTATTTGAAATTATGATTTACCGATATTACTATCATATCCTAATGCATCTATTTATGTCAACCACTTTATCTCTTAAAATTACTCCAGATATGAGCATTTTCAAGGTTTTCATATGCGCCAACATTCAAACCAATCTCAGGTATTTTAAATATCATATTGGCAAAATCACTGATTGCTGCTATTACTGTTTAAATCCTCTTTCATTTTCTTTTTCTGCATCAAAGAATAAAATACAACCCACTTGCCTTGCTTTCCAACCCTTTCTTCAGACAGGCAACTGTCATCTTTCATTATGCTCATCCCGGGGTTCCGAAAATTAATTTACGGGCTGAACTTATCCAAAACTTTCCGGTACGGTGCAATCATACCTTCATTCAATTTGTTCCCCATTTTGCTTTTCAGCTTCGGGGAAGATATAAGTGCGCCCACAAGATACATTTTTAGCATTGTTCCTTTTTTCTTTTGCGGGAAATCATATATTCCGTGCTCCTTATAGAACTTATGATCTGCTTTCATCATCCCGCGCATGAGCCATATAAGATCCCTGAAAATTTTCATTCCGCCGACACCATAGAAATTTCTTGGCTGGCTGTATTTATTACTTATGGCATAGTCAAGCCTTGCAGCAAGTCTGTCAATTTCTTCATCCGGATTTATTTCATCACACGCAACTCCCGCCAGAAAATTTCCTCCCACCTCGCTCCTGCCTTCAATTATCATCTGTAAATTCGATTCTGCATGATAATTTCCGCTGATCAGGTATCCGGTAGGTTTTCCCATAGTCACTGTCCGATGGCCATTACAGAACTGCCTGTCATCATACATTTTGAAAATTGAGCCCATGGAATGATCTTTTATCGAGAATGCATATACAATTGCATCCGCAGTTTGAATATTATTGCGCAGGAAATCATCAAATCCGTCCTTATAAACACATTTCCCTGTGGATGCGCAATTGAAGCATCCTAAACATCCGCCGCTGAATGGATATTCGGATATGTTAACAATGCGGCTCCTGTGCTTAAGAACTGCCCTGAACCTGTTAATCATATCACTTAACTGCTTGTCGTTTCCTGTACAGTCGGTGACTATAACCACATCACCGCTTTTTTCATCATCATTTTGCGAAACGGTACTAACCGGATGATGGGCTGAAGTAACAGTATTTCCTGGATTAATTTCATATACATCATGTTCAATGCTCCAGCAGACGAACTCAAAGAAATCATTTGCCTCTTTCTGTCCGTTTTCGGTCAGGAGGTCGTCCATATCGGCAGAAAGCCCTTTAATATATTTCATTCCGAGATCCTGGCAGTTTTCCTGAATGTACTTATGGGCCGTCACATCGTAAAAATGCTTTGATGTTGTAATCTGAGTAACAAATTTGCCTGCCAAATCGATGCCTGATGCCTTCAAAAGCTCAATAAACCTGTGCAACTGGCTTGGCGCAATAAAGGTATAAACAGGATAAGAAAAAATTATCAGTTCAGCATCAGTTATTGCGTCAGCCACACGTGAAAAATTTTTTTCAAAGAATTTAATTTGCTGGTCAACGTCCAGAAACTTAAATTTATGCTCGGGGAATTTCTTTTCCAGATATAGCGATGTTTGCAGTGTAATGCTGTATTTGCCCTTGGGACTTCCGTTTAAAACCAGAACGTTCATGCCTTACCTCCTGAACCGTCACGTAATAAAATGCTATAGCAAAAAATCAGAACAGTTACAATATATAATTCAAAATACTCCCCATCAATTATATCAAAAATACATGCACTGCTTGCTTTTTTTGTAGACAAAAGAGTGCAGGTATGATAAAAATTATATATCACTTATGCTGATATTAATCTAAAAATACCTTATATTTCGACAAAATGTTACTTGAGTTGACAATCATAATATGGTAACATAATATTCCAAGGCTTTTTTTTCAAAATTAAAGTAAAACAATTAAACAGAATCCAAAGCGTGGAAGCTGTCAAAGCATGTAAATGCCAGATGGCTTTCAAGCTTGCCGGCCATGTGGAATAAACAGGGTATTTTATTCTACATGGGGTATTTTTCTTTATTTTTAAGTTGAAAATCAAACAATATGGGGAGCGAGGAATGACTATGAGAAGTCTAAAGACAAAAATTGCGCTTTTTTACCTGCCATTAGTCACAGTTGCCTGCATAGGTATCAGCCTGCTAATTTACAGAGTATCGGCATCAATTATTGAAGCAGAAGCAACGAATGCCATTGCAAATATTGCATATCAGGGTGCAAAAACCGTTCAAAGCCGTATAACCGCGGAATTGAACACCCTGGAAACACTTGCCCAATTGCCTGTGATATACGACACAAGTATATCAATAGAAGAGAAGTTGGCTATACTAAGTAAAGAAGTGGAACATAAAGGGCACATCAGAATGGGAATTGCAGACAAAAGCGGTACCATGATAGCTACGGACGGTACGAAAACCGACATCAGTGACAGGATTCACTTCACAAAACCAATGGCTGGCGAAAGAGCGGTTTCTGACCCAATTATAAGTAAAAACAACGGATCAGTGATATTAGCCTTTGGAGTTCCGATAAGAGAGAATGGTCAAATAGTTGGCTCTCTGGTAGCAGTCAGGGACGGCAATACTTTAAGCGATATTGTTGACGATATCACCTTTGCACAGACAGGCACGTCATTTCTGATTAATAAAAGAGGTACTGTAATAGCCCACAGTGATAAAGAAAAGGTTATTAATATGTTCAATGCTATTGAAGAATCCACAGAAGACTTATCACTCATATCACTGGCCCAGTTGCATCAGCAGATGCTGGAAGGCAAAAGAGGGAACGGTAATTACACATATGAGGGAGTAAATTATATTGCAGGTTTTGCCCCAGTTGACGGAACTAACTGGTATCTTGCTGTTACTGCACCCGAGAATGAAGTATTGGCAAGATTATCCGAAATACAGGCTTATATACCGATCGTCTTACTAATCTACATTCTGGTTGGTATTGTTATTACCTATATTATCGCATCAGGCATTTCAAAACCAATTGTACGAGCTTCAAAGCTGCTCAGCACAACGGCAGAAGGAGATTTCACCCAGTCAATCCCAGGCAAAGATTTAAAGAGAAAAGATGAAATAGGTCTTTTGGCAAGGTCCCTCGAAAAAATGCAGAGCTCAATAAGGGAAGTTGTTAACGGTGTTATAGCAGAAGCAATGAATGTTTCTGATACTGTTGCAGCCACAACCATGAACATGGAGGATCTCAATTCACAAATCGAAGAAGTATCAGCCACAACAGAAGAACTTTTTGCCGGCATGGAAGAAACTGCTGCGTCCACACAGGAAATGAATGCTACAACTACAGAAATAGAAACTGCTATTGACTCTCTGGCAACAAAAGCTCAGGACGGTGCCATGACTGCAGGTGAGATAAGCAAGAGGGCAAATGATCTGAAGGCAAATGCCGTAGAATCACAGAGGATAGCAACCAATATTTATTCAAATACCCATGAAAGGCTGAAAAAAGCTATTGAACAGTCAAAGGAAGTAGAGCAAATCAATGTTTTATCAGATGCAATCCTGGAAATAACCGCACGGACAAATCTTTTAGCTCTGAATGCAGCAATAGAAGCGGCCAGAGCGGGTGAAGCCGGCAGAGGTTTTGCTGTGGTTGCTGATGAAATCAGAACATTGGCTGAAAACTCCAAAAAGGCTGTTAATGAAATACAAGAGGTTACCAAAAATGTGGTCTTATCAGTAGATAACCTTATCCAAAGCTCTCAGGAGCTCCTTAAGTTTATTGATAAAACAGTAGCTAATGATTACGCATCCATGGTGAATATAAGCGACCAGTATAACAGGGATGCTGAGCTTGTAAACAGCATTGTAACCGAAATAAGTGCCACTGCCGAAGAATTAGCGGCTTCAATCCAGAATATGTCCAAAGCTATTGATAAGATAACTTTAGCAACCAATGACGGCGCATCAGGAACATCAAACATTGCACAAAAAACTTCAAATGTGGTTGAAAAAGCCAGTGAAGTAATAAGATATTGCATGATCTCCAAAAACAGTTCACAAAAGCTTACCGAATTGGTATCCAAGTTCAAAGTGTAATCACATTTCCAGGCGGTTATAAGGTCCTCCGATACCTTATAACCGTCATTTTTCTTAAATAGATTTACAGTCTTTTTTATATGTCCTTATGCGATTTCAGGTACTTTACACCGATTATCAATTAAATACATTTTATCCGCACATTTCAAAAAATATTCATCAGATAAGGCTACATATTTTAACAAATTAAACAATTGACAAAAATAGACAAACAGTTTAATATTTAGATTGATTGCTTAATCATACTATAGCTGAAGACTAAAGCCAGTGAGCTGTATGATGTTTGCTTCATAAGCTCAGACCCGGTAAAAATCACTGGCTTGGAAGGAAGGAATGTACAAATGAGAAACAGGATTTTAGCACTACTTACCATTATTCTCTTAATATTTGTATTTAGTGGATGCCAAAACTCAGGGCAGACGCTGCCCGGTTCCATCTGAAATATCCGTTTCCCCCTCACCGTCGCCTGAATCGCATATGGGCGCATACCTGTCGGTATTGCAGAACAAATCTAAATTTTACAGTTCCGACACCAAAGAAGAACTGGATATTACTCAGTTAAACCAGGCTGTTAGCAGTGACAGCAGTGTTACAGCTGAAGTCAAAAAGTTTGCAGTAGTTGATCTGGATAAAGATAATGTGCCTGAAGTTATCCTTTCGCTGGCTGTAAACAATGACGATTATTTTGGTTTCGAGGTTCTGCGATATCAGGACGGTGTAGTTAATGGCTACACTCTTTGGTACAGATCCTTTATGGAATTAAAGGAGGACGGGACATTTTCATTTTCGGGCGGTGCATCGGATTACGGATTTGGCACGATTAAGTTCACTGAGGATGGCTACACAATAGACAAGATAACTTACTGTGAATCAGGTGCTGATACCAGCAATAATGAAACCATATCCTATTATGTAAATGGTGAAAGCGCTACACAGGAGGAATTCCAGTCGGCTATCAGCAAGCAGGACGAAAAGCCGGGAGTCACATGGTATGACTTTACTGATGACAGCATTAAAACACTGTTTTCGGGTAGCGCTTCTTAAAACCAGCTCCTGTTAATCAGTTTATTCTCCAACTATAACAGTCAGGTTCTGCATTTATAAGGAGAGTTGTGAAATAACCGCAAGGTTCACTCTCCTTATATTTTTATGCGGAATATTTATATCCAAGGTTTTGACAAATGCAAGACGTTGATGCAAAACATTAAAATACTCAACCTTTTATAAAAATTACCTAAATACCTGTTTTTGCCACACAAACAGGTATTTATCGGTCATAATTGCGCGTCCCATTGAACATCCGGCATTTTTAATCTGATGCAATATTTTTCGGTTGCTTTTATCTGCAATAATAATCAAAATCAGCATATAAGCAATTGTATTATGCCTGCGTATTATCATCCTTATCATTGCATAGTAAAAATAACCTGTTGAATTGTTCGTATTTAGGAAAATAAATTTCTTTATATTTTACAATACTAAAATAGTTTTCAAATAGTTCAGTCCATTCTTCAGTAGTTTGATTCCATAAATATAATCCATCGTCCAAGAAATTTTTATCAATAATCTTAATATTCCATTCCTTTATCTGTTCATCCGTGATGAATGGATTCAATTTCACCAGCAGTTTACCATTTCTCTTAAGAATACGTTTTACTTCTTCCAATGCTTTAATGGCATCCGACGGGATTAAATTGTCGATAACGTTTGACAGAATAACACCATCAAAGGAACCTCCTGCTACAGACTCCAGCTTTTCTACCCCGCCTGCTGTAAAGTTAAAAGTCTCTTTCTTATTCACCTTTTGCAATTCCCTGGCAACTTTAATACCCTCTTCGGAAATATCAATACCCAGGTGCGTTTTTGTTCCTCTAAAAGAACACTTGAATAACCAAATACCGCTCCCACAACCGAAATCCAATATAGAGACCGAATCCTGGCAAAGCCAATCCAGGGCCTCATCCAAATCATCATGGCCAATGCTTTTTGAACTAATCGTGGTTATTTCGGTATCTTTGAATATCTTGTCCCAATATTCCGCAATCCTGTCATAGGTTATCATATAAAAAACCTCCTGATTTAAACTTTTTATAAGCCTTCCATACACCCGGATAAGTGTATGTAGAACCTTTTCAGATAAAAAATCGTCCTGTTCGGTTTGCTTCTTTATATAACTTATTAACTCATCAACTCAGCCTTTCTGGCCGGCTCCATTTTTTCAAGTGCATACCGGAATGCCACGCGGGGCATAATTTCCTTATTTTTCTTCAAATACTCATACACAAGATCGGGATCTTTTTTGGACAGCTCCTTCAACATCCAGCCATAGCCCTTCAGAACAAGGTCTTCAGGATCATGCATCAGCAAATCAGAAATCTGTGTTGGATTGGTTTCCCTGTATTTATTGCACCGAACAGAAGGAATCAACACTACAGCCGCAGCACGGCGCATCCAGAATTCTTCACGGCTTGTCCATGGTATAACATTTTTAACAAGGCCTGTATTTTGTGTGATAAGCTCACCAAATGCATGGGTACAGAAGTCATCACAATCGCCCCAGCCCCTCACATACTTAGCCAGCCAATTTTCAAAGAGTGCAAAAGTATTATCATCATACTGTTTCTTTACACGATAGGCAAAATCAAACGCTATAACCTTCATTGGCCAGGTATGCTGTTCTAAAAGTAATTCGCATATAGGAAATACAGCTTCTCTGGAATTATCATGCAGCTTACCGAACAACCTTGCCGATAATTTTCGGATTTCTGCTGTTTTTATATGGACTCCCGTAGGCGTACTGCTTAACTTTTTAATTTCAAGTTCTGCTTTCCGGACTAGATCATCATTCATTAAATTCACCTGCCTCCGGTGCATAAGCTCCTGTAACTTCTATGACATTTCCGTCGGGATCAGTTAACTGAAAGTAGTAATATGGCCTTACATAGCAGATATATTTTATTTTTGTCAGGTTATTGGTGATTTCCAGGCCTTTAATACGCTCATGTTCTTTTCTTAAGTCCTCGGTCCAGAAATTCAGAACAAATTTACGGGTATTTGGCGCAAGGGCTATTGCTTTCAAATCATCAAAATGCTCTGAATATTCTCCTTTCCGTATAACCAGATCGGGATTTTGCGAATCAAAATGCCCATTCATAATGGCCAAACATTTTCCCTCATAATCGAACATTGCAAACCTGTCTTTATTTATCCTGGTTACCGGAATCTGCAACAGATTTTCATAAAACTCAATTGATTTATAAAAACCATTAACAATTAAGTAGATTGAACCCAGATGCATTTTGAACCCCCTGATAATACTTGCTCTACTAATTTATACCAGAATTATATCCCATTTTCTTTGAAAGAACAAGTGTTCTTTTTGGGTTTGATATTATTCTCCCGATTTTTCATAATAAAACGGTTTCAATAGCACCGGTTTCCATATGTATTACTCTTTAAAAGCATACTGAAATGTTCCGGTAATCTTTTTTTGCCTGATATATCCGTTTCTTTGTTCCCGGACGCAAAAAAATACTCCATGCCGGGCTTCTAAACGATGCCGGACATGGAGAAGCGAACTGCTCTTATGGTAACAAATATATCTGTATCTTTATTTTATTTAATAACAATGTGAAATCCGGTATTGCATAGTTTTTTCCTTCTGCAATACGGGATATATCAATAGCTACCGGTGATATGCCAGTGTCTATCAGTGCTACCCGTACAGGCTGCAGTGCATTTTCATTTTCAGCCGCAAAAACAGGTGACATTAGAAGCAGTAATGATATTAAAACAGATAAAAATCGCTTCATTTGTTTACCCTCCGGTTCTGGAAACACTGTCCAATACAGTCCCGAAAGTTTAGCTGTACAAGGGGACATGATAAGGTGCCTGTCCCCTTGCCGGATATCAGTCAGCCATGTCTTTTATCGTTCCGCTTACTGTGGGCGTGATCTTTGCAAGTGCTGTGTTCATGTCGGGATTAACTGCGAAATCTTTTGTTAAAGTACCCTTAAATACAAGCATGTTGGTGCCCACGCCGTCCACATAAGTCCAACTGTTTACAGGTATCTGGCTGAAAGAACCCAGTTTAACATTTGATACCGATCCGATTATCTCGTTGAACTCAACGGCAATGGTAATGGTATCTCCAGTCTTGTAGTTGCTGTATGCCAAAGGTGCAATACGTTTGACTTTAGGTTCTGTTATGTCATAAACCGACAGAAAATGCCTGAATGAAGTATATTGCCAGTCATCATTACCGCTTCCGGATGCATCAAATCTGATCTTAAATGTCTCACCAGTGGCAACCCGCAGTGATGCAAGAGATGTAGAGAAATTGAATAGCTCCATCCAACTGGTGGAATATTCGGTTAGCTTAATGACTGTCGATTCCCTTATCGTTGCCATGGGCACGTAATGATTTTCCCAAGTTGTGTGTTTGGCTCCTTCCCTAATTTCAAATTTCAGTTTGTAATAACGTGAACTGTTCGATGTACTTTCAACATTTATATACTGGTAGCCATCATCGTTCTCGGTTACCTGCATGAACATACCAAAGAGATAATCACTTACAGTAGATTTTGCATACAGCCTGTATGTTTCTTTCATGTTCACAGAGCCAGGATCAATAGTAATGGTTCTTGACGGGTTTTTGTCAAATCCCGAATCAGTAATATTATATTTATTGTAGTCGGTATTTGACCAATAATAATTACTGAAGAAGGACTTATCCAAAACATAATCCGAACCTTGTGCTATTGTGCGTCTGACTTTTGGGCTGCTGCCCAGTGTGCCCGTGCAATTGCCCTGCGGGCTGACAACCCTGTACAGCTCAACATCGTAATAACGGCTCACACCATTGGTAAAGCTGTTGACAATATCATCATTACCTGCAAAGTAACGTTCACTCTTCACCACAAAGGTTTTGGCGGTATCATTCTGGTTAAAGGTCAGGAATACATCCTCCCCTCCAACATGGCTAAAGTGGATGGGAGCTGCAGTTCCGCCTATGGCAGTACCGTTTACCGTACGGTAATAAACCCGCTGTACATCACTGGTAGGAACAGTATCCGACGGGAATGTACGTGTAACCGTAAAGGTAATATCTTTTGCTGAACCATTAGCTTTTTCTCCTGTTTTTTCGAGCGTGAATATGCCGCCATGAGCCCACCTGGCTGTAAGCAATACATTTCCTGTACTTCCTTTTGGAACAGATGTCACTTTAGTGTCACCGCTATACCAGCCTAGAAACTGATAACCGGCTTTAATACCCGATGGATTTTTCAGCGTAATATCCGGTGTCTCAATGGTATAGGATGTTGGATTATTGGCGCCTGATGCACCCGAACCCAATGTATATGATATGGCATACTTAATGGGTTCCCATTGAGCGTAAAGGGTTATGCTGCCGTAAGGCACCAGGTTGCTGACTATCTGGCCGTCAGTGTATACAACCTCACTATTGGGTTCAATACCCCAGCCAATAAAGTTATAGCCGGTATTTGCAAATTCATTGCTCTTAAGCGCCTGAGCCATATCATAGGTAAAGACCTGGGCAGACATGCTTCCGCCTGCATTGTTCGACCCGGTACCGTCATCGAAGTTGACCCCATAGAGGTTTGCCTTCCAGCCGGCGTAGAAGGTTCTTACTCCCGTACTGCCTGAAGCGATGGCTACGCCATTAACCCTGCTGTCATCTGACAGAGATTCATCCCTGAACCACCCCATAAAAGTATATCCGGTCTTTGCCCCGGGAGCTGACAGGGCCATCGCATCGTTCTCGATGGTGTAGCTTGCCGGATTACTGTTTTCTACACCGTCCATACCAATATATATAATGTCATATTCTACTGCCTTCCAACTTGCGGTCAGGTTCAGGTTTTCGGTCAACTTAACGGGGAATGTCACCAATTTATCCCCATTCATCCAGCCTTCGAAGGAATACCCGTACTTAGCAGGATCGTCAGGTTCACTGATTTCAGTTTCATATTCGCCTGTGATAGCCTGTACGGGCGTACCGCCGGCGCTGTTAAAGGTAATCGTATAACTGTTTATAATCCACTGGGCATAAAGGTTGATTTCATCACCATCCACCTCAGTCATGTTGATCACAATTTCCTTGTTTTTGTAAGAGGTACCGCTTCCGTCAGCTTTTGTATTCCAGCCTGTGAAGGTGTATCCGTCCTTGCTGAACTTGATTTCTGGCAACGCCAGATTCTTTCCATAGGTATGGAGCTGGTCCGGCATTATACCGCTGCCGCCGTTGGCATTAAACTTCACTGTGTAAGTGTTGGGTGCCAGTTGAGCATACAGTGTGATGTCTTCGGCAATATTAACAGTAGTATTGCTGTTTACCGGCTCGCCACCGTTTGGGGCGGTATACCAGCCTTTGAAATGGTACCCTGTCTTAATTCCTGTTACATCAGGCAGGCTGCCATACATTTCACCATATGTTACGGTGATGGTTTCAGGAGTCTCGCCCTCCAGGCCATTCAGATTGAACTTAACGCTGTATGTTTTGGGTGCCCAGTGGGCATACAGTGTTATGTCATCGGTGATATTCACGATATCTCCGGCTTTCACCCGGGTGCCGCCTTCGGCTTCGGTAAACCAGCCGGTAAAAGTATATCCTGTACGGCTGCTTTCAGGCAGGGCCGGGTATACGCTGTTGTATATAACAGTCAGTTCACTTATATCATTTCCGCCGTTACCGTTAAATCTGACAGTGTAATTGGCTTCTGCCAATTGCGCTGTATAAACAAGATCACTGTCAGGCATGGTGGTTTCAGGAGTAATATTCCAGCCAATAAAGTTATAACCCGGGATGTTGACCTTTGGCTCGGTAATATTCTGGCCAAAGCGGTAATTTTCTTTCTTCTCCTCACCGTTTATGTTCCATGTGACGTTATAGGCATTGCGGATATAATAAATCTCAACCACATCACCGCCGTTTTCACTTATCGTTGCCTGCGAGAATGGCAGTGCAGTGAAGCCCGCATAAGTATTTGCTTTCGCGTTGGTCTTGCTTCCTGGATTACCGTAGCGATTTTCAGCATAGCATTCGGTATACCCGTCATTGTTGGCATTTTGAAGCATATGCCTTACCTTATACTGCACTGCATTATCATTATCCACCCAGATGGCCTTCAGTTTATGATTACGTGGTATATTTACAATAGTTTTTCCGGTAATAATCGTACCGTATTCGTCTTCCCATCCGTCAAACAGGAATCCTTCAAAGGCGGGTTCGGGAAGTATTCCGTACTCACTGTGATATGTTACGTAAACACATTCTGATACGGTAAGAGTTCCTCGGTTCGTATCCAATGTTACAACATATTCATCCGGGGTAAATTCCGCCATTATGCTTATATTTTTATCAGGCATGGTTTCGGGTATATCCTGCCACTTACTAAAGCTGTAACCTGTTTTTGTGGGAGCACCTCCGGGTACGCTTATGGTATTACCGAATTTTACATCAGTTGTGGTAAAAATATTGTTATTATAAACCACCCATGTTACGGTATATTCATTTCTGTCATAGTAAATGGTCACAACCATTTTGCCGTCTGCCTGAATTTCTTCCTGGGCCACGCTTTGGGCAGTAAAGCCTGGATAGTACTTTACAGTGGCGTTGGTTTGAGTTCCTGCTATGCCATGCCTTGTTTCGGTATAAACTTGTGCATCCCCGGTATCGTGGTTGCCATCCTGATCGGCCAGGATGTGTTTTACCGTGTAAGGTGTATCGGTTGCAGGTTTCCAGGTTGCCGTATATGTTTTTGCAGTACTGTCCATCGCTGTATGCTCGGTAAATCCGTCCCAGCGTTTAAACACATAGCCTGGCTTTTTCGGTTCCTGTGGTTTTGTGATGGTTGCGCCGTATTTCACATTCCCGGTTTTATATACATCACCATCCACCATCCATGTTACCTGGTAGCTGTTTCTGCTATAGTGAATTTCCACTTCGGTGGACCCATCATACTCAATCAGTTGCTGGCTGAACTCCAGCGCCGTAAATCCCTCATAAGCTTTCTCTCTGCCAATGGTATAATTACCCGATGTACCGGTCATTTCAACATATTCAACAAGCTCACCGTCGTCGGGATAGGTTCCATCCAAATCCTGGCGAATATGCTTAACCCTGTATGTTACCCCCTCTTTATAATGATACCAGAAATTAAGACAGACAAAACGGCCAAAATAAGTT
>DATCKN010000117.1:0-23575 GCA_036562185.1 Thermoclostridium sp.
TTTCAGCCCGGTGGAAGTGCGTGATATGGAGTACTCCGACAATAAACTTAAGGTTTTTGCAGCAACAAAAGTGATAACACACCGGGGCGACACTCTTAATTTACCGATGATTACTGTTGAATATTCTTCTCCGATGCCTGATGTCATCGGAGTAAAAATTTATCACCATAAAGGGAAAAAGTTAAAAGGTCCGTCATTTGAACTTCAAAAAAATTCCGGCACTCCAGTTGATGTAAAAACTAAAAATAAAGAAGCAACCTTTACCAGTGGAAAATTATCGGTAAACATAAACAGAGGATTTCCCTGGCAGGCTGAATTTTATTTTGACGGAAAATATCTGACAGGAAGTATCGGAAAGAGTGCCGGGTATATTAAAACCGGCGAAGGTTTGACTTATGTTCGCGAACAGCTGAACCTTGACATTGGTGAATGCGTATATGGCCTTGGCGAGCGTTTTACCCACTTTGTAAAGAACGGCCAGGCGGTGGATATATGGAATGAGGACGGTGGCACAAGCAGCGAGCAGGCATATAAAAACATCCCGTTTTACATAACCAGCAAGGGGTATGGTGTATTTGTAAACCATCCTGAACGCGTTTCATTTGAAATTGGTTCGGAAGCAGTATCAAAAGTGCAGTTCAGTGTACCGGGCGAATGTCTTGAATACTTTATAATTGGCGGAAAATCGATGAAAGATGTGCTTAAAAATTATACTGCCCTCACAGGAAGGCCCCACCTTCCGCCTGCCTGGTCGTTCGGCCTCTGGCTTTCAACTTCCTTTACAACAAACTATGATGAAAAAACCGTGCTTAGCTTCATAGACGGCATGTTTGAACGGGATATTCCAATCAGCGTTTTTCACTTTGACTGTTTTTGGATGAAGGAATTCCAATGGTGTGACTTTTTATGGGACAGTGATGTATTCCCCGATCCAAAATCCATGCTTTCAAAACTGAAATCCAAGGGGGTTAAAATATGTGTCTGGATTAACCCGTATATTGCGCAAAAGTCTTACCTGTTTGACGAGGGTATGGAAAAGGGATATCTTCTAAAAGACAAAAACGGCGATGTATGGCAATGGGATATGTGGCAGGCCGGAATGGCACTTGTGGACTTTACAAATCCTGATGCATGCAAATGGTACCAGGAAAAACTGAAAATACTTCTTGATATGGGTGTTGACTGCTTTAAAACCGATTTCGGTGAAAGAATTCCTGCCGATGTGGTGTATTATGACGGCTCGGATCCTGAAAAAATGCATAATTACTATACTTACTTATATAATAAAACCGTGTTTGAGCTGTTAAGACAGGAACGCGGTGAACGGGAAGCAGTTGTTTTTGCACGCTCGGCAACGGCAGGATCACAGAAATTTCCTGTCCACTGGGGTGGCGATTGTACCGCAAATTATTCTTCAATGGCGGAATCCCTTCGCGGCGGGCTTTCTCTTTGCAGTTCGGGGTTTGCTTTCTGGAGCCATGATATTGGAGGTTTTGAAAAAACGGCAACTGCAGATTTGTATAAGCGCTGGGTGGCTTTTGGCCTTTTATCAACTCACAGCCGCCTGCATGGCAGCGAAAGTTATCGTGTTCCATGGCTCTTTGACGATGAATCGTCAGAGGTCTTAAGATATTTTACAAAACTTAAGCACCGGCTTATGCCGTATATATTTGCAGCTGCATGCGAAGCGTCCGCGCATGGAATTCCGGTAATGCGTCCAATGGTGCTTGAATTTACCGGCGATCCCGCATGTGACTACCTGGACAGGCAGTATATGCTTGGAGAAAGGCTTCTTGTCGCCCCGGTTTTTTCAGAGAACAAGTCTGTGAAATATTATGTTCCTGAAGGAATCTGGACCAACTTGCTTAATAACGAAAAAATACATGGTGGCAAATGGCGTGAAGAAATTCACGATTATTTCAGCCTGCCTTTGCTGGTAAGGCCCAACAGCCTTATTGCAATTGGTAATAACGATATCAGGCCGGACTATGATTACGCTGAAAACGTCACCTTTCACCTGTTTGAACTCCAGGACGGGAACAGCGCCAAATCTGTTGTATATAACCAGCAGGGTGTTGTTGATTTGGAGATTGAAGCAACAAGAAAAGACAACTCCATTATTATTTCTGCAAAAGGTAATAGCAAACCGTGGAAATTACTGCTTCGGAATATACAAAACGTCCGGCCTTCGGGGGACTTCAGCGTATCTTCTTCAGATCTTGGTGCAGTAGTTGAACCGCTGAAAAATATCGGTGAATTCCGGGTGGCTCTTTCCTGAACATGTATAATCGGTTTTTCATAACATTGCCATGCTATATGCACAGCATGGCAATTCCATTTTTTCAGGCATGAATGTTCATGTTTTACCTGAATAAAGGTGCATTTTATTCCGGCTGCAAATCATGAACACACCATTATTTATGGCTGGAGTGTTTCATTTATGACGACATTACATTGTATTTCAGCCCATTCCTGGCTTATCCTTGACTTTGGCATTGTCGGTGAGCAGGTGTCTGGTAAAGCCTTTTAATCATTGCTTTCCTCATCACGATATGGAAAGATCTTCATCAAAATTAATATTACAATATAAAACAGTATTATTACCGAAAAAGTGCCTAAAAGTCCATATTCCATAAGTTTTAAGCCAAGGTAAATATCATTCATTCATATCACCCCTTATAATGACAATAGCCATGGTACAAGTGCAAGTACCATTCCGCCCGCTACTATTGATCCTATCTGCCCTGCAACATTAGCTCCGATAGCCTGCATTAATATAAAGTTTTGTGGATCTTCTTTCAGTGCCATTTTATGGACAATTCTTGCTGACATTGGGAATGCGGAAATTCCGGCAGCACCAACCATCGGATTTACTTTATCTTTTGAGAACAGGTTCATCAGCTTTGCCAGTAAAATTCCGCCCGCTGTATCGAATATAAAAGCTACAAGCCCCATTAGCATTATAATCAAAGTTGCCGGGCTTAAGAAAGTCTCATAATGCATTGTTGTACCAATGGTAATTCCGAGCAGCAATGTGACCAGATTGGAAAGTTCGTTCTGTGCTGCCTTTGAAAGTCTTTCAAGAACACCGCATTCTCTTATAAGGTTACCAAACATTAAGAGACCTACCAGCGCTACACTGCTGGGTGCGATTATTCCTGCTATAACAGTTATGCAAATCGGGAGCAGGATAAGTACGGTCTTGGAGACCTTAACATCCTTGTATTCCATTCTGATCATGCGCTCTTTCCTGGTTGTAAGCGCTTTTATAACAGGCGGCTGAATAATCGGTACAAGTGACATGTATGAATATGCGGCTACTGATATCGGCCCAATCAGATGTTTTGCAAACTTCGACGCAACAAATATGGAAGTGGGTCCATCAGCAGCACCGATGATACCGATTGAAGCAGCAACTTTTAAGTCAAAACCCAGACCGGGGAAAATTTTGTTCAATAAGAGGGCAACCAAAACTGTAAAGAATATACCAAACTGAGCAGCAGCACCAAACAGAATCATTTTTGGTGTTTTAAGCAGAGGCGCAAAATCACACATTGCACCAACAGCAACGAAAATAAGACATGGGAACAGTTCTGTCAGTATACCTGAGTTGAACAGTATCTGCATTAAACCTGGCTCCACTTTGTATGCCTGTCCGTTTTCAAATACATAATGAAGGTTTTCTGTAAAATAACTCTGTAATGACGGGAACTGGTTAACAATCTTTGTAACGGTTTCATCCAGTACAGGTTCGTATTCCCATATTGACTTGAAAGGCAGGTTTACCAAAATGGCGCCAAAACCAATCGGCAGTAAAAGCATTGGCTCATAGTCCTTTTTGATTGCAAGATAAATCAGGACTCCGCCAATGGCATACATGATAAGATACTGCCATTTAAACGCCAAAACTCCTTCAAATAATTGTGCAAGTTGTTCCATAAAATCAACACCTCATAATAGTAATTTTGGATTTTAATTAAGCATAAAAAAAATACCAAAACGCAAGTTTCGGTATAAGTCTCGCTTTCATAAAAACTATGATTAACTGGCCGGATGCAAAAGCATCGTGCTGACGACCAGTTAAACAGGGGTTACCTGCAAGCTACTCTCTTAAACCTTTCAACGCAACATTATACCCGAAAATAGTAAAAATATCAATTACTTTCTACCCTTTCCTTTATATATTTTACACAATTTTATACCGCAATTTCCTTTTTTTTAACTTAAATATCAACCATTATCGTATTTTGATATATATTGTGTCTTATTGTACTTTGGTTTATTAGTTAATTTTATTAGAAATGATTTCAATAAAACATATATCAAGATAAAGGCTATTTTACTTCATAGCCTTCGTCTTCAATGGTTTCTCTGATTAGTCTTTCACTGATTTTTTCATCATCAAACTCAATATAAACTTTGCAATTCTCGACATTTATAATGACATTTTCAACTCCATTTATTCTCATTAATGCATTTTTAAGAGATTCAGTACAGTCATCGGTCATCTTACTGACTGTCAGTATTAATTGAGATTCCATATTTTAAACACCCCTGAAAAGCTTACTTGATAGACCATATCAAAATTCCCCAATACAAGCAATTATAACATGCAGAAAGCTTCATTTTCAATGGTTTCAAACTTCCGTATCTGCAAATTATTTGAATTTTTATTCAAGTCCGGCAATTTTATCTGTTATATCCCGCCTGGTATACCCCATTTTAACTAATCTTTCATATATATCAACATCAAGATTTGGCACATATGTCTTTAAAAGCTTCAGTTCACCGGAAATGCTGTATTTCCCAATGCATGCAGGAATTAAAACCGTTTCCCCTTTATGTATATTTATACTTTCACTGTCATGATTGATTAGCCCTTCACCATCAATACAAATATAAGCATGAAATTGCCTGTAATCTGTATTTTGCTGTAAAATGCCGGTAATTTGATAAAGCTCAACACAAAAATACCTATTCGCAACTAAAACTTTTAATGATGCATTATTTGAAGTTTCATATTCCAATCCCAAATAAGGATATTTAACACTGGCATTAAAATCAATAACCTGCATCGCCTTTTCTATATGCAACGGTCTGTAGTTCCCGTCAGCTCCTTTCCGGTTGTAGTCGTAAACCCTGTATGTAACGTTTGAGTTCTGTTGGACTTCTGCCAGCACAATCCCATCGCCAATGGCATGAACCAGGCCTGCAGGAATGTTTATGAAATCACCTGCTTTTACATTTATATAATTAAGGCAATCTCCTATTTTATTTTCTCTTACCGCATTTTCAAATTCCGTTTTTGTGACTCCGGGTTTTAACCCGTAAATAAGCCTGGCATCCGGTTTTGCATCAAGAATATACCACATTTCATTCTTCCCGTTGTCGCCTTCATGGATTCCTGCGAACTCATCATCGGGATGAACCTGTACCGACAGCTTGTCATTGGCATCAATAAGCTTTATTAATAATGGAAAGCCTGTATTTTTACCTGCCAAATCCCCGATAAGCTTTTCACCGAATTCTTCGATCATGGACTGAAGCGTCCTTCCTTTATAAGCCCCATTGGCTACAATGCTCATCCCGTCATTATGGCAGGCTAATTCCCAGCTTTCGGCCACCTTTCCGTCCGGAATCTGTTTCCCAAGTTTTGTAAGGTTTCTTCCTCCCCAGATATAATCCTTGTATACAGGTTGAAATTTTAATGGATATAACAATTCTATCAACTCCTGATTTTAAATTTCTTTTATGTAAATTTTTTTGTATGCATCTTTAATATCTTTCCATTCGGACATTTCCGAACCATCAAGCGCTGCGGTTAAACTTCCTGATGCAGAAGTTATTCTCGCCGTTTCATCGGGTGGAAAATCATTCTGAATACAATAAGCAAGTGCTGCAACCATTGAATCACCCGCAGCAACCGCTGATTTTACCTTAACAGGCAGTGGCATTGCATAATAGGTTTTATTGCGGTAACCCAATATGGAACCTTCTTTTCCCAAGGAAACAAGTATAAGCTCTATTCCCGCCTTCTGAAGGGTTTTAATTTCATCCCTGATCTCTTCCAAACCTGAAAAAGTTTTACCGGTCAGACGTTCAAATTCAAGAATATTGGGCTTAATTGCATACGGCAACGCCCTGCATCCAATTTTAAAGGCTTCACCGTCAGCATCCAGTATGGAATTTACTTTCATATCCTTTGCCAGCTTAATACACCGGGCATAGAAATCTGACGGCATACCTTCCGGAAGACTACCTGACAGAACCATGAGATCACATTTTTTCAAATGTTTTTTCAAGAGTTCTGTAAACTTATCGGCATCGTCCCTACTGACCAACGGCCCGGGTTCATTTATTTCTGTAATTAAGCCGGTTTTCAGGTCCCTTATTTTTATATTAACACGGGTTTCTCCTGGTACCATCAGGAATTCATTAGGAAAATTATACTTATCAAGTAATGACAAAAGGTACCTGCCGTTAATTCCGGCAAGTATACCTGTGGCTCTCTGTTCCACCCCATACGAGCACAAGGCTTTTGATACATTAATGCCCTTTCCTCCCGGATCCGTCCTGGAAGCTTTTGCCCTGTTAAGTTTTCCTTCCTTTAGTTCTTCAACATCAACAGTCCTGTCTATTGCAGGGTTCAATGTTACGGTTAATATCATAATAACACCTATCCATACCATATATATGGTAATAGATTCTGTAACGATAAACAACTAAAATTTATATTTTACTTATTGGAAATATTATACAGAACAGCTTCGTGCTCGGTTACAAGGAAAGCCTGCGCATTATTTATAAAATGCACACTGAGACTGATTCCAGGCAAAGAGGCATTATCAATCAGTCTGCCTGAAGAATCGTAAAATAAAGCTTTTGAACCATATATAACTGCAGCAGTGTTTTTATAAACTGTTATATTTTGAATACTGTGCTCTGCTTCAATGCTTTTAACTTCTTCTCCTGCCGGGTTATAAAATTTAATCATTTTCGTCTCCCCGTTAGTAGCAACAATGGCACCACTATCTTCAAAGAGTCCGGCTGCAGTAATATTGTCGGTGTATTCCCTGGACCAAACCAAATCCAGGTTATTATCATAACAGAAAGCTTTATTTTCGCCCACAAAAAAGTAATTACTGTTGTTGCTGTACATAACAGGATATAATCCTTCAATCTCAACATTTGCCACCGGGGATATTTTTTTTGCGCTCTCATATATACGTATTACTGTTGATATGTTTGTTGAATTCATTCCAAGGCCGTAAAGAAGAAATCCGTTGTTATTGCTCAGAGCCTTTATATAATACGGGTAATAATCATCAATATATAATGCACCAAGATTTACGCCTGTTTCAGGGGAAATAAAACTTATGGTCCGTTTATAACCATTATTGCCTATGGTAATAAATAACAGATATCTGTCCGTTGCTTCGCCAAATGCTATTTCTTCATCCAGCATATCCTTTATCACTGCTTTTCCGTCTTTTATTACCATATATGATTTACCGGTTTTTTCATAAACAAGAATCCATTTCCCGTTTATATTGAGAACCGGATGCCTTATTTCATGAGTAAAGTACCATACCTCTTCCCCATTGGAATTAATAAGCCTTATATCGTAATTTGTGAGAATAAGCAAATTACCATCATATTCTGCAGTTTGGGTAATATCCAGATCGCCTAAATCAAAAGTTTCTGTCTGATTAACAGAATTTTCAAAATGAAGTTTTTCAACTAAGGATCTGAGATTCAATACATCCCAATTAAATTCGATTGTATTTTCACTCATCGAAATTACTACCGCAAAACAAATAATGGCAATTAAACTTATAAGAATAAGTATTTTAAGTCCTGATTTTAATATTTTTTCTTTTGTCATTTGTACCTCAGCTTTGCTTATGTAGTTAATTGAGAAGATTTAACAACTCAATGGCTTTTGCAAAAGGCCTGTCAATTGTTTTCCGGAGAGTATCAAGCTCTTCATTCAGCTTACTCCTGGTAACGACATCCAATACTCCTGTTACATTTATTCCTTTTTCTGCCTGGTACTTTTTCAGCGCATCACTTGTTTTGGCATCAAGGATACTATCCGGAGTATCAATTTCATACCCTTTTATTTTTAAAATTTTTTCGCAATTGTAAACATCGCTGCTTACTCCGTTTAATGCTATAGTAGCTGATGATTCAAGTTGTTTTATATTGTTAACGTCTATACCTTCAATGAGTTTATAATCTTCCACCGGATAATCGGGGGTTAATCCAACTCCATCTATCATTTTGCCGTTTCTTGTCAGGTAATGGCCTGTTGTCATTTTAGCCCAGCCGATAATATCTGACTGATAAACCTGAATCTTATACTTGTTCATCCATTCATAACCGTTTACAATACTTTCCCCGTACAAATTTTTATACTTTTCATAGGCATTTGGTTTAAGTATCGGGTATAAATTCTGAAAAACACCCTTGCCATAGGTTTTTGTGCCTACCAAAAAACCATCTCCCGAATCCTGAAGAGCACTTGCAAGTATTTCAGATGCACTGGCAGTATTTTCATTTACAAGTACCGCAGTAACGTACTTGGGATTCTTAAGATATGATCTGTATATTGCATCCACATAACTTTCCGACTTAAAATCCAGGGTTGTTATTGTACCTTCTCGCACAAGATATCTTGCTATATTTACAGCCTGGCTTACCTCACCGCCGGGATTGTTTCTCAGATCCAGAATCAGCTTTTTAATGCCTTTTTTATCAGCTTGTTTCAGTGCCTCTTCAAAAAACTGGGAGCTGTTGCTGCTGAATGAATCGAGCTTTATGTACATTATATCATCATAAATATTCCATGAAACAGGACTTAAATTAACAACATTTCTTTTCACGTTAAAATATATAATATTTGAAGATGTGCCACGGCTAATGCCTATCCGTACGGTGGTCCCCTCTTCACCTTTTATTAAGCCGGCTATATCCTGTGAGGATAATCCTTTTACGTTCTTACCGTCAACATTTACTATTATATCATCTGGTAAAAGCCCGGCACCTGCGGCGGGGGAATTGCTGAAAACACGAGTAATCAGTGCTCCCTCTGGCGTTTCTATAAACTCAACGCCAATACCGAGGTAATTTCTCTCAACAGAATTAAAAAAGGCATTTGCCTCATCTATATTATAGAAGACGGTATAATCATCCATTTTACCGAATAACCCCTGTAACGCGCCTTCTATAAGCTCGTCCTTTGATACATCTTTGTAGTAGATATCCTGGATCATTTGCATGACGCTGTCCAGGTAATCTGAAAAACCGCTGTCAGCATTTGCCTGAGTTATGAGTAAACTTGATAAAATGATGACAACTGCCAGTAATCTGATACAAGATCTTCTATATTTTGCCATGCTCAACCCTGCTTTCGCATTCTCTTCTTAAATTTGCCATATATCTACTTACAAATTGTATCACTATGTCTTTCCGGTTGCAATAATTCTACCTGTAACTTATAACCCGATCACGATAATCTTTTACCAATTCCTCGCCCATATATTTTATCAGCTCATAAAGAAGCACCGATGCTTCCTCATATGTCATGTATTTGTTCGGATAGATATACCCCCTGCTGTCCCCGCTGATAAGACCTATACGATATGCGACAGCCACAGAATTTCTTGCATAGGCTGGAATATCGTCATTATCTACGAACGGCGTTACATCATATGGATATGTAGCAAGGCTTTCAAGCCCCAGGGCGCGTATCAGCATCGTTACCGCTTCTGCTGAAGTTATATGCCTGTCCGGTGAAAAATATGCATTGCCTGTTCCCTGAATTATACCACGGTTATTTGCTGATTTAATATCTTCATAATACGGATCGTCTGTTTTCACATCCAGATATGGCGATATTTCAGGGGTTTTGCTCCGTGATGTTTTAGTTGTTTTTTGATTTTTCTTAAGATCCGGATCTTCAGGAATATCCTTCACAGCTCTTACAACCATCACTGTAAAATCTTTTCTTGTAATATATTTTGTCGGATTAAAATCTTCACCTGTGCCGGGTATTACACCAAGGCTATACAGGATTTTAACAGGCTCTTCAGCCCAATATCCCTCCAGGTGCTTTAAATCCGGAACCATCAACCTGGTAAGCACAGGTTTGGGATCAATCCCTATCGTTTCCTTATAACTCTTTAAAACTCCTGTCGGTTTTTGATCTTTATCAAACTCCGGAAGCCGTGCTTCATAATCCAGGAGGCTTTCTTCATAATCCTTTTCTACATATCCGCCCTCAAAACTTATCTGATAAGGCTCGTTTTCAATATATTCAAATCCTTTTTTGGCAACATTTGAAACAAATATTTTTGCATCACCGCCCCATTCAACCACTTTCCCGTTTATCTGAGGCTGCGCATATATAGAGATTTCAACGCTGGCAGACTTTGCAGAACTCCAGTATTGATCATATCCATACTGTTTTCCTGTCATTTCAACGGTGACAGTCCCACTTCCTCCGGAAGTTATTCTGTACGTTTTTTTCAGCATGTACTCCCCGGTATTATAATAAACTGCCGGTTGAGGATCTGTAATCCCTGAGCGGGTGAACTCATAATTCGTTAAAGTAAATACCGTGTTGCCAACCTTAACGGTTTCTGTCGGTTTTCTTGAAATCTTGCTGGTTTCAGTAGTCTGCCCGTTAGCTTTTGTTTCAGTTGTTGTTTCCATAACAACGGTCCTGGTTATGGAAGCTTTTTGCTCGGCATTTTCCAATTTATATACATAAGTGGTAGTGACTATATCGTTTTTCACGTTTTTCTTAACAGTCATGGTTCCTTCAAGTATAACCGGAACACCGGTCAGAAAACAAACTTCACGGTAACTGTATGTATTGTCTTCAAAAGGATCTGCTGCCGATATGCCGCCTTCATATCCCAGCGATCCCATATAGGCAAAAGAAACAGCAGGTTCGCACAGGATCAAAATAAACAGAAGCATTGATATTATTCTTGTTGCCTTAATCTTTACTTTCATTATAATCCCCCATGTATTGATGTTTAAAATGATTCAACCATTACAATAAAAGCGTTTTCGCTGGATTCCGATTTTATAACGGTTACCCTGTCTCCAATTTCCAGTTGAGACGAATCAATGACTTTGCCGTTTCTCACAAAAACAGTATTCGGTAAAAATGAAAACTGCGCTTCAGCTACATCCTCCCATTTCGACGATGTATCATTATAGCGTGTGCCGTCCTTAATAGTTAATGATGAAGCAGGTACAACAACATGATTAAATGAATCCTTCTGAACACCTGCCAGATCATATATTCTTCCTTTATAAACAACATCGCCGAAAGGAGCAGTACTTACAAGCAATGCTTTACCGTCCTGTACAAGGACATAAACGGTCCGTTTTTTGTAACTATTTGTGCCGGA
The DNA here is from genome assembly GCA_036562185.1 of Thermoclostridium sp. Lineage (GTDB taxonomy): Bacteria > Bacillota > Clostridia > DSM-8532 > DSM-8532 > Thermoclostridium. The sequence goes on from DATCKN010000117.1 coordinate 11,427, forward strand.
ATCATCGAAAAGAGCCAAGTCTACCCTTCCGCCATCGTCAAACACACGTGTCAGCGAAGGGTCTATTGTTAATGTTTTCTTAACATTGTTAAAATTCCACTTTGGTTCGCTGAATTCTGAGAATGATTCCAGGGTCACACTGTTATACAAATCAATGTGCGATATTCTTCCACGGATCAAAGATATACCTGTATCTTCAAGCGGTTCCCGTATCCAGATAACATTTGCTTTCAAAGAACCGTCAACCTGATTGCTTGTAACAAAATAAGCCTCATCCATGCTTTTAACCTGGTTTGGATTAAGCAATTTCCCATTTTTTACTATAATTGAATTATCATCATATGCTACTGATACGCTTTTGTTCATCAGAGTCAGTTTACGGCGCCCGGGATCGGCGTCAACAACAGTGTCTCCTGTTATTTCAGTACGCAATCCTCCACTATCCAAAGTCAGCCAGACAACGCAATCTTTTCCGGTAATATTTTTTCCAATGGCAAGATACACCGTTCCATATGATCCTTTCGGAATATCAGGATCATAATTATCGTGAATGGGCAATTTCCTGGTTACAGGTGTAGATTTACTCCAAATACCATCCTTAAACTGCTGCATATTCAAAACCACAATACTGTTGTCCAATCTGTCATAAGAAGAAAGATATGCCTTATAAACCGCATCCACCTGGATCTCAGCACCTTTTACCGTAATTTCCCCAATAATTACTTGATTACCGCTTGTCTGCACAAGAATGCGTACCTCGTCCCCTGCCTTAATATCGCCCCATGATGCAATTTTTCTATCCTTGAAAATGGGTGTACCGGTTGGAATGCGGTACAGTACGGTCCCCCCGTCGGTCCTTTGCAGCTGAAGCATCCAGTTACCCTTTGTTATAACTTTACCATACACCGGATAAAAGTTGTCCGTAGCGCTTATTTTTACTATATAACCTTCATCATTCAGTTTAATAAATACGCTGTCACCGGGATTTAACGCTTCAATGCTTGATAATTTACCGTTTTTATATACCACAACATCTTCTGCACGAAAATATGAATATGTGCGGTAATATGAAAGAGAACTTTTAAGTCCGGGTGAAGTACCCGAACCATCCGGAAAATAGAGTGTTATATATCCCAAATCAGGATTGTTTTCTTCCAGAATGCCGTTGTAGATACCGCCCTCCTGCAAAGAGACATTCCTGACATTAATCATCCTGGTTACCGAATTGTTTTCAACGGCAATAAGCATAAATGTTTCCGGTTTAATATCGCTTATTGTCTTTCTGACAGAATCAATATATATCAGACATTCACGGCTGACATTGAAAACATCAAAAACACCTTTAGAATCATAACTATATAGTTTTTCGGTATCAATCAGCCCTGTATCGAAACTTTCCAGATCAAGCAAAGTCTCTGCACGTAAAGTATTATTCTGTGCATCCGCCGAGAAAACCCTTACCAGCTTATATTTTACAGTTCCATTTACTGCCATGGTATTAACAGGAATAATAGATGTTAGAATAACGGCAATTATTATAACTGTCAACCCGGCTCTTGCTTTTCTTGTTATTGACAAATCAACCACCCGTTTCATACCGTTTATGTTCCTACTAAATTCTATATATTTTTTATCGGTAAAGTAAAGAGATAAATGAAGTGAAATACTGTTTCAATAGTATGACAAAAATGCAGGCAAACTGTCGTAAACCTGCATTGACTAAAATGTACCTGCATTTATACGGACGGAGTTGTAAAAAGATACCCTAAAATTACCGACTCACTGTATTCCTTTGGAATATTCACTATATTTAATGAACCAATAAACGGAACAATATATGATGTGGCTACATAAACAATAACACAGCCAATTACTGTACCAAGAGCCAATCCGATGGTTTTGTTTGTTGTGCTTAAAAGAGTACTTTGTGAGATTAATGAGTTAATTAGCATACCTACTATTGAAATAATCAGCTTAACAGCAAAAAATACAATAATTATTGATATGACCTTCAGAACTGAAAATACAAGCAGGTCGGTTATAGATGTAACAGCGTCATTTAAAACCCTGCCGCCCGACTCCAAGGGATTGGCCATATCAAACAATTGACCAAACAACATGTTATCATTAAAAAACTCTTTCAGTGCCGGATATTTTTCAAAAAGCTGATTACTGCTTTCAATTACCGAAAAATCAACAGTCTGGTTAAAAGCAGGAACGGTAAAACTGGAATAAGCATTTTCCAGGGCCTTTGCAACTGCTTCCCTAATCTTTGTTTTTTCCATGATGTAAACAGCTACAGGCTCAGAAAACAATACCGAACATATTACTGCCGCAACATAGCCGACCAAACTGAATACAGCCTTAATAAGCCCTCTTGCATAGCCTATAAATGCGCATACAAAAACAATGCCGATAATGGTATAGTCAACCCAGTTTAAACCCCATTTCAGAAAATAATCCAAAGCTAATATTGCTGCAAGGGCAATTACCAGTATTATTAGAGGAATTTTATCTATACCTGAGCGCTCCCGTTGCATAAATACCTCCGAAATTACACTTAACAATAAAGTATCTTTTGGTACCAATACCAATATATCATGAACAAGGTGCAATATCAATTATTACTATATATTCCTAATATCAGGCAAAAAAAGAAAAATGTATATATGTCTATATTATAGTGCAGTTTTCAGGCTTTATGTAATATTAAAAAGGAGCCCCTGCTCCCCCTGTTAAAATTATCTGAACAAAGTGGTTATGTTCATCATTAAGAAAAGCAATATCGATACAATCAGAACACTTATAGCAACAGATCTTTTTTTCAATAACATTAATGATTTCCCCTTTCAAACTGAGATAAAATCATTTTCAGCACACTTAAACATTTCTATTGTCTTTGCTCTGTCTTGGAAAAGATTATAGCATAATTTATTAGTTTTGTAAAACAAAATTAATAATTCTGTAATATTTCCCTGTTATATCAGATATCATTTCACTATATCCCGATGTATGTTAAAATAGAGCGTAATTAAAACATCAGGGATAAGCTCGTGAAACGGAGTGATTAAATGCCTTTTGACGGAATTGTAGCAAAAGCTGTAGCAGATGAACTTAATACGAAATTAAGCGGCGGACGTATTTTTAAAATATATCAACCTGAACGGTACACCCTTATTTTCCACATTCGTTCAAACAACACCAGCTATAAGCTGTTATTGAACTGTAATGCCAACTCAGCAAGAATCCATCTGACAGATCTTGATTTGGAGAACCCGACTTCTCCTCCCATGTTCTGCATGTTGCTGAGAAAACATCTTATGGGCGGAACAATAACCACGGTTGAGTGTTCAGATTTTGAAAGAATTATTAACCTGTATGTAGAATCATCTGATGAGTTGGGCGATAAAAGCATAAAAAAAGTAATTATTGAAATTATGGGGCGGCACAGTAACATAATCCTCGTAAACAGCAATGGAATAATCATAGACGCAGTAAAACATATAGACAAGGATATAAACCGGGTTCGGGAAATAATGCCTGCAAGGACATATGTCCTTCCGCCGCCGCAGGATAAAATATTTCCTACCGGGCTGGACACGGATGGTTTTGTTCAAACCGTCAGGAACGAGAACGGTTCCATATCCAAAGTCCTGCTAAATAAAATTAAGGGATTCAGCCCTTTGTTGTGCCGGGAAATTTGCCATAGAGCAGGGATTGATCCCGACATTCCTGCAAAGGAAATTGGGTATGAGAAATCTTTAGTTCTGGCTGACGTGTTAAAAGATTTTACTGAAAGCCTGGAAAACAAGAAATATTACCCTACTGTGGTGATAGACAGTGATTCTGGCAAAGCTGTGGACTTTCACGTTGTTAAACTGACACAATATGGCAGTTATAAAGAGTATGATGATATAAGCGGGGCCATAGACAGCTATTTTAAGCACACTGCAGTAAAAGAGCATATTAAGACCAAAAGCAGCGATTTAATAAAGATTGTCAGGCAGAATATTGAACGGTGCGAAAAGAAAATTAACATACACGTTTCAACAATTGATGAGAACTCAAATATGGATACTTTGAGATTATATGGCGAACTGATAACCGCAAATATACATTTGCTGAAAAAAGGCATGACGCAATGCAGCCTGCTTAATTATTACGAACCTGAAGAAACCTATGTAAACATTGAGCTCGACGAAAATTTAACTCCTCAGGAAAACGCCCAGCGTTACTTCAGGAAATACAGCAAAGCCAAAGCTGCCCATGCTTATGCTGCCGAACAGTTGAAAATTGCAAAGAGAGAACTGGACTATCTTGAAAATGTCCTGTTTAATCTTGAAGAAGCAAATTCACCTGAAGAAGTGGAAGATATACGTGAAGAGCTTAGGAGCCAGGGATATATACGGAAAACAAACAGGCAAAGCAAGAGTCCTCAGAAGTCTTCGCCCCATAGTTTCACTTCATCAGAAGGATACCAGATATGGGTGGGAAGGAATAATGTTCAAAATGACGAATTGACACTCAGATTTGCAAAACCGGACGACTTATGGCTTCATGCAAAAAATATACCCGGTTCGCATGTTATTGTTCGCGTTCCCGGCCCCATTCCCGAAAAAACACTGGTTGAAGCCGCGTCGCTGGCAGCATGGTTCAGCAAAGCCCGTAATTCATCAAAAGTTCAGATTGATTACACCAGGGCCAAATATGTAAGAAAACCCTCGGGTGCAAAACCAGGAATGGTGGTGTACGTTAATTATAAAACTGTAATAGTTGAACCAATAAATCCTGAACTGTTATTGTATGATAATAAAAATTAATTAATGAATATTTAAGGCAGAACGCCATACGCATCTGGCAGGTTGGCATGTATCGCCGGAGGGGGATTAAACCGTAAAGTTGGTCATCCCCCTCAATTTAATTCAATGTCTTTTTTGATCAGCTAAAAAGCCTTTGACATACTTTATTTATGTTATACATGATTTTCTCCCTGTCGAGTGTTTTATATTCCCCTTTATCATAAATAATTTTCCCGTCAACGAATACGGTTTCAACATCGGAGGCCTGAGCTGCATATGCCAGGTTCGACACTGTTTTGTGTTCGGGTAGATAATGGGGTTTTGATAAATCTAATATTACCATGTCGGCAGCAAATCCTTCCTTTATCTGCCCCACCGTATTAAATCCAAGGGCTTTCGCACCGTTTACGGTAGCCATTTTAAAAGCTTCCTCAGCTCTTACCGCAAGAGGATCCCGCCTTGCACCTTTATGGATAAGAGCAGCAAGATTCATCTCTTCCCACATGTTAAGGTTATTGTTGCTGGAAGCTCCATCTGTGCCTAATGCAACATTAATTCCCTTATTTAACGCTTCGGGAACGGGAGCTATCCCGCTTCCAAGTTTGAGGTTGCTGCCGGGATTATGAATAAAGGATACGTTTTTCTCTTTCATTAAATCCATGTCCTGTCCGGTTACATGAACACAATGGGCAGCAATTGTCGGCAAATCGAAAAGGCCAATATCATATAAGTGCTGAACAGGTGTCTTTCCATACTGCTTAAGAGAATCGTTATGCTCCTTTAAAGTTTCATCTACATGAACGTGAATGCATGTGCCAAATTTTTCGGCAATATCCCTTATTGCCTTAATATATTTCGGAGCGCAGGTATATATTGCATGGGGAGCAAAAGCAACCCTGATTCGGTCGTTCATAGCACCATGCCATTTATTAAACGTTTCTATGGCTTCATTTATTCTGTAATCATCACTATAGTCATCTTTATCCTCGCCATTGGTCAAACCACGGGAAAGCAGCGCACGCATGCCTGATTCGGCAGTCGCTTCAGCAATCCTGTCTACAAAATAATACATATCCGAAAAACACGTGGTTCCACCTGCGATCATTTCCATTAAACCAAGAAGCGATCCCCAATATACATCTTCGTCAGTAAGCTTATCCTCAATTTTGAAAATATGCTCAAACAGCCAGGTGTGCAAATCCAAATCGTCCGCATAGCTTCGAAGCAGTGTCATGGGAATGTGGGTATGTGCATTTACAAGACCGGGAATTAAAGCTTTTCCTGTACCGTCTATTTTAACTTTCCCTGAGGATTTTGATGCGTCATTTTTTTTATGCCCTACAAATGTAATTTTATTCTGCTCTGTTTCAACAGTAGCATTTTTTATTACCTTAAGCTCATCATTATCCCACGTTATAACGGTTATATTCTCTATTTGATATCCCATGAAAAAAACCTCCTGAAAATAAACATTGTGTCTGTCAGTAGTTTAAATTATATCCCTTCTAGATTACAGGTGTCAAAATATACCTTAGCAAAAAACCGGAGAACTTTAAGTCCCCGGTTTTACTTTTACAGGTGTTTATTCAGCATATTGGCAAATTCTTCTTTTGATCTTACGCCAACAACACTGTCCACTACATTTCCGCCTTTGAATACCATTATATTGGGAATGGTCATAATCCTATATTTTTCAGCCAGTTCACCCTGTTCATCCACATTTACTTTTCCAACCTTTACTTTGCCATGAAACTCTTCGGCAAGCTGGTCAATAATCGGTGAAACCATTCTGCAGGGCCCGCACCATGCAGCCCAAAAATCCACCAGCACAGGTATATCAGATTGGAGAACTTCCTTTTCAAAATTGTCCTTTGTAACAGTTAATACGTAATTTCCCATTTAAATCTCTCCTTTGTATTCTGTTTTAAACATTTCCATGTTTACTTTAATTTTTGTAAAACCTCATTATTTATATTCCCTCTCTGAATAGTTTCTAACAGTAATATTATACTGAGAGTCATGTTTCCGGTAAATGCATCTCTATTTATACATAATCAGCAGGCAAATTTCAAGATGTTTAATTGATTGTTTGTTTGCGGAAATATGCAAAAGGGTCATCACTATTTTTCGGATACCTTTCAAAAATTATATTTTTATAGCTGATACCTTCTTTTGATAATTTAAACTCAATAATAGCCCGGTCTCTTATGGAAGGAGTCATTGTTCCAACCGTATTAACATCCATCAATATATATAAGCTGTTATTACCGCTTTGTCCGGAATCTCCAACATAATAATCAGCCGGACTTAATATCAGGTTATCCTGAATTTCAGTGATGAAGTTATCGTCAATACTGATATTGCTGTCTTCAAGCTCACTTCTCTTCTGCTTCCAATTGCCCAGTTCTTCTTCTGTGAAGCTAACAGTGCAATTTGCGTTATATTCCGGCAAACACAATTCTATTTTGTCATCATCAACATTTTTTATTTTTGCAAATATATCCCGGCTTGAAAAGATCTTATGTATCCCATCATCTTTGGACATAAACAGATCAAGAATCATGTATTCCTTTATGGCCGTATGGTCTTTGTAAACCACCGCAATAACCCCGTCTCCAGCTTCAAACAGGCTATATCGTTGTTTTAATTTATTTACTGTATTATTATCAAAAAGCTCCGAAACCACTTCTTCCTTATTATTTATTCTTAACTTGATATTTTTATCGATATAAAGTTCAGCCTTGCTTTTGCCATCATTTGTTGAAATGCTGTGTATTAGGTTTTCCACAGTGTCAGGCTTCTCATTTTCGGTTGTACTGAAACTGCCGCAGCCTGGGATTAATGTGAGGATAATAAATAAAGCCAATATTCTCCTGATCATTTTCCACCATCTTCTTATTTGATGTAAAATACCAATAATTTAAAATCCATTACTACGGTTTATGAATCTTAAGACCATAATGCTGCTGTCAATTACCCTGTTCTTTTTCGTTCTCCATGAATCCGACAGCGGGAAATCAAACCGTCTGGGTTTATTCTCCAGTTCCCACAGGCCATCGGAGTTTCTTTGGCTCAATACCCACTCTGCATATTTTTCTTCGTATTCCTTCCACCCCTGGTATTTTGATACAATTGACAATGCCCGCAGCCAATGGCAGAAATCCCTGCTGTCTCTTCGTTTTATGTCAATTGGCACGAAGTCTGACAGATTGCAATTATAAACATAATATATCTGTGTAGCTACGTTCATGCAATAATCCACCAATGCTTTGTCAGTATTGTCACTTATGAATTTTTCACCAGCTGTGGGGGCCAATAAAAGCAAAACATAATAATTATAAGCCGGTATCGTGCGTTTTGTCTTTATATTAAAATAATCTGTCTGAGCCCTGCTTTCGGCTTCACTGTCATAGGCTCCCTTTGAGAAAGCAGTTTCAGCGAAATAAGCCCAGCGCTGTCTATGAGCACGAAGTATTTCGTTATCGGGCTCAATTAAAGAAAGCATTGCAGCACTGACAAGCGGTACAAACATCTCAGGCCACCAGCGTGCATTATCCTGCTTTTCAAACTGATCCCAGCTTTCTTCATTTTCAAGGACTTTTTTAATATAGGCCGAAACTCTCTTAAGGATATCGTGCTCGCTGCCAAGTCCAAATGTCAGGCACCTGCGTATAATGTCTTCAGTATAGCCATGGAAAGGAGGCCAAAAACCTCTTTCATTCTGCTCTCTCGCCATATCTTTAACAAACTTGTGGCTGCAAACCATGTCATAGGCATTCTGGTATTCACTGCCTGATGGATTTAGCTTCTTAAATTCCTTCAGCAATATAAACCTGGGTATGGGGTCGGGGTCCATGTTCAAAAGCTTGTCAACAATATTATTCATTTCATTCAGGATTTTTTCATTCATAAAAACTCATCCTTCCTTAATACTCAATTAACATTGAGATAAGTTAATCATTTATCCTTTCTACAACATGCCTTATAAAAAATTTCCTGAACCCCTGCGCCAGTTTACCGTCAGAATCAGCTCTGCCTGAGGTAACATCCATGTAATATCTTTTTGATGTAATTTCCAAAGAAACAGAATCCAGCGAAAATCCGGGATTCCTTTTCCGGGCTGTTTCCGCTCTCGTCCACGTTGCCAACATTTATACTAATGTCACCCTGTCCTATTATTTCGATATTCAATCCCTGTAATATATTCTTCATATGCCTGATTTTTGCGGCATTTTCAGTCCCGTATAACAGTCGCATAAAAACCTCCGAAATCAGCCTTTTTCAACATGTAACCAATGCAGTCAGGGAAGTTCATTTTACCGATTTCCATGCATGCCAATATCGATCTTAATTATCATAAGTTTGTCTGATTCTTCCGGTTTAAAATATTTGCCATACATAATTCATAATATTTCTGTTTTTTAATATCGTCAAGAAGATTCCGGCTACATTTATATATGATGGCAACATATAAGACGGTTGTAAAATTACCGCAAAATAACAGAAATACAGCAAAAAAGCTGCCTTAAATTTTTAAGACAGCTTTTTAAACTTTTTTCTCAGAACAGGAAATTATTGAATTATTTCAACTACAACACGTTTATTGTTTCTCATTGCTGCAGCCTTCATAACTGTACGGATGGCTTTAGCAATGCGGCCCTGTTTTCCGATAACCTTGCCCATATCTTCTTCGGCAACCCTTAATTCAAGGATAAGAGATCTTTCACCTTCTACTTCTCTTACCGACACATCATCGGGATTATCAACTAATGATCTGGCAATGTTCTCTAAAAGCTCCTTCATTAATAACCCTCCATTTAGAAACGATAATTTAAGTCCATGGTTTTGAGGTTATAAATAATTTTCTTATTTTGTGATTCCTGAAATCTGCAAAAGCTTTTTAACTGTATCAGTAGGCTGCACGCCTTTTTTCAGCCATTCTCTTGCCTTCTCTTCATCAAACTTAATTTCCGAAGGATTTGCAAGAGGATTATAAGTTCCAACCTGATCTATAAATTTTCCGTCCCTCGGAGATCTTTCATCAGCTATAACGATTCTATAGAATGGTTTCTTCTTTGCACCCATTCTCTTTAAACGCATTTTTACTGCCATTTATTTCACCACCTTTCAAGCTATAGATTAATAAGTTTTATAAAGTAAACCGTTATATCCGGTAAACTTCTTAATTAAAACGGTAATTTAAAACCGCCCATTCCTCTTAAACCTTTCATTGCTTTCGGATTGGAGAACATCTTCATCATTTTCTTAACAGATTCAAACTGCTTCAGCAACTGATTCACCTGTTGAATTGACGTTCCGCTTCCTTCGGCAATACGTTTCTTGCGGCTTGAATTTATAATGGAAGGATTCTCACGTTCTTTTTTGGTCATGGACTGTATAATTGCTTCAACATAAACCATTTGCTTCTCATCTACCTGTATATCCTTCAATGCCTTATTGTTCATTCCGGGCAGCATCCCAAGGAATTGGCTGATAGGCCCCATTTTCTTTATTTGCTGTAACTGATCAAGGAAGTCGTCAAGAGTAAATTGCTGAGTTCTCAGTTTCTTTTCCAGTTCAAGCGCTTTTTTCTCATCAAACGATGCCTGGGCTTTTTCAATGAGCGTTAAAACATCGCCCATGCCAAGTATTCTGGAAGCCATCCTGTCCGGATAAAATGGTTCAAAATCACTTAATTTTTCACCAACTCCGGCAAATTTCACAGGTTTTCCTGTAACCGCCTTGGTTGAAAGCGCAGCTCCTCCCCTTGTATCCCCATCCAGCTTTGTAAGTATTATTCCGTCAATGTCAAGCCTGTTGTTAAAGCTTTCAGCTACGTTAACAGCGTCCTGACCTGTCATGGAGTCAACTACCAGAAGGATTTCCTGAGGATTGACACTTTCCTTGATATCCGACAATTCCTGCATAAGTTCTTCATCGATATGAAGCCGGCCGGCAGTATCTATAATCACTGTATCCAACTGCATTGATTTTGCATGAGCTATGGCTTTTTTTGCAATCTCAACCGGGTTAGTGCCGGTACCCATTTCAAATACCGGGATGTTGATCTGGCTTCCCAGAACTTGGAGCTGCTTTACTGCTGCAGGCCTGTATACGTCACATGCAACAAGCAATGGTCTTTTGCCCTGTTTTCTGAGATAATTTGCAAGCTTTCCGCAGGCAGTTGTCTTTCCTGCACCCTGCAATCCAACCATCATATAAACTGTGGGCGGAGAAGATGAAACAGTAAGCTTTGCGACCGTCCCCCCCATTAGCTCAATCAGTTCTTCATGTACAATTTTAATAACCTGCTGCCCGGGGGTAAGGCTCTCAAGAACTTCCTGTCCAACAGCCCTTTCAGATACCTTTGCAACAAAATCTTTTACCACTTTATAGTTAACGTCGGCCTCCAACAGTGCCATTCTTACTTCACGCATCATGGCTTTAACATCTTTTTCTGTCACACGGCCGGCGCTTTTTATTTTTTTCATAACATTTTGCAGTTTTTCAGATAAACCTTCAAATACCATACTTTCCTCCGGCTATTACAAATCATTTATTATTTTTTCCAGTTCCTCGATACATGAATTAATGACTTCATCGTCTTTACTTTTTCTGATGCTTTGTAAATCTGATAATATATTTTTCAACGCTTCCTCATGTTTCAAAAACCTTTTTGCATGACCCAGTTTTTCTTCGAATTCCTCTAATGTTTTTTTGCCTTTTTTCAAGCCATCATATACACCCTGACGGCTGATGTTAAGCTGGGATGCTATCTCCCCAAGGGTATAATCACTGTTATAATACAGATCCAGTATCTGATACTGTCTCGGAGTAAGCAACTGCCCGTAAAAATCGAGCAATATAGCTACTTTTGCATATTCTTCCACTTTGAACCCCTGTCAAGTATAATTACTTTACAGTTTTAGATTATACATTCATCACTATATGTTTGTCAACAAGAATTTGGCGGCAGTTAAAACTTTATAAATTGGAATATTATAAATACCGTAAAGATAAGGTACATCTCCATGGCAAAGTTTCCCTTCCATCCGGATGCAACAGAAATTATATGTGTTTCACGTGTACAATATACGGTTACAGTTGAGGCAAGCTACGGGTTTGATGGTTATGTAAATTTTAGCGTCATAATGCAGGTAGCTATCAGAGCTTATTAAGACAATGGGCAAGCTGTGAATACTGCTTGCCGCGTTTCAGGTGCATGAGCTCATGGGTCAATATCAGTTTCAAGTCGGTTTCCTGAATATTTAAAGCCGGCAGAAATATAACGGGACGGAACACCCCCACGAGCATAGGACTAGAGATATCAGGATTCAGCATGAGTTTTAC
>DATCKN010000003.1:0-5916 GCA_036562185.1 Thermoclostridium sp.
CTGCTCTTTTTAGAGCATTCCGTAACGCTTCAACGCATAAATTACTTCATACGCTGGTTACTGACTAAGTGGCTGCCCTACCTTTACCACTACAGGACTTTCACCTGTTAGCATTTGCCAGCTTCGCTGGACGCACACATCAACGCCACACACTCAATGTAAGTCGAGTTCTGCCATAAAGCAAAATGCAACTTTATTTGCTCATCGCTCTGTATTCCATAGCAATAACCTTCCAAAACAGCATGCCTTACAGAAAAAATGAATGCATTTCATCTGAGATTATCTATGCCTGCCACAGAAACTCTTTCTTCTATTAAAGTTATATTATTCCAATAAACAGTAAAAAGCAAGATATGTCATAAGGAAATGATCCTGTATCCATTTTTCCCTATCCACAGCGTTTTACTGTGCAGCTTGGCCATTGTATTATTGCAGAATAATCGTTAATCCTTCAGGCACATATAATTGAAAATATGTATCCTAGGCCCACCATGATAACATTTGAAATACTATGCATAACCATTGGATATATAACACTGCTGCTTTCCTGATATGCTTTTCCGTAAACTATCCCCAGAACAAAACAGTATATCAGCTGAAGGTAATTCACACCTAAAGAAAACGGATTGATAGTCCACCTAATATGTGCAATTGAGAACAATACTGCAGCTATAATAATCTCACGAGAGAGGTTCAATTTTGTGGATTTTTTCTCTCTATTACTGCCAAACAGGAATGTGAGTATCCCAATAGGTAAAGCACGAAACAGAATTTCTTCTGATGGCCCTGACAACAACAATTGGAACCCTAATGTACCCAGAACATTTTTTGCATTTAGCGGGTAATCATATTGTATAGTTTGATTACTTAAATATCTGATCCCATATGAGATTATCGTAAATATTAGTACAGCAACTGTAAAAAACAGCAAGTACTTAATTCCTGATTTTTTATCCCCAACCCTGAAGCCAAAGTCGTTTTTATATTTTTTAGTAAGTATTACAATAGCAAATAATGCTATAAGCATCTGTACAATATGATGTACGGATACATGTGCAAAAATACCATATTCATCTATTGCCCTGTGATCAAAACAGTCAGCAAGTAAACTTCCAACTTTGCTCGCAAGTTGCTGGAAAATTAATAAGGTTATTGCTGCTATACTTAATCCTGTTTGATTGCTTTTACTCTTTGTCATCTGCTTTTATCATCCTATCCCATTGATTGCTGAATGGTAGATTTGCCACTTCCGAGAAAATCAGAAATCTATTCACCTATATATGCAGTAGGTCTGTTAAAGGCAGCGCCTATATTTATAATCATATCAAATATATTATGTATAACCAAATAAATATTTGCGAACTCACAAATTCTATCATCGCATATTATGGAATTACGCCTGTACACCCGGTTTTTATACGTATTCTCCTACAGCGAAAAGCACCCGGCCTTTTCCTGCATCTATGGGCTTCATCACTTTTCCGTTCAACGCCAGTTTTATAAGTGTTTTTACGGTATCTGTAGCATCATCGCGTTTTAACACTTCATCATAATCCATAAAAAGTGCCTCACTGTTTTCCTTGTTATCGGAAATTGGCGTGCCGGCTACATATTCGGCCAAAAACACCATATACCACCCGTCTTTGGCACATCTGACGGATAGCATCCCAATGGGATCAATAATAACTCCTGTCTCTTCAAACACTTCTCTTTTAACAGCATCGGCAGGCATTTCACCTTGCAGGAGATGTCCTCCCGGATTCAACAGTTTACCGTTTGCCGGACCATATGTATGCCTTACCAGTAGGACCTGTTTATCCTTTATGACAATAGCGCCAACAGAGGCAAAATTGTTATCCATCATTACATCCTCTCCTCTTTCTTAGCCGGCAGCCTGACGCTTTACGGCAAGCTTGAGTATGGAACAGTTCATTGTTTTACCTAGCTTTAATTTTTCATTTCACCGCAGAGGTTTTTCTCCATTAAGCATTTTATTTTATCAGTAGTATACCCTTTGCTGAAAAGATAGTACAGCTTGGCAACCGCAGCTTCAGTCGTGATGTCGAATCCGCTTACCGCTCCGGCAGTTTTAAGGGCCATACTTGTTTCATATGCTCCAAGCATAACTGTTCCCTGTGGACATTGTGAACATACCGTGACTATTGTCCCGTTTGCAAAAGCTTTCTGTATAATTGGGAGCAGAGTTCCGCCGTATCCTGGTATATTTCCGGAGCCAAAAGTTTCTATGACTATCCCCTTGAGCCTTTCTGTCAATATAGGTTCAAAAAGTTCAAACTGGATTCCCGGGAATACTTTGATGACCCCGATTGGGATGTTTTCAAAAGGAACAAAGCGGAATCCTTCCGTATCTTTCGGTTTCAGGTACGCTTTATTGTATGAAATCGAAATGCCGGCTTCGGCAAGGACCGGGTAGTTGGGCGATTTAAAAGCGATCAGTTCGTCGGCCGAATATTTTATCGCCCGGTTGCCTCTTAAAAGCTTATTCCCGAAATATATACATACCTCATGGACCACGTCTGATGCAGCAATCAACAGCGATGTTATTATATTATCCCTTCCGTCGCTCCGGATTTCGCAAAGAGGGATCTGCGATCCTGTAATGATCACCGGCCTGGAGATATGCTCCAGCATAAATGAAAGCGCAGAAGCAGTGTATGCCATCGTATCGGTGCCATGCAGCACGACAAACCCGTCGTAGCTTCCGTATGCATCCGCGATAAGTTTTCCTATCTTGTTCCATTCAGCCACAGCGATATTTGAAGAATCAAGCAGTTCATCCAGTTCTGCCAGATCCCACGAGGGCATGCCCTCAGCCTTCAGTAAATCAGTATCATGGAGAAGTTTCGAAAAAGATCTTCCATCCGGTTTATAACCTTCCGGCGTTTTTACCATGCCTATAGTTCCGCCGGTATTTATAATCAAAATTTTTTTCATTTCATACCTCGTATATGCATCAGGCCATGCAACCGCCTGATACAGATATTTTACTATTATACCCGCTGATCACACGTTTCCACATAAGCATTATACCATGTTGATCAGGCAGGTAAGTTGTATATGATTGGGTAAGCATAAAAATCAAGGCATATAGCCTTGGCACAGACATTCCTATGATATATTTGTGTTTTCACGGATTCAGAACGGGGAACTACCTCGTAATCGATATAGTAAAGCCCGTCTTTCGATTTTTCCGGATGAGGATCTGATAGTATGACCTCATAAGGCGCATCGATACTATCCAGGACTTTTGCATCACCCCAACCATCCTCGAGGGGATATTTCCCCTGGGGATGATACTTGTCATACAAATTCTGGCGGTGGACCCTGAAATCAGAGTATCCCGTCAGAGAGATACGTCCAGGGTCGTTGGTACCTTGTTCACACATAGATAAACTTAATCAAAAACACTTCTTATCCCTAGTATTTTTGCAGCTCTCCACTTTCCCGCATCGGTAGCAAAGCTCGTTTTCGCAGGTTCCGTCACTGAAGAAGGAGATGATATTATCGACAGTGGTTTGAGCGATGTTGTCCAATGCCTCCTCGGTCAAAAACGCCTGGTGCCCGGTCACGATCACATTCGGCATTGAAATGAGCCTCGCCAGAGTATCATCATCCATAATATGGCCGGAAAGGTCGTTGAAAAATATATCTCCTTCTTCTTCGTATACATCCAGGCATGCGCCGCCGATCTTGCGGTCCTTGATTCCATTGATCAGGCTTTCCGTGTCGATCAGGCCGCCCCTGGATGTGTTGATAATGATGACGCCTTTTTTCATCCTGGCAATTGCATGTTCATCGATCATATGCTTCGTTTCGGAAGTCAGCGGACAATGAAGGGAGATTATGTCGCTTTGCTCGAACAACTCATCAAGAGGCAGGTATTCAAAGCCTGCATTTTCCTTGGGAAACGGGTCATATGCGACCGTCCGCATTCCGAATCCGCGGCATATATTGCCGAAGACAGTCCCGATTTTTCCGGTGCCGATGATCCCAACTGTTTTGCCATGCAGATCAAAACCGGTAAAGCCTTTCAATGAGAAATTGAACTCCCTTGTCCTGTTATAAGCCTTATGGGTCCTTCTGACCAGGGTCAGCAACAATGCCATGGTATGCTCGGCGACCGCATAGGGAGAATATTCAGGCACATGCACAACGTGGATTTTTCCATAGCAATGTTTTATATCTACATTGTTGTATCCGGCGCAGCGAAGCGCGATCAGCTTCACACCATATCCGTACAGTTTATTTATAACTTCTTTATTTACCGTATCGTTTACAAATATGCAGACTGCATCATACCCCTCAGCGAGCTGCACTGTATCAGGGCACAGTTTTGCTTCATAAAACTTGATCGTTATATCCGTATTTTCAATACTTTTTTCAAAGCCGGGAATATCATACGGCTTTGTATCAAAAAAGGCAACCTTCAAGCCAGATCACTCCTTTAAATAAAGTATTGGCATCTGTTCTGCAACTTATCCCAACAATATTATATCAAGTGCATTATCTCGGGCAGACATTTTTTAATATGATCTTATAATAATTTGGTTTTACCCATAGCTTAAAATCATCAGGAGGAAAAAATGAGGGTACATAAAAACCAAAACATTGAATCTTTGCCTGCCGCATGCATCAGCGGGATTTATCTGTCTAATCCAACGGTAATTATCTCTTCCACGGGAAATGTTATTTTTACTAATCCAATCGAAACGAACTCCCCGCATATTTTTTCAAATTCATGCAATATTAAATCGCTTGCCTTATAAAAAACGCTATCCTCATCTTCGCGAGTCATAGCTATAGTACAATGTGGAACCCAACGGTCCGGGCAATACCACTCCCAACCTTTTTTATCAAAATCGTTAAAATACTCGTGTAATTCCCGTTGGAACTGAAACATACTGCTAGTCATCATAGGTGATACAAAAATAGTTTTTGTATCAGTAAACATTCCTACAGAAGCAATATATGCGGGCATCCGCTTATGGCTTTCAGCAAACTCTTTCAATAACTTGATGCATTTTTCTTCATCCACATCATTAAAACAAGCTAATGTAAGGTGCGGTCTTGTTTTCCATTCCAAAAATTTCGTACTCAGTTTTTCATCTGCTACTCTTTTAGCCAGATTAAAGAGCTTCTGCTCTGTTTCTTTATCATAATATAATTCTATTGCATATTGCATTTTTCTTACCCCCCGCAAATACTTACTTATGATTTCCTTCAATAGCATAATTGAGTTGCCTCAATATTTGCCATGAATTATATACCATAAATAACTTTACTTCAAATAAAATCGGTCCGCTTTTTTTGAACTGAAACTCCTAGTCCAAACCCTTTATTTATGGGCACTTTTAGCCATCTATTTTTCAACCCATATTCATTGTTTTCAAAGTTCCAGATTAGCCTTCCATTACCTTTTTAACTTTACATATATACCAACAAAGCAAGTATAAGGCTTGATAATTGTTTCAAAGTATTGCCTGTCGCTGTGTGCATACTCATTATCAATTCCAAGCCACTCATTCCATGCTTCTTCAAAGCAAGCCATTTCCCATGTTACCACTGATTCAATTCTGTCATGGCTGCCAATAAGCCTTTTCCAGAGTTTTGGACTTTTAAACATATAGGCTTCCTTACCGAGCCAATCGGATAGAAGTTCTTCGGAGCGGCCTGAGTATTCATCCTTCAAGCCAGGAATACCGATTAAAATCACTCCACCATCTTTCATAAGTGGAAGAATCTTCTCTTGGAAAAATCCCTGCTCACCTGCAAATAATGATATGAATCAATGCTAACCAAAGCATCCAATTGCTTTTCCTCAAAATGTAGCCTATCCGCATCTCCGCAAATAGGTGTAACCTGTCCGCAAATCCCCCATTCGGCAAATCGTTTCCC
>DATCKN010000006.1:0-51147 GCA_036562185.1 Thermoclostridium sp.
AGCATTTCGGACCATATTAAAAAATAAACCAGAACAGGAGTAAGGGAATATGAGAAAAGGATCAATCGTAATAATCGTATTGATAGCAGTTATAGCTGTTATTGTTTTTCCGGCTGTTAACACTTATAATAGTCTTGTGGAACTTAGTGAAAAAGTTGAAACATCACTCAGCCAAATTGACAATCAGCTTCAAAGGAGAAATGATCTAATCCCGAACCTCGTTGAGACCGTTAAAGGGTATGCGGCTCATGAGGAAGAAATTTTTACAAGTATAGCAGATGCCCGTTCCAGGCTTATTGGAGCAGGTTCGGTGGAAGAAAAAGCTGAAGCCGATGAGCAATTGACAAGTGCTTTGGGCAGACTTCTTGCAATTGCCGAGAATTATCCGGAACTTAAGGCAAATCAGAACTTTATTCAATTGTCAGATGAACTGGCCGGAACAGAGAACAGAATAGCCACTGCAAGAAGGGATTATAATAATGCGGCAAGGGAATACAACACCAGAATAAGGAAATTCCCTGCAGTTATATTTGCAAACATCTTCGGTTTCGAAAGATATGACTATTTTGAGGCCGATGAAAGTGCAAAACAGGCTCCGGAAGTAAATTTCCGAAAATAATTAAGCTGATTTGCAGAACATGAAGTGGCTGCTGTTTTAAATACAGAGATGTATTTTATTTTTAAAAGGAAGGTTCAGATGAGGCATAGATTTCAAAAAATCCTGTTTGTAATATTACCGGTCATTATATTAGTTATAATGGCATCTCGAGCTGTGGCCACTTCACTTGATTTGCCGAAGCCGACGAGTGAGTTTTTTGTAAATGATTTTGCCAATGTTATTGATTCAGAGTATGAAAAGCAGATACAGAGTGAAGCAGTTTCGTTGTATGAAAAGACAGGTGCCCAGGTCGTAGTTGTAACAATCAACAGCTTAAATGGTGAGTCGCTTGAAGAGTATGCAAATGATCTGTTTCGTGAGTGGGGAATAGGTTCGGCAAAAGAAGATAATGGAGTATTGATCCTTGTATCCATTGACGACAGAATGTCAAGGATTGAGGTGGGCTATGGCCTTGAAGGCGCCTTGCCCGATGGAAAAACAGGAAGGATACAGGATAACTATATGATTCCCTATTTTAAGGATGGGGAATACGGGCTGGGAATAGTAAACGGCTTTTTTGCGGTTATAAATGAGGTGTATGCCGAGTACGGTATTGAATATGAATCGGGTGGATATCAGTATTCTGATGATTATTCATCTGATGAAGATGCTGATACCGGTGACCTTATAATTGTATTGTTCATTATTATTCTGTTTCTTGTTGACATTATATTCTTTAGAGGAAGGATAACAAAGTTTTTAATTATGGCAGCTTCTTCAAACCGGCACAGCGGAGGAGGGTTCTACGGAAGCGGCCATAGTGGAGGCAGAAGCGGCCACAGCGGAAGAAGCTATTCCGGTGGCGGAGGGAGCAGCGGTGGAGGCGGCAGCTCGAGAAAATGGTAGAAATAAGTCGGAATTTAGGTTTGTAATGTAATTGTTATTAACAAAGTAATTGAAAATATCATATTTATATTTTAGAATATATATAAGTTTTAAATATCAGGAGAACCGGAGTCGCATTTCATTTGGCCTGATATACAGCCATGTCGAAATGTGACTTTTTTAATTTCAAAATTTTTTAGAAGGGAGGTTTGGTGACTTGTCTATTGGTGTTGTTGCATTACGCCTGTTTGTAGCAGCCTTGCTTGGAGGAGTTGTTGGTATTGAAAGAGAAAACAAAAAACGCGCCGCAGGGCTAAGAACACACGTGCTGGTGTCTTTGGGATCTTCTCTTGTTATGGTATTGTCGGAATATATATTCCAGAAATATCAGGGGTTAACAAATCTCGATCCTGCAAGACTTGGAGCACAGGTAATAAGCGGTATTGGTTTTCTTGGTGCAGGTACCATTATAAAGCAGGGTGTCAGTGTTAAAGGACTGACTACTGCAGCCAGCTTATGGGCAGTAGCCTGTATAGGTCTTGCAGCTGGTGCAGGTTTTTATACTGCTGCTGTAATTGCTGCAGCAATTGTATTTATAACCCTTAGAACGCTGCGAAAGTTTGAAAAGGTTTTAATGGAAAAAGAGGACGCCATAACTGACATTGGTGTCAGAATTGAAAACAGACCCGGCAAACTTGGCGAGGTAGCATCATATATTGGTAAAATCGGAGCCAATATTAACAATGTAGATATTGAAGATGAAGAAGATGACTTTATGGTAGTACGTTTCTCGGTAAAGCTTCCTAAAAGTCTGACAAAAAACGATCTCATCATTCAAATGTCAACATTGAATGGTGTTACTATTGTAGAGTGAGAAATGTTGGGTTAAAACTTATGAAATTGAACGGATAAGCTATGGAAGAAACAGTAAAATTAGTATATATTTTAAAGTGAAGGTAATGATAAGTTTCTTTGCTGGAGGTTTAACAAGAAATGAAAGTACTGATAGTCGGTGGTGTGGCAGGAGGCGCATCTGCGGCTGCCAGGCTCAGGAGATTGGATGAACAGGCGGAGATAATTGTACTTGAAAGAGACCGGTATATTTCATATGCCAATTGCGGACTTCCTTATTACATAGGAGATATAATTAAGGACAGGAACAATCTTTTTGTTCAGACCGCAGAGGCTATGAAAACAAGGTTTAATATAGATGTAAGAACCGAAAGTGAAGTTATTAACATAAACACAAAAGATAAAAAAGTTACTGTAATGAGTAAAACCAGGGGGGTTTATGAAGAAAGCTACGATTACCTGGTTTTGTCACCCGGAACAAAGGTGTTCAGGCCTGATATTCCCGGAATAAACAGTGGAAAAGTACTGAAGCTGAGAAATATTCCCGATACCGATACTATTAAGTCCTTTATAGACGAGAAGGGAATGAAAAAAGCTGTTGTAATTGGCGGGGGTTTTATTGGCATTGAAGTTACCGAGAACCTTATTCAAAGGGGCGTAGCTGTATCCGTTATTGAACTGTATCCTCAAATCCTTGCTCAATTTGATGAAGACATTGCAATTCTGCTGGAAAAAGAGCTGGTTCGAAACGGTGTAAATCTAATTTTAAATACATCGGTAACTGCCATTACTGAAAAGGACAATGGAGTTGAAGTCACATTATCGACAGGGGAAATGATAAGTGCCGATTTTGTCGTACTGGCAGCAGGCGTAATCCCTGACACGGATTTTATCAGGGGCAGCGGCATTGAGCTTGGACAAAAGGGGCATATAATTGTAAACGAAAAAATGGAGACAAGCATAAAAGATGTTTATGCTGTTGGTGATGCTGTTGAAGTTGTTGACTTCATAAACGGCAGGAAAACAGCAATTCCTTTGGCCGGCCCGGCAAACAAGCAGGGCCGGATTGCGGCTGATAATATTGCCGGATATAACTCTGTGTACAAAGGGACCCAGGGAACCTCGATAATCAAGGTATTCAGCCTGGTTGCCGCATGCACGGGCAATAACGAGAAAACTTTAAAGCGGTTTAATATACCATATAGATCAATTTATGTTCACCCTATGTCCCATGCTTCGTACTACCCTGGGGCGTCGCAGATGACATTGAAACTGATGTTTGATGATCAGGGGAAGATTCTGGGCGCACAGGCAGTAGGCAGCGATGGTGTGGATAAGAGAATTGATGTTATTGCAACGGCGATGCGGCTTAATGGTAATGTAAATGATCTGGCAGAGCTGGAACTTGCATACGCGCCGCCCTATTCTTCAGCCAAGGATCCTGTTAACATTGCGGGGTTTGTGGCTCAAAACTGTCTTGTAGGGTTGTCCCATCTTATTACATGGGATGATTCCGAACAGCTTAATAAAGAAGATTACATACTGGTTGACGTAAGAACCCAAAGGGAATACAGCAAAGGCCATATTGAAGGTGCTGTTAATATACCTGTTGATGAGTTGAGAGAAAGACTTACCGAACTGGACAAAAGCAAAACAATAGTTGTTTACTGCCAGGTCGGTTATAGGGGATACATAGCCGACAGGATTCTAAGCCAGAACGGATTCAATGTATTGAATATAACAGGAGGATACAGAGCATTATTTGGAAAGAACAAATAACGAATATATGACTCAGTGTTTTTATTGACTTCATTCGGTCTTAGTGATAGTATATTTTATATAAAGAAACACTGAGTCACGGTGTTTTATTTTTAAGACGGTATTGGACCGTTCCAATTACAAAAGATAAAGTTAACAGGTAAATTTTTTTACAAAAAATTTGGAACGCTCCAATACACGTATTTTAGATAAAAAGGTGATATAAAATGAGAGCATCATTAATGACAGGTTTTTTCGGATTTAAAGCCAACGGTGAATACACTTCTTTCTTTGAATCAATGAAAAGATGCAAAGCTGCAGGTTTTACAGTACAGGATATTTGCTTTTGCCGTGCATTGACAGGGCAAACCGAGCTTGCAGATGACAACTGGGAAAAATTAATGTATGATTTGCGGGAAGAGGCAGAGAAAGAAGGGGTTGAGTTTTCGCAGTCCCATCCTGTTTATCTTCCGGGCGATCTAGAGGAACAGTCGGCGGACATGCTTGAACACTTCAATGAAATGATGCGCCGTTCCATTATTGCAAGTTCTGTTCTTGGAGTGAAATGGGCTGTTTTGCATCCGGTCGAATTAAGAATAAGTGATTTGGGAAATACAAAAGCCAATATAGAAAAGAATATCGAATTTTACAGCGGTACCATTGAATTGGCTAATAAGTACAATGTGGGTATTGCGTTTGAAAACATGACCGAAAATAAAAAGAAACACAGATTCGCCGGTACTGCCTATGAGCTCTGTGAGCTTGTAGATGCATTTAACGATTCAAATGTCGGTGTTTGCTGGGATTTTGGCCATGCCAACCTGCTTTATACCGATCAGACAATGGCACTCAGAACCCTTGGCAAGAGACTGAAAGCCACCCACGTTAATGATAATAGGGGACAAACCGATGACCATATGTTCCCGTTCCATGGAACAGTGGACTGGCATGCAATTATGCCCGTGTTAAAAGAAATTGGTTATGAAGGGGATTTTAATTTCGAAACGCATAATGAAAGCAAAAGACTTCCTGAACCGTTAAAGGACAGTATAGCAAAAATGGGGTATGATATTGCAAACTACTGCCTGTCTCTTGTTTGAGATTTCTTGAACATTAACAGGAGAAAAAATCAACGGATCTGACATATCCAGTATTTCTGGGAATTTAATATATTTTACGAATTTTATCTACTTAAAAAAGGAGCATTGATTATGAATACAGTAAGTAAATCGTATGATATTGTTGTGATTGGTGCCGGACCGGGGGGGCTTCCGGCAGCCATTGTTGCAGCACGCAGAGGTGCAAAGGTACTGCTTGTTGAGAAAAACGGGTATTTAGGAGGTAACCTGGCGATTGGTTTGCCATTGCTCGGGTATCTTGACAAAAATGGTATCCAGGTAACTGCCGGTTTTGCACAGGAACTGGTTGATACCCTTATGGATCGGAATGCATGCTATGGTCATAGCCGTTGCCCGATGCATAACTCTGTAACATTGTACAATCATGAAGAGTTCAAGCTGGTTGCTTTTGAAAAGTGCCTCGAAGCCGGTGTTGAGATCCTGTTGAATACTGAAGTTATTGATGCAGATGTAGAAAACGGTTCAATCAGGAAATTGACTTTGTTCGGCAAGGGCTACCGTATTGAAGTGGAAGCAAAAGTGTTTATTGATGCAACCGGTGATGGTGATGTAGGATATCTTGCAGGTGCCCATTATGAAAAAGGGCAGAAGGGTACGGGCGTAATGCAGCCGCCTACGCTTATGTTTACGCTTGGAAATGTAAATCTGGAGAAATTCCATGAGTTTATTTCCAAAGACCCTGAGCAAATGATCCTGGGAGACACCATGGAAGTTCCCAGAGACTACAACCCAGACCATATTAAGTCAACACCTAACCATGTTTTCGTAGGTTTAAGGAAACTGTTTTCTCAACTTAAGGCTAAGGGCGAATTGCCGGTTGACAGGGATACCTTTATTTACATCAACAGCTTAATACCCGGTGAAGTGAATGTTAACAGCACACGCCACCTGAACGTGGACGGAAGCAATGTATTTGACATAACCCGTGCTGAAATAGAAGGGCATTTCCAGATTCCAAAGCTGACCGAGACATTAAGGAAATATGTACCCGGATTTGAAAACTGCTATATTACACGCATATTCCCTACCCTGGGTGTCAGGGAAACCAGGCGCTTTGCCGGTATTAAACAGCTTACCGAAGATAAAATTGTGGTTGGAGATATACCCGAAGATACTGTTGCACTTGGTTCATACATTATTGATATACATGACGGCGGCGGTGCAGGTACAATAATTAAACGCCTTGAAAAGGCATACGGAATTCCATATGGATGCCTGGTAAGCAAGGATATTGATAATCTTATGTTCAGCGGAAGATGCATTTCAATGGATGCCGTTGTGTTAAGTTCAGCAAGAGTAATGCCTACCTGCATGGCTATTGGTGAGGCAGCAGGCGTAGGAGCAGCAGTTGCGGTGAATAAAGGTGTAAAGCCGGCTGAAGTAGATGCCAGCGATGTTGTAAAAATACTGAAAGAAAACGGTGCAATACTTAACTACTAAACCAAAATGACTAAAGACTAAAGACAGGTTATTAAATCAGACGATATCCTTCTGAGAGATATTAAAATAAGGAAGTGAAATGAAGCCATTATGTCGGTTACACTTTTTGATGTTGCAAGAGAAGCAGGGGTTTCCAAAAGTACAGTTTCGCTGGTAATTAACAACAGTAATGCGGTTAAGCCCGAAACCAGGGAAAGAGTACTGGCTGCAATCAGAAAGCTAAATTATACCCCAAATGTTTCTGCAAGGGAGCTTACAACGAGAAAAAAGCAAATACTGGGCTTGATATTCGCAACAAAAAATCTCTCAGAAGGGACCTATCTCTTTGATTCTGTTACAGAAACATTTTATTATGATACCCTGACAGGAATCTCGTCCGAATTGGCCAAAACAAACTATGGTCTCATAAGTGAACGGTTTCACGTAATAGAGCAAAAGGACGGTCTTCCACAAATAGTAAAACACAACAGATGTGCCGGTTTGTTTATTATAGGCGGCCTGATAAATGATGTTCTGATTGAGAGCATTACTCAAAAGAAAATTCCGGCAGTAATGATAGGAAGCCAACATCAGATGTTTGATTCGGTGGATGTTGACATAAGTAAAGCAGCCTATATTGCAGTAAAACACTTATTAGACTATGGTCACAGAAAAATTGCATTTATCAACGGGCCTTATGACAGCAAAACCTCGGAAAAAAAACTTGAAGGTTACTCTACAGCCTTGAAAGAAGCGGGAATTGAACCCGATAAAAGATTGATACGTCAGGCAGAATTTACCGGATTGAGTGGATATACGGAAATGAAAAGCCTTTGGAACTCCAGAGTGGAAATGACGGCGGTATTTTGTGCCAGTGACAGCATTGCAGCCGGTGTAATGCGTTATCTGTATGATATTAAAATCAGAATACCCGATGATATTTCTGTTGTCGGATATGAACACTCAATAATTTCAGAGCATGTAATACCTGCACTGACTACCGTTCAAATCTGTAAAGAAAAAATGGGGGTAGAAGCCTGCAAATTATTGCTGCACAGGTTAAAAAAGCCCGAAGAAAGCATTAAAAAGATAATTTTGGAACCTAAGCTGATTATCAGGGATTCTGTCGGAAAAAGAATTTAGTTGAAAACTGTAGGGGCAAGGGAATTAGATATAATAATATATATAAAATAAAAGGAAAAAACATGAGGTGTGAATAATGGAATTATATATCATCAGGCATGGTGAGAGCGAGACAAACAAGCTGGGTCTGCACTGCGGATGGGGGGATCCGCCACTGACACAGCTGGGGCATGAGCAGGCGAAACTGTGCGGAAGCCTGATAAAACATATAAAATTTGATTTGGTATATGTAAGTGATTTGCTTAGAGCAAGACAGACAGCAGAAGGTGCGCTTCCGGGTTACTCATATAATTTCTCCGGCAAGCTTAGGGAAATCAATGTTGGAAAACTTGCATACCAGTCTCCGGAACAGTGCCTGGAAAAGTATGGGCAATTATATAAAGAAGCAAAAGAAAAACATGATTACAGGTATTTCGGCGGAGAATCGTCAGAAGAAATGATGGACAGGATAATTTCCTTCATGCATGAGCTGGAAAATCTGAATGACGGAAATATTGAAAATGTTGCTGTTGTTGCCCATGAAGGTACTGTTGATTGTATATTAAGCTATGTGCTTGGTTCGGATAACGTGATACAATCCACCAAACTTGATAACGCGTCGGTGTCAAGGTTTTCATATAATAATGGAAAATGGAAGCTTAATACATGGAATTACAGGGGGACTATTTAAACGGGAGGTTAATACCATTCCCGGAAACAGATTAAGAAGTTTTATTATTATAAGCTGCATATGTAAAATGACTTATAAATTGAAAGAAAATACCATCCCTTTTTCAGCTTGAGTTTTGTATAATAATATAGTATGTTTATTTGAGGTGATTGCTGCACTAATATTTTATGTTAATCACGCAGTTGTGGTTAGTGCAGTTTTTTGCTTTTAATAAAACTGTTAATTAGCTGAAAGATAACTTATTCTGGGGGTTATTGAGGGAAGTATTTATGTACAAGCTTATAATCGTTGAGGACGAGGATATTGTAAGGTCAGGGCTTAAAAACGGTACAGATTGGAACAGTCTGGGCTTTGAAGTTGTGGGAACTGCCAGTAATGGGATAGAAGCATTGGAACTGGTGAATAATTCCGAGCCCGATGTTGTGTTAACAGATATACGGATGCCTGATATGGATGGCATAGAATTAATGAGAATATTAAAGCATCGCAATCCTGATATAGAAATTATTATACTGAGCGGATACAGCGATTTTGAATATGCAAGAAATGCGGTAAAATATAATGCTTTTGCTTACCTTACCAAACCGATTGACGAAATCGAATTTACCAGAACTTTCAGGGAAGTAAGGCAAAAAATAAGAGAAAAAAGACAGAGCTCCTACATTTTAAAGAATATTGGAAATGAGGATAAGAATTTAAACGGGGTCATCATAAGGGAGCTCTTTTTGTCAACGCTTCTGACAAAACGGCTTGATGAGGAATTTATCAGAAAAAGCCTTAAAGAGCTTGATATAAATATAAACGAGAAAAATTATTGCATTGCGGTTGTGCAGATGGATTGTGATTACAGTGAAACAGACCCGAAAACTGTTGATTTCATAAGGAACATATGCCAGCAACATATAGTATACTACGGGTATCCCCATGTTTTTATGGAAAACAGCTGCTTCATTATTCTTAGCAGGTACGGGGCTGCTTACTATGATTTCATCAGGGATATCCATATGCTTAAGGAAGGGATAACCACAGGCATTGATGAGATTGGTTCAGATATTACTGTCAGTATAGGGGTAAGCAATATTCACACAGGTTTCAGCAGTATTATTGATGCATCCAAAGAAGCACAGACAGCTCTCAGATTTAAGTTTTACCTGGGAGGAAACAGGGTAATTGCTTATAACAGCGTTACTTCAAAAAAGCTGGAGGCTAACGGGGTTCAGAAGCTTGAAGAACTTATATCGAAGCTTGTAGAAGCGGTTATTAACCATGAACATAACGAAAGAGCAATTATAACAAATAACCTGTTCAATTTTATAAAGGCTAACGCTTTATCTGACATAACATTCATAAGAATTAAATTTATGGAGGTATTTGTTGTACTTGACAATAAACTTAAGCAAAGAAATATAAGCCTTAGAATTCTTTCAAGCAAGGAAACAATATACGAAGAGATTTTTAATATATATACCCTTGACATTTTAAGAGAATGGTTTAGGAAAAAACTTGAAGCAATTGATGCTGATTTAACCAAGTATTCTGCAGAATCAGACTATAGTATAGCAAAGCAGGTTCAAAAATATATATTGGAAAATATTAAAAATAAAATATATCTGGAGGATATAGCAGATGCCGTTCATATGAGTCCAAATTACTTAAGCACGGCATTTAAAAGGGAAACAGGGCTTAATCTTTCGAAATATATTACAGAAATGAAAATAAACAAAGCAAAGGAGTATCTGGCATTTTCAGATATGAGAATTCAGGATATAGCAGAGGAATTGGGTTTTTCTGACTACAGGTACTTTTGTACGGTTTTCAAAAGTGAAACAGGGCAGACTCCGTTAAGTTTCAGGGCTGAAAATCACAGATAAGGGTGTTAAAATGCTGACTAAAAAACAGAATTTCAAAATAAGGTCTATTATTTTTTCCATTGCACTGATAATTGTGATAATATCATTTAGTGTAACTGCAGTGGTTTTATTTAAAAATACTTCGGGATTTTTAAAGTCGAAAATAACAAATTCAAACTATTCAAATTTGTCGCAAATTTCGAAAAGGATTGAAATTTGTTTTTCCGAGGTTGAAAATGTAACAAAACGGATTGCTCAAAGTTATGTGCTGAAAGAATACCTAGACCAGTATAAATCAAAAAAGCATATAGCTTTTGAGAATGTGTATCTCACTAAGCAGATAAGCAATTTTCTGAAAAACTCAAAGATATATACAGAAGGTATTATCGACTCGATACTTTTTGTTACGCCCGAAGAACATTTTTATGTTGGTGAGAACAGCGATAAAGGTCATGTGGCTATTGATTATAAAACCCTTATTAATTCATCCTTCTGCAAGTCTTTGGATGAAAACCCTGAAAAGCCGGTTCTGTTGTACCTTGATGAAGATATAATAGAATACGACAAATTCAACACCAATAAAGACAATATACTGGTGAAAGGAAGCACTTTGTTTGCTTTAAAGTCGGTTTTTAACAACCAGTTATACGGTATAGTATTAATCAAGATAAATGACAACTGGATAAACAATATTCTTCAAGAGAACAGCATGACTGCCATAATTGATAACAGCAGCATACTCTGGAAAGGTGAACAGATAGGAGAAATACCCGTAGAGAATATTGTTTCAAGAATGGAAAACAGGGATGAAGGGATAATAGAGTGGACAAACAGGCAGAGATTGTTTTATAACAAGCTTTCCTGGGGCGAATGGTATCTTTTGTATTTTGAAGAGCTGGAGGGAGTCCAAAGATTAAGGTCTTTTGGATACTACCTTATTATTTCATTTGTAATAAGCATTGTAATATCGGTTGTGATATCGAAATTTACGTTGAATAAGCTGATTGAGCCTCTTAATAACTTGATTGAAAGTGTAAGAAAGTATAAATCCGAGGAGGATACCGGAGGTTTTGTCGCGGTAAAAAATGATAAACGCAGCATCAGGGAGAGGATACTGCTGTATTATTTTATGGTAATTATAATACCGTTGGCTTTTTTGGTATTTTCTTATTTCCTTTTTTCCGAGAACACAATTCAAAACGAGCTTATTCAGTCAGAGAAAACCGCTTTTAACCAGACATCGGAAAATATAAGTTTGTATATGGAGAAAAAGCTTAAGGCAATAAGCAGTATGAGCTATGACCGGACAATTCAGGATGCCCTTGTAAGCGATCCTGAAAATATAAACAAAAACAAGCTGTATGCGGTTGTAAACAGCTACATGCTGCTGGCGAACGGCTATGATGATATAACTATCAATAACATAAACGGGGATATGATTCTTTCAACTTATAATAACAACAAGGATTATTATTCAGCTAAAGCAGAATTGCAAGCCTGGAACTTAAGCAGTGATAAAATTGAGTGGATAAACAGCAGAAAGGACGAATTGGGCAGGTTTATACTTAAAATAGTAATAAAGGTACGGGGATATGATCTTGATTACCATTATAAAAAATATTTGCTGGAGGATATAGGTGATATTGAGATAAACCTGGAAGAAGATGAACTTGAACAAATATACAGAGACATATATCTGAAAAGCAATGCCAAAACCCTGATTGTGGACAGGCAGGGGCGCATAGTTTCAAGTATAGACAAGGGATTAATTGGCCTGAATTACAATGGGTTGAGACTGGATAAATCATCAAACAGCCGGGTTATAACTTTTGAGAAAGACATAGAAGGAACACCGTGGGTTTTTATTGGTGAATATGATTATAAGGATATTCTTAATGAATTTACTCAGATACTGTATTATATCGCGCTTATCCTTATTGTTATAGTGCTTTTCCTGATAATTGTTTCTTATGAAATATCCTATCGTCTGGCAAATTCTTTGACGCGTATAAATAAAGCCATGTCAGACATGGATTATGGCGGCCTTGGATACGAATTGCCTGATAACAGCCATATTTCAGAAATAGCTGAACTTGCATCAACTTTCAATGAAATGGTTACAAGAATTGATACATTAATAGATGATCTGATAATAACCAAAAACAAGCAAAGAAGACTTGAGATGGAGAAAAGGGATGTTGAGATTTATGCGTTGCAGTCTCAAATTAAACCGCATTTTTTATGCAATACGCTGGAATCAATAAGATGTCTTGTTAAAGAGAAAAAAGAAGATTCAGCAGTTGAAATGCTGAAAGACTTAAGTGATCTTTTCAGGTACGGTATTTCGAAAGTTGAAAATTTAATTCCGATAGAACAGGAACTAGCCCATGCAGCGGCATATACCCGGATTATGAGTAAAAGGTTTAAAAATATTAATTTTGAATGGGAGATAGAAGAAGAAACCAAAAATTATTATACCCCTAAAATGCTGTTACAGCCAATAATTGAAAATGCTGTTTATCATGGAATTGTACCACATATTCAGGACGGTGAAATAATTATTTCTTCAAGACTCGGTGAAGAGGGTGTTATTTTCAGCATAACTGATAATGGAGTGGGCATGAGTAAAACAATGCTTGAAGAGTTGAATGAAAGGCTGGAGAAAAGTGACAGCAACCGGGTAGGGCTTGAAAATGTTTATAAGAGGCTAAAGCTGTATTTTGGGGACAAAGCAAGATTAAATATTGAAAGTCTGCAACAGAAAGGGACAACAGTGACAATAGTTATTCCTGTAATAAGTGATGATTATTTTATACATTTATCATAAGATTTCAAACAATTTAAACAAACCACAAATGTATAATTATCATGTGTTGATAAGCATGTCTATTTAATTTAAACAGGTATGCTGATTGTTTGTCTGAAAGAAATATAAGAAAAGATTTTCAACAATTTAATCACCAAGGAGTGAAATAATGAAAAAGAATCAATCAGGGTCAGTGACTTCATCAGTTAGCGCGATTAAGAAACCCGGTGTATCAAAGGCAGGCGATCTTTTATTCAGATGCAAGAGATATAAGGGTTTGTTAATTATGCTGATACCAGGGCTTGTATGGTATTTAATATTTAAGTATGTCCCCATGTATGGAGTGACAATTGCTTTTAAGGACTATAAGCTGCTTAAAGGGATTATGGGAAGCCCCTGGGCAGGATTTAAGCACTTTGAAAGGTTGTTTAACAGCAGCCAGTTTACTAATGTTTTTTGGAATACTTTAATCATTGGTATTTACAGACTTATTTTTTCTTTTCCTGCACCCGTAATATTTGCAATTCTGCTGAATGAGATACGGCATGAAAGGTTTAAAAAGACAATTCAATCAATAACATATTTGCCGCATTTTATTTCATGGGTAGTTGTAGCAGGTATTATTCATACTGTTTTGTCTCCTGTAGACGGTGTAGTCAATTACATTCTTCAATTTTTCGGCCTTGGACCGTATAAGTTTTTAATGATGCCTGAAATATTCAGAGGTATAATAATTGTTTCAGGTATATGGAAAGATATTGGCTGGGGAAGTATAGTTTATTTAGCAGCTATAACCGGAATAGATCCACAATTGTATGAAGCAGCGACAATTGACGGTGCG
Source organism: Thermoclostridium sp. (assembly GCA_036562185.1). Taxonomy (GTDB): domain Bacteria; phylum Bacillota; class Clostridia; order DSM-8532; family DSM-8532; genus Thermoclostridium. The sequence goes on from DATCKN010000006.1 coordinate 13,962, forward strand.
TCACGCTTCAGGAAAATATTCAGTATTACCATTCCGTCCATTCTGCCGGTGGTAATTGTAATGTTTCTGATGAAGGTAGGAAACATTATGGAAGGTGGAAGGGATCAGATAATGAACCTATACAATCCTATTGTTTACAGAGTGGGAGATGTTCTTGATACATACTCTTACAGGGTTGGATTGATAGACTTTGATTACAGCTATTCTACGGCAATAAGCCTGTTCCAGAATGTTGTCGGTTTGGTATTCCTGTTTATAACCAACTTTATAACTAAACGTACAAGCGATGAGGGTTTATGGTAATCATGCAGGGGGTGAAAAAAGTGAAAGCAAGTAAAGCACGCAAAAAGAGTAACGTAATAAAAAGAAGTATAGGTGAAAGAATTTTCGATGTTTTAAACTACACCTTTATGGTTTTTCTGGCATTCATCATGCTTTATCCCTTCTGGGAAATGGTGGTTGTATCAATAAGCCCTGCAGTAGAAGCATCACGCATAGGTCTTAAAATAATACCAAGAGGTTTTACACTGGAAGCATACCGGCAATTATTTAAGTCCAAGCTAATAGGGTACGGCTATTATAATACCATTATGAGAACTGTGATAGGAACGGCTATGTCTGTAGTTCTGTGTTTTATGACAGCATATCCTTTGGCTAAAAGGGATCTTCCATTCAGGGGTATAATAACAACCATTATAGTAATACCAATGTTTTTTACAGGAGGTCTGGTTCCGGACTTCCTTCTGATAAATGATTTGGGACTTTATGATACGCTTTGGGCCCTGATATTGCCTATGCTGTTAAGCACATACAATATTCTGGTTATGAGAAACTTTATTATGAGTATACCCGAATCATTGGAAGAATCAGCTTTGGTTGATGGTGCAAATTTCTTCACAATATTGTTCAGAATAATTATTCCTTTATCAAAACCCATTCTGGCAACAGTGGCTTTGTGGGTGGCAGTAAAGCATTGGAATGCATGGTTTGACGCTCATATTTATACAAGATCCAATAAGCGTGTTGTTCTTCAGTTGATATTAAGAAGAGTGCTTATAGATCATAACAATGCAGAAGTTACAGATACCCTTCAGGGTGATGAAGGTGTTATTACCAAAACAGTGGAGGCAGCTACCGTTATTGTGGCAATAGGACCAATTATTGCAGTTTATCCCTTCTTGCAGAAATATTTTGTTAAAGGGGTTATGGTTGGTTCGGTTAAAGGTTGATTATATTAGCAAAAATATCTGTCCAGGATATTTTTGCTAAATATAAATTTAAATTTAAATAATTCAAGTCAGGAGGTAGTCTCAAATGAAAAGAAGAGCGATTTCACTCTTACTGCTGTTAGTGTTGGTATTATCAGTGGCACTGACAGGATGTGGAACAAACTCCACAAGCAACACAAACAACAATACTAACACTTCAGGATCAAATGATTCTGGAAAGCAAAATGCAGACAATGCAGGTGACAAAACAGTTGTTGATGAAAAACCGGTACCAATCAAATGGGTTGGTAATCCAACAGGCGGGCTTTATCCGGACGATAATTCCTTAGTTGTTAAGGAAATCGAAAAAAGATTCAATGTAGACATTCAGGTAATGAAGGCAAACTCAAATAAACCTGAAGAAATGAACTTGCTGTTTGCCTCCGGTGAAATACCCGATCATATTTTAATCCGTGCTGCGGACATAAATATGATATTGGAAGAAGGACTTGTAAGAGGGGTTTCTGAGGATATGTTGAAGGAATATGCTCCTACTTATTATGAGCGTGTTCTGGAAAACCATCCATATGTTACAAACAGTGTTGTTTATGATGCAGAGAAAAAAGTATTCTATGCAATACCTCAAGGTATGGGAGAATTGTTCCCATTCACAGTTATAAGAACAGACTGGCTTGAAAAGGTTGGAGCTAAGATGCCAACAAACCTTGAAGAGTTTGAAGAGATTTGCAGACTGTTTACCGAAGAAGACCCTGACGGAAACGGCAAAAAGGATACTTATGCATTTTCTGTTACAAACAACTATGATGTATATAACCTTGCTGCAACCTACGGTTTCTCTTTACCAGGCGGAGTTGTAAAGGATGAATCCTATATTAAAGGTTCAGACGGCAGATTAAGAAGAGCTGAAGTTACCGAAGGTTATAAGGAACTTCTGAAATATGTTTCAAGATTGTATTCAAAGGGTTATATTTATCCCGATGTTACCATAAAAGATGATGAAGCATTGTTTACAGACGGTGTTGTTGGAATAAAGACATTTGACTCAACTTATTTTATAGTAAGTTACAGACCGAACGACTGGTTTGCTCTGACATTCAAGAAGAATCCAAATGCTAAAACCGAGTATATGCGCCCATTAAAAGGCTATAACGGTGAAGAGGCTGTCTATGAATATCAGAGCAGCGTTTGGAGATGGCAGTGCTTTGGTAAGAACACAACCGATGAACAGGTTAAAAAGATTCTTCAAATTATTGAAGCACAGTTAGTAGATATGGAATTCCATAACCTGATCTGGAGAGGTATCGAAGGAGAACATTTCACAGTTGACGAATCAGGTATGGCAATAGCAGTTGGTGATTGGGGAAATAACGAAAAAATTGCCGAACTGGGTACAAGATTCTTCATCTGTAACTTAAGAGTAGGCGAGCAAAGAACATTGGCATGGGGTAGAGAATCCGAAGTTCAAAGAGAGTTCCAGGAATCTTATAACGTTGTAGAACAGCTTATACCATCAGGAACTCCTATAGCAGCCAAAACTGAGTATGGTGCTGATGTAGAGAAGATTGAAAAGGAATTCTTCTTAAATACCATTACCGGAGTTTGGGATGTAGAGGCAGAATGGGATAACTATCTGGCAAGATGGTACAAAGCAGGCGGACAGAAGATTGAAGACGAAGTAAATGATATTTACTATAACAAATTGCATAAGAATTAAGCATTAGCTGGTTAAGGAAGCCCATAGTCAACTGGTTAAAATCAGTTGACTATGGGTTCTTAATAAAGGTTTGGAGGCTGTTATGAGGATATCTACACAAACAAGCATGTTTACCAAGCGGGGGGACGAGTATATCCCAATGCTTGAATCGGTAAAAAGAAGCTGTGATGCCGGTTTTAAGGTTTTTGAAGCAGGTTTTTGCCGTGCCCTTTATGGACAGAACGATCTTTTTGAACATAATTGGGAGCATCTTATGTATGAATTAAGGAATGAAGCCGAAAAACTTGGTGTGGAATTCAGCCAGTCCCACCCTGTTTTTATTCCGGGCAATTATGATGATAAACCTGCCGAATTAAAGGAAATATACAATGAAATGATGAGGCGTTCCATAATTGCAAGTTCAATATTGGGTGCCAAATGGGCTGTTTTGCACCCTGTAGAAGAAAGAAAAGCAACTTGTTATGATACTGAACAAAACATTAAGAAAAATGCCGAATTTTTCGGTTGGGTTATTGAACTGGCAAAAAAGCATAATGTTGGTATTTTGTTTGAAAACCTGCCTGAGAGGGAAACTTCAAAAAGAAAATTCGGCAGTTCTGCCGAAGAACTTGCAGCCCTGATTGATTCATTCAAAGACCCTGATATCGGAGCATGCTGGGATTTCGGACATGGTAACATGCTTTATGAAGATCAACGCATAGCGCTCCGTACATTGGGTAAGAGACTTAAAGGAACTCATGTTCATGATAATAATGGCAAGGATGATTTTCATCTGCTTCCGTTCCACGGGAATATTGACTGGCATTCGCTAATGCCGGTGTTTAAAGAGATAGGATATGAAGGGGATTTCAATTTCGAAATTCATAAGGAATTTGACAATATACCCGACAACGCAAGGGATGAGCTTGCAAGAGTGGCATATAAAATAGGAATGTATTGCCTTGCTCTTGCCTGATTAATTTTAGCTTAAATCAGTTTCGTAGGTTTAGCTGCCGTATATACCTGTTATTCACAACAGGTGGGGGGGAAAAATTTCAATTTATATTGAAATATTATCTGAATAGATATGTTAAATTTGGAAATTAGAAGGTGTGAACAAAATGCGTCTTTCTACATCAACAAATATATATGCAATAAATCGTTCAGGACCATTGACAGACACAATTGAGTGCATGAGAAGATGCGCAGATGCCGGTTTTAAAGTACTGGATTTTAATTTCAGATTTATAAAATTTGATGAGTTTTTTCTTATAAGAGACGATTGGGAAAAAGAAATAGAAAAAATAGGAAATGAAGCGGCGAAACTTGGAATTGAGTTTTCGCAATCTCATATCCCGTATTATAACCTGGATCAGAAGGACAAGTATCTTTCAGATCCCGAGCTGCATGAGTGGTTTGAAAAAATGTGCCTTCGTGCATATCATGCCAGTGCAGCTTTGGGGGTTAAATGGGCGGTGGCGCATGGCTTTACCGCAGTAGAGGAAAATTGCAGTCTTGAAGCGTCAAAGAAGAAAAATCATGATTATTTTGGACCTTATATCGAAGTGGCAAAAAAGCTTGGAATAGGACTTGCAATTGAGAATATGTGTGATTTCTACGGTTCAATTATCCCGAGGCGCTACACTGCAACTTATGAAGAACTGGTGGATTTGGTTGATTCGTTTAATGACCCGTCAGTGGGCATATGTTGGGATTTTGGACATGCAAACCTTATGGAATACGATCAGTGTAAGGCTCTGCGTTATGTTGGAAAACGACTTAAAGCCACACACGTTAACGATAATTTCGGTTTACTGGACGTTCATACCCTGCCATTTGCAGGCAAGATAAAATGGGAAGGAATTATGAAGACTTTGACCGAAATAGGCTATGAAGGCGATTTTACTTATGAAATTCATGGGTTCGTAGATCGAATGCCCGAAGCTCTTAAGGATTCAGCAGTAAAATTTGCTTATGAAGTTGGACAATATTTACTTTCACTGGCTTAAAAACTTCTTGCTTCCCGCCTCACGCGTATTTTCAGCCTGTAAGGATGAGAATGCGCGTGATATCTGTATTTTATGCAGACAATTAAAATAGAATATCAAGTCCTGGTGGCTGTGTGATTTATTTTCAGGTAAATATTTAAATGATGAAGTGAGGGAATAGAGAATGCAAAGACTAAAAAAATATTTAGTTTTGCTGTTTGCTATATGCTTATTAATTACCCATTGTGCATGTTCACAGCAGAAGACCGATACAACAGATACACAGCAATTAAGTACACCAACACCCACCGAAGCTGCTGCAAATGAACCTGAAGAGGGCACAAATGAGACTGAGGAAAGTTCCTTAAGAACAGATGAAATATTTGATAATGAAAAATACAAGGATAAGTTCCAGGTCAGGTTCTTTTGCCTTGATGCAGATTCAAAAGCCGGAGATTCAATGTTAATTACAACTCCTGACGGAGTAAACATGCTTATTGACGGAGGGATTAAAAACGTTGGATCACAGGTGGTAAACTACTTAAAGCAGCTTGGGGTAGAAAAACTTGACTATATCGTAGCCAGCCATTACCACTCTGATCATATTGGAGGGCTTGCATTAGTTATTAATGAATTTGAAGTAGGCGAGGTAATGGCTACCGCAATGCCATATGAATCAACCTTGAAAAAGCAGCTGGATGAGGCTATAGCAGCGAAAAATATCCCGGTGCGTATCCTGAAAGCCGGAGATACTTTTACAATCGGGAATGAAGTAAGTGCTGAAATTGTAAATCCCGAACCTGAAATAATAATACCCGAAGGGATAATACCTCAAAAAAGTGATGCTTTTGTAAACAACCGATCCATTGTTATGAGAGTGACATATAAAAACAATACATTCCTGTTTACAGGAGATATATATGATGAACGTGAAAAGGAACTGGTAGCCAATTTTGCCGAACAACTGGATGCAGATGTGCTAAAAGTACCTCACCACGGTCATGATACATCTTCATCGGGTGAGTTTATTGAGGCGGTCAGTCCTTCAGTTGCAGTTATAACATCAAATGCTGCTTTCAGTGTGGACAGGTATAAAAAATACAGAGCGGCAGGAAGTGATGTATATATTACAGGCATTGACGGAAATGTTCTGGTTGTATCCGACGGTGAAAATATAACAGCCATTACCGAAAAAGACAGGACAAACAGTTTTCTTAAATGAATATTATTTATTACTTTAATATAATTGAAAAGTCTTTTGTCAAGAATAACTAATAGAAAAGGGTGGAAAAAATGAAACTGAAAAAAGAAAATATAGGTACTTTCAGCATTCAGGACTATTTATGCGGTACTTTCTCCTGCGATTGCGGCATGGAACATTCCGTTGAAATTGAAAAGGTTGTCATTGAAAACCGGGCAATCAGCAGAATCCCTGAAGTTTTGACATCATTAGGCTATAAAAATGTGTATATGGTTGCAGACAACAACACTTACAGTGTAGCCGGTGCTCAGGTTGAAAAAGTTGTTTCTGAAAACGGTTTTAATATCCAAAAACACATTTTTGTCCGTGATGATGTACTGATACCCGATGAACAAGCTATCGGTGAGTTTATCATAAACTATTACAGCGAAGCGGATGTTATTCTGGCTGTCGGATCGGGCGTAATGAACGATTTGTGCAAGTTTATGAGCTATAAACTTAACATACCATATATCATTGTCGCAACCGCACCTTCAATGGATGGTTACGCATCAATCGGTTCGGCATTGACAATTAAGAACCTGAAGACAACTATACCGGCAACTGTTCCGAAGGCCATAATCGGCGATGTGGATGTATTGAAGAATGCACCTATGGATATGATTACAGCAGGTTTTGGAGATGTGGTCGGGAAGTATTCGGCAATCAATGACTGGAAATTGGGCAGAGTTATAAACGATGAATATTACTGTGATTACGTTGCGGATATGGTAATGTACTCCCTGGAAAAATGCATGGAAACGGCTGATGGTCTGGAAAAAAGGGATGACAATGCGGTTAAAAATCTGATGGAAGGTTTGGTACTTACAGGTATAGCCATGAGTTTTACCGGAAATTCAAGGCCTGCATCAGGATCGGAGCACCACCTTTCACACTTTGTTGAAATGATGTACCAGTTTGACGGTAAAGAAGCACCTCCGCACGGGTTAAAGGTTGGATATAATACAATTGTAATGAATTATATGAGGGAAAGACTGGCCGGGTTTACCCCTGATCTGGATGAAGTTATGAAGAAGGCATCAAGCTTTGACAGGAACAAATGGCTTGAAGATGTAAACAGGCTGTTCCGCCAGGCCGCACCGGGAGTAATCAGTCTGAATGAAAAAGAAGGGATTAATTCATACGATAAAAGAGTGAAGAGGGTTAAGCGTATTGTTGAAAAATGGAGCGAGATTGTCAGCATTCTGAAGGAAACTCCATCCCATGAGACAATAAGGGATATCCTGCAAAAAACCGGGGCCCCTGTAACATTAAAAGAACTCGGAGTGGACAGGGAGACAATCCTTAATGGCTTGGTATACGCCAAAGAAGTAAGGGACAGGTACACAGTCCTGCAGCTCGCGTGGGATCTGGGAATGCTTGATGAACTGGCTGAAGAAATGGGGAGGTCTTTCTTCAATGAGTAATACCAATGATAAAAGGAATATTATCGTTGCCGGGCACCGGGGATACAAGGCAAAATACCCTGAAAACACATTGCTTTCCTTTGAAGAGGCGCTTAAAATTGGCGTAGACATGCTCGAATTCGATCTTAACCTTACAAAGGATAAAGTGCTTGTAGTTATACATGATCAGACCGTTGACAGAACCACAAACGGGCAGGGTTATGTTCGTGATTTTACGCTTAAGGAACTAAAGGAACTTGATGCCGGTTCATGGTTCTCTGAGGAATACGCGGACAAAAAACTGACAATACCCACTTTGGATGAGCTATTAACTTTGGTTTCAGATTACAAAGAGCTCCTGTTCAATGTTGAGATTAAGGAAAAGACACACGAAACCGTTGATTTAACCATAGAAACGCTGAACAGGTATGGAATACTTGATCGCTGTGTATTAACCTGCTTTGATGCAGAAATCCTTCACTATATATACGAAGAATATCATCTCAGATGCCAGGGTTTTATAGAATCTGCAATGCAGAACTTCAGGCCGGGTGAAAACGGTACCAATTCAATTTTATACAGTGTTGGTATTAACAAAAAGTACATCAGCCAAGAACTGGTTGACTTTTATAAGAGTATAAATGTTGAACCGTGGGCTTACACAATTGACGATGAAGAATGGGCCAACAAGGTAATAGAACTGGGATGCACCCTGGTTACATGTGATGACCCATTGCCGGCATTAACGGTGTTTAAGGAAAAAGGATATCATAAATAATGATAAAAAGGCTTTTACCAATATGGTAAAAGCCTTTAAACTTATACCGGATGTATGAATCAGAGTTTGAAATCTATTTTTGCTGTTCTAATAGATTTGCTCTGAAATGAATGCAAACCAATCCAAAGGCAGGGGACTGGTACCGCAACGAAGGGGATAGGAGAGAGGGATTGGGATTTAATATTTTGATAATAGGGACTTGGAAATAAATAATAAAGGCCGCCCCAAATATTTGCATATTTTGAGGCAGCCACCCCCCCCATAAACCATATAAGGTTTATCGCTATGTTATGTTTTATTGCATCTTGCAAGCTCAACCATGTAGCTCCAGTCTTTTCTTTCCTGGTTCCAGAACCACCCTCGTTTATCTGAGGAAAGTTTTAACGGAGGTATCCGATAGTCCCAGGGCATTCTTGAAAAAGGTTTATATTGTTGCTCTGTATAATTATGAAAAGGCACTGCACGCAGTTTCCGGTTTTTATCAAGCGAATATTCCGGGTTTCCGTATTTCAGGATCCATTCCACAGCCGCATCATGAAGTTCTTTCTTAATACATGCATATGCCTTATCATCGGCCAGATCAACCATCTCATGCGGATCCTCTTTCAGATTATATAACTCTTCAAAACCCCCGTTTTGATAAAATAAATATTTCCATTCCTTTGTCCTGACATGAATCATATAATCAGGGGCTGTGAAAATTTCAGATACACCGAAATCACAGCTTTTGTCCCCGGATATTAAATCAAAAAGGTTATTTCCCGGTCTGCCGTTATCAATATTGATACCAACAGCAGATGATACGGTAGGTAATATATCTATGAGACTTGCTATTTCTGAGCACCGTGTGCCGGGCTTAATCCTCTTTGGATGGTGCAGTACCAGAGGAATATGTATGCTTCCCTCATATCCGAAACTCTTATACCATAACCTGTGATCACCCATTAAATCTCCGTGATCCGAAGTAAAAACAATCAGTGTGTTTTCGTATATTCCTTCTTCTTTCAATGTATCAATAATTCTGCCAATTTGCTCGTCGATAAAAGTGATATTGGAATAGTAATATGCTCTTGCACGCCTTGCGGCAGTATCGGAATACAGGTCAAATTCTTTCACTTTCCTGTATTGGGCAAAATAGGGGTTTTTATGTGTTCCATCTTTATCAGAAACCCATGGTTCGGGCATATCTTCTTCTTTGTAAAGATCGGTCAAATGCTCAGGGCAGTCATAAGGAACATGCGGCTTAACAAATGAGCTCCAGAGGAAGAAAGGTCTGTCCTTCGGCCGCTTATTCTTCAGCCACTCCACTGTCTCATCCCCGCACCATTGGGTTATATGATATTCTCTAGGCAGGTAATTGATTAACGGTTTAATTTCGTTATAACCAATTTCTGTTGGTTTTTCCCAGCCCCACATACCACGCTCTATCAAAAATTTGTCATAATCATCGTAAACAATATCCGAAAGCTTCTGAGCGAACCTTACCCCGCGCATTTCTTCGGACAGTATCATATTATCCATACCATAGGATTCAGTATACGGCTTGTTCGAGAAATGCATTTTTCCAATAGCCTGTGTCCGGTAGCCTATATTGGAAAGCTTGACTGCAAGCGTATCACGGTTATCAATATTTTCCGGGTAGTAATTATCAAGAACACCCAGTTTTGAAGCAGAAAAGCCGGTCATCAGGCATGTCCTGGCAGGCATGCACATCGGGCATGGCGTAATTGCATTTTCAAATACTGCTCCGCCTTCTGCAAGCCTGTCTAAATTAGGTGTTTTGATTATATTGTTTCCATAAGCTTTCATTGTGTCCCAACGCTGCTGATCTGTAGTTATTATTAAAATATTGGTTTTGTTGCTCATTTTACCTCATCCTTTTAAACCTGTGGTTGCCACACCTTCAACAAAGTACTTCTGTGCCGAGAAAAACAGTATTACCAATGGAACTATTGAGATAAACGACATAGCCAGTACCTTGTTCCAAGGAACAGATGCATCTGAATCTATTGACATTCTTAAAGCCAGAGAAACAGGGTATTTTTTCACGCTGTTTATGTAAATTAAAGGATTGAAGAAATCATTCCATGTCCACAGAAATTGGAATATTCCCATGGAAAAAATGGCTGGTTTACACAATGGAATAATTATATGAATTAATGTTCTGAATGATCCGTATCCGTCGATATATGCCGATTCATCCAGCTCCCTTGGTATGCCCCTGTAAAACTGGACCATCAGAAAGTTGAAAAATCCCGCAAATGCAAATAACTGAGGCATATAAAACGGCTTATATGAGTCCAGCCAGCTGAGATTCTTAAAAAGCAAATATCGTGGGATTATCAGTACTGCGTTAGGCAGCATCATGGTTGAAATCATCAATGTAAACAAAAAATTCTTAAAGGGAAAATCAAACCTGGCAAAGCCATATGCTACTATTGAACTGGAAATTATAGTTACCAGAACGGTAGGTATAACCATTTTGAACGTATTTAGCATGAAATAGCCGAAAGTAAACTGTCCAGAACCTTTCCAACCGTCAATATAGCCTGATAAGATAAACTTCTCAGGGAGAAGGCGGGTACTGGAGAAGATTTCGTTATTGGTTTTAAAGGTTGAAAAGAACAGCCATAAAAGGGGATAAATCATTATAAATCCCACGATTATCAGTATAATATATGTTAACGCCAAACTTATCCTGTTTTGCTTTTTCATCTTGCATTTCCTCCATCCTGGTAGTGAACCCAGCTGTCTGATGATCTGAAAATCAGCATTGTGGCAAGAAGTATCAATACAAACAGTACCCATGACAAGGCACTGGCATAACCCATCTTGTAATTGCCAAAGGCTTCGTCATAAAGCATCATCATATATAGGTATGTAGACTTCACCGGTCCTCCGTTCGTGATTACAACTGCACCTGTAAAATACTGGAATGAATTGATTGTTTGCATTACCAGGTTAAAGAATAAAGAAGGCGTTATTAATGGAAGGGTAACTGAAAAGAAACACCTGGCCGATGAAGCACCGTCGACTCTTGCCGCTTCATATAATTCTGCAGGTATTTGTTTCAAACCGGCAAGAAAAACAACCATTGAAGATCCGAATGACCATACCACTAACAGTGAAATGGTAAAAAGGGCATATTTCGGATGTTCCAGAAAAGGAATGGGATTAATTCCGAATTTCTTTATAATGCCATTAATGAGACCGTCTTTTGTAAACAGGAATCTCCATAAAATTGATATCGAAACACTTGCTCCCAGAATGGAAGGCAAATAGTATACAGTAGTGAACAAATTAATAAATTTAATTTTCCTGTTCAGCAGCATGGCAAAAAACAAAGCAGCTATCAATTTCATAGGAACGGAATACAAAACGTATTTAAAAGTGGTCAGTAATGACTGGTAGAAATCTCTGTCCTGCGTGAACATATATATATAGTTATCCAGGCCCACAAATTTTGGCTTGTTGAACATTGAAAAATTAGTAAAAGAGTAATATAAAGACGCAAACAGGGGGTATGCGCCGAAAACAAGAAACCCGATGATCCATGGGCTTACATATAACAGACCTTCATACTTTTTATGTAGTTTAAAATTTTTATGTTTCGTTCCCCGCGATGTCATGAGTTTTTCCTTTCTCCTGATTAGGTTACTGAAAATTGCAGCCTGTGCAAATGATAAATTTTAACAGTGCGTTTGTTAATGAAGATGGAAAAGCAAGGTATACTTTTCCATCTTCGTTTTAAATTTATGAGTTTTTACAGCATCATATTTTATTGAGATTGAGAAGCCTTGATTTCAAGAAGTTTCTTATTTACAAGCTCTATATAAGTTTTTGCAGCCTGTTCTGGTGTAATCATATCAAAAGCAACCTGTGAAATCATATCTGCTCCGATTTCAGCAATTTCATTATTGCGGATTAACGCATCCTGGCCAAGACCCTGGCCTATTTCTCTGGCATAGTTTTCAGCCTGGGTGACCAGCGGACTGATTAATCCTGCTTCAGCCAATGCATTTTTCTGCACTTCGCTGATTGGAATTCCTCTTGAAAGTTTAAATATCAGTCCTGCTTCCTTATCTGTTATTGACCATGCGAGGAACTTTGCAGCTTCTTCAGCTTCGACATCGCTAATGCCGCTGGGAATTGAAAAAACTTGCCCGACTTTCATCTGATAATATGGATCTTTTGCGTTTTCAAGAACAGGTAATTTTAAAACAACAGCATCATCGGCATATTCGCCCATAGCACTTACTGTAGCATCAATTGTGGAAAGCATTCCAAAAGATACTGCCGATTCACCTTTGATCCATTTTGGATTCTGAGCGTATTTCCCTGAATATAATTCAAGGGTTCCGAGTGATTCTACCACGCCTTCATCAAAATAGCGTTCGATAAACTGAAATGCTTCGGTAACCGTAGCTTCGTCATAGCTTAACTTATAGTCCGTGGTATAGGGAAGACCTGTCTTCTGCACCATGTATGCCAGGAACCAGTACATATGTATATCTGTTGCACTCATGCCATTTTCAAAATAATACTCGGGATTAATTGCTTTTAATTTTTTATTGGCTTCAAAGAAGTCTTCAAATGTCCAATCTTTATTGTAGTCAATACCTGCTTCATTGAGAAGCTTTTTATTTGCAACCAGAACATCGCAGTTCATTGAAGACGGGAGAGCCAACAATTGGCCGTTAATTATTACATACGCATTAAGAAAATCTTCAGGAAAAATGCTGAAATCGAAAATATTCTTATAAGCATACAAATCCTTTATAATTGTATTTGAATCCCATGTAGCCTGTTCTGAAAGCCAGGTATAGTGGTTTTGGAAAATATGGGGCGCATTATTGCTGGCTAACTGGGTATAAAGCTTTTCCTTGTAACCGTCCCACCCGCCATACTCAGCGATCAGTTTTACGTTCGGATTCAAATCCATATACTTGTTCATTGCTTCCATGTATGCCTCGTGGCGATCATCGCTTCCCCACCATGCAAAACGTAATTCAGCATTTTTGCTTTTCCCGGATTCAGAGGATTTTGCTGTCTTGCTTGAAGCTTGAGAGTTTGATTGATTTGGTTTGTTGGTTTGTGCTTGATTACTACACCCAGTGAACAGTGCAATTACAAGCAATAGGGCAATTGCAATGCTGACTGATCGAGTGAATTTCTTCATTGCTACCTTCCTCCTTTAATGTCATTACTGCAATTATATAAATGGAAACAGGAGTAAACAATTCTCACAAATTAACAAATGGTATCATTTATTGACATGCATTTTTCCTGTTATTTTTCCTGTATTCACTGGGGGATTCACCGAAATAGGCCTTAAATGCCCTTGTGAAGTTCTTGGGGTTGTTGTACCCTGTTTCATAGGCTATCTCGTATGTTTTTTTCCTGATGTCTTTAAGCAGTTTCTCAGCCAGTTTCATTCGTTGCTCCATAACATAATCGGAGAAATTTGTGCCTGTTTTTTCTTTATAGTAACGGCTGAAATACTGGGGGCTCAGATGTACGAATTCTGCCACCTGTTCAAGAGTTACGGTTGATATATGCTGTTCTACAAACCTGTGGGCATATTCAATTATCATATTGTTTTCATCGGATGTTTTGCTTTCTGCTGAATATTTTCCGATTAGTTCATCATCAAGCTCCTGTTTTAACTGAATGAAAACCTTTTCCAGCTGTTTGAACTTTGTAGGCTTCAGAAGATAATCTTTCCCGCCATATTTCATTGCTTCCTTAACATAATCAAAATCACTGTAGCCGCTTAAAAAAACAATCTTTATGTTAAGTTTACGTTCATGAATGATTCTTGAAAACTCAATCCCATTAAGCTTTGGCATCATAACGTCGCAAAGCACTACATCCACAGGGTTTGCATTTATAAACTCCAAAGCTTCCAAGCCGTTGCAGACGCTCCCGACCGGAGTGAATCCCAATTCCTTCCAGTTGTAATGATATAACCCATTTCTGATTTCCACTTCATCATCAACAATCAGTATCTTGTACAATTTCTGCACTCCTTTCAGGTATGTACATGTTTACTATGGTCCCTAATCCTTCCTTGCTCCATATTTTAAGCTGCCTGTTATAGTAAAGCTTTAACCGGGTATTGACATTTTTAATACCAATATGATCTTCCTGAAAATCGTCATCCTCCAATGATTTTAACAACTTCTGGAGCTTGTCCTTTGTCATTCCCGCTCCATTGTCAATGATACTGATAACAAGCTCATTTTGCTTTTTCCTTATTTTAATTCTAATAAGCCCTGCTCCGCCCTTGGGTTTGAGACCATGGCTTATGGCGTTTTCCAATAATGGCTGCAGTATTAATCTGGGCAATTTGACATTTAAAATATTGTCATCGTACTCCCAAATAATATCAAATTTATTATCGTATCTTATTTTCTGGATATATATATAATTTTTAATAGAGTCTATTTCATCCTGTAAGGTAACAGGCTGTTCGGTAGAAGCCAGCGAATATCTTAAAAGGCTTGATAAATTTTCAATCATGTCATTGACTATGCTGGCTTTATTGTTCATTTGGTATACCATCCAATTAATTGTTTCCAGTGTATTGAACAGAAAATGCGGGTTTATTTGAGCCTGCAGGGCGGTAAGCTGGGCTGTCTTTAACTTGTACTTTCGTGTTTCAAGCTGCATTTTTAAATAGCTCTGGTTAATGAACGACTTTATAATGTTTTGAATAATAAAATCATAAGTTGTTCCGTTTTTAGGTTCAATTTCAGGCAAGGTGCTGTTATTTTCTGCTGCCTGTATAATATCAATTATTTTATAAACCTGGTTTGTATTTTTACGGGTAAAATAAACAGAAACAATTACGCCTACAGCAATCAGAAATATAAGAGCAAAAACAATCAGGCTTAGTAAGTAGTAATATAGCCGGAAAACCTGGAATTTTGAAGAAAACAGGACAAAAACCCATCCGTTTTTACCGGATGTATCGGCATTTATTATATATTTAGTGTCGGAAACAGTCATTTCAAATGAATTTTTTCCTTCTTTTTTTATTTTATATATAAGAAAGCTTAACTCTTCAGAGCTCAGGAAGTTGTTGTCCCCGAAAAGTATTTCATTTTTCTCGTTAATTATTATCAGGTTCTGCCCGTTTGATTTCAGACGGTTCTGAATAATCCTGTCTATGTACTGGGGGCGAAGGTTAAACACAATGACACTGTTTTTGGTGTCTAAAAGATTATAGATGGAGACAATTTCCTGTTTCCCGACCGGGGACGGAATAATCCTTCTTTCAGACCACTCTTTTTTGTTGTCTTTGTTATTTAAATATGATTGGAACCATTCAGTATCGGTGAAAATACCAATTTCTTCCTTGCCGCTGTTAGTTATAAAATTATTATGATTATTCTCAAAATATAAATATATGGAATGTATGTATTCCCGCGCGTTGGACAAGGACGACAGGTTATTGATTATTATTTTTAAACTGTTAATTTCACTGTAGTCAAGAGTTTTAGATTCCAGAAGCTTTTTACTGTAGTAGGTTGTTTGGCCGTCAATACCATAGGAAAGCTTGAGGGGTTCGAGTTCTCCGATAATAAGTTCCACATTTTCTTTGATTTGTCCAAGCAAAATATTGTTGTCGGCAGTTGAATTTTTTCGTATGTAATTTTCCACAATGCCTATTGAAATACTGCCAAGTATTACAGCCGGGATAAACAGGATAATTAAAAAAAGCCTGAGGTTCTGAAAGAAAAAGCGCCTTCGCATATATTCAACCCCCATATAGAAATTTTCGTGTCAGATCCCGCAATATTCAGTAAAAACAGCTTTGTCCCAGTGTTTTCCTTTCATAATATAAAAACAGGAGAATATTAATGGTATTATTTTTCAGGAGTTTAGGCTTTATTAAATTATAACAGGTTTACGGAAAACAGATAATACTCCGGCTAAAATCAGTCATAAAGTTTCTGTTTATTATTGATTATCAAAATAAATTATGATGTGATATTATTGCTGCAAGCTCTTTAAGCTTTTCACCGGCATATTCAAAAAATTCCCTGTAAGACTTACAGTAGTAATTTAAACCAGGAAGCTCATTTCTAAATGGTTCCCGGTTTCTCCGGCAGCCTCCGCGGCATAACTTGAAATATGGACATTTCATACAATCAGGAGCGACGGTTTTGGATGCTTCAACAAACCTGGTGCCTCTTTCTGAATTTTTCATATCATAAAAGGATGTATTTTTTATATTTCCAAGCTTCCAGTCGTCAATGACATAAAAATCGCACGGAAAGGTGCTGCCGTCAGCTTCTATAACAAAGTAGCAGGTACAGACACCCGACATACCGCAATTTTCAGGCTGATAACCCATTATCATGCCTACAAGGTTATCGAAATGCCTGATGCTTACAAATCTCCCGTTTTTAATATCCTCGTACCATAAACTGAAAAGTGTTTTCAGAAAATAGGCATACCTTTTTGGGGTAAGGGAATATTCGTGCCTTCCTGGTTCCTCATTCAGAGGATCCAGACAGGGGATAAATTGCAGGTGTTTAAACCCTTGCTTCATAAAGAAATTGTATATCTTTGAAATATGCCTGGAAGTAACGGAATTTACCACTGTTAAAATATTGTATTCAACATTGTACTTATTAAATAAACCAATCGCATGCATTACTTGGCTGAAAGAACCCGAATTATTAATGCCCACCCTGTTTATGTCATGTATATCTTTGGGGCCGTCCAAAGATATACCGACCAGAAACCGGTTTTCAGCCAAAAACTTTGCCCATTCCTCATCTATTACCATTCCGTTTGTCTGCAGGGCATTATAAATTTGAACTTTCTTTGTATTATAATTTGATTCGTATTCAACAAGCTTTCTGTAAAAATCCAGGCCCACCAGAGTTGGCTCGCCGCCCTGAAAGCCAAAAGTACAATATCCGTCGGCGTATTCAAGACTTTTCTTTACGAGTTCTTCCAGTAAGCTGATACTCATTAAACCATAGGATTCTACACTCCGGTTCAGAGTAATTGAACGGTAAAAACAGTATTTGCAGCGTAAATTGCAATTACCGGAGGCGGGCTTTATTAACAGATTAAGCGGCGGCATTATAAGTCTCCTTCTTAGTTCAAAGATAATATTAAATACAACTTGGAGAATTATCCATATATCGGTTAACACTTATTATATTCCCATCTTTCTAATATGGCAAGCAAATAAAGCATAAAGGACAGCCAATTTACTGGCGTAAATGGAAAGAATATATGTGGATATTTGAAATGATGAGAGGTAAAACCGCTGATTTTACAATGATCCATAATGCAATCACCGATCCCAAACACATTTTGCTTCATGCGATCAGATTTGAACGTCCTGCCACTTACCGAGATGCATGAACTGACAATGTAAAGAGTTGTATTTGCTTTGTAAGTAAACATATGCAATCTTTATATCAGGAGCAATTTGTAGATCTTTTCCAGTAAGGTTTATATAATAGATATGGGTGATTGCTATGGATCTGAAGAAAGAAAGTATAGGTAAATATGACATTCAGGATTATTTATGCAGGAATTTTTCGTGTGATTGCGGCAGAGAGCATTCAGCAAATATTGAAAAGGTTATCATCGAAAACCGGGCTATAGAAAAAATTCCTGAAGTATTGAATTCAGGGGGATATGATAAAGTGTTCATGGTCGCGGATAAAAACACATACAATGTAGCCGGTTTGCAGGTGGAAAAGATTATCACAGACAGTAATATAAAGCTTTATAAACATATTTTCATTCGTGACGAAGATTTGGTCCCCGATGAAAAAGCCATTGCCGAGTTTCTTATAAACTACTGCAATGAAACCGATGTCATTCTTGCTGTCGGTTCGGGTGTAATAAATGATCTGTGCAAGTTCATGAGCTTTAAGCTAAATGTACCATATATCATCGTGGCAACTGCTCCGTCCATGGACGGTTATGCATCAACCGCAACTCCGTTGACAATAAATGGTTTAAAAGTAACTTTGCCTGCAACGCTTCCCAAAGCCATAATCGGTGATATTGATATATTGAAAGGTGCTCCTATGGAGATGATTAGGGCAGGATTTGGGGATGTGGCCGGAAAATACTCGGCGATAAACGACTGGAAATTGGGAAGAATAGTAAACGATGAATACTATTGCGATTATGTAGCTGATTTGGTTATGCATTCGCTTAAGAAATGCATGGAAACGGCTGACGGGCTGCAAAAAAGGGATGATAATTCAATTAGGAATTTGATGGAGTGTTTGCTGCTTACCGGTATTACCATGAGCTTTATTGGGAATTCAAGACCCGCATCGGGTTCAGAACACCATCTGTCACATTTTGTTGAGATGGTATATATGTTTGACGGGAAAGAGGCTCCGCTTCATGGTATAAAGGTTGGATTCAATACCATTGCCACAAGTTATATCAGGGAAAAAATTTCAAAGCTGAAACCCGATCTTGGCGAAATAATGAAAAAGGCATCAGAGTTTGATACCGAAAAATGGCTTGAAGACGTGAAGAAATTGTTCCGCCGGTCTGCCCCGGATGTTATCAGACTGAATGAAAAAGAGGGAATCAATTTATATGAGAAAAGGATGGAGAGGGCCAAACGGATAGTTAACAGGTGGAACGAGATAGTTGATACTCTGAACGAAGCTCCATCCCATAAAGAAATAAGGGATGTCCTGCAGAGGATTGGTGCTCCCGTAACATTGAAAGAACTTGGTGTAGACAGGGAAACGTTTCTTAATGGTTTGGTGTATGCAAAGGAAATTAGGAACAGGTATACGGTTTTGCAGCTTGCCTGGGATTTGGGAGTGCTTAATGATATTGCTGGCGAGATGGGGAGTACTTTCTGTAATGAGTAGTTTTCAGCAGGTTTTAAGATTGAAAAAGGAAATCAGTTAGATGCAGAAAGGCTTTTGCAGAATTGACTTGCAGAAGCCTTTCTGATTTTCGGTCTGGCATAAAGTTATATATATTAAAGAAAAAAATACCAGGATTTTTATTTTGCTGTATTGAATTTATGGATCATTGTTCAGGCGGTACTTCTCATGGGAAGTTAAATATGTTAAACTTTATAAACGCGGCCTTAAATGGTCTATATTAAATACGCAATAAAGGAAAATCAAATATGAACAAAAATGAAGCAGCCGGAAGATACACTACAGATCCGGAACTTAAGCTGATATTGGTGCAGGTGCTTGACAAACTGAACAAAACGCAGCATAAGAATATCCTTACTTATACCCATTTTCTGAACGAACATCAAAGGGCTGTTGCCGGGCAACTGATAAAAGACTTCGGAAATCCCGGCCATGTTTTTTACGGAGGATATGAAGGTGCACAACGTTCAATACTAATCTTTCTGCCTGATTATATAAATCCCGGGGACATAGCAGACAATGACCTAAATCCTCTTTCCTGTATACGTGCGAAGTATTCAGCTCATAACACCCTGTCCCACAGGGATTTTCTTGGCGGAATTCTGGGAACGGGTATTAAAAGGGAAATGATTGGTGATATATTGGTAAGCGGCAACAGCTGCGATATTGTCGTTATGAAGGAAGTGCTGCCTTACCTTGAAGGCAGCTTCAATTCTGCGGGAAGAGTTAAGCTTGATGTGTCTGTTATTCCGCTTGATTCAATTAATGTACCCGAAGCAAAGTTCAAAATCATTAATGACACTGTGGCTTCATTACGGCTTGACAGTGTTGTTTCATCCGGCTTTTCAATCAGCCGGGAAAAGGCGGCAGACGCTATAAGAGCAGGGAAGGTTTTTTTAAACCATATTGAATGCTATAAAAACGACAAGCAGGTGAATGAAGGAGACATTATTTCGGTCAGAGGCATGGGAAAGGCTGTTTTACAGCAGGTAGGAGGTACAACAGGAAAAGGACGTATCCGGATAGTTATTGCAAAATATATATAATTATTATTTTGGACGTATAATTATTCATTTTCGATTCTTTATTTTGCAAAATATGTTGAAATAGTATTAATCAATTAGTATAATTATTCAATATTAGATTTCAAGGAGGAGAATTCATGACAGGTGATAGGCTTCAAATGCTTATTGCAATGTGCGCATATATGATCCTGGTTATTTTTATCGGGTTATATTATGCAAAGCGTGCAAATGAAAGCAGTAATCATTTTTTCCTTGGCGGAAGGACAATCGGACCGTGGGTAACAGCATTGAGTGCTGAAGCCTCTGACATGAGCGGTTGGCTTTTAATGGGTCTTCCAGGCGTTGCTTACTGGCTTGGATTAAGCGATGCTATCTGGACTGCGATTGGACTTGCTTTAGGTACATATATTAACTGGCTGGTGGTTGCAAAGAGGCTGCGCAGTTATTCTGCAATCTCCGGAGATTCGATAACAATCCCTGATTTCTTAAGCAACAGGTTCAAAGAGAAGAAAAAAATAATAATGACAATATCCGCGCTTTTTATTCTTGTGTTTTTTACTGTTTATGCGGCAAGTTGCTTTGTAACGGTAGGAAAGCTTTTCAGTACAATATTTGGAGCAAATTATCAGTTAATGATGATTCTTGGGGCGGTCTTCGTACTCTTTTATGTAATTCTTGGCGGTTTCCTTGCAGAAAGTGCTTCTGATTTCATGCAGTCTGTGGTAATGATATTCGCTCTTGTTATAATACTTGGTGTCGGAACATTTACAGCAGGAGGGGTATCAAACGTAATAGGCAATATTCGCCGGATTCCCGGTTTTTTTGAGTTTTTCGGGATAGCTACTCCTATTGTTGAAAATGGTGTTCAGAAACTTTCGGAAACAGGACAGCCTCTTTTCGGGCAAGCAGGTTCATACGGCTTCCTGACTGTCATATCCACAATGTCATGGGGGCTGGGGTATTTCGGAATGCCCCATGTATTGTTAAGGTTTATGGCAATACGTGATCTTGATGAGCTGGACAAGTCAAGAAAGATAGGTACTATTTGGTGTGTTATTTCGCTTATTGCGGCAGTATTCATAGGCCTTGTGGGAAGAACTTTATATCCGAATGCTTTGTTGACACAGAGCGATGCCGAAAACATATTTGTGCTGATGAGCTCAAAATTATTGCCACCCCTTCTGGGCGGAATAGTTATGTCAGGAATTCTTGCTGCAACGATAAGCTCTTCGGATTCATACCTTTTGATAGCTACATCCGCCGCAGCGAAAAACATATACAACGGTATAATTAAAAAAGATGCTTCTGACAAGGAAATTATGTTTGTTTCAAGGATAATCCTTTTAGTAATAGCGATAGTCGGAATAATTATTGCCCTTGATGAAAACAGCGTTATTTTTATTGTCGTTTCGTTTGCCTGGGCGGGCTTTGGTGCAACATTCGGTCCGATCATTCTGTTTTCACTTTTCTGGAAAAGGACTACGCGAAGCGGGGCAATAGCAGGTATGATTGCAGGAGGTTCGATGGTCTTTATCTGGAAATTCCTGATAAAGCCTCTTGGCGGAGTTTTCGGCATATATGAATTGTTGCCTGCATTTGTTTTTTCCTGCATAGTGATTGTAATCACTTCACTGTTGTCTGAAAAACCTTCTGCAGACATAATGATTGAGTTTGAGCGTGCAAAGCTGCAGAAGCTGGATGCATAATAAACTTATGTCAGTTGGTTACAATGTAGCATACTGAACAGTTATATAAACCGAAAAAGCTTATAACCCATAATCTGCCGGGAAGATCCGGTTGGTTATGGGTTTATTTTTGCATGAAAATGCTGGTGCATCAGATACAGAACATTATGTTCAATTAGTTGTG
The DNA here is from genome assembly GCA_036562185.1 of Thermoclostridium sp. Lineage (GTDB taxonomy): Bacteria > Bacillota > Clostridia > DSM-8532 > DSM-8532 > Thermoclostridium. Next base: position 36,088 of record DATCKN010000006.1, read on the forward strand.
TCTTTATTGAATTGACAGAAATTAATGGTTTTGCCTGTCAATGAACTTCGTCTGGTTTATAAGAACAGGTAAACCGGATTTGTATGAAAATATTTATGGTAGTAAAAATCAGCTTGATTTCAACGGTGAAAGGAAGAGATAATAAAAGAGGTATAGTACATGGAAAGGTAAATGAAAGGGGAGAGAAAACACAGATGCAAAATAAACCGGATATGGCAGAACTTGTAAAAGATTTTAGTTTGGACACTGTTCCGAACACGGGTATCAAGTGCGGTTGTGGCAGGAATCATGCAACCGGTGTTAAGGAAATTCTTATAGAACAGGGCGCGTTGGCGAAAATTCCGGGCATTATTAAAAAATACGGCGGTTCAAAGGTTTATATAATAGCTGACAGAAATACATATAATACAGCAGGAAGAGTTGTTTGCTGGTATTTGGAAAATGAAAGCATTTCCTATTCATTATATGTTTATGATACCGAGCATCTGGAACCCGATGAGTTGGCAGTTGGAAAAGCTGTTATGCATTACGGCGGTGATTGTGATTTTATTCTTGGAGTTGGCTCCGGTACTATAAACGACATTGGCAAAATGACAGCTCATATTACGAACCTGCCATATATCATTGCGGCAACGGCTCCGTCGATGGACGGGTACGCGTCTGCTACTTCATCTGTAATAAGGGACGGAATAAAGGTCAGCCTTAACAGTGCTTGTCCTGCCGTTATAGTAGCCGATCTGGATGTTATCAGCAAGGCTCCGGTAAAGCTTTTACAGGCAGGGATAGGCGACATGCTCGCTAAATATGTCAGTATATGCGAATGGCGGTTGTCCAGCCTGATTACAGGGGAGTATTATTGTGAGAATATTGCCGCACTGGTCAGGAATGCCGTCAGAAAGTGTATGAATATAAAGGATTTATCGGATATTGACTCCAACGCTGTTAAGCCCCTTATCGAAGGTTTGATTATTACAGGTATAGCGATGAGCTTTGCAGGGATTTCCCGACCTGCTTCAGGGATGGAGCATTACTTTTCACATCTGTGGGATATGCGTGCAATTGAGTTTGGTATGCCTGCAGGCCTTCATGGTATACAATGCGGAGTTGCCACACTTCTGTGCCTTCGGATATATCAGTTTATCTCGGGTATTGTTCCTGACAGGGAAAAAGCTATGAATTATGTAAAGGCTTTTTCCGTTGAGGAATGGAACCGTTTTCTGACCGGTTTCCTTGGCAGGAGCGCAAATACATTAATCGAACTTGAAAAGAAAGAAGGCAAGTATGACACAAAATCCCATGCCAAAAGGCTTGAGGTTATAATTAACCGTTGGGATGAGATTTTGAAAATTATCTCAGAGGAATTACCTCCCATAAAGCAGACAGAGGAATATATGAAAGCGCTGGGGATGCCGACCAGACCGGGTGAATTGGGGTATTCGGACAAGGATGTTAAGGACACTTTCATTGCAACAAAAGATATCCGTGATAAATATATAGGAAGCCGGTTGCTTTGGGATTTGGGATGCCTGGATGAAGCCAGAAATGTATGTTTAAGCCATTGAAATATATAATTGACACTCTTGGCGTTAAGTGATATTTTTAAGTTGATTAAGGAGGTTTAAAGTATGAAGTTAAATTACAAGCGTACAACAATTATAGGTCTTGCGTTCTTTTCCATCTGTGCATTCTGGCAGCTCTACGACAGTATAGTTCCCCTGGTTTTAAAAGAGACATTTAACATAGGTGATACAGTTGCAGGTGGAATTATGGCACTGGACAACATTCTGGCGCTGTTCATGCTGCCGCTTTTTGGAGCATTGTCAGACAGGACTTCAACTAAAATAGGGAAAAGGATGCCATATATTATCGGCGGTACGGCACTGGCCGTCATATCAATGAATTTCCTTCCGGTTGGGGATAACAATGTCAATCTGACTCTGTTCATTGCCGCTTTGTTTATAACGCTCGTTTCAATGAGTACATACCGATCGCCGGCAGTGGCTTTAATGCCCGACGTAACTCCGAAACCCCTCCGTTCAAAGGCAAATGCAATAATTAACCTGATGGGGGCAATAGGCGGCGCATTTACTTTAGTTGTTATTTCATTGTTAGTACCCGATACCGGCAAACCTGATTATTCCCCGCTATTCCTTATTGTTTCCGGATTAATGGTTATTTCTGTTGTCGCTCTCTTTATAATTATTGATGAAAACAAGCTGGTTACTGAAATGAAAGCAGTAAACGGCCATGAAACAGGTTCAGAGGAAATGGATTCCGAAGACAGGAAGGCTTTGCCTAAAGATGTTAGAAGAAGCCTTATATTTATACTGTTATCGATTTTCTTCTGGTTTATGGCATATAATGCCGTTACAACAGCTTTTTCAAAATATGCCAGAGTTTTTTTGGGAATTGAAGGAGGAGGGTTTGCAACAAATCTGCTTGTTGCAACCGCGGCCGCAGTAGTATCATATATCCCAGTAGGCATTATAGCTTCAAAGATAGGTCGCAGGAAAACCATTCTAATTGGGATAGTTATGCTGTTTGTTTCCTTTACTGTTGCATACTTTTTTACGTCATATCACCCGCTGTTAACGGTTCTTTTAGCCCTCGTCGGAGCAGGATGGGCGGCAATAAATGTAAATTCCTATCCTATGGTGGTTGAAATGGCAAAAGGCTCTGATGTGGGGAAATACACCGGTTATTACTATACATTTTCAATGTCGGCGCAGATTCTTACACCAATACTGTCCGGAGCTTTACTGGAACATGTAGGGTACAGGACATTGTTCCCATATGCAGCAGTATTCACTGTTATAGCATTCTGTACCATGCTGATGGTACGGCATGGTGACTCTAAACCCGTTTTACCTAAGGAAAAGCTTGAAATGATGGATGTAGGGGATTAATAATATGGTTATCGGATTTATTATTGGTGTTCTTATTATAATATTTTTGGCTGTCCTGTATCTGGTAAAGCCCAATAAAAAGAGGATTGAAAAACTGCCTGAGCAGCTGTTCGCACACCGCGGGCTTCATGGAGAAAAGGTTCCTGAAAACACATTAACTGCTTTTAGAAGAGCATATGAAAGAAAGCTCGGGGTGGAACTGGATGTACGTTTTACCCGCGATAAAAAGGTTGTGGTGTTCCACGACGATACATTGAAAAGGCTATGTGGGCATGAGATAAAAGTCAGCGAGCTTACATATGAGGAACTGCAAAACTATAATATTTCCGGAACCGGTGAGAAAATCCCGTTATTGACCGAAGTACTGAAGGTTTTGGATGGAATGCCGGTTATCTGTGAAATAAAGTCCGATAATACAGGGCCGACAGAAGAGCTTTGCAATGCTGTAAGCAATATAATAAACGGATATAATGGCTTTATCTGCATTGAATCCTTTGATCCTTTTGTTGTTAAATGGTTTAGGCAAAACAGACCTGAAATTATCCGCGGACAGCTTTCAATGAGATTCTCAGAAGGAGAAGGCAATCTCTCTTTTATACAGGCTTTTGCCATGACCAACCTTCTTGTTAACGTTCTGGGGCGTCCGGATTTCATTGCATACCGCTACAGAGACGATTCTTTCGGATATTTCTTATGCCGCAATTTGTTTAAACCGTTATGTGTACCGTGGACCGTACGGGGTGAAAATGACATAATCGAAGCTTCGGGCATTTACAGTTCCATAATTTTTGAAGAGGAATAGACATACTCTGTAAAAACAAGGTGGTACCATCCGCCTTGTTTTTTTGGCATCATAAAAAGGATTGATCAGATAAAAGCAAAGCAGATTTTTGGTATTGTCGGAACAATAATGCAGAATATAGATTCCAAACATAAAAATGATTTTTGCACATACAAATTAAAAAGGGGGATACGATGGATATAATCATGCTGATTGTTTTTTTGGTTGTTTATGGTCTGAATCTTTATTTCATAGCAACTGAAAATAAATATGGATACTTTATTACAAAGCTTTTATTGACCCCGACGCTTTATCATTTTTATGCCAGCAAAAATGACAATCCAATGTTGACTGTTTTCTTTGCGCTGTTATTTTCCTTCTTCGGGGATCTATTCATGGAATTCAGCAAAGAAGAAGCATTTTTTACAGCAGGGCTTGGTTCTTTCCTTATAGGGCATATATTCTACATATTGAGCTTTTACAGCCAGATAAACAAGTTTGCTGTACCCCGGTACCTTTTAATTTTCCTCCTTGCCTATATTGGATATGGCATATACATTTATAGAATTCTTAACGTTCAGGACAGAAAATTGAGTATTCCTGTTATTCTATATTGCGGGGCTATTTTGCTGATGAGTTTTTTGGCTTTGCTCAGGATGAAAAGTGTTTCAACGGTCAGTTTTATACTGACATATATAGGTTCGCTTCTGTTTATTGCTTCGGATTCAATCCTTGCATATAACAAGTTTAATAAAAAGGTCCGGCATTCAGGTTTGTGGATCATGTCAACATATGGTTTTGCCCAGTTGCTTATTGTAGCCGGACTGTAAAAGGTGTTTAGCTTTTAATTTTACGTGTAATGAAATGATTCAGTAAAACTGATTTATTGATAAACACTTTGCTTTTATGTTATAATTATATGGAAGGCCTGCTGAAGCGGCGAAATATTTTAATCAAAGAGTTTTAAGCCGGTAAATGATACCACGAAGGTATTTGCTTTCAGAACGAAAGCGAATATTTTCGTGGTTTTTTATTGAGAAATACATAAACGGAGGAGAAGAGAATGAAAAATCAGTTTTTAGCAACCAAAAACATTGTATTGTCAGGTCTTTTTATTGCCCTGGGTCTTGTCTTGCCATTCCTGACCGGTCAGATACCCAATATTGGCAGAATGCTTCTGCCTATGCATATTCCTGTTTTGCTTTGCGGATTTGTTTGCGGATGGCCGTTAGGGCTTATAGCAGGTTTTGTAACTCCCCTGCTGAGAAGCGTCTTATTTGGCATGCCGCCTATGCTCAGTGCGGTACCAATGGCTTTTGAACTGGCTGCTTACGGGTTTGCAACCGGCTTTTTCTACAAGCTCTTTGCGAAAAAGAACATATTTATCTATGTTACGTTGATCCTGTCGATGATTTGTGGCAGAATTGTCTGGGGAATTATAAGCTATGCCCTGTATGGTTTTGGCATAAGCGGAACGGCATTTACATGGAATGCTTTTATCGCAGGGGCATTTATGAATGCCATACCGGGAATAATACTGCAAATAATAATAATTCCTGCTATAGTTATGGCTTTAAAAAGGGGAAATTTAATAAGCAATGGTTGATGAAATTAAAGATATATTGCTTAATCACTTTAATAAATATCCGAAGATGAATTTACAGGACATGATTAAGCTTATATACCAGAATGAGTTTGCCGGAGGGCATTTGATTGAAAATGAGCTTGAAAGCCTGAACAGGCTACAGGCAGAGATGGAGAGCATAAAAAAAAGCGGCTTACATATCAACAGCCCTTTTTTTGAAGACATAGGGAATGGGCTTGTGAGGCTGTATCTGGGCAAAATACCTGATTCCCGGATAGATATCAGGACAATAAACGGTTTTTTTGTCAACACATCCAATTCAGTTTGCGGAAGTGTTGAAGCCTTTGAAAAGAAAGCAGCGGTATTAAGGAATTGCTGTGAAGAAGGGTTGCTTCCGTTTTCTGCTGATGAAACAGACAGGCTCATGCAGGAGCTTAGAGGTAAAGGCTATCCTCCCGTGAGCCACAGTGAGGAATATAGAAAAGCGTACAATCCAAGCTATCGTGTGGTATTGTCTGAATACATGACCTTTTTTGAAGTATTTTCAGGCATTGATGAATTATTGAAATCGCAGGATCTTGTTATTGTTGCGATAGATGGCAACAGTGGCGCGGGAAAAAGTCATCTGTCAAGATTGCTGGGTGGGATATATGACTGTAACATATTCCACATGGACGATTTTTTCCTTACACCCGGGCTGAGGACAGTGGAAAGGCTTAAAGAGCCGGGTGGAAATGTGGATTATGTCCGCTTCAGGCATGAGGTCCTTAACAATATAAAGACCCGAAACGAGTTTTCATACCGGAAATATAACTGTTCAAAGGGCACCTTTGATGAACCGGTGCATGTTTCTCCGAAAAAACTGAATATCGTTGAAGGGTGTTACAGCATGCATCCGCATTTAATGAAAGATTATGATTTGAAGGTATTCCTTGGAATTGGCAAGGAAAAACAAAAGTCGCGTATTCTTCAAAGGAACGGGCCACTGATGCTGGAACGATTTGTTAATGAATGGATACCGTTGGAAGATAAGTATTTTGATGAATTGCGCATTCCTGATAAATGTGATTTGATTTACCAATTATGAGGTAATTTAATTCAATATTCGAAGATGTATTGTGAGACTTCATTTGCACAATATCCGTATTCTTATAATATGATAAAAAATGCGGGTATAATTTAAGAAGGTTGTGCATATTCAAAAACATGTGTTATAATAGGCATTGACCGTATGGAATGAAAACTCTGGAAAAGTTAAGTTCTATTCGAAAAGAGTATGGAGGCTCGAAGTGAAAGATATAAATCCTAAAAAGGTTGCCGGAGGCTTTCTTGCAAAGCTTTTTATTAAAAACCCTGAAGATGTGAATGACCGTAAAGTCCGTAAACAGTTTGGCAACCTTTCAAGCATTGCCGGCATTGCCGTTAATTTGATTCTTTTTATTACGAAGTTTATTGCTGGTACTTTATCGGGCAGCATAGCCATCGTCGGTGACGGCTTTAACAATTTATCGGATGCAGGCTCTTCTGTTATATCCTTTATCAGTTTTAAAATGTCAAGTAAGCCGGCGGATAAGGAACATCCTTTCGGACATGCGCGGATTGAATATATATCCTCATCGGTGGTTGCAGTTATTATTCTTTTTATAGGGTTTGAACTGCTGAAAACATCCGTTGGCAAAATTTTTAATCCCGAAGCCGTTGCTTTCAGTATAGCAGTTATTTTTGTCCTGGTTTTATCCATACTTCTGAAATTATGGCTTTATTATTTCAACAAGAGGATAGGGGCTCATATCAATTCAACGCTGATGGAGGCCACCGCTGCAGACAGCCTGTCAGATGTCCTTGCAACATCGGTTGTGCTCCTGTCTGTTATTATTGAACGGTTCTCAGGTTTCAAAGCTGATGGGTACATGGGAGTTGTAGTGTCTGCGTTTATTATGTTTTCTGGCGTAAAAATACTTAGGGAGACAATGGACAGCATTATAGGCCGTGGGCCGTCAAAAGAGCTTATAAATCTGATTGAGAATTTTATCCGAAAATATGACGGTGTTTTGGGAATACACGATCTTATGGTTCATGATTATGGACCGGGTCATTGTTTTGCTTCCGCTCATGTAGAGGTGGATGCAAACGAAGATTTGCTCAAGAGCCACGATTTAATAGACAATATTGAACGGGATATATCTATTGACCATGGAATACATCTGGTTATCCACCTGGATCCGATAGTAACCGATGATCCATATGTAAATGAACTTAAACAGTTAACTGAGCAAATTGTTGGGGATATTGACAGTTCACTTTCAATTCATGATTTCAGGGTGGTCAGGGGACATACCCATACAAACCTGATATTTGACGTTCTTTTGCCATATCAGTGTAAACTCAGTGAGGAAACCATCCAGGATATGGTTATAGACAAAATAAGCGAAATAGACAAGAAACTGTATGTCGTTTTGACCATAGACCGCTCATTTGTTTCTTCTCCAAACCAGAAGACAATGAAGTAAAATGTAAAACTGGTTTGCGCCTTGACAATATTATCAAAATTGTTTTATAATAAAACTGTTGTACAAAATAACTAATTTTATGTTACCTGATAGTTTGATAATACCATATAATAACCAAAAGCTGTCCACCACCTCTTGCAGGTGGTGTAGTACTATTTTACTCAAACCCTGTGGTGAGAGAACGGGGGGATCATCGTTGACATCAAATAAGGAATATATTTGCGAGCAACTTCAGGATATGTTGAAGCAAATTACCATGGTTTTCAGTTACACTCTATCAAAGGTTCTTGAGGATTCAGCCCTAACCTTTCACCAGGTTTATGTTTTAAAAGTAATAAGCGCAAAGTCAAGTATAAATCTGACCACCCTATGCAGAGAGCTTCACCTTTCAAAGGGAGCAATGAGCTTAACTCTCAACAAACTGGTAGAGGGAGGGTATGTACTGCGGTGTGAAAATCCTGTGGACAGGAGAAACAGGAATTTTACCCTTACCGAAAAGGGAAAGGAAATCATGAAAATAACCAATGAGAAAATCAGGGAAGCACTTTGCAGGCTTACCGGCAATTTAACCGAGGAAGAACTGGAAGATATCAGAAACAGCCTGTCAAAATTAAATGCGTCAATGTACAATGCCATTAGGCAAATGAAATAACTAAAAATTTTAACAGTATAGGGAGTGTTTGAAATGTTTGGTAGCAAAGAAAGCAAAATCGCTAATCTTATCAAAAAAGGAAAGTGGGATGTCCTTAGTAAAAAGTATCTTAATGCCGATTCAGATACTAAGGTTACACTGGCAAGAGAATGCGCCAAGGCAAATGATCCGGGCGTAAACAGTTTACTTACCACTTTAACCCGCGATAGCGATCCAAAGGTTCAATTGGAGGCTGTAAAAGCCCTTGCAGTTACAGGTAAAGATCATGAAGTGGCTCAGCTTCAATGGCTGCTTTCGCAGGTTCCGGCAGAAAATAAGGAACTGAAGGAAGCCGTTGAACATGCAATAGGCAGTTGCCGTGGGAGAAGATAATATTAAGATTTTATATTATGTTTTTAAAGCCATACCTGGCAGGAATCCTGTTCGGTATGGCTTTAAATTTATGATTTTACTGCTTAATTATTATTTTTTTCGTCGGTCTCGCTTTCTTTTGGCTGTACATAGACTATGGCTTTTTCTATCTGGTGTTCCTTAATTTGCAGTACTTTTATGTTAAGGCCGTATCCTTCTACTTCAGGTGTACTGCCATCTTCGGGTATGTACCCAAGTATTCCGAAAACAAAACCGCTGAAAGTTTCGTACTCATCATCGGGTAAACTGACCTTAAGGGTTTCGGAAACCGATTTTAAGGAAGTAAGCCCGTTTATTTTCCAGGTTTGGGAATCAACTCTTTCAATTAAAAGTTTGGGTTCTTCAGGCGGTGTTTCATCATCAAAATCACCCACTATTTGCTCCAGCAAATCCTTTATTGTAATAATACCGCTCATCCCACCGTATTCATCCATAACAATTGCAAAGTGGTTACGGCTCTGCTTCATGTTGCGGAACAAAACATCGGTACGTACCGATTCAGGTACGAAATATGGGGGCTTTACCGCATGTTTCATTACATTTTCCCTTGACTTATCCTTAAGACGAAAATAATCCTTCGTATTAAGCACCCCGACTATATCATCGGTGTTTTCATCACATATGGGATAATTTGTATGCCGGCTTTCGATAATGGTTTTTTCCCACTGTTCATCGCTTTCTTCCAGCCATAAAAGTGAAACTTCGGTTCTATGGGTCATAACCTCTTCAGCAGTTTTATCATCAAATTCAAAAACATTCTGAATCATTTCTTTTTCCGAGTAGTTGATAGCTCCTTTTTTACTTCCTTCATCAACCATCATCCGGATTTCTTCTTCGGTAATCTGTTCGTCAACTGATGAAGGATCTATGCCCAACAGTTTCAGCATACCGTTCGTTGATGAAGTCAGCAATGAAACAACAGGAGCGAAAATTTTAGATATTACATACACCAGCCCGGATATTCCAAGAGCTATCTTTTCGGCATTTTTCATGGCAATTCTTTTGGGTACGAGCTCGCCCAACACAAGAGTGAAATAGGACAAAACAAGTGTTATGAAAATAACCGATATTGTGTTTAATGTGGCTGCCGGGATTTTAACACCAATACTTAATAACCAGTCTACAAGGTGGTCAGAAAAGTTATCTGCTGCAAAAGCACTTCCAAGAAAACCTGCCAATGTAATGCCAACCTGTATTGTTGCAAGAAAGCGAGCGGGTTGGTCGGTTAATTTTGTAAGTTTTATAGCTCGTTTATCACCTTCCGTTGCCAGTTTTGCCATTTTGTTGTCATTCATTGAAATTACGGCAATTTCAGCACATGCAAATAATGCATTGACAAAGATCAGGATTAATTGCAATAAAAGTTTCCAAATTAAGTTGTCAGACAAATTAAAAAACCTCCCTAAAAATAAACAGTAATAGTATTCCGGCATTTTTTAGAGCCATCATTAAAAAATAAAAACACGCAAGAGGAAAACAGATTTAAAAATCTGCTTCCTGTTACGTGTTTATATTAACAATTCGATTATAATTATATTGTGCTTGTTTCGCTCAGGTAAAGGCGAGTCGTCCATTTTAAATATATCACTCCTATTGAATTAGATTATACTTAAAACAGGTATTAAAGTCAATACAGGCATTGGCTGATAATCCTGGGCATTACCTTTGCCTGCTGGGTAATAATTGCCTTTCAATATATGTTAAGGTTATCCGGTTCAGAAAAATCTGATTGCAACAAAGATATTATATATTTTACAATTTTAACCGATATATAATATCATACTGTAATAATTAAATAAGGGGAAATAGTAATGAAAAAGCGGTCTAAATTGATTTTCGTTTTTGCAGCTCATATTTTTACATCAATTCTACCGGCAGCATTAGTTACTATCTCTTATTTTTATAAACCCGACAGTCTGAAGTCAGTCATTTTTATTTCATTGTTCATGGTTTTTGTTGGAACGACATTACTGTTTTTAGTGTCTAAAAAAATCACCAATGAGTATGAATCATTAGCCAAAGCGTTGGTAAAAGCAAAAAACGGCGACCTTCTGACAGCATTGCAAAGTTATGATGAAATTAGGCATGGCATTTTGACAGAACTTAATGAATTCCTTCAATACCTTGACAATGTGCTCTCAAAAGTGGGACAATCAACGGAAGAGGTCAAACATCTTGTTGATACTGTTAAGGCAAACTCAAAAGAGGCATCAGATGCGGCAAATCAAATAGCTGCCTCTGCTGAACTGGTATCAAAAGGTGCAATGGAGCAGGCGAGGGATGCCGAGGAAAGTACTAAAATTACGGCAGAACTCGTAAACAAGTTTGCAGAAGTGGCAACGTCAGCAGATCTTATGACAAAAAAGGCTGATGTTACAAAAGAGATGTCTGAGTTTGGTAAGGCAAACATAAATGATTTGCTGGATAAAAGCAAGCTTACCGAATTAAATATGGAGGACATAAACAGTAAAATAAAAGAACTTAATAAAATGGCAGAAAATATTGGGCAGATAACTGCAACAATGGCGCAAATTGCAAGCCAGACAAATCTTCTGTCTCTGAACGCATCAATAGAAGCTGCCAGGGCAGGCGAAGCAGGAAAGGGATTTGCAGTTGTCGCTGATCAGATTAAAAAGCTTGCTCAACAAAGTGCAGTTTCAAGTGAAGAAATTAAAAAAATTGTTATCGGCATACAAAATCAAATAAATATAACAACAGAAACAATCATGTCAACTTCGGAAACAATCAGAATGCAAACCGAATCGGTACATAAAACGAGGGATGCATTCAATGGAATTTCAGAGGCCATTGATGCCCTCTTCAGCCAACTGCTCGACGTAAAAGACGGAATCAGCATTCTGGACAGGTACAAGCAAAAGCTTTATGATTCCATAGCGAATATTTCTTCTGTCGCAGAAGAAACGGTTGCGTCAACACAGGAGATTGCATCCCTGATGTTTTCTCAGATAAATTCATCAGAAATACTGGTACAGCTTTCCGAAAGTTTTGATTCACTTATCAGAAATCTTGATGAGTTGATTAACAGGTTTAATTATACGAAAATCAGATCAGAAAAACGTTCTTTTGCTATAATACCCTGTATAGATATTGCATTTTTCAAAGATACAAGGGAAGGAGCGGAAGATGCTGCGGCAAAACTGGGCGTGGATTTAATATGGCGGGCACCTGAAAAATATGATTCTAAGATCCAGGCACAGTTAATCGATGAAGTGGTGGAAATGGGCGTTTCAGGAATAGGTATAGGCCCAAACGATGGTCCTGAAGTCAGGGAAAGCCTTAAGAGGGCTTTGGACAAAGGAATAAAAATAGTCTGCTTTGACACAGACATACCCGATATCGGCAGAGATGGATTTATAGGAACTGATAATTACAAAGCCGGAATGACTTTTGGCGAACTGGTTGTAAAAAAACTTAATCAGAAGGGCAGGATAATCGGTACACAATCCAAAAAGCAGACATTAAATCAAAAAGAGCGCCTGGCAGGATTTATGGAAGTTATTAAAAAGTACCCGGATATTGAGCTGGTTGGTATATACGAAACCGAAGAAAGTGACGGAAAATCAAGGTGGCAGGCTGTTAAGAAGTTTATACAGCAAACGCCCGATTTTGACTGTTTTATCTGCATGGATTCCATGGGCAGTTATATTGCCGGCAAGATAAAGGAAGAACTGGGCATAACGCCTGTTTGTGTAGTGTTTGATAAAACAGAATATTCGGAAAAGCCGTTAAGAGACGGCTACACTACCGTACTTGCCCAAAGGCCGAGGCTATGGGGGGAATTATGTATCAGAAGGCTTAATGAACTGTGCAACGGCAAAACCATAAAGGAAAGGGAAGACACCGGTACATATGAAATAAACAAAAGCAATATGAAAGTATTTATAAAGTAATTTTTGACATTGTTTATTCTTTCATCGGGATTTGCTCTCCCTATGCTGTATATATATTTAATTATCTGACGCCTGCTGGATTCAGGGCGTCAGCCTTTTTATTATTATAAATGAGGTGAAATGGATGCAAAAGAAAATGATCACGCTTTTCAGCAACGACTTTTCGGATTTTCCCATAGGACCTTTTCCGTATGATCCCGAACATTCGGCAATGGGCGAATATCATTATTACCCTGTGCAAGGTTATACCGGACAGTGGTATGATCCGATAACATGTTCGAATTACCGCGGGCCTTCGTGGATGGTTACAGAAGAAGACGGGACAAAATTTATGGAGCAGATGCGTGTGATAACTCCGGGGAAAGGTATTTCCTGTCCCACTCTTGTGGCAGGGGATAAAGATTGGGAAGATTATACTGTCTCTGTCAAAATGCGTTCTTTTTATACAAAAGAACCGGCAGGACTGCTTTTCAGGTATCAAACAAGCCTGATGCATTACGCTTTTGTGTTATGCGACAGAAAAGCCAGGCTGTATCTTGTGGAGAAGGAGGCAAGGAACCTTCTTTGCGAAACAGACTTTGATTTTAACTGTGATACATTCTATGAACTTAAAGTGAATGTAAAAGGAAATTCAATCAAGTGTTATGTAGATGACAAACTGGTTATTGAAGCTGTAAACGGCCGTTACACTTATGGTTCTATTGCAATTGCATCATACATGCCTGCCCAGTTTACAGATGTAAATGTTTTTTGCGATAATTCCGAATATAAGCATTTTGTAGCTAAAAAACAGGCAAAGGAAAAGAGAGTGGCCGATAAGCGTTTAAAATACCCTCAGCCTAAGCTTGTCAGGATAATAGATTTAAAAGATTTCGGCGCAGGAAGGCAAATACGGTTTGGACACCTGACCGGAACTGATGAATGGTTCTTTGTTATGGCACAGCATCAAAAACGCGTATATAAAGACAGGTATGCTGTTATAAGCTGCCTGACTGCTGTAAGCCTTGAGACAGGCAAGGTTTTATGGCAGATTGGCGAGCCGAGCAGATTGAAGGATAATGCATATTTAACGGCCGATTTGCCTTTTCAGGTATATGATATTGATGGCGACGGTGTTGATGAAGTTATAATGTCCAGAAATTTTAAATTAATGATCCTGGACGGGAAAACCGGAAAGGTTAGAAAAAGCATACCGACACCTTTCAATGAAGAGCCTGCCGAAGAACTTTGCGGCATAGAGTTTAAGAAGCATGCCTTTGAACGTTTGAATGTTGATGCAATACGTATTGTAAATGTATCCGGAAAAGAGCGTCCGGGCGACATTCTGATCAAGGACAGGTACAGCCGCCTGTGGGTATATGACAATAATTTGAATCTGATATGGAAATTTTCCCATTTCAATACCGGTCATTTTCCATACTCATACGATTTCAACGGGGATGGAAAAGATGAGATTTTAAGCTGCTACAACATGGTTTCAAGCGATGGGAAACTGATCTGGAAACTGCCTGTAGATACAGACCATGTTGACGAGATTATCTGCGGAAAGTTTGATCCCGATCGGGAAGAATTAATAGCCCTTGTGGCAGGCTGGGAAGGATTTATGATTGTTGACAGGGACGGCAATATCATTGTCCGCGATATTAACGGCCATGGCCAGCGTATCAGTACCGGCAGCTATTGCCCTGAAATACCCGGTTTGCAGATTTGCACCACAACTTATTGGGGAAATCAGGGAATTATATACCTGTATGACTGCAAAGGTAACGAAATCTGGCATATGGAGCCTTCAAGCAACGGAAATATCATAGCCCCGGTTAACTGGACCGGCGATGGGACAGAATTGATTCTGCTGAACGGAAATGTCAAGTATGGCGGAATGATTGACGGTGAAGGCGACCGGGTTGTAGTATTCCCGGACGACGGCCACCCCGATTTGTGCGCGGAGGTTATTGATATAATGGGAGATGCCAGAGATGAAATAATTTTGTGGGATGAAAACAAAATGTACATTTATACTCAGGACAGGCCGTGCGAAATTACCGGAAAAGAGTATGTACCTGAAAAATACCCTCTTTACAATTTCTCAAACTACCGTGGAGAATTTTCATTCCCCAGGTGGAGGGAGAAAAAGTAAACTCTATTTTCATAAACCCATATGCTGAAAAAGCCGGCTAATCTGTTGCCGGCTTTTTTCAGGCGGATCTATCAAAAATAAGGAAGTTGCATGCTAATAATTACTGAATTGCTTATTAATAATGCCGGCAAAAAGTATAAGAATGTCTTTGCGGTTTAAACCGGGGT
>DATCKN010000011.1:0-6215 GCA_036562185.1 Thermoclostridium sp.
GTTCCAGTTCGGCTTTCGTTATTCCGGTGTCCAGTTCTGCTCCTGTCAGCCTGGAGGTTAATTCTTCGGCTGTTAAGGTGTAAGGGGTTACAAATTCATTTGATGCGATGGCATCTGTTGTAACGGCCCTATTAGCATAATGCACTGTTTCTGCCAGAAGAATCTCAAATCCTCTTTTCAGGTTTTTAGCTTCAGTTATGTAATCTGAGTTAACTGGCGGCAAACTTGTTTCAATAAAAAACATATGCTCTTTCATTAATCTTTGAAAGAACAGGTTTTCTTCAAGCGAAATTCTTATGAATTCATGGTTTGGCAGCAACAGAGGACTCCCCTTTATCAATAATGCATATTAATATAATATTTGAAACACTGCAAAAAGTGTTTGTCCTGCTGTGATGCGGGGGGGATGCGCCGGGGGACGGTTCTGTGGCGCATGTGCGCCACAGAACCGTCCCCCGGCGCGCGCTCTGCATTGTCGTTTTACTGTCAAGCACAGTTTCATTTGCTGCAAATAGTGATTTAACAACTTCGGCAGTAAGACAGAATGAGCTGCCGGTATCCATCGACAAAATTCGAACTAAAAATATTACGTCACAGTCCGTTACCGGCAGTGAACAAATTGTACCGGGCAAATTGGTGGTAAAGTTTAAAGACGGTAATGTTGCTGTACAAAAAAAAGCATTTCTGAGTGTGGGAAATAACATAATCACGTCTTTTGAAAGCACCACCGGCAATGGTGTGGCCCTTGTTAATCTCGCAGAAAACGCAAATATTAATGAAGCTATGGAATTAATCAGCAAGCAGCCTAATGTCGAGTTTGTTGAACCTTTATACATTTACAAAGCTTTTGATCTTGAGTATGGAAACCCTCAAACCGTAACTGAAGCTACATATGAAACCGTGACCGATGCCGTCTATGGTGCCAATGATCCGTATTATCAGAAAAAATGGCAGTGGGGCCTTCAGGCAATTAATGTCACTGACATCTGGGAAAGAGTACCGGTGGAAAAAAGAAGCGATATAACAATTGCAGTTATTGATACAGGCGTGGATCTCGATCACCCTGACCTGAAAGACAACATTGTTGCAGGATATGATTTTGTAAACGAAGACAACGTTCCCGATGATGATCATGGCCATGGAACTCATGTTGCAGGAATTGCGGCTGCAATTACGAATAATGAAGTAGGTATAGCCGGTGTTGCAGGCGGTGCAAAAATTATGCCGGTTAAAGTCCTGAGTGCTGAAGGAAGCGGTACCAGCCTGGATGTTTATTTAGGGATAATGTATGCCGTTAACAACGGAGCTGACGTAATTAACATGAGTTTAGGGTCAGATGCTCCAAGCCTGTTGGTTAAGGAAGCAGTGGAATATGCATTGCAGCATAATGTAGTTGTAGTGGCAGCAACCGGCAATGACAGCAGATCAGAAGTCAGTTTCCCTGCTGCTTTTGACGGCGTAATCGGCGTAGGTGCTGTAGACTACTATGGAGGTAATATTTTTAAGCTCGCAATTTTCTCAAACTTTGGTCCCGAAACAGATATTGTAGCACCCGGCGTTAATATTTTAAGTACATATCCCGTTGAACTGGATACTTTCGACGGATTGCAGGACGGTTACACTCTATTTAATGGAACATCCATGGCTACTCCGTTTGTTGCCGGAATGGCTGCACTGTTAAAAGCCGAAAAACACGATTTATCTTACAATGAAATCCAAAAAGCTCTTAAGGATAATGCTTATGATATTTATGAAAAAGGCTGGGATGTTTATACCGGGGCAGGAGTTGTTAACGGCAGTACCGGCGAAGTAAAAATTCCCGATATTTTTGAGTTCCACAAAATATACATAGATGTTAATAGGGATTCCAGAGTGCCAACAGCTTTCCAGGTATTTGTAGTTGCGGAAAAGGCAAATGGAATCATTGACGACAGTTTCAACGGAGAAGTTAATGTAAACCTTTACCGGTATTTAAGCAATCCTGTTTCTGATTATTATTACTACATAAGGGCTTTAACCGCTGATGAATACGAATTGCAGGCAAACTACAGGTCCATGACCGAGACCGGTAACTCTATTGCTGTTCCCATAGTAGATGGGATAGGATATGAGATCTATAACATTGAAAAGTCCGGTTTCTACAATTTTACAATAGACAGCGAAACAGCTCCTGAAGATTATCTCGTTATTACCAGCAATTCAATATACAGGGTTCAAAACAATGATGTCTGTGTTTCCGGAAATATCCTCCTCGAAGAACCATTCGATAAGGATATGAAAATACTGATATTTGCAGTCAATGAAATCTATTCATTATATATTGAAGCCAATTTGGCATTTCCAATTATAGTAACTGTCCCGGCAGGAGAAACGAATGTACCTTATACCCTGTACTTGCCGAGAGATATGAATTACAAGGTATACTACGGAATAATTGACGACAATGATATATATCACAATTATGGTTTTTACAAAACATCTTCTGTGACAACCCTTGATCCCAATGATTTTTCTCCGGTTGATTTGACAGAAGAAAGTGCAACCGGTATTGACCTTAATATCAATACAGTTGAAGATCTGCCTGATGACGTCGGCGATACCAGGGAAGAAGCATTGGAACTGATTTTGAAAGGACTTGAGCCCGGAGAAGGATATGAAAGAAAATTATCGCTTGAATATAAGGGGGATCGTGACTTCTTCAAAGCTGATATTGAAAAAGAAGGAAAATATGCTTTTATAGCCTTTCCAAATAACCAATATCTAAACCCAAGAATCACCGTGTATGATTCGTCGGGCAATATAATAGTGTCGGATATTGCTGAAGTAATTTCAACACTCAAAACCGGAACATACTATATCAAAGTTGAAGATGAAACCGGCATCGGAACGGGTATTTATTACTTTATGTATGGAAGGCCTGCTGAGAAAATTGAAACCCCCGAGCCAGCCGTCATTGAATTCGAGGATGAAAACCTGGCCAACGCAATCCGTAATCTTTTAGGAAAAACAGTTTCAGAAGCTGTATACGACGATGAAGTATACGGGATAAGCATACTTGATTTAAGCAGCCTCAATATTTCCTCGGTTAAAGGCCTGGAGTATTTTGAAAACCTTAATATACTTGATATATCCGGCAATAACATAACAGATCTTAGCCCGCTAAGTAATCTTTACAGGCTTGAAGAACTGGATGCAAGTAACAACGGGATTTCTGAACTTCCGAAAGATTTAAGCAGGTTATACAATCTCTACCATTTAGATCTCAGTAATAATAAAATTACAGATATTTCACCGCTGGCTACACTGGCCTCCGAGATGGAATCACTTTTCCTGCGGGACAACAACATTACTGATATAAGCGCATTATCGCATCTTGATACTCTTCAGGTGCTGTATCTCAAGGGTAATCCTGTTACCGATTACTCGCCTGTTATACCTTATTATCTGAATCTCAGGGATAAGGACTTCTTCCTCCCTGCTGCTGAAAATGTAGCCATATCAGGTAATAACAAAGTCGGAAGTGTATTAACCGGATCATATACATATGTTAATGTTAATAACCATCCCGAAAAAGATACAACATTCAGATGGCTGAGAGCCGCTTCCAAGGACGGCGAATATGTAGCCATCCCGGGCGCTGTTTCAAAAACATACACGCTTACACAAAATGATCTTGGAAAGTATATCAAGTTTGAAGTCACACCCGTTGCTGACGGAGTGCCATCAAAAGGTGTTCCGGTAACAAGTCCGGCTTTTGGTCCTATAGAAGATTCATCCGGTGGCGGCGGCAGCAGCGGCGGCGGTTCTAGACCACGTTCGGGATCGGATTCAGGCTCAGGCTCCGGATCAAATCCTGTTACGCCAACCCAGGCACCTGCACAGAATGCACCCGTTAAGGAAGTTACTGCCGATGCAAGCGGCAAGAAAGTTCTCACAGTTGACGCATCTAACCTGCAACTGTCCTGGGATACTGCTCCGGCTATAGATGCCATGACAGGTTCTGACGTTGACGCAGCTGAAATAAAACTTTCAGCCGATATATTAAGAGAATCTTTGAGGCACAACCAGCCTTTCAGCATTGTGCTCAATAATGTAACATTCAGAATCCTGCCGGGAACCATTGCTATTCCGGAAGATGCAGAAAGCGTATTACTGAAAGTATACTATTCTATAGAACTGCCTGCATCATTAAAACCGGCTGACACAAAAGGTGTTTCACTGGTATATGATTTCGGGCTTACAGTGGATGGCAAAGCTGTTACAAGCTTTGAAAAACCTGTAGTAATAATATTGACCTTAATAAATGTAAACAATCCTGACAAGACCGGTGTTTACTGCTTCAATGAAGAGGACGGCAGCTGGATATTCATGGGCGGCAAGGTGAATGAAGATGGGACAATAACATTTTCAGCACCTCACTTCTCTAAATTCCAGGCCATGGAATCCACTAGGACTTTCAGTGATATACAGGATCACTGGGCTAAAGAAGATATCGAAACTATGGCTGCAAGGCACGTTACCTATGGTACCGGCGACAATAAATTCAATCCGGACATGTACATAACAAGGGCAGAATTCACGGCAATGATAGTAAGAGCATTGAACATTAACGAACAAATAGCAGAAAATCCATTTGGCGATGTAAAATCCGGTGACTGGTTTGCTGACACGGCAATGCGTGCTAACGCTGCAGGAATTATCCAGGGTGACGCAAACGGTTATTTCATGCCTGGCAATATGATTACAAGGGAAGAAATGGCTGCAATCATTGTGCGCGCCTACAGCTATTACAGCGGCGAAAATTTAAATAAAATTATAACAACTCAGGAAGTAAGGTTCAAAGATATGGACAATGCTTCTGAGTGGGCAAGAAAATCAATCACTCTGGCTGATGCGCTTGGATTAATGAACGGAATGCCTGACAAGACCTTCAGGCCAAAAAGCCATGCAACCAGGGCAGAAGCCGTAGTGGTTGTAAAACGCTTAATGAAACTCCTTGGTATTTTCTAAAATGCTCAGGCGGGAAGAGACTTCTTCCCGCCTATTTTTTTTACTTGCTTCATATTCGCTCATTTTGGCTAAGCATATTCAACTCTTATTCAGGTATCTGCTGTAAATTTTTTCATATCTTATTAGCTAAAAAATGCTTTCGATATTCCAACGGGGTAACCCCTGTACATTTTTTAAAGTTCCTGATAAAGCTGTTGGGATTTTCAAACCCCACCATTCTGCCTATTTCAACAATTTTTTTATCGGTATTCAGAAGTGCTTCTTTTGCAGCTTCAATTTTTCTATAGTTCAGATATTTTATCGGAGAAATATGGAATCTTTTTATAAATTCTCTGCATATATGATACCTGCTCATATGATATTTCTGTTCGAGAAATTCCAATGTAATGCTATCCATGTATTTACAGTCAAAATCATGTTTAATTTCATAAATACAATTGCATGTATCAGGATTGGTATCATGAAGCCTGCTTCTTTCAAGCAGCAGTTCATAAAGTATGTCACTGATACATTTTGAATGAATAAGCGGTTTATCGGCTGAATCGGCCAAAAAGCAATACAGCTTTTCAATTTTATAGGGTATTGACGAACCCGGAAGAAAACTATGCAAATTTCCGCTTTCTTCGACCAGGCTGTTATAAAAAAAAGCAACAGGCGGACCTGAAATAAAAAAAACTTTATAAATCCACGGGGTTTGTTCTGCCTCCACCCTGTGCCACTGGTTACAGTCCACAAACGCAATTGTTCCATGTTTCATAGTATAACTGCGGCTGTTAATTTTCAATAAACCTGCCCCGCCCTGTGTGTAAATAAAGCAGAATGAATCCAGCTTTGACAGTTCATAAAAGTATGGATGTGACATGCAAATATTACCATATGCCTGAATATATGCAAGACTTTCTGTAATCTTCGCAGAAACCGGAGGTGAAGCAAGGCTTCTGATTGATTCTTTTAATGAAGCATTTGCGGCCAGAGCATCCAAAAGATTTTTCTGAAAGCTCATTTTATTTACCTCACGAATGCAATGTGCTTTTTCTTATCCCGTTATTAATTTTTTGCGGATGATCTATTTTCCCGTAATTTAATCTTAACATATAACATAAGTTAAAACAAGTTAATAATTTGATGCTATTTGACTAATTTTTTCGATTTTTTTGCTACAATTAAAGTCTAATTAATAATTTTCACATATAACAAGCTGTTAC
>DATCKN010000017.1:0-12420 GCA_036562185.1 Thermoclostridium sp.
TTTCTTCTCTTTTCCATAGTTCCATACTAACTTATTTTGGCCGTTTTGTCTGTCTTAATTTCTGGTATCATTATACTTTACCTGAAAAAATATTGTTAACTTCTTTCGTGGTTTGGCTGATCTGATTAGTTCTTTGTTTTGTAAATTTATTAGTAAGTATAATTACAAAACGGGCAATTTTAGTAATGCTCGCCATACTTCAAACAATTTCCCATGGTTAAACAAGTCTTATCAATTAAAGCGGCGGTTTTCTCCGGCTTGCGGGGGCAGATGATAATCTCGGGTTACCATAATTAATCGAAGTTGATGTTTATATCAATCAATTGATAAGACAGATTGTCCGCAGGATTTCATCCTATATTTTTAATTAATGTGGCATCTTACAAATCCCTGCACGCATTTATATAATTATTTACCTGCTGGCGGTTTACTATAATACACGCCCGTTCACCATAGCGTTCAAGTTCGGTATAAATAGCATCTGTAAGCACATCAAGGCTACGCCAAAGTGCATCTTGTGTTAAACCTGAAACAAGTGTTTTTTCGAGGATAGCTAGTTCAGCTTCGGGGAGTTTATCCACTTCTCTGTTCCTGTCAGCATCAAGAGAGTACCGGCAGCAAAGCAGCTCAATAAGCCATTTTCTCGCAATCTCAAGTTCTGTATATGCCCGCCAATACTGCCTGCGTTTTAATGCAACAGCGGATAACATCAGATTATGCCAGACTGAATCTGAACACTCCGCAAGCTTTTTGTCAAATTCATTTGCTTTGGACGCCATTTCTTTTTTCTCCCAAGAGGATTGCATAGCTTTATCCACCGTTCCTGATTTATCAAATAGCACTTTCCAATGCTTCCGGATAGCAGCCGCGCTGGTGTAGGTACCATAACCAATGTCAATCTCAAGATAATTATCCACCAAATATACCTGGAGCCTTTTTGGGGGAATTTGCTTAAAGTATATGAAGTTCAGGCGTTTGCTAAGCTGTGACCGGACATATTCCATAACCGTTTCCATGTTTTCATCACTGTCAATCGCTATCACAAAATCCAAATCGGATAAATCATCATAAAAACCATATGAGCCCGAGCCAACAGCAACAAGTGCTACAATATGCTCGTTATGTTCAGTGAAGGATATTATGTAATCCATAACATTTTTTCGATCTGTTACACTGAACAATGACATTTATATCACCCTTCCCGTTTATTTCAATTCCCTCAGGCAGCTTTATTCAACCGCCTGTAACATTTACCCATAATTATATAACACTTGGTTGCTTTTCCCAACCGAAATATTCCTCCGATAATCTGCTTCTATATAGCTTGTTCATCACTTTACATTGCTCTTTCCATTTTAATAGCCAATCTAACTGGCGTAAAACGCCCATAACAGCTGAATAAAACCCTGACTAAAGCTTAAGGTCAGGTATAGCTGCAGCTACAGTTGTTCGTACTCGAACTTTAATATTAATAAATCCTACTATTGAACAAAAAGGTAGAAAATAAAAAAGAACTGTGTCGTATTTGGACAATTAAGCAAAGGCAGGAAATATTATGTTTTCATATCTAAGCTAAGTTTCGTTAATCCGCGCATTATGACATAATGTTGTATTTTCCGACGTTTTATGCTAAAATTCTTATGGGAAATTTATATTTACTGAATTTTACAGTGTTCTTTTATAAATTTATGCTGCAAAACCTACCAAAGAAACCGTGGGTTACTTTTCAACACAGGTTCGCTGTACACCCGCCTGAAAAGAGCTTTTCCAAAATTCACGAAAATGCCTGTGACGTTTTTGTGAAATTTTGCAGCAATGCTGGTCTCGTCCTGGCAAGCGGACTACAGGTTCTCAAAAGGAACTATATTCGCAAAGTGAATTATGTCCGAAGTGAACTAATGTCTAAAGTTAAGTTCTCTTGGAAACTTTTCACGTGCCAAATTTAATTTACAAAAGAATTCTGTAATTTTCCCCAATAATTTTGCATAAGGAGGACAATCATGATCGTGAGGATCAAACAGAAAGAAAGGAGGAAGCATCTATTCAATTACATACAGCTATCCGCTGATGCAATAGGCCATTGACGCGTCGCAGAAAAAAGGGATCAAATGTTCAAACGGAAGAGCATGTGCGTATTATGTATCAAAATGCGTAAGCATTATACATGAATACAGCCAATATAGGGAAAAATGCTTTGTGTATCCTGTTTCTGACCAAATTTACAAAGATACGGAGCTGTCAGATCAGGAACACCGGCCTGGCTTCACAAATATAAGCGAAGCCGCGCTGGGAATAATTTATTTAATACACTTAGATATTATTATTAAATTAAATATAAAGGAGAGTAATTATGAAAAAATTATTAGCAGTTTTATTATCAGTAATTATGATCTTTTCCTTAGCCGCATGTGGCGGAAAAAAACCAGACACAGGCAACAAAGACAACACCAATGGCAGCACCCCAACCGGTGGCAAGAAGATTAAGATCGGTATGGTTACCGACATTGGCGGTGTAAACGATGGTTCTTTCAACCAGTCGGCCTGGGAAGGTCTGCAGCGTGCTCAAAAAGAGCTGGGCATAGAAGTTCGCTATGCAGAATCTAAAACAGATGCCGACTATGCACCTAACATTGAGGCTTTCGTCGATGAAAACTATGATCTCATCATCTGTGTAGGATACATGCTGGCCGATGCCACCAAGAAAGCAGCCCAGGCTAACCCCAATCAGAAGTTCGCCATCATCGACGACGCTTCGATTGATTTACCCAATGTTACCTGTCTGATGTTCGAACAGAGCCAGGCTTCCTATCTCGTTGGTCTTGTCGCCGGTAAAATGACAAAGACCAATAAAGTAGGCTTTGTTATCGGTATGGTCAGCCAGACCATGAATGAGTTCGGTTACGGTTATCTTGCCGGCGTGAAGGATGCCAACCCTAACGCTACCATCCTGCAGTTCAACGCAAACTCCTTCGGCAGCACCGAAACCGGTAAATCTGCAGCTACCACGATGGTCACCAACGGTGCTGACGTAATATTCCATGCGGCAGGCGGCACAGGTCTGGGCGTAATCGAAGGATGTAAGGATGCAGGAATATGGGCTATCGGTGTAGACAGCGACCAGTCTCCGCTTGCTCCGAACACCATTCTGACCTCTGCTATGAAGCGTGTTGACAATGCCTGCTACGAAATTGCCAAAGCCGTAGTTGATGGCAATGTTAAATCCGGAGTTATCACTTATGACCTGAAATCAGCAGGTGTGGACATTGCTCCTACCACCACCAACCTGCCGGCCGATGTGCTTGAATATGTAAATAAGGCTAAACAGGACATCATCAATGGTAAAATCGATGTTCCGAAGACCAAGGATGCCTTCGAAGCCAAATACGGAAACATCTACGAATTAGACGACTAATTTTAATGATTTAACTAAATTTCATACAATTTACTGCCTTGAGAAGGGATGATATTAATGAGAGATATTTCTATGCAACGTGTAAATGAAACACGGGATAAAATATTGGATATTATCAAAAGTCCGACACTTACGCATGAGCAAAAGGTTGCTTCAATGGCCAATGCTGCCGATTCTCTGCTTGAAGTATTGGACTTGCCGGAAGGACTTGACGAGCTGATGAATGTCCCCTTGGATCGTAAATGCATCTGCGATCTAAATGAGGGACACGCTCCGCTTCGTCCGAGATATATCATCCCTGACTACGCCAAACTCATAAAGGAAGGCTGCAAATTTTTACAACTGCAGCCTCCTACCGACTTGTATGAAGCGCTTAATTGTTTGCTGATTTTTTACAAACATGTACCCAGCGTGACCAACTTCCCGGTATATCTCGGGCAGTTGGATACGCTGCTGGAACCCTTTGTACAGGAAGTAGATGACGCTACGGCAAAAAAACTTTTACGGGGCTTTTTACTACATGTTGAGCGCACCATTCTGGATTCCTTCTCCCATGCAAATATTGGTCCCAAGCCTACCAGGGCAGGACGTCTTCTGATGGAAGTTGAAGCAGAACTGGAGCATGAGGTGCCTAATCTGACGTTGAAATATGAAGAAGGCGTGACAGATGACGACTTCGCCATTCTGGCTATAAAAACGGCATTGCGTGCGGCCAAGCCCAGCTTTGCCAACCACCGCATGTTTGTGCAGGAACTCGGCGAGGATTACGTCATTGCAAGCTGTTATAACGGACTGCCGCTGGGTGGTGGCTCATATACCCTGTGCCGCCTGATTCTCGGCAACATTGCAAAACGCGCCGGCGGAATTGAAGATTTCAAATCCAATCAACTGCCCTATGTCATGGACATCATGGCACGATACATGGACACCCGCGTACGTTTTGAAGTCGAAGAAAGCGGCTTCTTTGAAAACAACTTTTTGGCCAGGGAAGGTTTTATCCACCGTGAGCGGTTCACTGCCATGTTTGGCCTGGTAGGCCTGGCTGAATGTGTCAACATCCTGCTTGAAAAAGAAGGCCGTCCAGGTCGCTTTGGCCATGACGAATATGCCACAAAGCTTGGTGAATCCATCATAAAGCAAATTAATGATTTCAATGAACAACACCAAAGCCCATACTGTGAAGTAACCGGAGGTCACTATCTGCTGCATGCGCAGGTAGGACTTTCGGATGATCAGAATATTTCTCCGGGCACTCGTATTCCCATCGGTGAGGAACCCGATGAAATGATTGATCACCTTTTGGTACTCAATCATTTCCACAAATATTTCCCATCCGGAACAGGTGACATTTTCCCTATTGATGTTACAGTTCATCAAAATCCCGAATATGTTCTGGACATTGTCAAAGGTTCCTTCCGTAAAGAATTGCGTTATCTGTCATTCTATGGGAAAAACAGCGACGTAATCCGTATAACGGGTTATCTTGTCAAACGATCTGAAATTGAAAAGCTTATGAAAGGTCAAAACGTTATTCATGATACCACCGCACTTGGAATGGGCGCCGTCATAAATGGAAAGGTTCTGGAAAGAAAGGTACGTTAATTATGGTTGCCACAGTTAATAAAATCATACCCTTCAGCGTTGTCGACGGGCCTGGTAACCGTACTGCCATCTTTCTGCAGGGCTGCAATATGAACTGTTTGTATTGCCATAACCCGGAAACACGGGCTAAATGTATACACTGCGGGGCATGCGCCTGCTCATGCCCCACAGGAGCATTGAGCTTTGAAAACAACCTGATTCATTATGATCCTACCAAATGCGTTAACTGTGATACCTGCATCCGCGCCTGCCCACATGGCAGCAGCCCAAAATCCACCGATATGACAGCGGATGAGGTTTGGCACGCAGTGCAAAAACAAATTCCCTTTATTCGTGGTATCACAGTATCCGGCGGAGAATGTACGCTGTATCCGGAATTTTTAACCGAACTGTTTACCCTGGCGCAGTCTCATGGCCTTTCAACTCTAATTGATTCCAACGGAACCCTGGATTTTGAACATTGCCCTGATTTGTTGGCTGTGACCGACGGCGTGATGCTTGACATAAAAGCATTTGATTCCGAGGAACACAAGCGGGTAACCGGGCGGGACAACCGGATTGTCTTAAAAAATGCATGTTTTCTTGCCAGAGAAGGCAAGCTGTATGAAGTACGCACTGTAGTTTCTCCCGGCCTTTTCGATGCAGAACGGACAATCATACAAACCGCCGGGATGCTTAGTCCATATTTATCCGTCCGGCCCATTCGATATAAGCTTATATCCTACCGTCCGATGGGAGTCAGAACACAATATGCAAATACTCTGCAAATCCCGACAAGCGATCAAATGAATTATTACGCTGAACTTCTTACAGCCAAAGGATTTAAAGATATTATTATTACTTAAATCACAGATAATCTGTACATCGCTTACTTTCCGCAAGACTAATACATTAAGGAGGAAAAACCGATTTGGAAAAAACAAGCCATATTGATCCTAACGTGGTTGCCGTCCAAATGACCGACATTGTTAAGAAGTTCGGTAATTTTGTGGCTAATGACCATATCAGCCTAACCGTCCATAAAGGTGAGGTTCACGCTATTCTTGGCGAAAATGGTGCCGGAAAAAGTACACTGATGAACATATTGTACGGGCTGTATAAACCAACATCCGGCAGCATTTCCATCTTTGGTTCCCCTGTGCATATCGAAAGTCCGCGCCAGGCCATTGAACTTGGCATCGGCATGGTACATCAGCACTTCATGCTGGTGGAGCCTTTCACCGTTACCGAAAACATTATCCTCGGAATGGAACCCACCAATGGTATTACGGTGGACATCAAAAAGGCACGCCGGCAAGTATTGGAGCTGTCCGAGCGCTATGGCATGCATGTGGATCCCGACGCAAAAATCGAAGACATTTCGGTAGGAATGCAGCAACGTGTGGAAATCCTCAAAGTGCTGTACCGGGGCGCGAACATCCTTATCCTCGACGAGCCAACCTCCTCTCTTACCCCACAGGAAATCGAAGAACTGATCGACATCATCCACAACCTTACAGCTGACGGTAAAACCGTCTTGTTAATTACTCATAAACTAAAGGAAATTAAAGCAGCGGCCGACAAGTGCACCATCATTCGCCAGGGTAAATATATCGATACCGTTGATGTGCAAGCAGTCAGTGAACACGAACTGGCTTCCATGATGGTTGGCCGCGATGTTCAGTTTAAAGTGGACAAAAAGCCTATAGAGCCCGGTGAAGTTATTATTGACGTACAGGACCTTCACGCCAGGGATTACCGTGGTGTGGAAGTATTAAAGGGCTTAAACCTCAAAGTACGCCGTGGTGAAATCGTGGGCCTGGCCGGCGTAGACGGCAACGGTCAGACCGAACTGGTGGAAATTTTAACCGGTTTACGGAAAGGCGAATCCGGCAAAGTTATCATAGAAGGCAAGGATTTGCTCAATGCTGATGCCCACAAGCTGTTTGATAACGGCGTATCCAGTATACCGGCTGATCGGCAGAAACACGGACTTGTACTGGATTATTCGGTAGCTTACAACCTGGTGCTGCAAAACTATGAACGCCCGCCCTTCTCCAAACATGGCATTTTAAAAAAAGATGCCATTTTTCAGCATGCAGCGGAACTTGTGGACAAATTTGATATCCGTGGTGCTGACGGCGGCATCAAAGAGGCAGGCAAGCTGTCCGGCGGTAACCAGCAGAAGATCATCATTGCCCGTGAGGTTACCAATGATAAGGATTTGCTTATCGCAGTCAATCCCACTCGCGGTTTGGATGTTGGAGCCATTGAATTTGTTCACCGTTATATTGTGGAGCAGCGTAATAAGAATAAAGCCGTATTGCTGGTATCCTTCGAACTGGATGAAATCATGAGCCTGTCCGACAGAATTGAAGTTATTCACAATGGCAGAATCGTAGGCAGTGTGACAGGCGAACAGGCCGATGAAAAAGTCCTGGGACTAATGATGGCAGGAGGAGGCAATCATGAAACACAAGAATAATCAGAATAACGAGACCACCCAAAACATTGTGAAAAATTCTACGAATAACCTGCTTCAGCAAAATGCTCTATATACCATTATCGCTATTTTCTTCGGATTTGTTGTTGGTGGAATTTTTCTTTGGTCGGCCGGCTTCAGCCCCTTTGAGGCATATATGAAGCTTTTCAGCAGCGTGTTCAGCCGCCCCAAGTATCTCATTTGGTCAGTAATCTATGCAACCCCGCTTATATTTACAGGATTGAGCGTGGCCTTTTCTTACAAGATGGGCGTTTTCAATATCGGTGCTGAAGGGCAGTTTGTCGTAGGTTCGCTGGCTGCTCTGTGTGTTGGCATCCTGGTGGACTTGCCTCCTTTATTGCACGTCACATTATGCATTCTGGCCGCTTTTGCCGCCGGTATGATTTGGAGCTTCCTGGTGGCAGTTTTGCGGGTCCGGTTCGGCATCAATGAAGTTTTGTCCTTCATTATGTTCAACTGGATCGCCTTTTACCTCTCAAACTATATTGTCAACACTGAAAGCATTCACAAGGCAGGCGGTGGCGAAGCTTCCAAGGATATTCGTGAATCTGCAAGAATTTTGCTGCCCCAGTCAGTACAGAATATACTCAAGAACGATAAAGCAAATTATGGTATTTTCCTTGCAATTATTGCAGCAGTTGCCATATGGTTCATCCTTACAAAAACTACTCTTGGCTACCGGGTACTGGCCGTTGGTCTCAATCCCCATGCTGCCAGGTATGGCGGTATTAATTCCAACAGGACGATGTATATCGCCATGAG
Organism: Thermoclostridium sp.; assembly: GCA_036562185.1. Taxonomy (GTDB): domain Bacteria; phylum Bacillota; class Clostridia; order DSM-8532; family DSM-8532; genus Thermoclostridium. The sequence continues at coordinate 8,259 of DATCKN010000017.1, forward strand.
CCTGTCGGGCGCCCTGGCTGCTTTAGGCGGAGCTGTACAACTAATGGGTAACTCAATGCGCATCAGCCAGTTTGCCGGTCAGGAGGGCTACGGCTTCCAGGGAATCACCGTCGCGCTGATTGCAAGTTCCCACCCCATTGGCTGTATTTTTGCAGGATTGTTTTACGGTGCCATGAAATACGGTGGTTCCAAGCTCAATCTCATTGACGCTCCCACCGAAGTCATAGACATCATAATGGGCACAATTGTGCTCTTTATCGCCATATCGCATGTATTCCGCTATTTAATAACAAAAAGGCTGCAAAAGAAGGAGGGCAAATAAATGCAAGAACTTATTAAAAACCTGGGCTTGATTATTAACGCCACACTGATAGCTACACCTCCTTTGCTTTATGCTGCATTGGGTTCCACTTTTTCGGAACGCAGTGGTGTTGTTAACATTGGTATTGAAGGCATGATGACCATCGGTGCTTTTGTAGGTGCGGCAGTTGCACATTTCACCAGCAATGCCTGGCTGGCCTTTTTATGCGGGGGGCTGGTAGGTGCGCTTTTCGGACTGATTCATGCCATTGCCTGCGTTTCATTTGGCGCCGACCAGACTATCTCCGGTACCGCTATTAACTTTCTGGCACCCGGCGTGGCTATCTTTGTATGCAAAGCACTCTTTGATCAATCCTCAGATACTCCTCCGCTTGATACTGCTCAAAAGCTGCCAAAACTGTTCAACGGTGTTTTTAAAGTAGGTAGTTTTGGGAACAATGTTTTCAATACTTATGTTGCTACTTATCTGGCTTTTGTCGCAGTGGCCATCGTCTGGTTTATTATCTACAGGACCAGGTTCGGCATGCATCTCAGAGCCGTCGGTGAACATCCCAAGGCTTGCGAAACCCAGGGTATCAACGTCATACGCACCCGCTACATTGCAGTGATTGCTTCCGGATTTCTGGCAGGGCTGGGTGGTGCCTATGTTACCTTGTGTACCGTCAGCCAGTTCCGTCCTTCTGTCATAGTTGGTCAGGGCTTCATCGCCATCGCCGCTGTTATCTTTGGCAAATTCACACCTCAGGGAGCCATGAGGGCCTGCCTGCTGTTCGGATTGTGCAATGGCTTAAAAGTTTTGCTGGGTTCGAGCAATATTATCAGCCCTAACCTTATTTCCATGATTCCTTATGTCGTTACAATCATCACGCTGGTATTGTTTGTCGGTAAATCCCGCGTACCTGCTGCCAGCGGTAAGCCATACGTAAAACAGAAATAAACGGGGCCACATACTCCGCCGCACGCTTGCCGGAGGAGTGGCCTTTCCCGAAAGCTTTTAGAAAGGAAATGAATATGACTCGGTCTGAACTGATCTCTCATGCTTTAACTGCGCGTAAGAATTCCTATTCCCCATATTCACATTTTGCGGTAGGTGCGGCACTGCTATCCAAAGACGGAAGGCTGTATACAGGCTGCAATATAGAAAATGCCGCCTTCACCCCCGGTAACTGTGCTGAACGTACCGCCTTCTTTAAAGCAGTCAGCGAAGGCGTCACGGAGTTTACCACCATCGCCATTGTCGGCGGTCCGGCAGGATCGGACAGTCTGGATTTGTGTGCTCCCTGTGGAGTGTGCCGTCAGGTAATGATGGAATTTTGTGATCCCAAAATCTTTGAAGTGATACTTGCAAAAGATCCGGAACATTATGTAGTATATACACTGGAGCAGATTCTTCCCATGGGCTTTGGCCCAAAGAATTTGGATAAATAAGCATAAAATCATTAATATCCGGGATATCCTATATCATGCTATCCTGGATATTAATAACCAAACACAGAAATTTACGCCGGAAAACTCAGCCGGCGAGAAAGAAGGCAATTTAATGAATAAACAAGACATATTGTCCCGTGTAGATCACACATTATTGCAGCAAACCGCCACCTGGCCGGAAATCATGGCCCTTTGTGACGATGCCGTCAAATATAAAACGGCTTCGGTGTGTATCCCACCCTGCTATGTGGCCCGTGCTAAAGAATATGTGGGTGAACGCATGGCCATCTGCACCGTTATAGGTTTTCCTAATGGCAACATGACCACTGCCGCCAAAGTTTTTGAAACCAAAGATGCCATCGCTAACGGCGCTGATGAAATTGATATGGTAATCAATATAGGTGCCCTGAAAAACAAAGAATACGACTATGTGCTGGAAGAAATTAAAGCCATTAAGCAAGCCTGCGGTGAACGCATCCTGAAGGTTATTATTGAAACCTGTCTGCTCACCGAAGAAGAAAAGATCGTTATGTGTAATTTGGTGACCGAATCCGGGGCAGACTATATTAAAACCAGCACGGGGTTTTCCAATGCCGGCGCTACCTTTGAGGATGTTGCCTTATTTGCTGAACACGTTGGACCCAATGTCAAAATTAAGGCTGCCGGTGGCATTGCCAATTTTAATGACGCCGGGAAATTTATCGAGCTGGGTGCCGACCGTCTGGGCACCAGTCGGCTGGTAAAACTTATGAAATCCCAACCTGCGGATGGCTTGTATTAATTTTTTATTATCAGATTTTTGCTTTACTTTACCATGGCAAGAGCGCAGGAAGATATAAATAATGAAAAGTTTACTTTTTAGGGGAAGGCTTGCTATGAAAAAATATAGACGTATTTTTACCATTGTTCTCGATTCAATGGGTATTGGCGCTATGGATGATTCTCCTGATTATGGTGATATAGGCGTAGATACTCTCGGCCATATTGCTGAGGCTGTTGGCGGACTAAATATTCCTAATCTGCAAAAGTTAGGCATAGCCAATTTGCATTCACTCACCAATGTGCCACCTGTAAAGCGTCCGCTGGGCTACTATTGTGCACTTAATGAAATAAGCAACGGCAAGGATACAATGACCGGTCACTGGGAAATGATGGGTCTGCGGGTGGATACGCCATTTAAAACTTTTACTGAAACCGGATTCCCGCCGGAGTTAATTGCCGAACTGGAAGCCCGCACAGGCCACCGTGTCATTGGCAACAAGAGCGCTTCGGGTACAGAAATCATTGACGAGCTTGGCGAAGAACAAATCGCCACCGGCGCTATGATTGTTTATACATCGGCTGATTCGGTATTGCAAATCTGTGGTCACGAGGAAACCTTCGGCCTGCAGGAGCTATACCGCTGCTGCGAAATTGCCCGTGAACTTACCTTACGTGATGAATGGAAGGTGGGTCGTGTTATCGCCCGCCCATATGTTGGAAAAAAGCGGGGCGAATTTCGCCGTACCAGCAACCGCCACGATTACGCACTTAAACCCTTTGGACCGACAGTTTTGAACGCCCTTAAAGATAACGGCTTTGACGTGATTTCAGTGGGCAAGATTAAGGACATTTTCGATGGTGAGGGAATCACCGCTGCCTACAAATCCCAAAGCTCGGTTAACGGCATGGAACAAACCATAGACATTGCCCATACCGACTTTTGCGGCTTGTGCTTTGTTAATCTGGTGGACTTTGATGCTCTTTGGGGGCACCGCAGAAATCCGAAAGGATATGGTGAAGAGATTGAGAAATTTGATGTCAAATTAGGTGAACTGATGCCTTTGCTCAAAGAAAATGATCTGCTGATACTCACAGCTGACCACGGCAATGATCCAACCTATACAGGCACTGACCATACGCGGGAAAAGGTTCCTTTCTTAGCCTATTCACCATCCATGACCGGTTTTGGCCCTTTGCCTGAGCAGGAAACCTTCGCCGTTATAGGTGCTACAATCGCCGACAACTTCAGCGTGCCCATGCCCGAAAACACTATCGGCACATCCCTGCTGCCTCTGCTGAAGTAACATTTCATTCCAACTGTAAAGCATGCTCGTTTTGGCATATGCCTGCATTATGCATAATGATGCAATAAGCAAGAAGAAAACTGAGACTTACATGAGTTAAGCAATAAAGATTTATTTGTCTCAAAGAAATCTTGGAATGCATAATTATTGGTCTGAAAGTATTTAAAACTTTCAGACCTTGTTTAATTCCGAACGTCAACAAATTGAAATCTGCCTTATCAACGTGTATTCATAAAAAATGAACTGTTCGGACAGCAGTATTCGCAGAACTCCCAGTTGCCGACAATGTGATCCACACTGTCCGGTTGAAACAGTAATCCAAAACTAAGAACAAAACAGCCGCCGCA
>DATCKN010000019.1:0-2070 GCA_036562185.1 Thermoclostridium sp.
GTGAGCTTGCGGGGATTCTGGTACTTGATAATGTAGATGAAGGAAGTACGTCTATTACCTGTCACGCCTGTGGGGAAATTATGGCTTCCAACAGGAGACACCGAGGGTTGTATGTATGTTCTTGCGGTTGGAAGGCACAGGTGGATGTAAATGGTGCCCTGAATATTTACGAGAGAGCGTATAAGGTATCTCCCGTGAAGGGGAGTAGTGGCCGGGTGGCGCGGCCCGCGGACGTGTCATACCACTTGGGATGGCACGGCGTCGCTGAACCGAAGCGCAGGGATAAAACCCTGTGTGCATCCGCTTGAGGATGCCCCTTAATTTATTGAGGGGAGGACGTCACAGAAAGTGGAGAAGCGTGATAAAGCACGGGGGACGATAAAGACTTCCTCGATTTTTAAAAATAAGTAAAGAAGCTATACTGGTGCCAGGTTAAATTAGCACATTAAACGATCTCAGAAAGGGGCTAAAAACTCCCATAAACAAAATTATTCACACTCTGGCTCATGTTATGTACATCTATTATTTTCTGTTTTGTAGCTTGTATTTTACAAGCTTTTCATTTACTTCAAGCCTTGCAGCTATGTATTCTGTGGATTCATGAAGCATTTCCTGAATGTCGTCATCATCAATCAGGAGTTCTGCCGCAAATTTGTTTGCCTCTACTTCATATGGGCCGATGGGGAATAAGGTGTGCTCTCTGATGAAATATACAGGTTCGGATGAATGCAGCACAGCATGCCCAAGTTCATGGGCAAGCACAATTTTCTGGCTGTATTCATCCAGGGTGCTGTTTACAATTATGAACTTGTTTCGCAGTATTTTGATGTAATATCCTTTTGTGCATGGAGAATATTCTTTATAAACCACGTGTATGTTAAGATATTTTGCAATCAGGAGAGGGTTACGAGTCCCATATTTTTTTATCAGGTGTTTTACACGCACACGAATATTCTTTCTCACCGGATAAAACCTCCGCTATTCAGTTTTATCTTTCTTCTTTCTCCCATATTTTTTCTTATTTATATCCTTTGATTTCCAAAAAAGTTCGGTTATGTCCCTGAAAAGTTTTTCTTTGTCTTCATCTGCTATCCTGTCATCCATGAAAAAAATGCTTGCCTGCCTTATAAATTCCTCATACTGTTTTAAATCCCGGCCAGTTACTTTATACTTTTGTGTGTATTCCTCGGGGATCAAGACAGAGTCAGAATCCTCATTCTCTTCTTCATCGAGATAGCCAGCTGCTTTCATTAGCCGGTGATAATCTATGTCGTAGGCTTTGCTTATTAATTTCAGTACTTCCGGGGACGGTTTAATTGGCGTGTTGGTTCGGGGGTCTATACCGTTTTCAAGAGCCCTGAGGTAAGAATGGCTTATCCCAATCAAACTTCCTGCTTTTCTCAGGCTTAAGTTTAGCTCTCTTCTTTTCTGGATTAACATTTCCTGAAGTTCACCCACAAAATTTGTCCCCCTTTCAAATTTGGACCATTGGCATTTATACTTTATATTTTTACCTGCAGTGAATATTGTAAAACATTTTTTACAAAAAATAAAGAAAATTTTATCGTAAAACATGGTTGACAAGTTGTAAATCATACATTACAATAATGATGTCAGGTAATTGATAACAAAAGCAAAGAAACTTCTTGAAATCCGGTTTTAAAATAAGACCTCCTGTAGCTATGCAGGTATCTTTGAAACATATGTTGTAATACAATGAATACGCCAGAAGGTGTTTGCTATGTTTTACAAGACAAATGAGCACATAAAGGCGGAATTATGCCCGGAATCTGGCTTAACAAAAATATAACTGCTGGGGAGGAAATATAAAAGTGGTAGATAAGGATCGAGTTTATTATCTTTATTTTCACGAAAAGATGAAGGTAAGCGAAATTGCAAAGGCTGAAAATGTCAGCCAACCTGCCATAACAAAAATTCTCAAGCGTTTTCCTGAGTATACGGTCGAGAAGGAAAGGAGAAAAGAAGAAAACAGATTAAAGCATCGAAGGCAGATTGCCATATATGTGAATCAAAGGCGGAAAAAGTTGAGAGCTGAACAAAGGGAAGAAG
>DATCKN010000021.1:0-14326 GCA_036562185.1 Thermoclostridium sp.
TTAAATACTGGTTTAGTAAATTACGACTATTATTTTATTGAAATTTATTAAAAGATCAATATTAAATTAAGTGTTTTTAGTTGACTTTTATCAAAAAATACAGTATTCTAATAGTAGTCACTACTTAAATAGTTAAATAAAAATAAAGTTTTTCAATACTAAAAATTGCCAATCTGTTTAAGTATTAAGGGGGTCTTCCAGTGGCAGCAAAGTCACAACTCACCGCTTCGACCAGATACCTTGGAGGTAAGAAAAGCCTGGCAGCACGTATATATGAGTACCGTTATATATATTTGTTGGGACTGCCTGGAATGCTGATTCTAATCATCTTTCGCTATCTTCCCATGTGGGGATTGCTGATGGCATTTCAAAATTACAATCCTCATCTTGGAATATTGAACAGCCCATGGGTTGGATTCAAACATTTTGAAAGATTGTTCGCAGATCCGAAATTTTACAGCATGTTAAGGAATACATTGGTCATAAGCGGATTAAGTCTGTTAACATTTCCGGCTCCAATTATATTGGCGCTGCTGTTAAATGAAGTAATAAGCACGAAGTACAAAAAATTTGTTCAAACAGTGGTATATTTACCCCACTTCCTTTCCTGGGCTATCGTAGTCAGCCTGACATTCTTCCTTCTGTCATCCGAACAGGGTATCGTTAATAAAATAGCGGTGTCTATGGGAAAAGAGCCATATGCATACCTTTTCAGTGAGAAAGCAATCTATCCCATCATAATTATTCAGGAAGTATGGAAAGGTGCAGGATGGAGTTCTATTGTATATCTGGCAGCAATAAGCGGAATTGATAAAGGATTGTATGAGGCCGCAACAATTGACGGTGCAAACAAATTTCAGCAAATATTCAGGATTACAATACCGTGCATCATGCCAACCGTTGTTGTTATGCTTATTTTGAAAATGGGAAGCATCGTGTCGGTTGATTTCGAACAGGTATGGCTGATGAATAACGCAATGGTTAAATCAAAGCTTGAGGTATTTGAAATATACATTTACAACAACAGTATAGCTTCGGGTTCCACCCAGTATTCATATACCACCGCCATTGGTATGTTCAAATCGGTTGTAAGCACTGCTCTCGTAGTATTCACCAACTGGTTGTCTTCACGAAAAGGTTTTGAAGGTGTATTGTAGAAGCTTTAGGAAAGGGGTATTAAGATGTTGGCTGTAGCTTCCGGAAAAGAAAAGAAAAAAATGGGTATGCATGCGAAAACCGTATTGGGACAGACTATATTAGGAATCGTACTGTTTCTGATTGCGGCAACCATAATTCTTCCTTTCGTTTATGTGTTGGTAGTTTCCTTCACTGACCCTTCTGCATATGTCAGCGGAACATTCTACATTTGGCCTAAGAAGTGGAGTGTAAAAGCTTACAGGCTGATCCTGTCAGGAAGCGGATTTTTAAATGCATTAAAGTCTACTCTTTATATCACTCTTGTCGGAACACCATTGAATGTTCTTTTTAATGCAGGTTTAGCCTATATGTTGTCAAAGCCTGTCCCCGGAAAAGGGTTCATCAACAAGGCAGTAATGTTCACAATGCTGTTTGGTGCGGGTATGGTACCGAATTATATGAACATTGCCAACCTGGGTCTGATAAACAGCTGGTGGGCCTGTATCCTGCCGGCAACATGTGGCGCCTGGACGGTAATGGTTATGAAGTCATTCTTTGAAAGTCTTCCTAAAGAACTTGAAGAAGCTGCTACAATTGACGGCTGCGGCCAGCTCCGCATATTCAGCGTCATTGTTCTGCCGTTATCCAAAGCAATGCTGGCAACTTTCACATTATTTGCATTTGTTTCATACTGGAATACTTATTTCAGCGCCATTATGTATCTGACTTCTTCAGTAAAAGCACCATTACAGGTTTATGTACAGAAAATTGTACTTTCCTCCACAATTTCAGATGTGGTTGATTTGGCAAATGAATTGTCAACCGAAGTACCTCAGGAAATAATGCGTATGGCAGCTGTGACAGTTGTTGTATTTCCGGTTCTGTGCGTATATCCGTTCCTGCAGAAATATTTCGCCTCAGGCGTAATGGTTGGAGCTGTTAAAGGATAAAAACCGCAAAAGGAAAAACCGGTATCAGTTTACTATGAATTATCACTCTGTTTAGCAGAGGATAAGATACAATATCCTAATACCTTATAGGAGGGGCTATTTTATGAACAGGAAAACAGTTAAGAAAGTGCTGACATTTGTTTTGGCAGCAGTAATGTCATTTACATTATTGTCAGCCTGCACCTCAGGCAAGACTAATAATGGGGGAAGCAGTAATCAAACTACAACTCAACCTACACCAACACAGGCGGCAGTAAGTGATGGTCCTGTATTGGATTTGGAAGCTGCAAAAGCTGAAAGAATGAAAATTTCGGTAATTGGTATTGACTGGGGATATGGCCCTGTTTCAGGCAGCTCAATGGAAAAATACTGGGAAGATTTGTTGAATGTAGACCTGGAAATTGAATGGGTCAACTATGAGGATTATCCCAACAAGGTAAATACCTTGATGGCTACAAATAATCTGCCCGATGTAGTGCAGATTATGAAAACAAACAGCAGCTTCTATTATCCTGCATTTACCCAGGCTATAGATGCAGGTAACTTCGTTGATATGACCAAGTATATCTTTGGCAAGGGTGGTCTTAAGGAAATCAACTCTGTTATGAGTAAATGGGACGATTCAATGTGGCAACAGGCTACTTACAAGGGTGGCATTTACATTCTACCGAGAAGCAAGGCTGAAATTGCACAGCAATCCGGTATCAATGTTCGTAGAGACCTTATGAAAAAGTACGGCTATGAAAAAGAACCCACCACAATGGACGAGCTTGCTGACTGGCTGATTGGTCTTTCAAACGCAGCGACTCAAGGCGAAGGCCAGAAAATCTATGCGCTGGATTGGTACGGCGACTTCATGAGCGACCGCGTAAAAGCCTTTGCAGTTGCATTTACAGGCCAGATGGACTGGGGTATTGATGAAAACGGCGAATTCCAATACATTCAGTTCAATCCTAAGTACATCGATTTCCTGAACTGGATGAAGAAACTGTATGATGCAGGCGTACTGGATAAGGAATTTGCCCTTGGTAACGCTGATACCAGCAAGTGGAAGGGCGGAAGATCAGTTGCATTCCTGACAGCATGGTACAACTGGAACCAGTCAGCCGACAGAGTATCCAACAAGATTTTTGATTCAAGTACACCGGATACTTATGAGGCTTGGTGCCTGCTTCCTGTGAAAGGTCCTGAAGGGTATGCAATTTCTGCAAACTCATACGATATTGATTCCTGTATAGCTATTAACTCTAAATGTGATGAAAAGAAAATCCAGAAGATTATGCAGGTATTCAACGGTACAGAAAAAGATTATCCAGGTTATGATCTCATCATGACCGACGGTGTTGAAGGCATGCACTATGATCTGCTTGCAGACGGTACCCGTGATACTTCCAAGTATGGCACTGCAAGACAGGAAGGCTATGTTGGCGCATGGAATCAGATATTCCTGAAGGTTGACGCAGACCAGATTACAGCCAAGTTTAAGAGACCTGGCGCAAAGGGTGCATCAGAAGAATCTGTTAAACGTGCAGAAGACATAAGGGCAGCTATTGTTAAAGCTTTGGACGAAACCGGCCTTGCCCACGCAAATGTGAACCTGCATTCCGAAACTTACAACGCCAACTGGTCGACGCTGATTGATGACGTTGATGCAAACTGCGCGAAGTATGTAATGGGCCTGATATCAGCTGATGAATTCAACAAGTTTATCAACGGTCTTGTTTCATCTGACACATACAAGGCAATCCAGGCTGAATTCAAGGCTGCTTATGAAGCTAACAACAAGTAATGATTCGGATATTTGAAGCCTGATAGATAGAAAATACGAGCTAATAAGAATAAGGGAGCGATATTTGGATTGAAACAATTATCGTTCCCTTTTTTAAAGGATGAGGTTTTATTATGGCAAACCAGGATTTCTTTATGGAAATAGCTATGACAAAGCATCCGCTGTCCGACCAGGTAAAAGAGGTGGAACCTGTGGAAAGGCCGGACATAAAGTTTAAAAAAGTGGATGCGCCTTATTTTGATTACCTGTATCCGCAGAAATTGACCTATGAAGAGCGATTAAAGGACTTCCGGGAAGAGCTTGGCAGACAGAAAGAGTATTACAGGCCTTTTATGAGGGATTTGACCTGTTTTAAGGATAATACAAAGAAGGTAATGGAACTTAAGGATTTTGAGTTCCGGTATGTTGATCAGGATGAATGCTTCAGCGACCGGAACAGAAGCGATGCAGAATGGGAGAAGGTTAAAATTCCCGACTACAGGGGACCTGCTGATGATAAGGGAAGATGGACGGCCTATTACCGCTGCATGTTCAAAACCGAAAGGCCTGACGGGCAACACCGGGTTATTTTGCATTTCCAATCGGTTGATTACAAAGCGAATATTTATGTTAATGGAAATTATGCCGGCAGCCATGAAGGCTTTTTTGCGCCATTTGATATAGATATTACCAAATATCTTCGTGATGAGAACGAACTGGTAATAGAGTGCCATAATGACTATACCATCCTGGGAACCGGACCCATACTTGACGGGGACAAAATATACGCTGCCACCGGACCGGGATGGGATGATCCGTATACTGGATGGCACCATTGCCCCGCCGGAGCAGGTATAATAGGAAAAGTTACCGTTGAAACCAGGCCGGTATATTATATCGATGATATTTTTGTAAGGCCGGATATTGATAAAGACATCGCTGAGATCCGTATCGGCATTATGAATTATTTGCCGGCATATGCGCTGGATTATACCCTTTCAATAAACCTTATACCGAAGAATTATGAGGGAGAACCCATTGGCAATGCCGAAGAGAAGGTATACAGCATCGGCGTTGGCAAGAATGAATACCGGTACTGGATACGGGTGAAAAATTACAGGTTATGGGAGCCGGATGAACCATACCTTTATGCGGCTATAGTGCAGCTTAAAAAGGATGGCAGGGTGGTTTCGGAAGCCATCGGAACCTTTGGAATGAAGAAATTTGTATGTGATGAAAGCTCTTCGCCGAAGGGAAAGTTTTATTTCAACAACAGGCCGTTTGTTCTGCGCGGGGCTAATGAAATGGGGCATTTGCAGCAATGTGTCATGAACGGTGATTTTGAACAGCTCGTGGATGACATATTAATTGCAAAAATATGCAATATAAATTACTACAGGATTACCCAAAGGCCTGTTCAGGAAGAAATCTATGACTATATGGATATGCTGGGGATGATGCACCAATGTGATCTTCCTCTTTTCGGCTTCCTGAGAAGGAACCAGTTCAGCGAAGCCATCAGGCAGACTGTGGAAATGGAGCACCTGGTGCGAAGGCATGTATCAACGATAATGACCACCTTTATAAATGAACCGATGTGTATCCGGAAAACCAATGATCCCGATGATAAATACTCAAAACGGTATAATTTCAAAGGGCACAGGCATCTTTTCAGAGATGAGCTGGAGGCATTTTTCGTAGCTGCGCGTAAGGCTGTTTATACCGAAAATCCAGACCGTGTAATCAAGAACGTGGAAGGAGATTATGATCCGCCCACTGCTGAAGGTATGCCTGATTTCCACACGTACACGATGTGGTACACGAATCATGGCCAGCCAATCGGAAAACTGATGAAAGGGTATCTGCCACCGGTTAAGGGTGGTTGGATGGTTGGCTGCGGTGAGTATGGAGCCGAGGGGCTTGACAATGAAAATATCATCCGTGAACGATACCCGAAAGAATGGCTTGCAACCGACAGCAACGGGAACTGGTATCCCGACAGGATTGTCCGCGCACAAACCCATTCTGTTCATGGGGACTGGTACCGTGAGCAGAACAATATTTCTGACTGGGTTAAGGCTTCACAGAATCATCAGGCCATTGCCACGAAACTGATGACAGACAGCTTCAGAAGACGCGGCGACATAATCAACCAGACGGCAATCCACCTTTTAATAGATGCATGGCCGTCGGGCTGGATGAAGACCCTCGTATGCTGTGACAGAGTTCCCAAGCCCGCGTATTTTGCATATATGGATGCGCTCGAGCCTGTCAGGGTGAACCTTTATACAGGCAGGGCATACGCATATGATGATGAAACCGTTCCTGTCGAGGCATGGCTTTTGAATGACAGCTCTGAAGATGTAGAAGGCTGCATTTTTATACAGGTTTATAGTGAAACAGGAAAGCCGGTTTTCTCATGTGAACTGGATTCTCAGGTTCCGGCTGCAAATGCACGCTTTTCCGGGACTGCCGAAATTTCATTCCGGCCCGTGGAAAAAGAGACCGATTTTACTGTTGAGGCAGTCCTTCTTGATAAAAACCGGAGAATGATAAATGGAGAATATATACGCATTAAGGTTTATCCCCGTGCATACCCAAAAAACTATACCGTGAAAGCTTTTGATGAAAAGGCGGAAAGATTGCTGAATGAGCTGGGAATAGAGCCTGAAGGTGAAGAAGCTCAATGCGGGGTTTTCGCCGATATCTCCAGCAAACAGGATCTTAAATCTTTCCTCGGAAAGGTCCGCGAAGGAATGAAGGGAATACTGGTCTTTCCAAATGCGAAAACAGACCTGCCTGAACTTAATGTTTCCACAAAGCCCTGTGGCGGGGTGTTTTATGCATCGGGCAAGGATTCGTATGAAGATTATCATTTTTATATGCTGTATAACGGGGATAAGGACTACATTGATTTTGCAGGCGAATATACGATTGAGACCGATCTTCCCGGAGAAGACCTCGTATATACCTACTCCAAGAGTGGTTTTGACGGTGCCGAAGGGGCAAAAAAGCACCTTCCGTTTGTAAAGAAGGTACGTTACGGCAACGGAGACTTATATTTAATCAGTCTGTGCCTTGAAGGAAGGCTTAAATTCAATCCGAACCTGGATAAATTCATGCTGGATTTGATCGGGAACTGATTGGCTGCAGGATGGTGGGAATATGGGATTAATTAATGATGAACTGGAAAAAAGAAATTTACCCGGGCTTCTTTTTTTTCGGGATGGTACTGAAGTTCAGGACGCAGCCGGGTGGAGAAAAAGGCGCGGGGAGATTAAAGAAATTCTCCAGGAGCAGTTTGCAGGTTATGCTCCCGGCTTTGAACTGGAGCTGGATGAAAGGCTGATATCTGAAGACCCGAACGGATATGGGGGGAAGGCACATATTTACCGTTATGACTTGCGCATCATGTCGCCGTTTAATTATACTTCTTTCGAATACCGGCTGGCCATTCCGAAACACGTAGAAAAACCGCCGGTTTTTGTGAACTTTTCGTTTACACCCTGGATTGCCGACGGGCTGGGTGAAGAAATAACAGATTCCGGGTATGCAATAGCCAATGTTTATTATGAAGATATCACCGCTGATAAAAATGATAACTACCAGACCGGAGCATCCAGATTCTGCAGAAGGAATCCTTATGACAGCTGGGGAAAGGTAGCAGTGTGGGCTTGGGGGGGAAGCCGCATTATGGACTGCCTTGTAAAGCGTGATGATATCGACACATCCAGAATTGCAGTGGCAGGGCATTCAAGACTTGGTAAGACTGCGTTATGGTGTGGTGCCTTGGATGAACGGTTTTCAATGGTAACAGCAAATGACTCCGGTGCCGGTGGAGCGGCGCTGTTTCGCGGAAAAACAGGGGAGCGTATCAAAAACCTTGCGAACCCGGGATCAAGGCTTTGGTTCTGCGGCAATTTTTATGAATATGTGGAAAGAGAAGATGAATTGCCTTTTGACCAGCATTTTTTGCTGGCCCTGGTGGCGCCGAGAAACCTTTATATATGCAGCGCTTCACAGGATGACTGGGCGGATCCGAAATCCGAGTTCCTCTCCTGTGCGGCGGCTTCACCGGTTTATGAGCTGTTGGGATATCGTGGGCTGATATGTCCGGACAAGTATCCTGAAGAAAACCAATATTTCCATGACGGAAAAATTGGATACCATTTGAGAAAGGGAACGCACCATATGGGGCGTTTTGACTGGCAGAAAATCATTGAATACCGTAACAGGCATAACGTGTAAACAGGGGAGAAAATTATGGATGGAATTTATCTGAACAAACCGGCCAGAAAATGGGATGAGGGGCTGCCCATAGGAAATGGCAGGATTGGCGCCATGGTAATGGGAAAGCCAAACGAGGAAACGATTTTTATTAACGAAGAAAGCCTTTGGTTCGGCCCTATGAGAAACAGGATAAATCCTGACTGCAAAGAACTTATTCCGGCGATTCGCAGGTTGCTTCTGGACGGAGAGGTGGAAAAGGCGGCATTTATAGCCAAAATGTCAATGACCGGGACACCGAAGTATAATAACCCGTTCCAGCCTGCCGGTGATTTGAGGCTGTGCTTCATGCACCATCAGGATAAACCTAATGACTATAAAAGAATTTTGGACCTGGACACTGCTGTGGCCACGGTTTCGTATAATATGAACGGCTACCATTATGAAAGGGAGCATCTGGTAAGCGTCAAATACAATGTACTGGCTATCAGAATAACAAGTAACCACCCAGATGGAATTACAGTCAGTGCAAATATAAGCAGAAAGCCCTTTGAGGAATATACCGGGAAACTGAATCCGGTAACTGTAGGAAACTGGGGTGAAAATGGCGCAGGCGGAGTACATTACGTGACCGGTGCGACAATGCAGGCATACCGGGCAGGAAATGAAATACCTGTAAAAGTTATGGGGGATTTCGTCTATGCCGAGAATGCCGACGAAGTTGTTATATACGTCAGTACAGCTACCGATTACCACGATTTATGGGACAGGTATGCCGAAGAGCTGAAAAAGCAGATTGAGGCTTTGGATACTGGCGAAACTTCAGGGCAGCAGGATGATCGGATGTTGTACAGGCTGATTGGGAATTACGATGGAGAAGCTGCGTTAAGGAAGCTGACTTCTGTGATACTGGACAGACTCGATGCTGCCAGGAAGGCAGGCTTTGCAGAGATTTACAGGGAACATGCCGAGGAGTATCAAAGGCTTTACAAACGGTTTGATCTTAATATCAATAACTCGCAGAATCCGGGTATTGCCACAGATCAAATGCTGCAAAACCTAAGGGACGGAGATACGAAACATGCCGGTTACTTAACCGTGTTACTGGTAAAGTACGCCCGGTATCTTCTGATTTCTTCTTCTTACAGGTGCGAACTTCCTGCGAACCTGCAGGGGATTTGGAACGGCTCCTATGAACCGCCATGGCAGAGCCAGTATACAATCAATATCAATACAGAGATGAATTACTGGTTTGCAGACAAAGCAGGACTCGGGGAATGCAATGAACCACTGTTCGCATTGCTTGACAAGCTGGCACTGACAGGCAGCGTGGTTGCGAAAAAAATGTATGGAGCGGATGGATTCTGTGCGCACCATAATACAACATTGTGGGCAAACGCAGCGCCGGAGGGCATTTTTGATGCGTCGCCGTTCTGGCCGATGGGAGCTGCCTGGCTGTGCATACACATGTATGAGCATTACCTCTACACAGAGAATTTGAACTTCCTCAGAGAGAGGGCCATGCCTGTCATTGAGAAGTCGGTAAGATTCTTTGAGGACTATTTGTACCGGGATGACGAGGGTTACCTTTTGACGGGTCCGTCGCTGTCCCCTGAAAATACATATTGCACAAAAACAGGGCAGAAAGGCGCTCTGTGCATGGCACCCACGATGGATTCGACAATATTGCGACAGCTGTTTAACGCGTATCTTCATGGACTGGAGATTCTGGGCATTAGCGATCCCGAAAGAAAAAACAAGGTCAGGCAGATGCTGGATGCATTGCCGCCGATACGCGTCAGCAAGGACGGCAGAATCATGGAGTGGTATAACGACGTTGAAGAGACAGAGCCCGGCCACAGGCATATTTCTCATTTATATGGATTGCATCCCGGCAATGAAATCAATCGTGAAAACAGGGAGTTATTTGAGGCTGCAGAAAAAACTCTGGAATACCGCCTAAGCCACGGGGGAGGTCATACCGGCTGGTCAAAGGCATGGGTTACATGCTTCTATGCAAGGCTTGGAAACGGGGGCAAGGTTTATCAGAATGTGGTGCAGATGATTCAGAAATGTATCCAGGATAACCTGCTGGATATTCACCCGCCATTTCAGATTGACGGGAATTTCGGATTGGCTGAAGCTGTTATGGAGTCCCTGGTTCAGTCCCATGCTGGGTATGTTGATTTGTTGCCCGCTCTTCCCGATGAGTGGGATACCGGTTTTATAAAAGGTATACGGCTGCGTGGGGCAATGTCTGCTGATATATATTGGGAAAACGGAACTTTAAAGGAATGCAGGATTTATTACGATAATATATCAAGCGGGGTACCGAAGGAAATTACAATCAGGTATCGAAACATCAGAAAGTCTTTTCTGATTTCGGCGGAGAAACCGCTGGTAATTCATCCGGACATGCTGGTATAGACAAAAAGGAAATCGGGTTTGATAATATGTTCTCAAAAAAAGAAATGATAAAAATAATGATACCACTGATACTGGAACAGATGCTGAACACCGCTGTGGGTATGGCGGACACTCTGATGGTTTCATCAATTGGGGAAAGTGCAATATCAGGAATTTCACTGGTAGATAATATCAATGCACTGCTTTTTACACTTTTCTCAGCGTTGTGTACAGGAGGCGCGATTGTAACGGCGCACTTTATTGGCGCGCATAATGAAGAAAAGGCAAGGAACTCAGCGGCAAGTCTGGTATTTTCGTCGGTGAGCCTGGCTTTTTTGATGAGTGTTGTTGCTTTAGCAGGCAATAGGCTTTTGATACAGCTGTTTTATGGAAGCATTGAAGAAAGTGTAATGCAAAGCGCACGCACCTATTTCTTCTATTCAGCTTTTACATATGCCTTTACAGCACTGTATAATTCCTGCTCATCGCTGTTCAGGGTTATGGGAATAACCAGGGTATCTCTGGTGGCTTCAATAATGGCAAACATTATTAATGTCTGCGGAAATGCGCTGTTTCTGTATGGGTTTCATTGGGGGGTTGCCGGTATTGCGGTTGCAACGCTTATTGCAAAAGTATGCTCGGCAATGTTCATGATGATTGTTCTGACCAGAAGAAACAGGGTGGTTTACCTGGAAGTGAAGAAAATATTCAGGCCAAAATGGGATATGATAAAGCAAATTTTGAGCATTGGCGTTCCGAATGGAATAGAAAGCAGCATATTTCAGATAGGCAAGGTGCTGGTATCGGGTGTGACTGCAATGCTCGGCACCACATCAATTGCGGCGAATGCGGTAGCCAGTACAATTTCAGGCTTTGCAGTTATTCCTGGAAATGCAGTGGGGCTTACCATTACAACCGTAGTCGGGCAGATCGTTGGTTCAGGTGATAACAAGCTGGCAATTAAAAAGACACGGACGCTTTTGTTATGGAGCTACATTTGCGTAGGGATTACATGTACCCTGTTATTTATCCTGTGTCCGGAAGTTGTAGGGCTGTATCATCTGGAAGATGTTACAAAGCCCCTGGCAGTTAAAATTTTAAGATTTTACAGTATCATCTGCGTGCTGTTCTGGACGCCGAGCTTTGCACTGCCCAATGCGTTGCGCGCTGTAAAGGAAGTAAAGTATACAATGGTGGTATCGATTGCATCGATGTGGGTATGGAGAATTTTACTGGCTTACGCTTTTGCGATTTATATGAACTTCGGAGTTATAGGCATATGGATGGCAATGGGCGTGGACTGGGTCTGCAGAAGTATTTGCTTCTATATCCGTTTCTTCCATGGAAAGTGGCAGGATCGCCCTGTACTGCAACAGGAATAGGAAACGGGGCATCGTTATCAGGATATGTGCAGCATATTTTTTAAGATCTTTCGCCTGGTATTAGAATAGAAAATGAAGCATTTCAGAATAAAAACAGTATAAGCAAATTAATAGGAGGGATGGAATATGGAGAAAGATATGCGGAATAAGGAAATATATTATGGTATAGCCTATTATCCTGAGCAGAAGACAGAAGAAGATTTGTGGCATGATCTGAAGTTAATCATAGATTCGGGTGTCAATACGGTGCGCATGGCCGAGTTTGCCTGGAGCACGTTAGAGCCAAGAGAAGGTGAGTATCATTTTGACTGGCTTGTCAACGTGGTAAATTATCTTGGGGAGCACGGCGTAAAGTCGGTTATTTGTACTCCAACCGCATGCCCTCCAATCTGGCTGGTTAAAAAGCACCCTGAGATCTTGTATATAGATAACCGCGGAGTAACCAGGCCTTTCGGAGGCAGGAGGATTTACTGCTATAACAACGAAATATACAGGCAATATTCCGAAAAAATTGCAGAGAAAATGGGAGAGGTCTTCGGGAAGAATCCTTTTGTGATTGGGTTCCAGATTGACAACGAACCTGCCCAGGAAGCCACCGGAAGATGTGCCTGCCCTGTTTGCAGGAAAAAGTTCAGGGAATACCTGAAGAAAAAGTATGGAACCATCCAGGAGTATAACAAACAGAGTTTGGGTACTTTCTGGTCCCAGGAGTATGACAGTTTTGATGATATTGATATACCTATCACAACCATTGAGGTGGGGGGAGAGGATGCATTAAAGCCGCAGAGAGAGAACCCTACGCTGCGTCTTGAATTTGAGCGCTTTGCCAGCGACAGCCAGATTGAATATCATACAATTCAGTACATGGCATTGAAAAAGCATACCTCTTATCCGATAACTACAAACACTACCGGACTTGCAACCAACAGCATTGATTATTATAAGGGCTGCAAGACACTGGATTGCTACGCATTTGATTATTATCCCAACTTAAGAGGCAGCTTCGTTTCATCATTCCCGTATGCATTCGGGCGTCATATGAAAAAAGGTGTTCCTTTCTGGGTGCTGGAGTTCCAGGCGGGCGGAGGGCACAGCCTTGGCGGCATAGGCAGGCAGCAGCCATATCCTGGGATGCTGAAGCTTGCAACATTGCATGCAATGGCGAATGGTGCCGAGATGCTGCTGCATTTTCAGTTCAGGACATTCCCCGGAGGTGCGGAACAGCTTAATTATGCAATTGTCGATATGGACGGGCAACCCCGCAGGCGCTACTATGAAATGAAGGAAACAGCAGCGCTGTTAAAGCAGCTTGGACCTGTATTTAATTCGAAGTTTAAGAACAAAGCGGCAATCTGCTTTGATTACAATACCTTGTGGGCACTTAAAATAAAGCCGATCAATAACAGGGAATTTGACTACATCAAATACTGTGAACGGCTATATTACCTGCTTAAGAGCATCGGAATCCAGAGCGATGTAATTCCATATACCGAAGACTTGTCGGAATACAGCATGGTTGTTCTGCCAACTGCATTTGTTTTTTCCGAAGAGATGCAGGCAAGGTTTACCGAATATGTCCGAAATGGCGGTGTGCTGCTGGCTACATTTTTAACCAGCGTTAAAAATGAGCACAATGTCGGTTATACAACTCCTCTGCCTGCAGGAATGCAGGAGGTTACCGGTATAACGGTTGAAGAGCTGGAACCGGTACTGCCGGAATATCATGAACAGGTAGAACTTACCCTGGATGAAAAACACTGTTGTGTAGACGGCATATGGAGTGAGATGCTGGGCGGACAGGCAAAAGCAATTGGAACCTATGCCTCGGGCTATAAAAAAGGCCGCATGGTTATTTCTGAAAATTCATTCGGAAAAGGTTACTGCTATTATATGGGGACAGATTTGCCCGATGAGCAGATGAAGGAGTTCCTGAGACATGTTCAGAAGCGTGCAGAAATCAAACCACAGCCCGTTCTGATACCCGATGTGAATGGAGTGGAAATTGTAGAGCGCGTACTTGACAACAGAAGATTATACTTCCTGTTCAATTTCACCGATCAGGCCGTTTCATTTGGACTGACAGGCAAAATGTCGGATTACGAGGATGGCAGTGTATATAAAGATAAAGTACCGGTTTGTGCAAGATCTTATAAAATTATTGAATGTCCATTAGAATAGAATGAAAACAGGGCAGGTATTCCCAGGAATGCCTGTCCCTTTAATTACACTTCTCATTAGCTGTTTACCGGTAAATACTTTGTGAGCGGTATTCCGGCAAAACCATAATAATTTACTTTCCCAGCTTTTTGTAGGCTTCCATAAGTTCGATAAACTTTGTGCTGTCACCTCCTGTATCGGGATGATACTTTTTGGCAAGTTCCCGGAACCTCTTTTTTATCGCATCCATGTCGGCATCATATGGCAGTCCGAATTGTTTCAGAATATCAGGATCGTAC
>DATCKN010000024.1:0-40639 GCA_036562185.1 Thermoclostridium sp.
CTAAATAATGTTGTGTATTGGATTACTCTTATGTATAATTTGATATAATACATATTCAGGCAAACATTGAATGATGTTAATTATTAATCATACCCAGGAGGAAATCCCATGCCGTCAGGTTTAACGAAAAGCGCAGAAAAAGTACAGACCACGCTAAATGAATTCGGCTATAATCTGGTTGTAGTGGAATTGCCCGATTCCACCCGTACTGCACAGGAAGCAGCAAATGCTATTGGGTGTACTGTAAGCCAGATAGCAAAATCATTAATTTTTAAAGGCAAAACATCGCAGAATCCTATTTTGGTCATTGCCAGCGGAACAAACAGGGTAAATGAAAAAGCAGTAAAAAACAATATCGGAGAAGAATTGGAGAAGGCGGATGCAAAATTTGTCTTTGAACATACAGGTTATGCAATAGGCGGAATCCCGCCTGTGGGGCATAAGACGCCATTAACCACTTACATAGATGAAGACCTTATGCAATATGATGAAATATGGGCAGCAGCAGGTACTCCCAATGCTGTTTTCAGACTTACCCCGAAAATCCTGGCTGAAATAACAAAAGGCAGGATTATTAGCATAAAGTAAAATTAAAATGATTGCTTTTGGCCTGATAAATCTTTCCAGTCACCGGTTTTTCCCAAAGTATTATAGTTCAGCGTGTAATATTGCCCCTCTCCAATCCATACTACAGGAGCGGCCATGCGCAACCGTTCATCTGCATTTATCGATTGGTCTTTAAGTTCCCTGGCCACTATAGTATTGCGGATTTTGCATATAAAGATCTCGCTGCCGTCCAGTGGTACTGACTGCTTAACTTCAAGCTCAAATACCCACGGACTGTTTTTTATTATTGGTACATTCAATACCGCGCCTTGCTCAATTTCAACCGGAATATCCATCTTCCCCTTCATATACCCGTCCGTGTTGCCCAAATAATCCGCAAGAGGCAGTAAAGACTCGCTTACAAGGTTTGCAGAAAATACTTTATTTTCGCGGATACGATCCTTCGTTAACTTTTCACCGCCAATACAAGCCATTACTCCCAGTTCGCCGTCCACGCAGTAACTGAACCAGCAGAACAGGCCGAAATTCGGTGACCCGTCATCTTTTTATGTACCATACAGAAATAACGCCTGTGGACAAAACTTATTCTCCGGACCTACAGATATTTTTTCCATAACTCTTATACTCCTTCCTTTTCGAGATTTTTAATTATCCGTCTGAGCTGATTCTCAAAAACGGCAATTTCAGAGTCTGTGAAACCGTTATAAAACATTTCGCTCATTTTCTCAGATATACTGTCATATTTTTCACGATACCTTCCTGCCTTTTCGGTTACCGATATGAATATCTGCCTGCGGTTGTTCCTGTCGGGTATTCTTTCTATCAATCCACCTGCTTCCATGCGGTCGAGCATGCTGGTAAGCGTAGTTTTAGCCTCTTAAAATAATTTTAGGGTCTATGCCTTCTTCCTTGATTTTGTTTTCCAGATACCCCCTGGCAATGTGATCTTTTTCACGTTCGTTCCACTCCGGGTTAAGCAGATGAACGATTTTTCTAAAACCATATTCAAAACATAACCCCGATGTGTAAACCTTGGTATTATAAAAGCTTCGGGGATTTTTGTCCAGCCATACGTATGGAAAATAGACCGTCCCCTGATCACCTATATGCCTCCACACATAGCCACAGTTCCATCGACATCAAGAGGGTTAAATGCCGCGTGTTGGTTTCCTTTCCTTATCTCCAGCATATTTATATCTTTTCTGAAATCAGTATGATACCCCCTGCTTTCATATTCAATAATCAACCGTTCCAGAACTGACATCATATTTTCGACAAAGCCGTCCAAATCCCCATGTTCCCTTAGGAACTTCCCTCCAAATATATCTATCACAAAGCCTCCCCAGATATATGTTTTTGTGAAACAGGCCGCAGATACTTCATAAACATCTCTCATCATCTGCAGGTATCCTAAATTGCTGTCAGATATGTTCCCACCTGTATACAAATCGTTATCCATTTTATACCTCCGGTTAAACAAGTAACCATAACAGAAGTATCAATCAGTGAAAAGACCGGGTTATTTCACCAGTATCCCATGAAATCTGGCAATGATCCCTTTCAGTATTATACAGATACCTATTACCACTAATGCCGTTTCCGGTTTTCCTACAACAGGTACATTCAATCCGAAAATCTGAGCAATCATAGAAATCATCAGTATTACTCCAAGAATATATCCGCAAATCGTTAACGGGTGATACCAAGACGCCGAAATAAATTTCCCGATACTTGCCATGCAAAGAACAAATCCGATTGCACTCAAAGTGATTGCTGCGGATCTGGGCCCGTGTATCCATAAAAACTGTTTTCCTGAAAGGCCCAACCAAATCATTACAAGTGAAATAATAACCTCTACAGCTAAAAGAGAGGTATTCTTCATTTTTATACCTCCTCTTATTTTACAATATATTCCATTTTCATCATATTACCGTTTACCGGTTTTGTGAAGACCTAAAATTTATAACGACACTGCCGGCTTAAACCATTTCCTGAATTTATCATCCGCTGTTCATTTCATGCACCATTTTGTATAAGTGTACCGGCGTATGCCCCATCCATTGTCTTTCGGTTTCAGATTTTAACTAATTACGCTGAACTTTTTTCTGCGCACCCATAGTAAAGCAACGATTAACAAAGCAACCAGAGTGCCCAATATAATTAATGCAGCATTATTTTTTGATGAGGTAACAATAAATGTTTCCTCTGTTCCATCCATGGTAAAAATCAGATAGCTCCCTGTTGTTTTATATTCTGTTTTTTCCCATTTACCGTCCTTTAACAAATAGATGTTTATTCCACAAGTCCGTCTGCCGGGGGCAAGATATCGGACAGTATGAGATGCCTGTCCATCATCCGATATTGAAACAGTCCGCTTTTCCAAAACTTTTTCACCTTTAAAGTAATCTTCTGTTTCCAATTCTGTGGTTGCCAGCACTGAATTCTTTGTAAACAGACCGTCAACCAGAATTACGGATAATCCGTCATCACGGGTCTGGTTGCTTGCCATTGTTGTTATGTATTGAGTATAAACTGCCTCAACGGTTACATCAAAAGTCAAATTTGTAAAATCGAACATATCCCATTCGCCAAAATACCCGTTTTTCTCCGGAACATCCGGAATCTTATCCGCCGGAATGGTTTCGCCGTATCTAAATGGAATAATTGCCACTTCATTACCATCACTGACAAAAGTCAGCCGAAAAGTTCTGAAGGTTTCAGGCAGGCCTTTCACCGATATAAGTTCTTCATAGGAAATCGGTTCTGCCTTTCCTTCGTAGCTAATGCCGTTGAT
Organism: Thermoclostridium sp.; assembly: GCA_036562185.1. Classification (GTDB taxonomy): domain Bacteria; phylum Bacillota; class Clostridia; order DSM-8532; family DSM-8532; genus Thermoclostridium. Next base: position 3,362 of record DATCKN010000024.1, read on the forward strand.
ACCTGCAAATTCATCGTTCACAAAATAATTTCCATGCAATACACCATCCGCATAGCCTGCTATAGTACCAACAAATTCATTGGCTTTTTCCACCTGTATCAGCGAATAACAGTTGTAAATGTCAGTGCCGTAGCCGGCAATACCTCCAATATAGTCATCTCCGGATAAGGAACTTTTTGTATAACAACGGCGTATTGTACCATTTGATTTTCCTGCTATACCTCCTACATAATCTCCACTGATACTGCTGATGCTGCCGTTGTTTACCGATTGCACCACATATCCGAAATCCATCAGGCCGACAATGCCGCCTGCATGATTTTTCTTTGATGTAATATTGCCATAATTTTCACAACCGGATATAACCGCCCGAAGCAGATATTTTGAGCCTGGAGATATTTTTTCCGTCAGATTGTGATCATCTTCCAGATCGAAATCATATTCGATGGCTATGGACCCGGAGATTCCGCCGGCATTGACGTCTCCCTGTATTGTGCCATAATTGATACTGTTTGCAGCTTTTCCTCCGGTATCCGAATCCGGGTCCTGTGCTGAAATGTCTTCTATATAATCTCTTATATCGGTACCTGTATCCGAAACATTTTCAAAAGTATCCGCAAACAGATTAATCAATGCAAACATCTGATTTGAAACGGCCTGGATATCTGCAAGCAATGTTCCTGATGCATCTGAAATCGTACTATTCAGAACTGACAACGAATCCGAGATATTACCAAGCGCTTTAGAAAGTTCAGCCCTTGCTTCCATATATTCACTTTCCGGTTTATTAAAAGTTATTTTCGGCTGCGCTGCAAGCCCGGAAATTAAATCACTTATTTCTTTTACTGCTTCTGCCATATCAGCAGCTGAATTCCGGAGAGTGGTTGTTGCTTCTATGGCTGAAGAAAGCGCATTTGATACGGAGTCTTCCGCTGCCTTGAGATAAGGCCATGCGTCCTGCACATATGAAATGGCTTTTTGCATGTGAGAAACCGCACAGCTTATATCACCTGCAGCTTTCTTCATATATTTGATGCTTTCACCCAGTTCATCAAGATCAACTTGCTCCGATAATTTTTTAGCTGAATAATTTATTTTTTTCAAAGCATCGGTTATTTCCGAAACGCTGTCGGAAATCCGGCGAATATATGCATGCAACACTTTTCTATAAGTTTCAGCTTCGTCCGATTGAAGCAGACGGTTAAGTGCAATATTTATTTTCAGCAAGGCATCGGCAGCTTTCTGCGTGCCAGCCGCCAGGTTAGCAAAGCCATTCATCAGAGGTTTTAAATCTTTGACCGCCTTACCGAGATTAGTGTTGGCTGCCTGTAAATGGGCAATCATGTCCTGCACATCACCTACCGATTCCTGCACAATTTTCATTGCGTCAAATAAATCCTGTACACCATTATATATATCCGTAAGTCCTTCGTGAATTTTTCTGGTATCAGTATTTTCAATCAGTACAGCAAGGCTCTTTTGTACCATTGCAAGCCCCTTTAAGACAGCTTCATAATCAATGCCCGAACGGTCTTTGATCGCTTCCTCAACAGTTTTTAACCCGTTCTTAATATCCTGCCACGCCTGTCGTGTTTCCTCATTATCCTCATATGTGTTTACGAATTTTTCAAGACCCGATGATATTTTTGAAAATCCGTAAGCTGACTTATCAACCGCTGTTGCAAGAGCTGCGACTGCGTTTTCCAAAGAAGCCAGTGCCGCAGAAAGTTCATCCTCATCAAAATCGCCTTTAATGGTATTTAATGCATTTTTAATTTTCAGGATTGCGTCTGCCATTTCATTTTCCGCAGTCACCAGTTCGCTGGCCCCTTCCCGTAAGACAGCCGCATTTTCCTGCAACACTTCAGAATTTACCAGTATATCTGAAGCATCCAGCAAAATTTTTGCTGTATCGCTGATTTTTCCCGTCGCAGTAATGAGCTCAGTCATTCCTTTATGCATATGTAACAATGCCTTCTCTACAGCACTGCTGTCACCAAGGCCTTTCTTTAATGAAGCCAGTGCGTCAGAAATCATATCAACCGAATCCCCTGTATTTTCCAATGCCTTTTTCATTTCATCAAGGGCAGGATATATTGTATCCAAACCGTTTTCTGTACTGCCGGTTGTGCTCTCCAGTTGCTGCATGGAATTCTTGTACTGTTCGATTGCCTTTTCCATGTTATTTATCGAAGCGGCAAACGAGTCCATGATGGATTCCATAGCCACCAGCGTTTCGGTAATCCGGGCACTGACATCATTTACACTGCCGATATTGCCATTCAGCCACGAAGAGGTCTGATCAGCCAGAGAGTCGCAGGCTATCCTGGCATCTGTTACATATTCATGGATTCTGGTCAGTTGTGAAGAAATTTCAGAATTCTCACGGTTACTGTCATTGATAGCATTATTCACCAGTACCTGTAGTGTATTCAACTCTTTTCGCAGTTTCTCCAATATATTTTCTGAAAACCTCCACGTGCTATAGGGTTCAATTTGCCCGGCAATACCCCCTACATCTTTTCGTCCATAAATAATACCTTTGTTCGTGCATCCGTTTAAATATCCGGATTGTCTCCCGGCAATACCGCCAATATTGTATCCGACGTGCGGATAGCCTATTGTTCCATGATTTAAGCAACTCTGGATAATACCACCTGAGATACCAGCTATACCGCCCACATCAGTAACATCGAGAAAGTTCTCTGTGGATAATGATATCAAACGTGTATTGAGATTCTGAATATCTTCCAGGTTCAATGAGTTTTCGGTCACTGTTGTATTTACATTGGCTTCGTTGGTACTTAACAGAATTGTACCTAGGTTTTCTCCAGCGATGCCGCCTACATAATGCTTACCATTCATAATGCCATGGGTGGAACAGTTTGAAATTAATCCTTTCGCTTCATTTATGCCTGCAATGCCTCCTACATACTTATCACCTATGACCGTCCCGATAAAAATACAGTTCAGGATTGTACCGCTGTTGCTTCCTGCCACACCGCCAATTATGGATTTTTCGCCGGCAGGAGCTACAGTTCCGTTAACTGTCAGATTCTTGACCAGAGCTCCTTCATCGATATAACGGAACAATCCCAGGGGAGAATTGTACCCTGTCAGGGAAAGCCCACTTATTGTATACCCTTGGCCGTCAAAGGTTCCATCAAAAACAGGAATAGATGTAAACTCAGTTCCTGTAAGATCAATATCATTGCACAAAATTACAGTTTTTCCACGGGACCATGTATCGAGGGAACACTTTTTGGCAAGGGAAATCAAATCTTTTGCAGAACTGATATATATAACATTTGAATTTTCACCTGCAAGTGCAGAAACATCCGGAAACATTATATTCATACATAGAATCGCTGTCAGAAGCGATGAAATTATCCTTTCCTTATTCCTTTTCATCATTCCCCTCCTCCTGCGCTTCAGATTCCTCACTCAGCAATTTCATTTCACCAGATTCAACGAGGGCGTTCACATCACCTCTGATTATGCCACGAACAGTACCGGTAATTGTACCCGATACTTTACCATTAATTCGCCCATTTACAAATACCACCCCGCGGGCACTTTGTGTGTGTATGGGGACACTGATTGAAAAAGACGTTTTTTCAATAATCTTCTCACCGAGCAGTAAAATCTGCGGTAAAACAAACATAACCAAAATAAGTGATATTATCGTCCCCCGTCCGATACTTTCTCCGATACCTGCTATGGTAGGTTCCGAAGTCATATTTCCAATAAGGCTGCCTGCCACAGCCATCATCATTCCGGATGTAATCAGCGTTGGAAATGCCAGGTTCATAGTTTCAATAATTGCATTCTGCGGGTGCATTTTGTTTTTTAATTCCTGATACCGGCTGGAAATTACAATGGCGTAATCAATATTCGTACCCATCTGGATTGAGCTGGCAATCAGGTAACTCATAAAAAATACATTGGCTTTGGACAAATAAGGGAATGAGAAGTTAATCCAGATACTGCCCTGAATGACCATAATCAAAAGAATGGGTATACCGACTGATTTGAATGTCATGAGCAAAACAATTATAACAAATACGACAGACAGGACACTGACCAGTGTATTATCATTAACAAATGCATTAGACAGATCATACTGAACCACAGAATCTCCGACAAGATAAACATCACCATTGTAGTATTTACCGGCAATCTTATGTATTGTATCGAGGAATGCGAAGGTTTCATCCCCTTCCTTAGGGAGATTCAGGCTAATCAGCATGCGGCTGTAATCTTCACCCTGCAGTTGCAGCCTGGCATCGTTCATCTGCTTATAAGCATCATCCATTATTTTTTGCAAATCAGCATCCAGAGTGATATAACCTTGCTGTACCTGTTCATATAAAAACATGAATATGTCAATCAGCGGTACACTGTACGAATCCAGTCCGCTTACAACCTTACCGTAGTTTTTATCTTTTACTGCATAGAACCCATACAGGACCTTAGACAGCTCATAATCCAAATCAGTAAGCTCGGAAAATTCCCTGGGTGTCAGCCTTTCGGTCAGCATATAACCGTCCATTGCCTCAATACTGGCAAGTCCGACAGCGTAATCTACCTCATCATGACTTTCCAGTTCTGCAAGAAGTTTTGATTCTGCCTCGTAATCACCCGATGGTACTACCAACGCAATGATGTTTTCAGAACCAAAGGTATTTTTTATCATTGACTCCGCAATCTGCGAATCATTTTGTTTCGGTGTTGTCAAAAGCGAATAGCCGTAAACAAACGATACTTTTCCCGAGAAGTTCATTGCTGCTGCCAATATAAAAACAAAAGCAACCGGAACTATCTTTCTTGTCATATAGGCGAACTTCCCGACAAATGAAATTTTCGGGACAAAATTTTTGTGCTTTGTTTTGTCTATTAAACTGCTGAATAACATCAGAAGTCCGGGCATCAGCATAAAAACCGTAATAAGGCTTATGAAAATAGCTTTTATCAGTACAATACCCATATCAAATCCAATCCTGAACCGCATAAATGTCATTGCAAGCAAACCTCCGATAGTGGTCAGGCTGCTGGCAGATATTTCAGGAATGGCTTTGCTCAATGCAGCAATCACTGCTTCTCTTGCCGGAAGTGTCTCATGCTCTTCCAGGTACCGGTGCAGGAACATCAGAGCATAGTCTATCGACATGGCAAGCTGCAATACTATCGTAACCGAATTTGACACAAAAGAGATGGTTCCAAAAAGAAAATTAGTACCCATGTTGATTATTGCCGCAGACAAAAAGCTGATCAGTAAAACCGGCACTTCTGCATATGTTCGGGAAGTCAAAACCAATGCACTCACAACAATAATTGCTACAAGTACAGTAACAACTTGTATTTCATGAAGAATATTTTCCACAAGCGCATTGCCCAAATCGGCATCTATATAGATGTCATATCCGGAAAGCTCATCTTTCAACGCATTAAGTGCTTCAACACATTTATCATCACTTTCATCATAAGAAAAGGTCACGCTGAAAAGCGCAGAAGCGTCCTTATAATGTTCAGGGGTTTCATCAAATTTAACGGCAGAAACACCTTCCACCCCCTGAATCCGCTCAGCTATCTCTTTTGCCTGTTCATACGAAATGTTAGCTATCATTACTTTTGCTGTACCGTAAGTAAGAAATTCATTTTCCATAATCTTCAGGCCCTGACGTGTTTCAGAATCTTCTGCAAGATATGCCGATAACTCATTCTCTACATTTACCCACTTCCTGGAGAAAACCGAAAAAACAACTAATACAGCAAATATAAAAAAGAACAGGTTGCGTTTATCTACAATAAATGCAGCAGTCTTTGTCATAAAACTGTTTTTTTCTTTACTCATTTTATCTGCTCTCCTTTAATCGGCAGCGGCCGGTAGGATTTTCTCGTCTTGCTCTTAAAACTTATAGCGTTGCTAAAACTTATTAAAAGCATTACAAATGCCTCCTTACATTTAATCTGCTTTGTATACCCGTTTGATTCTTAATAGCATTCTTAACGTTGGAATAATTCAAATCCAGTTGATTAATCGACACCAGTCTATTATAATTAGGAGTATAGCAAAAAACAATAATCACATTTGGTAAAAGCGTCAATTAATCTACATTAACTTGAATAAATGTCAATTAAGGAGAATAATATGGATAACAAAAATATAGATCGCCGTGTCCGAAAAACAAAAAAGCAGCTCCGCCAGGCACTAACTGAACTGCTTGAAGAAAAAAGCGTAAAAGACATTACCGTCAGAGAACTATCTGAGCGTGCTGACATTAACAGGGCAACATTTTATTTGCATTACAGAGACGTATATGACATGGTCGAGCAAATACAAACAGAAATGTTCAGGGATTTTCAGAATATATTAAATAAACACCCGTCAGAGTTTCTAAACGGCAAGCCATTGCCAATGCTTATCGATCTGTTCCGCCTTGTCGCTGAAAACTCTGACATGTGCAAAGTCCTTATCGTTAATAATGGTGATGTTGCATTTTTGAATCGTCTGAAGGATTTAGTCAAAAACCGTTGTCTGAATGATTGGATGGAGATATTCAATACAGGTAAATCACAAAATTTTGAATACTTTTACTCTTTTATTGTATCAGGCTGTATCGGGCTTTTACAAAGCTGGCTGGAAAATGGTCTGAAAGAATCTCCGGAACACATGGCTTTACTCGTAGAACAGATTATTATGACCGGGATTAAGGTAATTGAATAAACCATGCTTTCAAGGCAAGTTTCATCCAGTTTTCCGTTCTCTGTCATTTAATTCAGATATTTCCCATATCCAAATACCATTTCAGGTTTTTTTTGCTGCCCATTTTGTCAGATACTTCAATGCTGCTAAAGGTCTGTCTTCTTCAGTGCTCTCTGCACATATTTTCTGATATTCTTCGTATGACTTTGGATCCAATGTTCTCATCATATCTATTGTGTTGGTAGTCGCCACCAGACCACTTCCATGACCTAAATATCTGGGTTTCTGGACTCCATAGTTCATATTTCCATTGGCATCGGCCTTTCCTGAAATTGCCAGGTCGGCGATAGCTTTCATAGCATTAAGAAATGCTTTTTTATTATCTTCTGAAATAAAATAATCAGCGGCAAATTCTGCCTTTTCCATCCCGAGAGAAATATTGGCAAGCCTCTCTTCTTCGGTCATATTCCCAATATTCTTAACAAGAAAGTTCTGTCGGATTATATCGTACACAAAACCTCTTTCTTCTTTACTACAGTTTTCAACGGCGACAGCGATTGCCTTATCAACCTCATATATACCTGAATAATCCGGCATATCTATAATTCTTCTATCTAAATGTTTGATTTCTCTCTGAAAAGCTGCATCCCGTTCTGCTTTTGCAGCCATTTGTTCCTCTGAGAGTTCCGTAATATTACCTTTTTTGCTTTCCACCAGCGCTGCCAAACCCTCACCCGAAAACTCTACAATTACATTATCTCCATACTGTGATGAGATGTCTTTCATCGCCTTCAAGGTTTCCTCTTTGGTCATTTTATCCATGATTTTATTCCCCAGTGCGTCTCTGGTATTAAACTCGTACTTTACCAGAGTATCCTTCTTCTTTACACCGGAACCATAGCTGTTTATGGATTGTGCTCCTTTGTAAAACCTGCTGTAATTTGAATTTATGTTTACTGGCATGCGTTAATCCTCCCTGATATGGTTACTTGAAATCCGTTTCACAATATAAAATGTTTCCGTTTATTTTATCGGCACATATATAAAAATATTTACTTTGATTCCATTTTTTCTCACGCCAGGATACCGGACATATTTGGAGCATTAGAAATTAAAGCTGAAAATAAAAAAATCCAAAGCAGCCTGAACCTTCTTAAAGATATACTTTCGCAAACCAGAAACAAGTGAAAATCAAGTTTTAATTTATACTAACCGTGTCATAAGAATACAAATGCTCACATGATCATTGATAACACTACATACATAAAGACAAAAGCCATTTATGGTTACCATACGCCACAGGGTTGTGGTCATTGCTGACCTGGCTTTAAGTTCCGGGTATTGAAATCACCCATTTTTGACACATCATGTAAGATATATAAATAGAACGGTCTGGGACTGATTAAAAGCCATTTTGAAACTTGGAGAAGATATGCAGGTTAAAGCTTAACTTCTTCAAAAAGGTTGCTTTTAAGTGATCACGGACCGTTCTCATTCTTTCTGTATGGGGCAACAGCTGAATAAGATTCGAAGTTTTCGTTATCCGGATGGTGTAGCTCCTAATTCTGTTGCAGTGTTCTTTTTAAAAATTCCCTTGTACGTTCTTGTGCCGGGTTGTTGAATATTTGCTCAGGGCTGCCTTCCTCAGCAATAACTCCCTTATCCATAAACACTACACGATCAGCTACTTCTTTAGCGAAGCCCATCTCATGGGTTACTATAAGCATAGTAAGCCCGGACTCTGCAAGCTCCCTCATAACTTTCAGTACTTCCCCCACCATTTCAGGATCCAGAGCTGAAGTCGGCTCGTCAAACAGCATTACTTCCGGGTCCATGGAAAGAGCTCTTGCAATTGCCACACGCTGTTTTTGTCCGCCGGAGAGTTGCCTGGGCTTAGCATTTATAAACTGTTCCATTCCAACTACCTTTAAATATTTCATGGCAATTTCCTTAGCTTCTTCCTTTGAACGCTTCAGAACCTTTATCTGGCCAACCATGCAGTTACTTAAAACATTATGGTTATTGAACAGGTTAAATTGCTGAAACACCATCCCCAGCTTTGTTCTATAAGCTCGTAAATCGTGCTCGTCATCCAATATATTTTTTCCCTTATAAATAATCTTTCCACCGCTGGGCTTTTCCAGAAGGTTTATACATCGTAGAAGAGTTGATTTACCGGAACCCGAAGAACCGATAATGCATACTACCTCTCCTTTATTAACTGAAAAATCAATATCTTTTAATACTTCATTAGTACCAAAGGTCTTACTTAAATGCTGCACTTCAATAATTTTTTCCAAACTTCTCCCTCCTCCCAGCGATTACCGTTTATCGCTGTTTTTGCGAACAGCATCTTCGGGTGTTTGTACCTGCATTTGATTAGCATACAAAATATAATTTTCAGGGCCATCCATTTTTCTTTCAATGTATCGTAGTATTCTTGTTACTGTGAAAGTCATTACAAAGTAGATTACCGATGCTATGAAGAAGGTCTCGAAATATTTATAATTAATGCCTGAAACCGATTTTGTCTGGAAGAACAGCTCTGTTACAGCAATTACATTAAGTACCGAAGTATCCTTAATATTAATTACAAATTCATTACCGGTTGCAGGCAAAATATTTCTTATTACCTGTGGCAATACAACATTTATCATGGCCTGGTTATGACTCATTCCAATAGCATAGGCAGCTTCAAACTGCCCCTTATCTATGGATACAATACCGCCACGCACAATTTCTGCCATATAAGCACCGGTATTTATTGAAACTATGAATATTCCGGCAAACAGAGGAGACATATCTATATTAAAAGCTTGTTTAGAGCCATAGTAAATTACCATAGCCTGCACAATCATAGGCGTTCCACGGAACACTTCTACATATACGGATAGAATTGCATTTATTATCTTCAGTATAAATTTTTTTATCCCCTTTTCGGGCACGGGAACAGTACGTATTACCCCTATCAGTAAACCAATTATAAAGCCTATTATTGTACCAATCGTGGATATATAGAGTGTCACACCGGCTCCTCTAAGGAACATAGGCCAATATTTCGAAATGGTTTTTACTATGACATTTAATTCCACCTTTTTACTTCCTCCTTAAACTAAACCGGCTGGTAAGATTTCACCCAGTTTAAAAAAATGGTTACTCAGCTGATGGCTGATTCTTTATAGCTTTATCCATAAGTTCCTTACGCTGTTCTTCTGAAATCTTGGCTAATGCTTCATTTATCTTTGCTGTGAGCTCGCTTCCCTTCCTGACACCTACAGCAATTGCAGTATCTTCAGGTGAAGTCTCGAAGCCATCTGTAAACTCTACCATTTTGAAATTACTGTTGGCTGCTTCTGCGCTGATGCCTTCAGGCCGTTCCGAAACATATCCGTCGATGATACCTGATTCAAGGGCAACTCTCATAGCCGGAAAATCATCCATTGCTGTTTGCTTCAGAACACCTTCTATCTGATCTATAACGGTGTAATGGAAAGTATTTAATTGGGCTGTTATCTTCGCACCTTTGAAATCATGTATTGAAGTAGCTCCATCGTACTTTCCGCCCTTTTTAACTACCATAACCAAATCTGACGTATAGTAATTGTCTGAAAAATCGATGCTCTCCAGACGTTCAGCAGTCGGTGACATACCTGCAATAATCGCATCAATTTTACCTGATGTCAGAGCAGGTATCAATCCTCCCCACTCGGTTTTTACAATAACCAGTTCTTTACCCAGGTGTTCTGCAATTAACTTAGCAATTTCGACATCATAGCCGCCGGCATATTCTTCCGAATTCTGAATTTTTACCGCACCGTTTGAGTCGTCCAGCTGGGTCCAGTTGAAAGGCGGATAACCTGCTTCCATCCCTACCTTAAAAGTATTGCCTTCCTGTACTTCTGCTGAAGAATCTAAAGCATTTGGGTTCTTCCCGCAACCTGAAAATAGCATCACTACGGATAAAGACATTGCAATTAACAATAAAAGCCTTTTTTTCATTTTTTATTCCCCCTCAATTCAGTTAATTTAAAAAACCACCCTTTCATCTGGGTGGCAGTCTTATAAGTAATTTTCTGTATTAAAAAACACCTAAGGTGTTCTTAGGTGCCATACACAAAATATACCTAAAACCCCTACCTTCCCATAATGAGATAGCGCAACTCAATAAACCGGGCAATTTATTGAGACAGTCCTGCAGCTCTTAACTGCAGGCCCAGCACATAATACCGAGAATATTATATGCTTCGGCGATATTTCCTTCTCCCCGGCCTCACTGCTTTCTCATGCTCCTCCGGGGACTGTTAAATACCGCGCCTCTACCTCACCTGTTAAAGTGAGGTTTTCTTATTAAGTTTTATATTTAAGAGTTTACAATAATAATGCCACATATGTCAATCTAATCATTAAATTATTTTTTTCCAAAATAAAAGTTTATAAGCTCCTTTAATCAGGATTTTTGCACTTTTATTATCAATTCACCGATGTTCCTGTGTCCTCGGTCTGTATGCCCTCTGCCGGTAACGCACAAGAAGGAAAGTCGCTTTCATTCCCGGTTTATTATTGCTACTATTCGCACATCAGCAAGTCATCAAGTTCCTCAACCGTCTCCACAATATAGGTAGCACCTGATTCTTCAAGCTCCTTTCTGTCACCGTAGCCATATAGGACGCCGACAACGTCAATGTTATTTTCTTTTGCACCTATAACATCATGTTCCCTGTCACCGACCATAACCACATTTGTCAGGTCGGTCAGACCGTTTTCCTGCAAGGCAAATTTGATAACATCAATTTTACTGTCTCTTGAACCGTCGAGCTCACTGCCCGCAACATAATCAAAATATCCGAGCAAGCTAAAATGCTCCAGAATTCTGACTGCAAAAACAGTGGGCTTGGATGTGGCAACAAACAGCTTTTTCCCGCTTTTTTTCAGATTTTTCAGAAGATTCTCTATACCGGGATAAACCTTGTTTTCAAACAAGCCCGTTTCTCTGAAGTATTCCCTGTATTTTTCAATAGCTTTGATACAATCGTCTTCGCTGAATCCATAATAATCCCTGAATGATACTCTAAGTGGCGGGCCAATAAATTTACATAAGCTGTCAAGATCCTTCACTTCTATACCGAAACTTTTCAGTGCATATGCTACTGATTTTGTAATACCAACTTTAGGATCGGTTAATGTACCGTCCAGATCAAATAGTATATTAGTGTATTTTTTCATTATAAATGCCTCCGGAATTAAATGAAATATATTGCTTTTAGCAACAAGTGAGAACTTTGTCCAACTTATATTTAGTGTAAATCCTTCACTTTTCGAATAACTGCTATATAAATACATCCTTACTGTATTTATGGCTTTATTGGTCTTATTTCAAAGTATATGTAAGTTATCATCTTGCATAAACCATACACCGTTAAAATCTTGATTTTAACCAATTAAATGATTGAATAATACCTTTCCACTTTTTCAGATATAAACCGGCAGAAATCATTGATATTACCAGTTTCCAAATCATTTTTCTGTAATACAGTAACACGCTCATCATATACAAAAAGAAATATAAAGTTCTGTCCTTTTCTCAAGGGCCTTGCTTACTTGAGGTATAAGTTTTTCTAAATCGTATTGGCTAATTTTAAAAATGAAATTTATATCTGCCGTCTTATCCCTCCATCACTAAATTTTTGTTGCCGGCAGTATTAATATTATATAATACTGAATTCCGCTAAAATTTATTTTTTTATTCTCTGCGGTTCCATTATCAGCAATGTTACTGAGCATCTGAAATACTAAGGCTTGTCCATAAGTATCATAAGCGCCGGTAGACATCAATACCGAATTCGATTTCGGTACTAAGTTCATCAATTACAGCAACTTTGTCCTGATCACTTCTGCCTGTTTTATAATAATACGGAGTCATCTTGAACAAGTTCAAAATATCGCTGTTTGTCTCAAGATGAATAATATCCTTTATTGTATTTGATTCAATTAGTTCTAACCCTTCAATCTCCTCAATTTGTACTTTATTTAAAATAACGTTTTCATATATAAGTTTTTTTAATGATAATAAATGCTTTTCCAGAGGATAGACTTTTATAAAAACAGCACCTGGTTTTAATATTCGCCTGACTTCTTCTATGCAAACAGGAGCAAATATTGAAACAATAATGTTACAGCTTTCACTTTTTACAGGCATTTTATAAACACTGGCCACAGCCAGTTCAATTTCTTTATTGCTCTTTGCCAGAAGATCAATTGCGGTTTTGGAGATGTCAATTCCAATAACAGACACACTATAATTCTGTCTTTTAAGTTCCCGGTGAATATTATTAGTATACCATCCTTCTCCGCATCCGGCATCAAGTAAAACATCATTATTTTTTACATATTTAAATATTATTGTGAGTATATTATCCAATAACGGTTTATAATACCCTTTTTCAAGAAAACTTCTCCTAGCCAAAAGCATTATTTTATCATCGCCATGCTTCTTTTCTCTTTTTGTCTGCGACATCAATAAGTTAACATATCCGCTTTTTGCTTTATCATAGCAATGATTGTTTACACAATGAAATGTATTTCCTTCAAGGATTAACTCCCGATTACATACCGGGCAGATAAAATGTGACATACCTGCTGAATTAAACTTCCTTTCCATAATTACATCATGCCTTTCAATATAACTTGGCGCCTTCTGCATTCAAACTGTGCACATTTTTCCCGCAATTTCCCCTTTACGAAAGGGAAAAGCAGAACCATTTTTATGGACATATTTTCATGTATCGGATGTTTTTCTTAATTTATTATACCAGAGGTTACAAATTCTGTTTCGGATGTATGGATTGAAGAGTGTAACCAATATATTGAGAATTGCCAGTATGCCCTAAGAATCTAGTTCCTTTTGCTTAATGTGCTGTGTTACCGGTTTTTGGGCGCAGGTATTATGGCATATATGTGTTTTGTGGTCGGATAACACCGCCATTTCTGTATTTCATTCTTGTATATATACTGCATTAGTTCATCGAAAGTCCCGCGGGAAATCTCATACATATTATCATGGCCAACGTAGTAACTTCCACCCTTTTCAAAAGTATAGTATATCTTATCCCCAGAGGAGCCAATATCTATTATTAAATACCGGGGCACATCCGACACACTGTCCATACAAAACGAAATTTCCGGTGAACCGCTTAATATCAATGAAGGTAATTCCGATGCAATTCTGGGGTTTAGTAATGTGTTTGACTTAATGACTTTACCATTTTCTATTATCGTAAAAGTGGTAGGATAATCACCGGATATATTTATCAATATTAATAGCTACAAACTCGTGCGTTTTTTTCTCCCTGACAGTTTTATAACTCACATCTATCCAGTCGCCTGCCGCAAGAGTACCCACATCATATGAAACGGTTTTACTTACCGAAACAGAAACAATATCTCCGGCCTTATAACCCTCCTTATCGGTAACAACCCTGCCTGACAATAATTTACTGCCTGGCTGAATGACTTCTATCTGTATATGTTTCACAGCGGCATCAAAATCTGCATCTGCTTCGTCAAGCCTTATATCATACGGATTTGCCAGCGGCCCTGTTCCGATTACAACAGTAAAAACCACTGCGGCCGGTTTACCCCAGTAGGTATACATCGACTTATCAGACATCCACTCTTTCAGTGCCGGAATATCAGACGGATGTAACTGCCGCAATGTCAGCCGTTCAGTCCTCAAAACAGGCTTGTTAACAATATAATCTATAAGTGCCATTGCAATACCCCTTAAAAGTTAAATTCTTTCGCCCAGTCAAATACTCCGCTTTCCTCCAGGGATTTTGGCCAATGACTGCACCAATCCGGTGTAATGGGATTCTCAACCCTGTCAATACTTGGGGTATATGGCTTAATGTCGAGAACAGCACTGCCATCATTTGCATCCACATAAGTAAGCCCTATTATACCATTTGACATATCAATATAAGTAATCTGGGCATTTGACACTCCGATAGGATTTGGCCTTTCCGGAGACCGAAGTGCGAAAACACCTAACTCATCAGGTCCATTCTTATAAGGCTTCGTCTGAATCAGCATTGATCTGTCTGTTTCATTGTCACAACCAACCATCCACCAGATAATCTGTATATGGCTGTAACCTTCAAGTCCTTTAAGCGCTGCCGCGTACTTTTCATCAAGTTTAACGGCAACGTCCCGGTTTTCATTTTTAATCTCCCCGATGGGAATTACTTTGATCTTGTTCATATTGAACCTCCATATGTTAATTCTCATCGAGCGCCCGATATCTTAATTTTACAAAGTGTAAATTATACTTCAACCTATTTTTATTTTTTGCCGAAATTATATACTAAGTCAGTGGCAATTAAATTTATATCGGATTTGCCTAGCATTTACCTGCTGCCTTTAATTAAACATCTTACTAATGATTAATGTATTGTATTCCATTATTGGCAAGGCTTTTAAATCCTGCATCTTTAAATACTTTTTTATCACTGATACAATAAACAAAGGTTCCGTTCATTGCCATGAGGTAATATTCTTCATATTTTTTTTCATATTCACGAAAAGCCTGTTCAGCATTTTCCTCTGTTAAGTCATAGCAAATATCGATAAAATCATTACCCTTCGTGGCTAAAATTCTATAACAGGAAATGTCACTGTCAAAAACTGTATCAAAGTATTCTATATTGTATCCCTTTTTTCCAAGGTTCTGCAATAATTGCTCCTTTTGCGGGACAGCTTCTTCAGGCTTAGTTGATATAACCCCGTCTGAGGTTATATTTGTTTCTATATGAGAAATCCCGTAATTCCTTTCTGTTCTCTCTTTTCTACCTTCCTTGTTTATCACTTTCACTGTTATAACTATTATTGCAATCAAAGCAATAACTGCTGAAGCAGATATTAATATTTTTCCTTTTTTCATATCACAACCCCTTTTCTATCTTAATTATAACTTATTATTAAGCTTCATATCCTGATGCATATCTTCATTTCAATTATGAATAATTTCTTTAAGATCTATAAATTACGAAACAACTTAATAATTTCGATACTGTCATTTAAATCATGAGCAGTTGGATCACGAATTTCTGCGCGGTTGGAGAATCCGCAAAATCTCCGGTATTCATCCCCAAACCGGACTTTCCTGTTATATCAGCATTTACATAAGCGCTCCGGGAATTTGGATTTATACCATTGATAAAGATCATAATTTTCTTCCTGCAAGCGTTTTGACATATCAGCATCTGCAAGCAGTGCAATATTGACTTTCTAACTGAACATTTTAAATCATATTTCCCGGTCCTATACTTTTGATACATTTACCCTCTCTCCTCTTAATGCAAAAGAGTAAAAAAACGTGTTTCTGTGATTTAATTTACCTGTCACAGCCATATCGCTTCGCTTAATACATTCCGGCCTTTCAAATCCTCAACACACACCATTTTTACGAGATGCCATGCACGTTCTTCATCGTCAAGTTCCTGCAGTCCGGTTGCCTCTTTCGATTTATTTATACGTTCAATTATCCTGCCAATGGCATCTATCTTGTTTTCGGCAGCAGCAATAACATCCTGCCATGCCAAGCGTTTCCGGAAAAGTGCAGCTATAAGCTCACTGTTGTTTACCCCTCCCGATATTATATTCTTAATTTCAGACAAAGAAAAACCAAGTGCTTTAAGCTCAAGCAAAGCAGCCAGTGTCTGAACCTGGTCAGCTGTATAATATCGGTATCCTGTGTCAGGATCTATTTTTGCAGGAACTATGATACCTTTTTTCTCATATATGCGTATAGCCTTTACCGATACATTAAAAAAAGCAGCAATTTGGCCTATTCTCATCAAATTCTCTTCCATTTTCATTCCTCCGGCGTTATGTCCATTGTTTCATTTATGTGCTTTACACCCGCCAGTGCAGTTTTTATATTAGTCAGGCTGTTTATAAGCATCATGGAACCTTTCAGCAGGCCTTCCCTATACTGAAAAACTGCAGTAAGATCGCCGAATGTCATAGTTCCTGAAGCCATCCACCGCCCGCCAGCCAGCAGAATAACAAGATAACCGCACAGGCCCATCAGCGGCAGCAATCCGTTTCCTATTGCCTTTCGGTGATGTATTTTCATGTTCGCTTTTCTGAGGTCAAGGCTGCTTTTTTCAAAACGCCTTAATAAAAACTCCTGTGCGCCATAAAGGATGGCTGTATCTGCACAAGTCATAAGTGCATTCAAATCAGTGGTGTTCCTAGCGGTTATTTCCTGCACATTAATTGCATGCCCGATCATTGGTTTTGCTATATAAAACTGACTAATCAGTATATGCGGGATGACGAACACTATAATCAGCCCGAAAATATCCGGATTAAGCAGTGCAAGAATAATGGAACACACACAAATATTAACAGTTGCCACAACTGCATGCGGCACGTGCAAAGGTTGGTTCAACAATGCCGTTGCCGCCTGAACATCACTGTTAAGCCGTGTTATCCATTCACCGGATGGCCTTGCTTCAATCTGCTGCAAAGATAAGCAGGATATATGCCCGAACAATTTCCGGCGTATTTTCCCCACCCATTTTGTAACATAGGCGGCGTATAATGTCCACACAGTTCCATTATATAGAAAAAGTATCAAACTTCCAATACCAAACAAAAAGCAAACGTTAAATAATTGATCTTGATTTCTCATATTTATCGCTCTGAAAGCAAACTGCAAAAAGCCTGCATGAATAACCGTATGCAAAGCGTCGAACGGACAACGAAGTATTGTCAGGATAACGAAGGTCCTTACCCCACCTGCCATTTTAAATATTTTCTGTATGTCCTTTATACTAATCATTGTAAAGCCGGCCTCCTTCCAGCCGGTATATGCGGCGGCATCCCGACAAATCCTCAGGCCGGTGGCTTACTCTCACAACGGTCTTTCCTTTTGTAAGACATTCAAGTGCGGATAAAACAGCTTTGCTTGTATCGCCATCAAGCGCACTTGTAGCTTCATCCAGCAAAACAACCGGTGCGTTTTTCGCTATCGCGCGGGCAATGGCTATACGTTGCGCCTGCCCGCCGGACACCTTTCCGCCCCGTTCCCCGACAAATGTGTCAATCCCGTCGGGCAATGAAGATATCCATTCGGAAAGCTGGGCTGCATCACATGCTTGCCTGATTGTTTCATCGCTCATAGGATGCCCGCAGGTTATATTGTCTTTAATACTCGCCGGGAAAAGCATTATGCCCTGCATAACCATTGCCACGTTTTTGCGTATATCCTCCGGCCTGCGCGCCCCGCAAACTTCAATAATGCCATTTTGAGCTGAATACAGACCCGCCAGCAGCTTTAGCAATGTACTTTTTCCGCAGCCGCTCACTCCTACAATCCCAATATTTTCGCCGTTTTTGACATTTAAACTGATATCTTTCAGGATCTGCTTATCACCATATGCAAAAGACAAGTTTTCAATATGAATACTCATTCCATCACCTCCCGCGTATTGATACAAGCGGTTCTATTCTTTTCATATCTGCCGAGAACCTCCGGAGCATCGCAATTCGCCCCGGCATGTTCATCATCACGCCTGATACATTACCCGAAAGGTTGATGAAAATATATAATGTGCCAATGGCTGTTGACCTATCAATGACCTGAGTACCGCCAATGAGGACAAGCAATAACAGAGGTATGCATGACAATAAAGCTGACAGCGACATAAGTTTGGCTCTTCTGCTTTCTTCCGATATACTGGCACTTTCCCATTGCTCCAGTGCTGTATTGTACTGATTCCGAATAAGCAGGTTTGCATCAAACAGCCGCATAATCGGAAATATTGTAATCAGTGTATCTGCAAAACCGTTCATTTCGGCATTCGCCTGCTGCCTTATCTGAACTGCTTTACCAATGACTCTGCTTGAGCAAACCGTATACCATATGATAATTACGGTTGGAATATTGGCAAAAAGCGTCAACTTAGGATTGAGCCAGAGCATCCATGACAACGTGGCAATAAATTTTACCAGATCATCAATAAAAGTAAACAGGTTTGTACGGATAAAGCCGGATACATCGCCTATTTCATTTTGAAGTCTTGAAACCTGTTCTCCGGCATTAAGGTTTTCAATTTCATCCAAAGACAGATCTGAAAAATACACTGCATATCCCATTCGCAAATCGTGCGCCATTGTTTCACATGTCCAGCCTGAGCATATGCTGAGTAAATATGACAGTCCAACGCTGATAAGGATTGTAACCACGGCCAGAATTATTGTTCCTGCGGGTACCACATTATTTGCATTGATTGTGTTGATAATCCTGCCAAGCTGTGCATTCCACCATAAAGATACTGCGATTGCGGATATGTTGATACAGACGGTCAGTACGACCAACTTAATATGCTTGCATAACAGTTTTTTGAGTAAAGCCATATCTCTGCCCCCTTTGAGTAAAAGTGTAAACTATACCCCAGGGGCAGAGTCAATAAGTAGCGGATTATCATTTGAATACATCTGGGCTTCTTCCCGTAAGCTTGCAATAATAAATCCTTTTCTAACAGGGAATCTTGATATGCCGTTATGGCAAAAGCAGAAAGCAGAATGAATACCTCGCATATTAAGCTTTTAACATCAAGATATTTGACATTTACTCGTCATATGCTGACAATGCAACAGGTAAAGCACCAATCACCTGGTTTCCGGCAGCAGGAAGGCCAACCAGAATTGAGCTGATAATTTCTTCCCTTGTTGCTCCATATGCTTTGGCCATTTTTGTATGAAACGGTATTCCGCTTAAAAGCCGCATAGCTGACAATACTGCCAGATATGCGAGTTCTTTGGTTTTCTTATCAAGCTTGCTGGCCTTATCCAGTTTCTGAACGGTTTCCATCCAGATTTTTTGATATTCCGGCGTTTCAGAAGCAAATACTTCAAATGCATTGCTTACCTGCATCATTACTCCTCCTTATAAACTTTTATAAAATTCCTTCAGTTCACGCTTTGTGCTTTCGGGCAATAAACTGTCCTTAATGCCGTCTATTGCTCCCTGCAGACCGTAAAGCATATGCAGGCATGCTCCCGGATCGATCACCCTTATCCGGATAAATGCTTCCTTGCTGCCTGTTTCTCTCAATTGCTCTTCGGTAAAAATCCCGATTTCATTAAGATTTTTCTCCAGGACCTTGCCTACATTAGGAAGTTTCATTAATTCTCCCATATACGACCCTTCTTTCAATCAAAATATTCCTTCCATGCCGGTAATTTGCGCATCATATCTTCGGCTATTTTTCTGGCAGCATTTTCATCAAATCCCTGCGTCCTTACTATAAATCTTGTAAGGTTCTCTTTCTTTTCCTCAAAGGACTGCATTTCCCCGTCGGGACGCGAACAATGAACACAATAATCCTTACCGGGATCGTTTGCCGCGAAATCAGAAATATCCTCCATTGGCATACCGCACGCAATACATTTTTTCATTAATATACCTCGCTTTCATTTTTAATTAATTTCAGGTAAGCGGATATTAATTCCGGGCCATATCTTTTTATAACCGACACATTTGAGTCTGAAAAGAAATCCTTATTCATAAGGTAATAATGAACCAGGCCAAGCCATGTGTTAAACAAAATATGGGTCGGGAGCTTTTTGACTGTTCCCTTTTCAATCTCGTGTTCGATGACACTGCTGAAATGAAAGGCTGCAGTGGATTGAATCATTGCAAAAGCATTTTTCGCTTCATCAGGTAATCTGTCCCTTTCTGAAATAAACCTGGAATAAAATGCTTCGTATTCTTCCAGAACCTTCAAATGCTCTTTCAACAGATTCTCAACACTGTCACATTTTTTTGCCAGTACATGAAGACTTGTCCCTATTTTATCTCCGAAGTCTGACAGTAAACTGTTTAACAGATCATTCATGGTTGGAAAGTGGGCAAAAATTGAACCATGCGAGACTCCGGCTTCTGCCGCGATAACACTTGACGGGACTGAAAAACCTTTTTCAGAGAAAACTCTGTAAGCTGTATCAATGATTTTTTTACGGGTATTCTGTTTTTGAATCTGCCTTGAAGAAATTTTCATAATTGACTCTCCACTCATTGAGTATATACTCATTATAAATATATTATGTATTGCTGTCAAGTTTAGAATTTCCATATAAAAAAGCCGTTCCCCCAGAACCGTTCTGCCATGAAGGACGGTACGATAAAACACAGGGTGCTTCAAGTGAAGCACCCTATTTGTTATTATTACTTGTTTGCCAGATATTCTGCCGGTAGTCCATATGGCTCTTGCTGATTTTTAATAAACCAGTTTATTTTCAGCGATTTTTCCGAATCTCGCCTGACTACAGGCATTTGATGAAATCAACATTATCATAACCTAAGCAGTTATTCCCATAAATGTTCATATCGCACTTTTTTAATCTCTTGTACGGCTTCGCATGTACAGGACATTAAAGGACTGCGCCAAGGAGTTGCAATATATGCCCCCCGGATTTAATTCCCGGGGGCTTTTAAGTCCTCCTTCAATCCGTTTATAATTTCCTCAATTAAGTTATAGTCTATTACATAACCATATTTGTTATCTTTTCTGTCAATCTTTATTATCTTGGACTGTAATAAATTGTTTATATGATATGATATGGTTGCACTGGACACACCTAATGCCTCGGCTATTTCTTTTGTAGAAGTTATTCCGGAGGCTATTAGCCTTACCACTTCGTATCTTGTCCTGTCCCCAAGATTTTTAAAAATCTTCACTCTCTCGTTGATTTTATTTTCATTTATTTCCTTCATTCGCCTGAAGGCTTCTTCCATCATCAATCCCCAGGCAATGTAATTATGTTCGCCTGTTCCCGATATGGTAACAGCAAATTGCATAACAGCAGAAATTAATATACGGTTTTCGCCATTATTCAAAACCTTTGAATCCAATGTAGAATATGTTATTTCTTCCAATCCCTTCGAGCCGTTTTTATTTAAAAAATCGGCTAAATACTGGCCGTACCTGTTTACCTCTTCCTCATATAAACCATAGAACTCTTTGAATATGGGCTGTATTTTTTGCATTAACTCTGCATACATTTTCATATACTTAACAGGTTCTTCAATGATCAAAAACATGGTCCATTTTGAAGATGCATCAACAGGCCAATCCTTTATAAGAGAAATAAGCTCCCCTTTATTTAAACTAAGGGATTCAGCCCTGCTTATAAGCTCTTCTGAATATTCATGAATGCTTTCGTTGCCGGAGATTATTGAGTAAGCAATACTTCTGTTTATCTCCCTTTCATTTAATCCCAAAAGCATATCTAAATACTCATTTTCACTGGAATAGCCAAATATGCTGTATACATTTGAAATTAAACCTATAAAATCATCATCCTCAAGGAACTTATTCTTATAAAACAATTCAATTTCCTTTATATAAGGCTTTAATCTCATTTCAACCCTGTTTATAAAATCCATGTAATCAGTGAAGAAAGGTGCTTTATAATCATCCTCTTCCTTTGACTTCTCATACCGTTCCCGCAAATTAACCAGGTCCGGGAACTTTAAAAAGTCATATATCCTGCTTTCTACAGGATAAAATTTAAACTTCATCTCCTACATCTCTCCTATTAATTCTTCATGAGCTTTTAATTCTGGTTTAAGCCCGGTTTCATCATAGTTTAACAAAGCTTTCCTATATGCTGCAGTTACCGCCAATAATATAATTCCACTTATGATAACAACAGCTTCGTTAATAATAATATCATATAAAAAACCAAAAATCATTTGTCCTACAGGAATAAATACCGTGACAGCAAGATTAAATACTGTAGAGGTCCTCCCCATCAGCTCCAGCGGTACTACCTGGTTAAACAACGTTCCTATTGCTATGTTAGCCACCGCAACAACCAATCCTATTACAAAAGATATAATCAGCAATCCGACGTAGGATACCATATTGGTATTAAATGCTTTTAAAATAAATCCTGAAGGAAATACTGACATGATTAATATCAATACGGCAGTAATTGTAAAGCTTAGATATGTAAGTTTTCCAATCCTTATCTTTTTAATTATTCCCCCACACAACACCGGCGCCAACAGCATCGAAGCAGACAGAGCCATCTCGAAAACTCCGAACTGCATATCGTTTACTTTTAATACTTGTTTGAATATGTAAACCAATCCGATACCAAAAAGCGGGGAAACAGAAAAGTTTATTAATGTTCCCAGACCTATCATGGTAGATATGAGCCTGTTGCTTTTTAAAATATTTATACCCTCCGCTAAATCGTTCATAAAGGTTTTGATGTCAATTTTCTCGGGCTGCTTATGAGTCTTGGGCATGTTTATAAATATTTCGCTGACTGCCGACAAGGCAAAGCTGGCTGAGTTTACTATCAATATAATTTTCATGCCAAAGGCGCCATAAAGAGCAGCAGCTATTACAGGCGACAAAACATTTCCAATACTCATTACAAGTGAATTGAACGAATTGGCCTCCAGTAATTCCTCCTTTTTCACCATGCTTGGCAATACCGCTGACATCGCCGAGTGAAAAAATATCTCGGTTATTTCTAACAAAATGACCAAAATATAGATTGCTGCAATTGATAAGTTATCATTAACCATATAAATTCCTGCAAATATTCCAATTATAATTGCATTTAAAAAATCCAATGACACGATGGTCTTTTTCCGGTCAAACCAATCACCAAACACTCCGGCTACAGGAGACAATAACAACCGGGGCAGAATAGATATTGACAATATAGATGCAAAAACAGTAGCTGAACCCGTAATTGCCAGAACATATAATGACAGCGCAAATTGCTGCATGTTGCTGCCTAACAGCGAAACCAGCTTACCTAATATCAGTAACGAAAAATCTTTCTGTTTTATAAGTTTTAAATTCATTTGTATACCCCCTTGAAGTTTCTTTTTCTATATATTATTAAAGCATTTATCTAATGTCAATACGCAAATTAGATAAATATCTAATTTTAACATTATATTTAAATCCTAATCTAAGAATTAAATAATTTTTCTGATAATAATTAATATATAAATGTATTGCCTTGGATGGATATTTTAAATGGCTGTGAAATGGTATGTATTGTCACCATAAAAACATAGAGTCTGACCTATTGAACTTATGGACCCAGTCAAAATGAGATTTAAAAGGAGAAAAATAAAATCATTGATGCAGGTAAAAATATAGTACTTTCAGGATTAATGAGTATGTATGCTTAATGAGATATAGAATTCTGAAATAAACAAACACCTATTGAAAACTTATCCTCAATAGGTGTTTGTTTTTTTGATGGTCGGAGTGAGAGGACTCGAACCTCCGGCCTCTTGGTCCCGAACCAAGCGCTCTACCACCTGAGCCACACCCCGATTTCAAACAGCAAATTAATTATAAATTAAATCGTAAAAAAACTCAAGGTAAAATTTTTGAAACCGGCATAAATTTCTGAGAATTAACTGATTAATCCTCGACAAATGGAAGTAATTCAAAGAGTTTTAAAATATAATTTAACATAAGAATATATGATAAAAAAAAATGGGCGCAAAACATATCACTCCTGATAATGTTAAGATGCGTCCACAAATCAAATATACATAATTTGGTTTTTCAGCCAGCCTCATTCATCTTCCAACAGGCTGTTTAATTTCTCAATTAAAGGAAGTAAATCCAGTGGTTTATGAACTATGTAATCCGGCACCTGTTCAGGAGATGACGGAACCATATTATATCTTGGAGACCAATCCAGCAAAATGGATGTTATACCGAACATATTCGCTCCGGCTATATCTTTTTTAATGTTATTGCCAATCATTACAATCCTTTTTTTGTCCTCTTCGGTCAGGTTGTTTTTTTTCATGGCATCTTCAAACATTACCGCGTTAGGCTTCTGCTTACCCACAATTTCCGAAATTGTCCATGTTTTAAAACAGTATTTCAGCCCATTTTCATTATAGACGTTTTCAAAGGACTGGGCTTCGCCGTCTGCCACCAATGCAATGGTATAGCCTGCTTCATAGAGTGCTTTCAGGGTTTCTGCAGCTCCCTCTATTGTTTCGGCATGGATAACAATTCCATCTTCATTTCTGACCTCGGTGGATTCATCAATTATCGTGTCACCGCTGTCTATGAAAATAATCAGTTTTTTAGATTGCTTTTGGCTCATCATACGTAAACCCTTTCAATTTTAATTCTTCTGCCCTGTGACATGCAACAAAACGATCTTTCTCAATTTCACGGTATTCTGGCGCTACCTTAGTGCATTTGTCTACGCAATAGCTGCACCTTTCATGGAAATAACAGCCGCTTGGAGGATTGGCCGGATTTGGTATTTCTCCTTTAAGGGGAATCCTGTTCATTTTAACAGTGGGATCGGCTACGGGAACCGAAGACAGCAGAGCTTCGGTATATGGATGCAGCGGCTTTGAAAACAGTGCTTCTGTTTCAGCAAACTCCACCATTTTACCCAGATACATTACCCCAACTTTATCTGAAATATGCTCGACAACAGATAAATCATGACTTATAAAAATATATGTAAGGCCTAATTCCCTTTGCAGATCTTTTAAAAGATTTATAACCTGTGCCTGAATTGATACGTCAAGTGCAGATACAGGTTCATCGCAGACAATAATCCTGGGATTTATAATCAAGGCTCTGGCAATGCCGATCCTTTGCCTTTGGCCACCGGAAAATGCATGGGGATAACGCTTTAAGTAACTGGGGTTCAGCCCAACCTTTTCTGCTATTTCGGCTGCCCGAAGTTCCATTTCGCTTTTCTTCATTTTAGGGAAATTAGCCTTCAGCGGTTCTGTTATTATGTTCAGGACCGTCATACGGGGATCCAGCGATGAATAGGGATCCTGGAAAATCATCTGTATATCCTTACGCAGCTCTTTTAATTTCTTTTTGTCGATGTTTAAAAAATCATAGGTTACCCCGTCTTCGGCGGTATACAAAACCTGGCCGCTGGTGGCGGGTATACCCCTAACTATGCATCTGCCGAGTGTTGTCTTGCCGCAGCCTGATTCCCCAACTATTCCAACGGTTTCTCCTTTTTTAATGTTAAAACTTATGTCGGTCACCGCTTTAACAGTAATATTCTTTGATGTATATTCCTTATACAGGTTCTTTATTTCAAGTATATAATCACTCAATATCATGCCCCTCCTCGCCGGTTTTCTGTCCCACAGCATGACAGCTTACAACATGATTAGGCCCAACTTCAACAGGCTCGGGTTCTTTAACATTGCAAACACCGTCAATACGGCATTGGCACCGATCATAAAAGCCGCATCCGGCCGGTAAGTTTAATGCCAACGGGACAGTTCCTTCTATTGAATAAAGTCTTTCTTTCCTCTTCGAACCAATTTTATGCACAGAACCAATTAAACCTATTGTATATGGATGCTTAGGACTTAAGTATATTTCTTCCACAGGTCCTGTTTCAACAATTTTACCCAGGTACATTACCGCAACCCGGTCGCACATTCTTGCAACCGTACCTAAATCATGGGTTACAAACAGAACCGACATTTTCAGTTCTTTCTGCAGCTCCTTAATCAGCTCCAGAATCTGGGCCTGGATAGTAACATCAAGTGCCGTTGTTGGTTCGTCGGCTATCAGAAGCTTGGGATTACAGACCAATGCCATTGCTATTAATGCACGTTGCAGCATCCCGCCTGAAAATTCATGAGGATACTGGTCATATCTTTTCTCAGCATTCGCAATGCCTACTTTTTTCATCATTTCTATCGAAATTTCCCTGGATTTCTTTTTGTCTTTGGTTATATGGAGCCTTGTACATTCATTTATCTGGTTTCCTATTGTATATAATGGTGAGAAGCAAACCATGGGCTCCTGGAAAATCATTGATATCTGCTTTCCGCGGATATTGCGTATTTCTGAGCCTTTCGGCGGCAGTCTCAGTATATCCACAACACCATCGTCGGAATTAAAAAGAATTTCTCCGCTGGTGGAGCATTTCGGATCATTGATAGCAAGTATGGCTTTACATGTAAGTGATTTGCCGCAACCCGATTCACCGACCAGCCCCAGGGTTTCCCCCCTGTCAATATGGAATGTAACGCCACGCACTGCCGTCAAAATACCTTCGTCCATTTTTATATTTATATGGAGATTATTTACCTGAACAATAGATTCTTTTCGGTCCATATTTGCCTCCAACTTTCTATTTATATGGGTCTGCTGCATCCCGCAATCCATCGCCAATAAAGTTAAAAGCCAGCACTGTAATAATTACGGCGAATAACGGTATAAGTTTCCACGGATGCATTGCTATACTGGTTATTTCCTGGGCTTCCTGCAACAGGACACCCCAACTTGTTGCCGGAGAACGGATGCCAAGTCCCAAAAAGCTCATGGATGTTTCACCGATAATCATACCAGGTATGCCTAATGTCAGGCTGACAATAAGATAACTCATAAACCCGGGAACCATATGTTTAATAATAATTTTCCAGGTACTTACACCGGCGATTCGGGCGGCCATTATATAATCCTCTTTTCTCATTGATATGAATTTCCCGCGCACAATTCTTGCCAGACCTGTCCATGAAATAAATGAAACAATGATGGTTATGTAAAGATACACCCTTACAACGGGAATATCAGGCGGTATGGATGCTGATAGTGCCATCCACAAAGGAATTGTCGGCAGTGCAGACAATACTTCAATAATTCTTGAAATGACCGAGTCAATCGCACCGCCAAAATATCCCGCAATACCTCCAATTATAATCCCGAGTACGAAACTGATTATAGCACCGGCAAACGGCACCGTAAGAGATACCTGGCTTCCCAGAATCATTCGTGAAAATAAATCACGCCCCATGGAATCGGCTCCCATTAAAAGCACTACTCCGCCTTGCTCTACGCCAAAAAGATGAATGTCAGTCTTTATAAGGCCGAACAGTTTATATTCGCTGCCATGGGTAAACCACTTTATTTTATATATCTCGTCTTTATTTTCAATATACATTTTTCTTTTTGATACAGGATCCCGTTCCATTTTAATGCCATATACAAACGGGCCTATGTATTTACCTTCATGAAACATATGTATTTTTGTCGGAGGAGCATTTACAATTTTAGAATTATAGGCAACCAGGTTATACGGTGCAATAAAGTTTCCGAACAAAGCGACAAAATACAGAAATCCCAGCACCCACAGGCTTGCCATTGCCAATTTATGCTTTTTAAACTTCCTTCTCATTAATGTCCATTGAGAAGCAAGGTAATATTCCTCTTCTTTTCTTTTATTCCTATCCATAACATTCTGCAAGACCATATCAGCTACTCCTCTCCGCATACCTGATTCTCGGATCAAGCCATGCCAGAACTATGTCGGACAGCAATGTACCAATTACAACCAGAATGCCCTGCGTCAGCAAAATTGTTCCTGCCAGATACATATCCTGGGTTTTTAATGCTTCATAAAGAACAGGACCCAAAATAGCCATGTTCATAACTATGGCTGATATTGTTGAACCTGAAAAAAGGCTTGAAAGAGAACCTGCAAGCCCGCTTACCACAGGATTCAATGCCGCTCTGAGGCAATATTTGTATATTATTGTATTCTCACTTACTCCTTTGGCACGCGCAGTCAATACATACTGCCTGGTTATTTCATCAAGCATCTGGGCTCTTATTGTACGTATTACACCGCACGTATTACTAGTTCCTATAACAACAATCGGAATAATCAGGTGTTTCAGAAACGATCCTAAATTACTTAATTTCAGCCCTTCTCTGAGTATCTCCTCCGAGAACAGCCCAATCAGCGGATCACCTGTTAACTTGAAAGATGCAAACATTAATATGATAGCCAAGAGAAAATTAGGAGTTGCAAGTCCAAGAAATCCTATCCCTGTAAAAATAAAGTCACCCACCGAATACTGGTGAAGAGCACTGTACAAACCGATTGGAAGTGATACCAGGTACGTAAAAATCATAATTATCAGCGTAACAGTTACAGTCAGTGGTAATCTTGACATGATAACCGTCCAGACGGGCCTGTTGTATGCAAAGGAATAGCCAAAATCCCCTTCGGTAATAATGTTTTTCATCCATTTGAAATACTGTATGTACCATGGCTTATCCAGCCCGTACTGTTCCCTCAGCCTGGCAATATCCTCACTGGTGAAAACTTCACCTTCAGCACTCATTCTTGAAACGTAACTTGTAATATAATCACCAGGTGGCAGCTGAATAATGAAAAAAACTATGACTGACATCAATAATACCGTCGGAATAAACATTAAGATTCTTTTTAAAATGTAATCTCTCATGGCTGCACATCCATCCTATCTTTAATTCCAGGCCGAAGGTCTTTTCAGAACCTTCGGCCTGTTTGAGTTTTATTCATAATACAAGCATTGGAAATGAGCAATACCAAAATCTCTGAATTCATCACAGAAAATTGAGTTCTCAGGGAAATTCTTTATCTTCTTATCTTTTACTATTAAAGTGGGCAGAGCTTCCATATATCCTATTACCCAGATATTCTTTTCATGGAGTTTGAGCATTTCAAGCGCAATCTTTTCTTTTTCTTTCGCGTTGACAGCAGCTCTGAGCTGATCGTACAGTTCACAGAGTTTCTTCAAATCACCTGTGGGTTCTACTCCTTCCTTGCCGTTTGAAGCAACCCAGTTGCCGACAGCTCCGTACCAGGGTGCGTAATTTCTTACAGGAACAACGGTATCGGGCCTTAAAATAATGCTGAATGTTGTTGCAGGAGTAACCGGAGCAAGAACCGCTTCATGATCGTTGCTTGTGGTCATGTTATCAAGCACCGAACGATCCACCGGTTTATAGGTTGTTTTTATACCTACTTCGCCAAAGTATTTCATCAGAAGCTCCGCAGAGTCATCAGCGTTTGCGTCGGTAAATGTCTGAATGTTGAGGACAAAATCGGTTCCGTCGGCAAAATCATAGTATCCGTCAGCTCCCATGACAAGACCACAGGATTCAAGCAACTGTTTTGCTTTCTCAGGATTATATTCGGTCCATTTGTTGGCCCATTCTTCGGAGTAACCCATAGCACCTTTTGCAGGAGCAGCCTGCCTTCCTTGAGCGAAACCGTCGGAAATAATCTCTGCATACTCTTCACGGTCCACGGCAATGGAAAGAGCCTGTCTGAAATCAGGATTCTGGAACAGAGCCCTCTTCTTTTCATCTTTCACAGTCTGATTCAAATGTAGCTGCGATACAAGATCTGCCCATGATACAGACGCCCATTCAACAAACTCATATCCGCCTCTTTCCATGTTTTCAACAAGCACGTCATAATCAGCGTAAGCCACTGCTGCAACATCAACTGTACCATCTAAAATTTTGAGTAAAGTCTGCTGAGGATCTGAAACTTTAATAAATCTGAGTTCATCTATGTACGGAAGCTGTTGTCCTTTTTCATCAACTTTCCAGTAATATGGATTCCTTTCCATTACGAAATAGTCACCATCGCAGTCGTTATTCGGTGAATTTTCAAAAACAACCCATGGACGGAGGGTGGGTCTTCCAGGAACATTCCAGTAATAGTAACCTGTTTCCTTACCCATTGCTACAGCATCAGAATAACCCATTTCCTTGGCTTTCTTGTTTGCTTCCTCTTCGCCTATAAATTTCGGAAGTATCTGCTTATACCAGTGTGCCGGTGCGAAACACCATTTTCCGTTTATTGCAAGTTCCTCGAGGAATGTTGGCTTCGGAGCCTGGAATTTTACTTTGAATGTATAATCATCTACTTTTTCGAATTCTGCAATTGATTCATTGCCCTGTGCATCTTTTACCTTAAAGCAATCCCACAGGCTCTTTCCAAAAGTCTCAGGAATACACATTTCATAGTAGAAGAAGAGAACATCATCAGCGGTAAAAGGCATTCCATCCGACCATTTCATGCCTTTTCTCAGGTAAACAGTGTAAACCGTGGCATCTTCATTAACATCAAAGCCTTTTGCCACGTTGGGTTCAATTGTACCATCGGTTTTAAACCTGAACAGGGGCTCTTCTGTTATCTTCCCATAGAACCATTGAGCATTTTTGCCTGAGTAAGTGAAGGTAAAAGCTTCTCCATATTTACCTACGCTGTCCATGTACTCTACCATGATATCTCCAGGATCAGGCAGACGTTTTTCTACCGATGGCAACTTTCCGGCATCAACCAAAGCTTTCAGATCCGGAGCTTCTGTAAACTTGGACGTACTCCCGGTTTTACTGTCAGGTATCGTTGTAGGTGTAGCTTTAACAGCCTCGGTTGGTTGTGAAGCTTTCGTAGGTTCGGGTGCCTTTGTGGGCTGTGTCTGGCTGCCGGTACCAGCAGTTCCGGCGCATCCTGTGAGCATTCCCACAAGCATAACTGCAATCATGAGTAATGCAATTACTCTGCTTTTCATAAAAAAACCTCCTTTAACCTCAATAATATGACTATTATGCATATTATTTTGTTCAATAATAAGTCTAATGCTTAAGATAATACCAAGAAGCCAAATTTACTTTTAATCATATTTAACTGATTACTTTTAACAACTGTATTGCTTCCTGCAAAAACAGTATTGCCATAGCCTGCCCATATGGCATTCTTCTGATTTCTATATCTTTATAGTGCTGAATACTTTCTCTCCCCATGGCTGTGCCATAAGAAACCTTATCTACATAACCCTCATCATCAATGCAATCCAATATAGGTTTTACTGCTTTCAATGCGCAATCTATGTACCTGTGATCTATTAATCCGGTATTTACCGCCTTAAGAATTCCGTAACCAAAACCGCATGTTGCACTGGCTTCAAGGTATGATGTCGGATCATTTATAATTGTATGCCACATACCTTCTTTACTCTGATATTTCTCAAGGGCCTCAATCTGACGTGTAAGGAGCTGCACCAGGTATTTTTCCACACCTGCTTCACATTTTACAATGGATAAAAATTCAGGTATAGCTATGGTTATCCAGCAGTTTCCACGGCCCCACAATGCTTCGGTAAAATTATGATCGCCGTTGAACGTCCAACCATGGTACCATAATCCGCTTTTCCGATCGGTTAGGTACTTAGAATGTACTAAAAACTGATATTTTGCTTCTTCCACCCACTCGGTACGGTTGGTTACTGTACCGATTTTGGCAAGGAATAAAACAGACATAAACAGTGTATCAATCCAAAGTTCATTATCGTTAAGCGTATCGGACGTCAGATGCTGAAAACCGTCTTCCCGTGTCCTGGGTAAATATTTTACCAGCCATTCAGCCCAGTCAGTGCATGCTTCTTTATATTTTCCGTATTTTGTATATTCGTACAGGTACGCCATTGTAAGCATTGGTGCAGTCGTATTTATGTTTTTGGATGGTAAACCTATCTGAAACTGTTGATCATAGAAATGTGTTATTATGTCGAGATACTTTTTGTCCCCTGTGTTTTCGTATAATTTCCAGAATCCGAATAAGCTGACTCCTTGAGGCCATTCCCAATGCCGGTATCTGTTAATGTCATCACCGGCCAGATTATGATGTTCCATGTTTTTAATAAAAATTTCATCGTCCTCATACAGAACTTCTTTCGATCTGTCAATTACTTTGGCCAACTTCTGCTGAACAGACTGAATTTCTAATAAATTTTTTAATTCGTATTTTGCCTGCATATCCGTTAACCCTTTCGTAGGAAATCGCAAAATAAACAATAAAGTAAAACCATCTTTAATTTTGTACAATTCTAACATTATAATTTTATGAAAAGTGATTTATTTTTGTCAAATATAACAACTTTGCTTATTTATAATCTATCAATTTTTATATAAATTTTCTATGCAATAATTGCTTTGTCGCTCTATATATATTGCATATTTTGCTGTGTAGTGTTACATTTTAATCAAAATTACCAAACAGGTGATTTATATGCTCCTGAATAACAAACTCATTTACGAGAACGGGTACCTCGTTGAAATAGGGAAACCCACAGACAGCCTTTATTACTTCTTTGACTACGATGAGAGATATTATGACATAAATATGGAATTTCAGCATTTTCATAATTTTTACGAAATACATGTTTTGCTCGATGACCATGCCAACCATATTATAGAAGGAAACCTTTACAGAATTGAATTTTTGGACTTTGTATGCTTAAAACCTTATTGCCTTCATAAATCCGAATATCCGAAAGGCCCGTCGAAAAAAAGACTTATAATTCAGTTTAACTTACCCGAACAAACAGGATTATTGCAGGACAACATCAGTGTAATAATGAGCATATTTGAAGCTCCGCTGCCGATTTACCGTTTTGAGCAAAAAAACCAGGAACTGATTATACATATATTAAATGAAATATTTATAATATCAAAATCTGAAAGTGCTGTAAGGCCTCTATCCATCCACTGCAAATTTATCGACCTCCTATGCACTATATACAATCTCCGCACCGAAAACATCTACAGGCCCGAAATCCTTAATGCCACGGCTTCAAAAATTTACTCTGTCACATCATACATACATAATCATTACAACGAGGAACTCTCGCTGAGCATCCTTGCACATAAGTTTTTTTTAAGCAAATATTACTTATCTCATTTATTTAAGGAGGTTACCGGGTTTTCACTGACTGATTATATTCAGATGACAAGAATAAGAAACGCCCAGCAGCTTTTGTTGTTTACAGACATGAAAATAACCGATATTGCTGCGCAATGCGGTTTTTCGAGTTTCTCCCAGTTCAACAGGGTTTTTAACAGATTTTGCAAAACTTCACCCAGCAATTACAGAAAAAATGGCAGTGTGACATATTCTAAAAAAAATCCATTCCCTATCGTATATATAAGGGATTGATATTAAGCCGGAGAACAGGTTTAGCCCCTGCCTGTACAGGCAGGGGCTAAAGATACATATAATTCAGTGGTATACATGTTCGCTTTATAAAGAAAGTATCTTGGCTAAATAAGGCCTATAAAGATGTCCGTTTGAAATATTTCCTGACAAGGAACTTCATAAGTTCGGTTGGCTGTTCTTTTACAAATTGCGCTTTATCACCAAATACCATACCATAGGGCGCATCAATTGTATAAGGCTCCCATTTCGGCATCTCTTCCCCTGTTGTATCATTTCCGTTTGGGTCGCCCGAACGGATAAAGTTTGCCCAATAGTTACACATCTGTCTTGCAAGGTCATAGTGCTTTCCCACAAAAGGCCTCCAGCACTTTGCAAGGGTTTCAAATGTAAACCATAAATCAACAGAATGGAAAGCCCCGGGATTGTCCCACCCTGGAATTTCTGCATCAAAATTATAATAATAAATGGGTACATTGGCCCCGGTATCCGAGTTAGCCTGTGCAGCAACTCGAATGGCGTATTCAATTGAATTTACCGTTGCATTTTTAACAATGTCTTCCAGGCTGCTGTTTTTAAACTGGCAAATTTCCAGATATTCATCAGCATCTTCACCAAAAAGTGCTATTGCCATATTTTTAAACTCATCATGGCTTTTTACATAAGGAATCTGGAAAAACTCTGCAGAAGTGTGCCCCATAAGCAATGGAACCTGCCAGCGCTTATTTTCAAGAAGAAGTTGAAAGTTATTCCCGGTACAGAAAGCACCATCTGCAACAGGCCACCAGAACTGATTATATTCCATTGTTTTTTCAAGTATGTATTTTGCATCAAGCTTGCGGGCTTCGTTTAGTGAGGAAACACCCAGGAATTCAAAAAATTTTACACCTTCCTGTTCGGCTTTTTCCAAAGACAGATTAATCTGTGGACTCCTGTTATTAGGGTAAAGCGGAGCAAAAACACCACTTTGAATAATAGCCCGATTAAATAAACCTTTATTCTGCGGAGATGTTAAGTGACATAATACGCTCCATCCGCCTGCAGATTGGCCTCCAATGGTAATATTATCGGGATCTCCGCCAAATGCCGCAATATTTCGTTTAACCCAGCGCAAACCTGCCTGTTGGTCAAGCAGACCGAAATTAGCCGGAGCATCCGGGGATTCGTCTGTTATTTCAGGATGGCACAGAAATCCAAATGTGTTAAGTCTGTAATTGACCGTTACGACAACAATACCGCGCCGCGCCAAACGCTCACCGTCAAACTCCATTTCCGAAGTGTACCCGACCTGAAAACCACCTCCGAAAAACCAGACATAAACCGGCAATTTTTCATCAGGGCTGCGTGCCGGTGTCCATACATTCAGGTAAAGGCAATCCTCATCCATTGGGATATCTGGGTCGACATGCCATTCCCTTGAATATATGTTGTTTACATCAAGAGCTGAATTTGCCTGCATGGATATAGGTGCAAACTCAAAGGCATTTAAAACCCCTTCCCAATCCTTTGCAGGCTGAGGAGCCCTCCAGCGGTTTTCTCCTGTGGGAGGAGCGGCAAACGGTATCCCCTTAAAACTTGTTATACGTGGATCTGCCGCAGGCAACCCCCTGATAAATCCGTTTTCAACTTTTACTACTCTGAGCATACAAATCTCTCCTTTCTTCCACCCGTTCCAGGTACCGGTTAGCAATGGCCTTTTCCCCGGCGGCGGTGATATTCCTGTTTGATACCGAAAAATCATTAACCGTTTTTGTCCGAATAATTCCCGATTAATGCTGTATCAGCACCATAGCCAGGAGTAAATCATCAAAGTTTACCATAAAAATCCATCCATATTCTATAGTTATTGATATGTTTTAGATCAATTAAAAAGCAAAACTGAAATTATATCAGGAAAGAAAAAATAATTATAAAACGTTTTATGTCTGTTCTGACCAATAATATGAGCCTGGTTAAAATTAGCTAAATCAGCTGTTATAGCCATTTTAACCAAAAGTTCAAAATAAGCTTTATAAAATCCTAAAGATTTAGTATAATTTAAATATTATCATATAAATGTGCTGAAATTCAATAACAATATTGAAATAATAGCATTAAATGGCAACAGTTTTGTACAGTAAAAGGTTTTAGTGCTGATTATATTATGAAAGGATTTGGGGAACCTTGATTACACTGAAAGAGATTGCTCAATTATGTGGTGTTTCTATTAGTACCGTATCCAATATACTGAATGGCAAATCAAATGTCAGTGAGGAAACAAAGCAAAAAGTGCTTGAAGTTGTACAGCAAACCGGCTATAGACCTAATTATTTCGCCCAGGGAATACGAAAACAGAAAACCAGAATTATTGGCATCATTGTAGAAGACCTGGGGTTATTCAGCACAACACCAATTGTCGGTGCAATAATGGCATACTGTGAAGATCACAATTACCGTACAATCCTGGTTAACATGCGCCTGTATGATAAATGGCAGGATACATGGTATAATGACGAACAGAAGTTTAATTCTGTCCTTCAGCCATCTATAAAAGAGTTGTTGTCCATTAAGGTGGATGGCATCGTATATGTTGCAGGGCACTGCCGAATTATTAAGTGTTTTCCCGATGATTTCAAAATCCCGGGAATTGTCGTTTATGGAATATCAAGTTCTCCGAATTTTACCTCTGTTGTGATTGATGATAAAAAAGGCGGATATGATATCGGAAAATATTTAATTTCAATGGGGCATCGCAAAATTGGGATAATTGCGGGAACCGCTGACAATTTACATACAATGAAACGTCTGTCGGGGTTCCAGAAGGCTCTGTTTGAAGAGCAGGTTTTATTTAATCCTGACCTTGTCAGGTATGGGGACTGGATGAGAAATTCGGGATACAACGAAGCTGAAAGGCTTATAAATGAAGGAGTTTCAGCAATCTTCTGTATGAATGACTTAATGGCTGTAGGCTTGTATGATTACCTGTATGAAAAGGGAATCAAAATTGGAGAGGATATATCTGTAGTAGGGTATGACAATAAGGAGATATCAGAGTGTATTAAACCCGCTCTTACGACAAATGAAATCCAATTGGGCAAGATAGGTCAGGAATCTGCAAAAATAATGATAAATATGCTTGAACAGGATTATGTGCAAAACAAAAGCAGAGAAATCATTAAAATACCTTGCAGGTTGATTATTCGCGAGTCGGTTAAGAAAATCGGCTAAGTTGTACTGCTTATGTCAGTGAAATTCACTCATCAAGCTGATAACTGCATTTCTTTATCCTAAAGCAATGTTTTTTGTTGAACTTAATCAAATAAACTCAGGTTATTTGATATTCATTATATCTTTGGGCAGCAAAGCAATTTTGCTGCTGTTATTCTTTTTTTGAATTACAACTTGTGGTTATTCTTTGCATAAAAATGTTATCCCATGTAATAAAACGTTTAATTTAAAAAATATATTATTTCCCCTTAACCACCAAAGTGAACCAGATTCTAAAAGTACTAAGAAACACCTTCGCTATCAGTGGCCTAAGTCTTATGTTCTCCTGGTTCCCAATGGTATTCGCCATATTCTTAAACGAGATTAACAGCAAAGGATACAGGAAATTTGTTCAAACAGTAACCACCCTTCCAAACTTTATAAGCTGGGTTCTTGTATATTCCATTGCATTTAGTGTTCTTTCAAGCACCGGAGCAGTTAACTCTATTTTAATGGAGTTGGGTCTTATTGATACACCTAAGCTTTTT
>DATCKN010000028.1:0-2079 GCA_036562185.1 Thermoclostridium sp.
GATGCCGGTGCAATGATTGCAAAGGAAATGGAGCTTCACACCGAGCTCAATTACAGGCCTGTTGCATTTTTGGATGACAGTGATTATAAAAAAGGAAAAAAAGTTAACGGTATTCCTGTTTTAGGCGGTATAGACGATGTGGCTGACGTTGTGGAAAGAAAAAGCATTGATGAAATAATCATTGCGATACCTTCTGCAAAGCCTGCAGTATTAAACAGAATTTATGAGCAATGTGTTAAAACCAAGTGCAAGGTTAAAATACTTCCTTCAATGTCGCAACTGATTGATGAATCAATAATGCTGAAAAGGGTTAAGGATGTTGATATAGAAGATTTACTTGGAAGAGAGCCCATTGTGGTTGATTTGGAAGGAGTCGCCGGATATTTGAGCGGGAAGGTTGTATTGGTTACCGGTGGTGGTGGTTCCATTGGTTCAGAGCTTTGCCGGCAGATTGCGTCTTTTGGTCCGAAAAAGCTTATAATGCTGGATAACTATGAAAACGGCTTATATGATATATTAAATGAACTAACAAGGAAATATCCTGAACTTGATATTATACCTGTCATTGCAAACATCCGCGAAATGGACAGGCTTAAGGAAATATTCGGGGAATACAGGCCCAATATAGTATTCCATGCAGCGGCTCATAAACATGTGCCTTTAATGGAAAATAACCCCGAAGAGGCAATAAAAAACAACGTATTTGGAACATGGAACGTTGCCCATTGCGCGGATATGTATAACACTGACCGGTTTGTACTTATTTCAACAGATAAAGCTGTAAATCCGACAAATGTTATGGGGGCAACTAAACGTATTGCCGAGATGATAATACAGGCACTTGATAAAAAAAGCAAAACCGAATTTGTTGCTGTCCGTTTTGGAAATGTATTGGGAAGTAATGGAAGTGTTATTCCGTTATTCAAAAAGCAGATTGAGCAGGGCGGGCCGGTTACTGTTACTCACCCGGATGTTACGAGATTCTTTATGACAATACCTGAAGCAGTACAGCTTGTTATTCAGGCAGGTGCAATGGCGGAAGGCGGAGAGATTTTTGTGCTGGATATGGGTGAACCGGTCAAAATTCTTGATTTGGCAAAGAACTTAATAAGGCTTTCTGGTTTTGAACCATATGAAGATATTGATATTGAAATAACAGGTTTAAGACCAGGTGAAAAACTGTATGAAGAGCTTCTTTTAAACGAAGAGGGGCTTAAAGCCACAAAGCATAACAAAATATTTATTGCTAAGCCTTTGCATATTGACTATGAGCTTCTTGAACGGGAATTGGAAATATTAAAGCAAAAGGTTTATAAATCTTCAGACAGTCAGGAATTGAAAGAATATGTAAAAGTAATTGTTCCGACATATAAGATGGCACAGTAGATATAAAACTCCCGAAAGGGAGTTTTTTTATGCTTAAAAGGAACTTTTTACATGAAATTTTGTCAAAATATCATATACAATATTTTCTATCATTGATATAATATTATTTGAAAATCTCGAATGCAAAGGAGAAAACGAAAGATGAAGGTAAAATCAGTATTGGCATTAATTCTCGTTGTTTGTTTACTGTTATCTTATAATTTGTCAACATATGCGTCACCAACGAGCGCGACACTTCAGGAAAAGGCAGAAATTCTGGGAACTCTGAAAATTTTAGAAGGTTCAAATGGCAATTATCTTTTGAATGAAAAGTTGACCAGAGCTGAGGCTGCCACCTTTGCAGTAAGAATTCTCGGCCAGCAGCTACATGTATTGCTTAATGCTGACACTTACAGGAAAGAGTCATCAATTTTTCCGGATGTTGATGCAAGCCTTTGGTATGCTCCATATGTCGGTTACTGTGCAAAAATGGGAATACTCTCCGGTGATACAACAGGTAAATATAGACCAAACGACTATATAACCGAGAAAAGTTTTATAAAAATCATTCTAAGCATACTCGGCTACGAAATAAACACTGACTATACGTGGAATAATATTTACAAAAAGGCTTACGAAGTGGGACTTGTAACAAACCTGCTCTATATTTCAAAAGAGGAAGACAATGTTGACTTTAAGCGTTCAGATGCTGTA
>DATCKN010000035.1:0-42830 GCA_036562185.1 Thermoclostridium sp.
GGCTAAGATGTGAAGCCGGATGATGTGCTTGATGTTTAGAAAAGAATGAAGTTTGAAGTGTTATGTTAACAATGAATTTTAATGGGTCGAACAGTGGCTTCGGTCACTGATTTAATACAATATTAATTGTACAAGGTAGTGAATAGATTGCTAGGTATTTTCGGCGGGTCTTTTAACCCCATTCATATTGGACATTTACTTTTGGCAGAATTTATACGGGATGAATTCAGTCTGGATAAAATGATCTTTATACCCACAGGTAATCCTCCCCATAAAAATGTGAACGATTTGGAATCAGGGCACCACCGTTATAATATGGTCAAACTTGCAATTGAGAATAATCCTTTCTTTGATGTTTCAGATATTGAACTGAAAAGAAAAGGTGTATCATATACTTTTGAGACGCTGACCGAAATCAGCAGGGAATATCCGCATGAAAAAATATTTTTTATCTGTGGGAGCGATTCAATTATCCAGTTCCCGACGTGGCGAGATATAGGCAAAATATTTGAACTGGCGGACATTATAGTTGCTAACAGGCCAAATGTACCAAAAGAGAAACTTGATGAGATGATAAACGGATTCAAAATGAAGTACAATGCCAGAATAGCCTGCTCAGCAGCACCCCATATGGAGGTATCATCGTCAGAGATCAGAAACAGGATTAAGAAAGGTCTCTCAATACGCTATATGGTACCATTGACGGTTGCTGAATATATTAAAGCAAACAATTTATATCAGGAGTAAAACTATGAACATTACTGAAATGAAAAGCAAGTTGAAAGAAACGTTAAGCGAGGCACGGTATATACATTCATTAAATGTTATGGAGGAAGCTGAAAAGCTTGCATTGCATTATAAAACAGACGTGGAAAAAGCAAGAGTAGCCGGCCTTTTGCATGACTGTGCAAAAAATATAGGCAAAGAAAAAGAAGATGAGTTAATCAGGATGTATGGAATAATTATGGATGATATTCAAAAACAGTCCCCTGCCTTGATACATAGCATTCTGGGCGTATATGTTGCAAAAGAGGAATATGGAGTTTACGACGAAGAAATTTTGAATGCCATATATTGGCATACTACAGGGCGGGCAGGAATGACGCTGCTTGAAAAAATTATATTTGTTGCTGATTTTATTGAACCCGGCAGAAACTTTGATATGGCGAAAAAGGCCCGGGAACATGCATATGAAGATTTGGACAGAAGTATTTTAATATGTTCCGATTCAACAATTATGTACCTGGTAGATAAAGGTAAAATTATACATCCTTATACTCTGGAAACCAGGAATGATGCTATTTTAACGCTGAACAGAAAAGGTATTTTATAGCCTCGTTCTATACATTTGGCAATGAATGTTATATAATAGATGTATTCGGCAGTCAGGACGCATTGCTTTGTTATTATCTGAATGTACGGTATTTTTGAACGAACGGAGGATGGCAATGACAGAAGAACAAAAGATTAACAAGATTAACATCGGAAAAGAAATACTTGAATGGGTCATTTACTTTATCAGTGCAGTACTGGTGGCCTCTTTAATGCAAAGCCAGCTTTATGCGTTAACAACAGTGCATCAGTCTTCAATGCAAAACACGTTAATGGAAGGACATACACTGATTATAGATAAAATCAGTTACCAGTTCTCAGAACCAAAAAGAGGAGATATTGTTGTTTTTCTCAGGGGTGAAAATACAAAAGGTTTTGTTAACAGGTACAAGGTATTTTTAAAGGATGTTGAATTGCGCTTTGCTAAAAGCTTCAGAACAAATCGGCTGATAAAAAGAGTTATTGCCGTTGAAGGTGATAAAATTGATATCCGGGACGGGAATGTTTATATAAATGATGAAATGCTTAATGAACCGTATGTTAAAGGGATTACACCCGGAATGGAAATGAGTTACCCCTATGTTGTGCCTGAAGGGTATGTTTTTGTCATGGGTGATAACAGGGAGAACAGTCTTGACAGCAGAAGTTTCGGCCCTGTCAGTATCAACAGCATTGAAGGAAAAGCAATATTCAGATTATATCCGTTTTCTAAAATCGGGAAGCCCTGATTTTTATAATTCAGGTACTCCCACATTCATTTCACAGTCCCCATGAAATGCCCGAAAAGTGCTATTTTAGGGCATTTTTCCGTTATCAGAATTTTTTTAAAATATATATTGACACAGAAAAGAAAAAATGCAATAATATATTTCGTTCTGAGTTTAGCAATATTAAACTCGGTGTTTGATACAAAATCCCGTGTTTAATATAACTAAACTTTTTTAGCGTAAAGGGTTTTTAAAATATTTTTTTTTAATTTATCAAATACTAATAATGCTGATTATAAGCCAGTTTTATGTTTAGTCAGTGTTTTTTTATTAAGGGGGGATTTAATGCAAATCGGCGCGAAGATCAAGAGAATGAGGCTTGAATACGGGTTAACGCAGGAGGAACTGGCTGACAGGTGCGAACTGACAAAAGGATATATTTCTCAGCTCGAAAGAGATCTAACTTCTCCGTCAATTGCTACCCTTAAGGATATACTGGAATGTCTCGGAAGCAGTATACCTGAGTTTTTTAGCGAGCAAAAGGCGGAGCAGGTAGTTTTTAAAGATAAGGATGTCTTTGTAAAAGAAGTTGATGATAAAGGATACAGAATAAACTGGATTGTTCCTAATGCACAGAAAAAAGACATGGAGCCTATCATTCTTGAATTGAATGAAAACGGGGAAACCGAGGAAGATGATCCACATCAGGGTGAGGAATTCGGGTATGTTTTGCAAGGGACTATCATTTTAACCCTTGGAAAAGAGCGTTACAGGGTTAAAAAGGGAGAATGCTTTCATTACAAGGCAAACCAGCCCCACAGCATAAAAAACGCTGGAAAACGGTTGGCGCAAGTACTCTGGATTTCAACTCCACCAAGTTTTTAAATAATTTTTGGAGGTGGCATTGGTGAGCAAAAAGATAATTGAACTGAAAAATGTTACAAAAAGATATAACGGTGTTGTAGCCGTTAATAATATAAGTCTTTATATAAGAGAAAATGAGTTTATAACCCTGCTGGGGCCCAGTGGCTGCGGGAAGACAACTACACTTAGAATGATAGGTGGATTCGAGGACCCTGACGAAGGAGACATACTTTTTGACGGTGCCAGGATAAATGACGTACCTCCATATAAAAGAAACATAAATACCGTATTCCAGAGGTATGCTTTGTTTACACATATGGATGTTTACGAGAATATAGCTTTTGGATTGAGAATAAAGAAAGTTCCGAAAGATGAAATGGACAGAAGAATTAAGCGCATGTTGAAGCTTGTTGACCTGGAAGGCTTTGAGCACAGGCATGTTGATTCACTTAGTGGCGGGCAGCAGCAGCGTGTTGCTATCGCAAGAGCCTTGGTTAATGAACCAAAAGTACTTCTTCTTGATGAACCTTTGGGTGCACTGGATTTGAAACTCCGCAAGGAGATGCAGATCGAGCTCATGGATATGCAGAAGAATGTTGGGATTACTTTCATATATGTAACCCACGACCAGGAAGAAGCACTGACAATGTCAGATACTGTTGTTGTAATGAACAAAGGGGTTATCCAGCAGATAGGAACTCCTGTTGACATATATAATGAACCACAGAACAGGTTTGTAGCGGACTTTATAGGCGAAAGCAATATCATTGAAGGCATTATGCATGAAGATTATCTGGTGGAATTTTCGGGACGTAAGTTCAAATGCGTTGACAAAGGCTTTAACCATATGGAAGAGGTTGATATTGTTATAAGGCCTGAAGATATAGACATTACAGAACCTGAAAAA
The DNA here is from genome assembly GCA_036562185.1 of Thermoclostridium sp. Taxonomy (GTDB): domain Bacteria; phylum Bacillota; class Clostridia; order DSM-8532; family DSM-8532; genus Thermoclostridium. The sequence goes on from DATCKN010000035.1 coordinate 3,811, forward strand.
GGACTTATACAAGGTGTAGTGACTTCTGTGGTGTTTAAAGGTGTCCATTATGAAATGCTGGTTGAAGGCGGAGGCTTTGAATACATGATTCAAAGTACCGATATGCAGCCGGTTGGGGCAAATGTTGGCCTTACTTTTAATCCTGAAGACATTCATGTTATGAAAAGAGGGAGCTAAGTGAAAAATAAAGCAAAATACCTTGCTTATCCATATATTGTATGGATGGCTATTTTCATAGTTATTCCACTGTTGTTGGTGCTGATATACAGCCTTACGGCGGGTAACGTCAATGATCCGTCTTCACTTTCTTTTTCTGTTGAAAGTTATACAAGGGTTTTTGATGTTATGTATTTGAAAGTAATATGGAAATCCTTCAAACTGGCCATTATTTCCACGGTGTTTTGCCTGGTTCTGGGGTATCCTGTGGCATTGATAATATCAAATGTGAAGGCTAAATATAAAAGTATACTGCTTATGTTTTTTCTTGTTCCGATTTGGATGAATTTTCTTTTGCGCACGTATGCATGGATGGCAATACTGTCTCCAAACGGATTTCTTAACAGGGTACTGTCGCTCCTGGGATTGCCCACGCTCTCGATTATGCCCGGACAAACAGCAGTTGTATTGGGAATGATATACAATTTTCTGCCATTCATGGTATTACCGATATATACATCGCTGTCAAAAATAAACCGGAATGTACTGGAGGCGGCGATGGATTTGGGTGCCAACAACTTTATAACATTTTTAAAAGTAATTCTTCCACTTACTGTGCCGGGGATAATAAGTGGAATAACCATGGTTTTCATGCCTGCGGTCAGCACCTTTGTAATATCCCAGTTGCTTGGCGGAGGTAAGGAACTTTTAATTGGGAACTTGATAGAACAGCAGTTTACCGTTCAGCGTGACTGGCATTTTGGCTCGGCTTTATCAATTATTCTTATGATTATGATACTGATATCCATGGCTGTTATGTCGAAGGTTGATACCGACAATGGTAATGGGGGTGCACCGACATGGTAAAATTTTTGAAAAGATTTTATTTATGCCTGATTTTTATATTCCTGTATGCTCCCATACTGGTTTTAATTGTTTACAGTTTTAACGAATCAAAGTCCAGGGGGCATTGGGGAGGATTTACGCTTAAATGGTACGGAGAACTTTTCCGGGATCGTGATATCATAAAAGCCCTTTATTATACATTTTTGGTGGCTCTTTTGTCTTCAATAATTTCAACAATTATTGGAACATTTTCAGCCATTGGAATTCACAATATGGGCCTTTTTGGGAAGAATTTTGCGTTGAACATAAACTATCTGCCTGTTTTAAACCCTGATATTGTTACAGGTGTAGCATTAATGACGTTGTTTATATCGGTGAATATGCGGTTGGGTTTTTTGACTATGCTTATTTCCCATACCGTGTTTAATATACCGTATGTAATTCTTTCTGTTTTGCCGAAGCTTAAACAGATGAACAAACATATGACCGAAGCCGCGTTAGACCTGGGGGCCACCCCGGCATATGCGCTCAGGAAGGTGGTTATACCCGAAATAATGCCGGGTGTTATTACCGGCGCGTTGATTGCTTTTACCCTGTCAATAGACGATTTTGTAATAAGCTTTTTCAATACCGGTTCGGGCGTTACAAATCTGTCCATACTTGTGTATTCAATGGCTAAGCGCGGTGTAAAACCCTCAATTAACGCTTTGACCACTTTAATGTTGATAACAGTAGTTATTTTACTGCTGTTGATTAATAAAAGAACGACAAAAGGAGATGAGCTATTGCCATGAAAAGAATAAGCGTATTATTTTTATCATTCCTTTTAATTGTTACAAGCCTTATAGTGCTCCCGGGATGCAACAAGGACAGGGTTGTATTGAATGTTTTCAACTGGGGACAGTATATAAATCCTGATTTGCTGACAAAATTTGAAAAAGAAACAGGAATTAAAGTAAATCTGGAGTTGTTTGAGACCAACGAGCATATGCTTGCCAAGCTTGAAGCAGGCGGTACGGCTTATGATGTGGTATTTCCTTCTGATTATGTAATTGAAGAGATGATCCAAAAGGACATGCTATATAAGATTGATTTTAACAATATTCCAAACTTTAAGTATATTGGCGACAGGTTTAAAAATTTAAATTATGATCCTACCAATGAATACTCTGTTCCATATTTCTGGGGAACTCTTGGTATTATATATAACTCGGAAATGGTGGATGAGGAAGTGGACAGCTGGGATATCCTGTGGGATGAAAAGTATGCAGGAAAAATACTTATGCTTGACAGTATGCGCGATACAATAGGTGTGGCATTGAAGAGGCTGGGTTATTCTGTTAATGAAACAGATCCTTCAAAGCTGGAAGAAGCTAAAAATTTGTTAATTCAGCAAAGGCCTTTGATTAATGGATATTATGTGGATGAAATTACTGATATGATGATTAACGGGGATGCCGCACTTGCGTTGAACTGGTCAGGTGCTGCAATGGACATTTACTGGGAAGGCGCCGAGCATATCAAGTTTGCTGTTCCGGAAGAAGGAGCAAATCTGTGGTTTGACTGCATGGTAATACCAAAAACAAGCCGGCATAAGGCCGAAGCTGAAAAGTTTATTAACTTCATGCTGGATCCTGAAAATGCTTATCTGAACAGCGAATATGTAGGATATGCTTCACCTGTTACTTCTGTATTTGAAAGACTTATGGAGGAAAACCCTGAAATTGCCGATATGGATGCTTATAATCCATCCGAAGAAGTGCTGGATAAATGCGAGGTATTTATAGATCTCGGAGATAAAAGGCCGTTATACAACCAGATATGGACAGAAATTAAAGTAGAGTAATTATGCAGGTTTAAGAATAAAATCCACCCGAATCTGCCCGCAGTAGAGCAGGGGCTGATTCGGGTGCTTTTATATTCTCTGAAAAATGCACCGGCCATTATTTTACAGGCTTTCCCGGGCAGGTTCCAGGCTGGTATGTATAAGCAAAAGGAATATAATATGCAATCATCACGGCATGTCTTTTTCTTTACAGTTCAATCAGGCAGGCTCTTACCGGTGAACCGTCTCCGCCCTTGATTTTAAGGGGCAACGCACATAAAATATAGTCCCCTTCTTCAATATCTTTTAAGCGAAGCCCCTCGAGGATGATGATATCTTTTTGAAGCAAAGCCAGGTGGGTTTCGTGACCAGGCTGATTGCGTTCAATACCGAGACTGTCAATACCCACACCTTTAATGCCTTTTTCCTGCAAATACCCGGCAGCTTCATGGCTGACGTAAACATACCCGAAGCTGAATTCATCGCTGTATGAATTCTTTGTTTTCAGCAGGATAAAATCATCTTTCTGAATACTCTTCTTCATTAATTCCTCCTTAGTTATACAATCGTCCAGATGGGTAAAATCCAACACTTTGCATGGTGTAATACATTTATACAAATCAATTTCCTCAATGGTACTGCCATTTTCAAGGACATGCCATTTGGCATCAATATGAGTACCGGTATGCAGATTGATATGTAGTGTTGATTCGTTAACACCATCCAGCGATATCCTGCGTGTATGTTCCAGCCAGGGACGTCTCAGTTCCTGATTTTTATACACCATCATATCACTGCGTATTTCCATGCTGATATCATAAATTTTCATTATATATCGCTCCTTCTCCTGCAAAAATCAATCCTATTATCGATATCCCACCAAATCCGTCCATCATTTTCTATAAGCTTCATTGCAGCTTCCGGTCCGACACTTCCGGCGGGATACTGATAAACAGGCAATGAATTTTTACTTATTTTTCTTTCAAGATCCTCTATATAATACCACGAAACATTAAGTTCATCCCAGCTGGTAAAGAATGAGTTATTGCCGCGAATAGCTTCAATTATAAGCCTTTCATATGCTTCGGGCGAATTGTTTCCATATGCCATCTGGCAATAGTCCATATTTGCCTGCATCATTTCGTGATAATTTCCCGGTTTTTTTGCATTTAACTGAAAGTAAAAACCTTCGTATGGCTGGATCCTAAATACAAGTATGTTTGGTTTGGCTTCGTTGTATTCACTGAAGAGTCTTCGTCCCAAAGGTTCTTTGAATTGTATGACGATTTCTGCGTTTTTTCTGTTAAGACGTTTTCCTGTGAGCAAATAAAAGGGGACTCCCTGCCAGCGGTAATTGTCAATCCAGAGCCTTAGTGCTGCAAAAGTTGGTGTCTTTGAGTTTGGGTCAACATTTTCCTCTTGCAAATATCCCGGAACAAATTTACCTTCAGCAAAACCACCGGCATATTGCCCCAGCACAATTTCATTTTCTGAAAGACTGCCGGGAAAAGGTCTTAATGCATGCAATACCCTGATTTTTTCATTTCTTACATAATCGGCATCAAGCTTAATTGGGGGTTCCATAGCTATTATGGACAGTAGCTGTAACATATGGTTTTGGACCATATCCTTAAGTACACCCGTATGGTCGTAATACCCGCCGCGGCTTCCTACTCCAACGGTTTCCGAAATGCTTATCTGTATATGATCAATATGGAACCTGTTCCAGAGCGGTTCAAAAATACTGTTTGAAAAACGCAGCGTCAGAATGTTCTGGAACATTTCCTTTCCAAGATAATGATCGATACGATAAATTCTTTCTTCAGGCAACGCCGTGGTCAGAATATTGTTTAGTGCCGTAGCTTTTTCAAGGTTTTCGCCGAATGGTTTTTCAATCATGACTCTTTTCCATCCATTTCCTTCGGACAAAAGATTGTTGCTTTGCAGTTGAATTACTATCGGGGCAAACAGTTTAGGCGCTACAGCAAGAAAAAACAAATGGTTATGGATACCTTCATCCGAAAGATTGTTAAGGTGTTGTTTCAGGCGGGTATATCCGCCTGAATCCGAATTAAAATCGAAGCTTATATATGTTACCAGGTTCCTTATCCTTATCCAGGCTTCTTCCAAAAAGTCCCTTTGTGAATACTGCTTAACGGCATCCTCCATCATATTCCGGAAGATCTCGGAAGAATAATCCCTGCGTCCTATTGCAATTATGCGAAAATTTTCCGGAAGAAGGTTATCAAGAGCCAAAGCGTATATTGCGGGTATGAGTTTTCTTTTGGCAAGGTCACCCGTTGCACCGAATACAACAAAAGCGAATGGACTTTCTTGTTGCAATCTGGTTTTCATAATTACCTCCCGGATACGAAATTGTATATTACATATATTACCCTTATTTTCCTGGATAAACCTGCTGTGTTTAAATTACAAAATAACGGCCGATGCGTCTTTCAGCTTGTTATTGCATTTCAACCGCACAGAGCTTAAAATATGTTTATGCAAATTTAAATCAGAATTTTACAATAATAGGAAGTTAATAAATGAAAAGGCATGCAAATACTCCGTTAATTAATGCTCTTAAAGATTATATTTCAGAAGGCAAAACCATTATGCACATGCCCGGCCATAAGCAGGGAAAAGGGTTTGATGACGCTTTTATAAACAACATTGCTAAATATGATCTCACCGAACTTCCTGGTTTAGATAATTTTCATAAACCCGAAGGCGCGATATTCGAAAGTATGAAAGCCTTGGAAAAAGCTTTCGGGTCAAAGAAATCATTTTTTCTTGTCAATGGTTCAACTTCGGGAATACATGCCGGTATTCTGTCATGTTGCAGAAGAGGGGATAAGTTACTGGTAAACAGGAATTGCCATATATCGGTTATCCATGCCCTGGTTCTTTTCGGTATTGAACCTGTGTTTGTTATGCCCGAATATATGGAAGAGTATAATTTGACATTACCTTCGGATTTCAGTACCTGGGAAAAAGCATTGGCCGAAAACCCGGATGTGAAAGGTGCATTGGTTACGACACCTGATTATTATGGTATTTGCCAGCCGCTTTCTGAATTGTCAGATCTTTTGCATCAAAGAGGGAAAATATTGCTGGTGGATGAAGCCCATGGCGCCCATTTTGCTTTTTCAAAAAAGCTACCCGAAACCGCATTGGAACAGGGGGCGGATATATGTATTCAAAGCTTTCACAAAACTTTGCCTTCATTTACCCAGGCTGCTGTTCTGCACATCGGAGGTACGCGTATAGACCCTGAAAAGGTGCGCAGGGCAATATCAATGATTACAACAACAAGCCCGTCATATATTGTTATGGCATCGATGGACTACGCCAGGGATTTATTGGAGAGAAACGGTGATGCAGTTTACGGGAATCTGATTTCCCTGTTGGACGGCATGAAAGTTAAGCTGTCCGAAATGAAAAACTTAAGGGTAATTCCTGATAAAATAAACAACCTGAGAAGGGATCCCACACGAATTGTAATTGATACAACATTAACCGATATAACCGGATATGAACTGTATAATATCCTTTATAACGAATACCGGATTGCCGCTGAAATGTGCGATACATATCATGTAGTTTTTATTGTGACAATGGCCGACACAGCGGATGATATAGAGAACATTACGAAGGCTTTGCTGAGTATAGACAGGAGAGTAAATAAGAGGCATGCCCGGACTTCGTTCAGACTGCCGTTTGGTGCCGGCAAATGCAATATCCCTGACTTGCATGATTTTCTTGATTCATCTGAAGAAATACCACTAATCAATGCTGAGGGTTATATTTGCGCAGAAGTTGTAACGCCATACCCTCCGGGAATACCTGTGTTATGCCCCGGTGAAGTAATAACAGGTGAACATATCCATTATCTTACTGGATTAATTAAATCGGGAGGAAGCATTCACGGACTGGGTACCGATGAAAACGGTATTAAGACTGTGAGGATAATTAATAGGTAAAGAAGAAGGTGTGTTAATTATGAAGAAAGGTCTTTTCATAACTTTTGAAGGCGGCGATGGATCGGGAAAAACCACACAGATTAATTTGCTGAAAAACTATATTGACAGTAAGGGGATAGAAGTTGTTACCGTTCGCGAGCCGGGAGGTGTTCCTGTCAGCGAAAAAATACGGGAGATAATACTTGACAGACGTAATACCGATATGGACAATATTACAGAAATGCTCTTATATGCTGCATCTAGAGCACAATTGGTTTCACAGGTCATTATACCTGCGTTAAGCAGCGGCAAATGTGTAATTTGCGACAGGTATGTTGATTCAAGTTATGTTTATCAGGGAATTGCCAGGGGATTAGGATTGGGGATCGTAAAAACGGTAAATGAAATTGCAACGCGTAAGCTTGTTCCTGATATAACCTTTTTTATGGACATTGATCCAGGCAGTGCACTGAAGAGAAGACTTGATGCAGCAGAACCGGACAGGTTGGAAAGCCTGGATATTTCCTTTCATCATAAAGTATACCAGGGATATATGGAATTAGCTGGCATGTATCCGGACAGAATAAAGCGAATTAATGGCTCATTGAAGGTAGAAGAAGTTTTTTCGCAGATAAAAGAGCATATAGATGCTATAATTTGCCGATATATAGATTAAGAAAAAATAAAATGAAAATGGTGAATTATAATGGATCTGAAAATAGACAGTTCAAACCGGAATCAACGAAATATTATTGGCAGGGTAAATACCGAAAGCAGCAAAATAGCGGGTCAGAAATATATCGAATTTGGGACCCACCTTCAAAGGCAGGAAGCTCAAAATCTGGATGAAGCCCTGAAACAGATGGCACAAGATATAATCAAGCAGGGAGAGCGGCTTACTGAAAAAGTGGATATCGCAGAATTGAGAGCTTACAAGAAAATGATTTCCGAATTTCTTGATGAAGCTGTCAGGGGATTTGCAAAATTCTCAAAGGAAAGCTATATGGACAGAAGGGGAAGACACCGTATTTACTCCATTATAAAGAAAGTTAATTCAAACCTCGAGGAACTTACGCAGGAAATATTAAAAAGCGAAAAAGATCATTTGAAAATTTTAGCCAGGGTTGAAGATATCCGTGGCTTGATATTGGATATACTCCTATAGAAGGAGTTTATGAAAATACAGATTACTTTGCTTATTGACAAAACGAAAATGTAATGATGTAATTACAACATTACGACATAACGAAAAATAAACAGGGGAGTTTACAATTTGGAACTTGATAAGATAATAGGTCAACATGACTTGATTATACAATTAAAAAGATTAATATCACTGGACTTGGCAGGACATGCATACGCCTTATCAGGGCCTGACGGTATTGGTAAGAAGACTTTGGCGCTTGCATTTATAAAAGATCTGTTATGCCTTGAATCGGGTTCTGAAAATTGTAAATGTATCAGTTGCAGAACATTTAACGAACGGACCAATCCTGATTTTTATGAAGTAACAAGTGACAAAAAGTCCATTGGTGTTGATTCCATACGGGATATGCTGGATGATGCTGCGCACAGGCCGACATATGGAAAAAGAAAAGCATATCTTATAGATGATGCCGAACTTATGACTGTACAAGCCCAGAACTGTCTGCTGAAAACTCTCGAAGAACCATCCGGATATGTTGTCATAATCCTTCTGACTACAAATTTCGAAGCACTGCTGCCCACTATTCAGTCACGTACCGTTAATTTAAGGATGGCTCCGTATACCGAAGATGAAATGAAAAAAATCATATGCTCCGGATATAATGTTCCAAATGAACTGTTGGAGTTTATTATCAAGTTTTCCAATGGTATTCCGGGCAGAGCAATACGTATGATTGAAGAAGGAAAAATTAACGATCTTCGTTCAAATATTTTCCAGCTCCTTGTAAAACCCGATGATTTCAGCCTGGTTGAAAATGTTCGAAAAACACTGCTTGACAGCAGGGAAGAGCTTTCGTCAGTTTTTGACATCCTGTTATCAGTGTACAGGGACTGCCTTATGATAAAACTGGATATGGAAAACAAGTTGATTAATTCAGATAAAAAAGATATCATTAAACATATTGCTTCATCTTATGAAAACTATAAGCTTCTTGACAAGATATCAAATTTGGAAAAGATGAGGCGGAATTTTGATTACAACATCAATTACCAATTGGGAGTTGATGCTTTGTTGCTGGAAATTCAGGAGGTTTAAATAGATGGTTAGTGTTATAGGTGTAAGGTTTCGTTATGCCGGAAAGATATACTATTTTGACCCGGCAGGAATTGATCTGAAGTTGGGTGAAAAGGTTATCGTTGAAACGGCAAGAGGGGTTGAATGCGGTGAAGTTGTTATACCTTTAAGGGAAGTGGACGACAGTGAAGTAGTGGCTCCTCTGAAAAAAGTTATGAGGAAGGCAACAGAAGAAGACTTGCAGCAGGTTGAGGAAAATAAGCGGAAGGCTAAAGAAGCCTTTGGTATTTGCCTTGAGAAAATCCAGAAGCACAACCTGGAAATGAAATTGATTGATGTGGAATACACTTTCGACAATAATAAAATTCTTTTTTATTTTACTGCCGACGGCAGGGTTGACTTCAGGGAACTGGTAAAGGATCTGGCAGCAGTATTCAGGACAAGGATAGAGTTGAGACAGATTGGTGTGCGCGATGAAGCAAAGATGATGGGTGGCCTTGGTATTTGCGGAAGATGCCTGTGTTGCAGCTGTCATTTGACAGAATTCCATCCCGTATCGATAAAAATGGCCAAGGAGCAAAGCCTGTCACTTAATCCTACTAAAATTTCAGGTATTTGCGGAAGGCTTATGTGCTGCCTGAAATATGAGCAGGAAGCTTATGAGGATCTGATCAGACGAATTCCGAAAGTGAATGCATTGGTGCAGACACCTGAAGGAACAGGAACTGTAGTGTACGTCAGCTTGCTGGAGGAAAAGGTTAAAGTAAAGCTTGACAATGATAATGAACCCGATTTGAAGGAATACCATGCATCTGAGATAAAACTGATAAAAGATGTGGAAAAAGAGCCTGAGGATCAGGATGAAGATGTTGACATTGAATTATTGAAACAACTTGAGGATTAAAATGTTACAATGTGATTAAGGCAGGAAACAGAAGCTTAGTATCTATTGACATGCCTTATAATATATTGTAGGATAACAAAGGAAACCTGTAAATGGTTTCCTAGTATTTGGGAGGTGTACAGGTTATGGCATATTATATTCATGATGAATGCATAAGCTGTGGAGCTTGTGAATCAGAATGCCCTGTAAGTTGCATTTCCGCTGGTGATACCAAATATGTTATTGATCCGGAAGAATGCATAGAATGCGGAGCTTGCGCTGATGTTTGCCCAGTTGATGCTCCAAAACCGGAATAATAATATATGGTAAAAAATTATTGCATAGAGCCAGACTTATAGTCCGGCTCTTTCCATACTCAAAATTATTTTCTATCTTTTACTTGATGATAAAGGAGCTTTTTTATGGATCTGCCTTTCCTTAAGGAAGGAGAACGATTGGATGATCTTCTGAACGGTTTGAAGATTATTCAGAAGAGTGACTGTTTCTGCTTTGGTATTGATGCTGTTTTGCTTTCGGATTATGTAAGGGTGGAAAAGAACTCCAGAATAGTGGATCTCGGCACCGGAACAGGAATACTGCCTTTATTGCTGTCGAAAAAAACAAAAGCAGCTCATATAACCGGAATTGAAATTCAGCCCGAAATCGCAGATATGGCAAAGCGAAGCGTTGAATATAATAAGTTAGGCGATAAGATTGAGATTGTTGAAGGAGATTTTCATAACGCAGTTGATTGGTTTGGCATAAAAAGCTTTGATGCGGTTGTAACAAATCCTCCTTACAGAAAAGTTGGAACTGGCTTAATAAATCCTACCGATAATAAAGCCATTTCAAGACATGAGATTCACTGTACCCTTGAGTCGCTTGTTTCGGTTTCCTCAAAGCTGTTAAAGGATTATGGCCGTTTTTTCATGATACATAGACCCGAAAGGCTTGTAGACATATTTCATTGCATGAGGGAATACCGGATAGAGCCCAAAAGTATCAGATTAGTTCATCCCAGGTTTGGGAAGCCGGCCAACCTGGTGCTAGTTTATGGGCTGAAATTCGGAAACCCACAACTTACGGTTGAAGAACCTTTATATACGTCAGATTATGTTCCCGGGAAAATGGGGGATTTGGATGAAGCATAGAATAAGCACACCTCTGACAAAGGATAAAATAGATTATCTCAAAGCAGGCGATGTGGTTGAATTATCAGGAGTGGTATATACCGCAAGGGATGCGGCTCATAAAAAATTGATGGAACTTATTGTTGCCGGAGAAAAATTACCATTTGATTTAACCGATCAGGTTATATATTACGTCGGTCCTTGTCCCGCGCCCGATGACAGGGTTATAGGTTCGGCAGGACCTACTACAAGCGGCAGGATGGATTATTACACACCAAAACTGATTGAAATGGGCCTGACAGGAATGATTGGGAAAGGGCAGAGAAGCAAGGAAGTAATTGATGCCATGGTCAAATACGGCGCGGTGTATTTTGGTGCCGTTGGAGGAGCAGGAGCTTTAATAGCCAAATCAATTAAAAGCCAGCAGGTTATAGCGTTTGAAGAGCTGGGAACAGAAGCGGTCAGAAAACTTACGGTTGTAAATTTTCCGGTGATAGTAGTAATAGACAGGTTCGGCAATAATTTGTATGATATTGGAAGAAAACAGTATTCGTCCATAGAGTGATTAAGGCTGTTTTGCTGCCTGACTTCCGAAATTCTGCGCAATAGATTGAAGGGGATAGGATTGGACAAGAGAATCAGCATAATAACAGGTCATTATGGTGTCGGAAAATCTGAAATTTCGGTAAATCTGGCCATAAATTTGGCTAAACAGGGAAAAAAGGTCATTATTGCGGATATGGATATCATAAATCCATATTTCAGGAGCAATGAAGCAAGGCATGAATTGGAAAAGCATGGTGTTGAAGTAATAGCGACAAAGTATGCAAATACAAATGTTGATATACCTGCATTAACCGGGGAATTAAGAAAATATCTTTTTGACAGAAGCTATAATGTTGTTATGGATGTGGGCGGGGACGATGCCGGAGCTCTTGTAGTTGGACGATATAGACATGAAATACCCGATGATGAGGCAACTTTATACTTTGTCATTAATTGCTTTCGTCCTGAGACAACAACTGTCTCCGGGGTTGTAAACATACTTGAAGAAATAGAAAAATCATCAAGAATGAAAGTCAGTTACCTGATAAATAATTCCCATCTGATGGATGATACAACTGACAACGATATTATAAATGGAATCGAGTTTGCAACGGAGGTTAGCAAAACCACCAATATACCTGTTGCTTTCCATGCCGTAATGAAAAAAGACGGGATAAATATTGATAAGTATGTTAAGGAACCTGTATTGTGGCTGGATAAAACCATTGTTTTTCCTGCTATTGAAAAATAAGAGAATATAATGTTATAATAAACAGGTTAACTTAATAAGATATTTGCTGCAAAAAACCTTAAGCGGGTTTTTATTTACATCTGTACCCATTTTTAAGGGGTTTTTATTAGGAGGGAATATCCTTGGCTAAAGTAACATTTATATCCGAAAGATGCAAGGGCTGCGGACTATGTGTTGAAGTATGCCCCAAAAATATTATTAGAATGAATGACAAAAATTTGAATGAAAAGGGATATCATCCGGCAGAAGTTACCGATATGGAAAAATGTATTGGTTGTGCATTTTGCGCCACTGTTTGTCCGGATTGTGTTATTACTATAGAAAAGTAAAGGAGGCACCATATGGGTAAAAAATTATTAATGAAGGGAAATGAAGCCATAGCGGAAGCTGCCATCAGAGCAGGGTGTCTTCACTATTTTGGTTACCCTATTACACCGCAGACAGAGATCGCGCACTATATGGCAAGAAAACTGCCAAAGGTAGGCGGTGTTTTCTTACAGGCTGAAAGTGAAGTAGCGGCAATTAACATGGTTTACGGTGCAGGCAGTACAGGTACCAGGGTTATGACATCATCGTCAAGTCCGGGAATCAGTTTAAAGCAGGAAGGGCTTTCATATCTTGCCGGTGCGCAGGTTCCTGCTGTTGTTGTAAACATTATGAGGGGAGGTCCCGGGCTGGGAGGAATTCAACCTGCTCAAAGCGATTATTTTCAGGCAACTAAAGGCGGAGGACATGGGGATTACCGTCAGATCGTTCTGGCGCCGTCCAGCGTTCAGGAACTGTATGAATTGACTGTAGATGCGTTCAATCTTGCCGATAAATACCGTATTGTCGTAATGATACTTGGTGACGGCATTCTTGGTCAGATGATGGAAGTTGTTGAATTCAGGGACAAGGAACCTGTTGAGCATTATGAAAAGCCATGGGCAACAACAGGCCATGAAAATGCCCGCGAGCAAAACATAATTACTTCCATACATTTAAGTCCTGCCGTACTTGAGAAAATGAACCAGAACCTGCAGAATAAATACGAACTTATTAAAAAGAACGAATGCAGGTACGAGTTGTATAACTGCGAAGATGCAGATTTGTTCATAGTTGCCTACGGTACTGTAGCCAGAATTGCAAAAAGCGTTATAGAACAGGCAAAACGGGAAGGTATAAAGGTTGGACTTATAAGGCCTGTTACTCTTTGGCCATTCCCTCAGGAAGCCTTTGAAAAAGTAATTGACAGGGCAAAGGCCTTTTTAACGGTTGAAATGAGCTCGGGGCAGATGCTTGAGGACGTACTTCTGGCTGTTAACGGAAGACGCAAGGTTTATTTCCATGGACGTATGGGAGGTATGGTTCCTGTCCGCGATGACATTATGAAAATTATAAGGGATATATACAACGAGCATGTTAAAAATGGCTGATTACAATAGCAGGTACTGTATTGTTAGCCATATTGAAATGGAGGTAATTAAATGGCTGTAATTTTTCAAAAACCAAAGGCCTTAAAAGATACACCAATGCATTATTGCCCAGGTTGCACTCACGGTATAGCCCATCGTCTTGTCGCAGAAGCGCTGGATGAGCTTGGTATAGAGGGTAAAACGGTTGGAATTGCTTCGGTTGGTTGCTCATACAACAGTTATGATTATTTTGCATGTGATATGATACAGGCGCCCCATGGGCGTGCACCGGCTGTGGCAACAGGAGTGAAGAGAAGCAAACCCGATTGCGTTGTTTTTACATACCAGGGCGATGGGGATTTGGCGGCTATCGGTACTGCCGAAATCATTCATGCTGCCGCCCGGGGCGAAAATATAACGGTTATTTTTATAAATAATACTATATATGGAATGACTTCAGGGCAAATGGCTCCTACAACGCTGCTGAATCAATATACCACTACAACACCATATGGGAGAATTGCAGATCTTCACGGATTTCCGATTAATGTTTCTGAAATGCTGGCAACCCTTGAAGGTCCTGCTTATATTGAAAGAGCCTCACTTCATGATGTAAAGCATATCAGAAAGGCAAAGGAAGCTGTCAAGAAAGCATTTAAAGTGCAGATTGCCAAAAAAGGGTTCTCAATGGTGGAATTATTATCCTCATGTCCAACGAACTGGGGAATGAGCCCGGTTGAAGCCCTTAAACGGATAGAGAATGAAATGATTCCGCATTATCCACTTGGAGTATTTAAAGGCAAACACTTGGAGGTATGATATATGGTTCATGAAATAATCCTGGCCGGGTTCGGAGGGCAGGGAATATTATCTGCAGGAAGGCTTTTGGCCCATGCAGGGATGCTGGATGGAAAACATGTTTCCTGGCTTCCTTCATATGGACCGGAAATGCGTGGCGGAACGGCGAACAGCAGTGTTGTTATTTCTGAAAATCCGGTGGATTCCCCGGTTTTATACAGCTGTAATGAGTTAATTGTTATGAACAGGCCTTCCCTGGATAAGTTTGAAGGACTGGTTGAAGAAGGCGGCATTATAATTATCGATTCTTCCATAGTTGACAGGGATGTAAAACGCAATGATATTGTTTCATTCAAGGTACCTGCAACAAAGATTGCATCCGATATGGGAAATATGGCTTATGCAAATATAATTCTCCTGGGGAAACTGATAAAGGAAAGAAATACCGTAACAGTGGAGAATTTTGAAAAAGCCCTTTATGCTGTTTTGCCTGAAAAGAAGCATAACCTGATTCCTGAAGAAATGAAAGCTTTAAAGATCGGAATGGAATACATTTAAACAAAAGCAGGCTATATGGAAAAGACATATAGCCTGCTTTATGTAAATATAAATTCTTAAATTTATATTTAACATTAAGAAAAATTTGGTTATTGCAACTCTTTGAAATATTCCCCGAATCTTTTGGTCAGCAATAAAAGAAGAGGATATCCAAGAGCATAACATGCCAAAACCTGTCCAAGTGCTACCCATCCCATACTTGCCAGCAATGGAACATCCTGAAAGTATAAAAACTTTAAGTAACCGCCGACAATTACGGCATTTAGAATAACCGGCGGAAGCGGAACGAGATAAGGATACTTTCTCAGTTTCCGTGATAAAACTGCTGCAATTAATGTTGTTAAACTGCCGAAAACCATGTCTATCAGGCCATAACCACCAATCAGGTTTGATACCAGGCAACCCACAAACAAACCGGGAATTGCAGAAGGCAGCACAGCGGGAAGAATTGTTAAAGCTTCTGATACCCGAAACTGAAAGATTCCATAGCTGTACGGCGCAATCAGGATGGTAACAACAGTGTAGATGGCAGCTATTATTGCTGCCTGGACGATAAATAAAACTTTTTTGTTCATAAAAAAACCTCCGTAGTTTTGTTTTGGCACCGGTGGTGCCGCCCAGGATATTGCGAACTGGACATGAAAAAGATTGTATCATTTTAACGACTTAATATCAAGTTAAAATTAATGGGTAATATTTGCAATACTGTGATATAATAAAGCTATCCTGCGCAGAACTGACATTCAACCACTTTATCCGGGGGTGCATTATGGACAGGGATAGAGCTCTTGAAGAATTAAAAGCAAGGCTTTTTAACGAAAGTCGGTTACGGCACAGTATAGCAGTTGAAGCAATTATGAGGGAAATGGCCATATACATGCATGAGGAAATTGAAGTATGGGGGCTTACAGGTCTTCTTCATGATATCGATCTTGATATAGTGGAAGGAGACTTGTCCAGACATGGACTTGTAGCAGCAGAAATCCTTGAAGGTCTTAGTGTGGACAATTCAATAATTCATTCAATTAAATCACATAACCCCCAGCTTGGCATTCCAAGAAGAAGAAAGGTTGATAAAGCTTTATACTGCAGCGATCATTTACCCAGGTTCATTGAAAAATGTGCTTTATCCACGCCAGGCAAAAGCATTTCTGATTTGACAGTTGATTATCTTCTTGACAAATTCGAGGAAGACGGTTTTATAAGTGAAGCGCATAAGGATCAAATTAAAACCTGCGGGAAGCTGGGACTGTCGCTCGAAGAATTTTTTGACATTGGTTTAAAAGCAATGAAGAAAATAGAATATAAGATTAATTAATCTTTTTGTATATTTCTTTCATAATGTAAAAAGATAAAAATGAAGTTAAATGATATTAAAGCTACAATATATAATGTACATGAAGAAAAAGGATTGATGTAATGCTGGAAGAAAGAAAAGAGCGCATTAAAGGTTTTATACACGAAAAATCATATCATCCGCTGTCTTTTGAAGAACTGGTTGTATCACTGGATGTGCCCAAAGAAGATATAGCCCTGTTCAAGCAATGCCTGGATGAACTTGAAAAGGAAGGGCACATATTCAAGACAAAGAAAAACCGTTATGGAGCACCGGACAGGATGGGGCTTGTTGCAGGAACATTCCAAAGTCATGAACGCGGGTTTGGCTTCGTAATACCTGACGATCCCCAGCAAAATGATTTGTTTATCCAGAGCGATTTGGTAAATGGTGCAATGCACGGCGATCATGTTATTGCAAGAATTACAAAATACTTATCAGATGACAGGCATTCGGAAGGCGAAATTGTTAAAATCCTTTCCCGCGCCAATGAAAAAATAGTTGGCACTTTTGAAAAAAGCTATTCAGTAGGGTATGTTATTCCAGATCATAAAAAAATAAAAGGGCATATTATTGTTCCATTGGACAGGTCTATGGGCGCAAAACCGCATCAAAAAGTTATTGTCGAGATAACAAGGTATCCCGAACCTGAAAGGAATGCGGAAGGGCAAATTATTGAAATACTGGGCGATGTTGACGAAAAAGGTGTGGATGTCCTTTCGATAATCAAGGCCTATAATATTCCGGTTGAATTTCCGGAAGAAGTTATAAAGGAAGCAAAAAGCATACCGCAGGAATTAACGCCTGATGATTTAGCCGGAAGGCGGGATCTGCGCAATTTAACAATGGTTACAATCGACGGTGAGGACGCAAAAGATTTGGATGACGCTGTTTCCCTGGAAATAACCGAGGAAGGATATTATCGGCTTGGAGTTCATATAGCTGACGTAGCTCACTATGTTAAAGAGAATTCTTCCCTGGACATGGAAGCATTAAAAAGAGGAACAAGCGTTTATTTTCCCGACAGGGTTGTACCTATGCTTCCGACAGAGTTGTCCAACGGAATATGCAGCCTGAATCCCAAAGTGGATCGCCTTGCGTTTTCGGTTTTCATGGAAATCAATAATCTGGGACGCGTAATAAATCATGAGATTGTTGAAAGCGTAATTAATGTCAATGAACGGATGACTTATACCAATGTGTATAAGATACTTGAAGAACATGATCAGGATCTGATTGAAAGATATAGGCCTTTGGTTCCGATGTTTGAAAAAATGAAGGAACTGGCTTTAATATTAATGAAAAAGCGCAGTCTTCGCGGTGCTATAGATTTTGATTTTGAAGAGGCTAAAATAATTGTAGATGAACAGGGTAAGCCTGTAGAAATCGGAAAATACGAAATAACCATTGCGAACAAAATAATAGAAGAGTTCATGCTGCTGTGCAATGAAACTGTTTCTGAGCATTTTTACTGGGCTAACATACCTTTTGTATATCGTATCCACGAGGATCCCGATCCTGAAAAAATCCGAAGGCTGAATGAGTTCCTGTTTAATTTCGGAGTCAGGATTAAAGGAAGCGGTAATGTGCATCCCAGGGCTCTTCAGGATGTGCTTGACAAAGTAAAGGGTACGCCGCAGGAAAGAATCATCAGTACAATGATGTTAAGAAGCCTGCAAAAGGCACGATACAGTGATGAGCACACATGGCATTTCGGTCTGGCAGCAAATTATTACTCCCATTTTACTTCCCCGATACGAAGGTATCCTGATTTAATAATACACAGGATTATGAAAGAGTATATTCACGGGAAATTTGATGAGAGAAGAAATGAGCACTATTCAAGTATACTGCCCGATATTACAAAGCACTGCTCTGAGAGGGAGAGGAATGCAGAGGAAGCAGAGCGGGATTATGAAGAACTGAAAAAGGCCGAATATATGCAGGAACATGTAGGAGAGACTTTTGCAGGTATTGTTTCGAGCATAACTTCCTTTGGAATGTTTGTAGAACTGGATAACTCGGTAGAAGGGCTTGTACGCCTGAGCAGCATGGACGATGATTATTATGTTTATGATGAAAAACTTCAGGTTCTTATAGGGGAAAGAACAGGCAAAGTATACAGGATAGGGGATACTGTTGAAGTTGTGGTTACGAAGGCCGATCCAAAAACAAGGCAGATTGATTTCATATTCTCAAATGGTAATGATGAGAATGAAAACCAGTCAGGCCGGAACGGTAACAGATCAAGCAGAAAAAAATCTGCCGACAAGCATGTTATAAACCATATAACAGGCAAGAATAAAAGGCGGAAGAGGTAGTTACAGATATCTGAATAAAGGAAATACTTTATTTGACAACTAACCTTATGAAGTAATGTGTTTTGAAGTATTTTGAGTATTAAAAAGAAGCACCGGATATTTGGTGCTTTTCTTATGTAATAGAAAGAAAAGTTAATCAAACATTGTATAAACAGGTGGATCATTTTCTTGGGGTTTGTCCAATAACGTTTTAATTAAGTTACCTATGTAAGCTTTATAATATAAGGCGATCTGAAATACCGGAATACAGCCAATTCCTTTTGTGGAGAGCATTTACTATGCAAAAAAAGGATCATAAAAACTTTAATATTTTTTATTTTTTTTGCTTGACATTTTATGTCCCTCCGGTTAAAATAATATTCGTCAGTCTCGCGGGGCCCATTGGTCAAGAGGTTAAGACATCGCCCTTTCACGGCGGTAACGGGGGTTCGATTCCCCCATGGGTCACCACTTAAATACTGGCCCAGTAGTTCAGACGGTTAGAACGCTAGCCTGTCACGCTAGAGGTCGAGGGTTCGAGTCCCTTCTGGGTCGCCATTGAGAAGAATATGCTGGTGTAGCTCAGCAGGTAGAGCAGCTGACTTGTAATCAGCAGGTCGGGGGTTCGAGTCCGTCCACCAGCTCCAGGCAAAACCCGCTAATATCAAAGATTAGCGGGTTTTGTTTTACGTATGTCCCGCTTTTAGTAAATATCCATCCATATTTATTGACAGAATCCTGGGCATAAATAATAAGAATCTCCACTGAAAGATACAGCATATAACAATGTTACCGGTTTATAACTTGTTTCCTGTCAGGATTTTTGAAGAGCATATGGATATATTATGGTTTCTCCGAGTCAAAAGTATATGTTAAATATTATAATATTTATTTTTATCTTTAACTGTACTGTGATATAATTTTATATAAAAGAAGGATTCCCGGTAAAAATAAGATTTTTGCTGATTTATACAAAAACCAAATACATGCCTAAAGCAACATTCAAATAGTACACTGCCTTTTGTTTTCTTTCTTTGGGGTGATATGTGTGAGAAATGATACGGTTTATCATAAGAGGTATTCTTCGCGATTTTACAGGTACTTTCTTTCTTATATAATACTGCTGGTAACTGTTTTGCTTGTTCTTGGATTTGTGGTATATAAGAATTTCATTTCAACAATGTATACCGAAGTGGAAAAATCAAACCTTTCTGCAGTGATACAGTTCATGAACGTAATGGAGTTACGTTTGCGGGAAATGGAACGTACTGCTTTAAATATCAGCCTTAATAATAATTTAAAATACTTTAAGATTAAAGATGTTGGTTATCAGACCCTGGAAGCGGTCAACGAGCTGAAGAAATATAAGTCAAGCAATGAGTTTGTATGCGATATTGCCCTCTATTATAACAATAATGATAAACAGAGCAGAATATATACAACCACTACCAGTGCAAATCCTGACATGTATTTCGAGTATGTTTATAAATATGATGACTGGGGAACTGATGATTTTATTAATCTGGTGAAGAACATAACATCCCCGGTGATGCAGCCTGCAAAAGCAGTTCTGTTCAACAACTCTGAAATCAAAAGACTGGCTACATATACATATCCTCTTGCTATAAACACAGTACGTCCCAATATTATTGTAACTTTTTACATTGAAGAATCAGTTTTGACTGATGTCATGGCAAATACTCTCGGAGAATACAATGGCTGCGTATATGTTTTGGATGAGCAGGGGAATGTGATTTCGTCACTGAAAAATGATGAATCAGATTTAAATCCTGACAAGATTTTAAATATGGCTAAAGAATCAAAATCCAGACAGTGGATGGAACGAATCAATCTTGACGGGGAGTCTTATTCGGTTATTTGGCTGAAATCTGATTACAATGGCTGGTCATATATCATGGCAAGGAAAACCGAGCAGCTTATGGGCGAGGTTAATAAGAGCAGGAGGATTTTTATCGCTGTTATTATAGCAGTTTCATTATTTGGCGTTTTACTGGCATTTGCCTTTGCATTTGGCCACTATAAGCCCATAAGAAAGCTGGTGGAGGTAATTCCCAGCCAGGCATCAAAATATATCAATTCTCAAACCTGTTCTGACGAATTTGAATATGTAACCAGGACAATCAGAGGTGTTTCAAAAGAATATAACGAAATGTCAAAAAGGTTGCGAAGCAAGGCCAGGCTTATAAGGAAAGAGTATGTTATAAAACTCTTGCACGGTAAAATAAATGACTTAAATGATCTTGACAAGGCGAATGAATATTATGGTTTGAAATTGGATTACCCGTATTACTCCGTTTTGGTGTTTTTAGTGGATGAATGCGGTACCACAAACTGGAAGGACGAAAAAGATCTGATATTGTTCAGTATAACGAACGTGACAGAAGAGCTGTCAAAAGAAACCGGTTTCGGGTATTGCATTGAAATGGAAGAGCTAAATGGTGTTGTTTTACTGTTGAACATAAAGGAAGAATACATAAAGGAACGATACATAAGTGAACTTGCATATAAAACAAAAGACTTTTTCATGAAGTACTTTGGCTTAACATTAACTGTTGGAGTTGGGAACATATATGACAAAATTCAATTGATCCATGAATCATATCTTGAGGCAACTCGAGCGGTTTATTACAGGCTGGTAAAGGGGTATGGAAATGTTATTTTCTACGAAGAAATAAAGGAGAGGCAAAAGACGTTATACAATTATCCGAGCCAATTGGAAGAAGAGCTGATTCTGGCTATGAAAGCAGGAAATGGCGATGAAGCCGAACAGATTATCTTAAGCATCAGGGATCATATCAGCGATAATTGTATGGCCATTGAGGCAATTCAGTGTATTTGTTTTGGAATAATCAATTCAATTATGAAAACCCTGAATGATATAAATATCGGTACAGGCCAGTTTCTTAACAATGAGGATAATGTTCTTTATTCTAAACCATTTGATACAATCGATAATCTTGTTGAACGTATTATCAGTTTTTGCAGAACAATTTGTGATTATATCAACAGGCAGAAGGAAAGTAAGAATTTCGAGCTACGCGATCGCATTATTGATATAGTGACAAATAATTACAAAGACAGTTCACTTTCACTGGAGAGTATTGCAGACATGCTCGATATGAACCCTTCATATATTAGCAGGTACTTTAAAGATCAGACAGGTTATTCATTGATGCAGTATTTGGATATGTTCAGGATGAATGAAGTTAAAAAACTGTTGAAATATACCGATCTCCCTCTGCAGGATATACTCTCTCAGGCAGGATATATTGACAAATCGAGTTTTTACAGAAAGTTTAAAAAACGTGAGGGGGTAACTCCGCTGCAATACAGAAGTATGGCAAAAAAACGCAATATAGAGGAAGATAATGATATAGCCATGTCCGAACCATCCGATATATAAGCGGCATGACAATAATTGCTGTTTCACCTTATATCCAGGCTAGTATTTTGTGTTATTCAAGTTTATATAAATTTACTCGCCGAAAACAGGTTTAAGTATACAATGTAATTTTTCAATACAGGTTTAATGCATATGTAAAAAGATACAACTACATTTACAAAATAACAATATGCTAAAATAACGAAATGTAAAAATAAACAACTGAAATCGTAAAATGGCCTCTCGACTTAGATTTTTCGGTATCATATCATATTTTCCGTAGTAATCATCCAATTTGTTCAATAAAGATAGGAGGTTAACTTTATGAAAAAATCTAAACTTATCATTGCCGTGGTTGTAACACTGGCTATGATCATTGGACTGCTGGCTGGTTGTATGCCGCAAAACGGTACATCAAAAGTGGATACCCAGAGTGAAAAGGAAAAAGACATTGTAAAGGATGAGGATGTTCCTGATTATATTAATAAGGAAGGATTCCCCATCGTAAAAAAACCTGTTACGTTAACAGCAATGGTTAGCAGACATTCTTCCCAGCCAGAATGGAAAGAGATACTTGCGTGGCAGGAGTATGAAAAAATGACGGGCATTAAAATCGAATGGCAGGAACTGACCTCAGAAGTGACAGAAAAAAGAAATCTGGCACTTGCGTCAGGGGATTATCCGGATCTTTTCTACAGAGCTGGCATTACAGATATAGAACTTATAAAATACGGTTCACAGGGTGTATTTATTGCTTTAAATAATTTAATTGATAAATATGCACCAAATTTCAAAGCTCTGGCAGAACAGCACCCATCATTGATAAAGGCGGCAAGAATGCCCGATGGAAATATATATAGTTTTGTACAGTTTACTGATTCGGATCCTGTTCGGATAAATCCGAAGCTATTCATAAACAGGACATGGCTTGATAAGCTTGGTAAGGAAATGCCGACAACAACAGATGAATTGTATGAATTATTCAAGGCATTCAGGGATGAGGATCCCAATGGCAACGGGAAGGCAGATGAAATCCCGTGGACTTCTCAAAGCCTGGGTCATGTACAAAACTCTCTTTACGGAGCTTTTGGACTTAGAAACAGAGGTAGTTCCCATCCTAATGTTGACATGGATGAAAAAACCGGGAAGCTAAGATTTATACCCATTCAGGATGAGTTCAAGGAAATGCTTCAATTCATGAATAAATTATATACAGAAAAATTATTGGATCAGGAAATTTTCACAATGAATGTAGCGCAGATGGTTGGAAAAGCCTCACAGGATCTGGTAGGAGCGTTTTGCCATACAACTGCCCAGCAAATAGGTGTTTCAAATCAGGATAATTTTGAGGGAATACCTGTTGCACTGAAAGGGCCGGAAGGACATCAGCTCTGGAGCGGCAAGCGTGGTTTTGTAGGAGGAAGAGCTGCATTCGTTATAACTGATAAATGTAAATACCCTGAAGCCGCTGTCAGATGGATTGATTACTTCTATTCTGATGAAGGTTCAAAACTTATTTACCTTGGTATTGAAGGTAAGTCATATGAAAAAACTGCCGACGGCGAATACAATTTCTTAAGTGAGATAGTTGATAATATTCCAGAAGGTTCTACATTCGATCAGGTTATATCCCATTATGTACCATACGCAGGTGGCGGTTTGCCGGGACTTCAGAAGACTGAATTCTTTAAGGGTGGCGAAACTCAGCCTATAGGCCTGAAAGCAGGTTTAAACATAGCACCGTTTACTCCGAAAGAAGTATGGGAGAAGTTTAGCTATACAATCGAAGAAATAGATGAAATGGGTGCTATTGAGAGCGATATTAACGGGTACATAAATCAGATGGTTCCCCAGTTTATCCAGGGAAAAGTACCGTTCACTGAATGGGATAATTATGTGGCTACCATCAAGAAAATGAACCTTGACAGATATATGGAAATTTATACCCAGGCATACGAAAGATATAAAGCTGATTAATAATATAAAATGCTTTGCTTTAAGAGCATATAGCTGGTTAATATCAGCTATATGCTCAAATAACAGTTAAAGGGGTTACAGGTGTCTTTAACTGTATTAATCGGGTATGTTTGCAGTATCACAATAAACTGATATTTATAAAATCAAATATGCAATACACACCGAAATCATATATTCAGTAAAATAAACGAGGGGATTTGGTAATGATTAAATTCAATTATAAAAAGATTGTTGTTTTTCTGCTGTTAATTTTATCACTTGCCGTTGTTTTTACAGCTTGTGTAAACAAGTCTGAATCAGCTTTATCCCCTGATAAGCAGACTGATACGGTAGATAATCAAAAAACCAGTTCCAACGAAGAGACTCAAACTGCAAACAGTAAAACCGACGAGATTTTTGATGCAATTAAGTATAAAGGTAAATTAACTATTAGATTTTTTAATACCGATGTTCCAATAGAAGGATCATCTGAAGGTGATCTTATACTGATAACATCCCCTGACGGGGCAAACATGCTTATAGATGCAGGTTTACCCGAAAGCGGTGAAGTATTGGTTGAGTATCTTAAAAAATTAAATATCGAAAAACTTGATTATGCGGTTTGCACACATATGCACATCGATCATATTGGAGGATATATTCATGTTTTGAACAACTTCGAAGTAAGTAAAATGTTCTTTCCGAACTTCACCGAGTATAATTCAAAAACAGTAAAAACAGTTAAGGGAATAATTGAAGAAAAGAATATCCCTGTTGAGATTGTTAAAACCGGAGATACTTTTAAGCTGGGCGAAAGTGTGGAATTTGAAGTACTTGCTCCGGAAGAGGACATAATTGTCCCGAATGGTACTGTTCCTGAAAAATCCAATGGATTCATAAATAATAACTCTCTTGTATTGCGAATGACCTACATGGAAAAAACTTTCCTGTTTCCTGCTGATATTTACTGGGAGAGAGAAGATATTCTTATTGCAGAACAAGGGGAAAAACTGAAGGTTGATTTGTTAAAGGTGCCTCATCATGGTTCGAGTACTTCATCCTCTTTTAATTTTGTAAATGCGGTTGAACCGGAGTACGCCGTAATAACCAGCAGGTCGCCGGACAAAGAAGTATATGACAGATATAAAAGAAAGGGAACCAGGTTATTTATAACAGGCCTTGACGGAAACATCCTGGTAATTTGTGACGGGACTGATATTGAAGTTATACAGGAGCATGAAAGAAAAATCAAAGGTTATTATGAATAAATGTTTATAAGGAGTTGTAATATATGGGCAAATCATCTCTGAGCAAAAATGTCGGAACATTTAGGGAAAGAGGGATGAAAATTAATTTTCAGGCTTACAGGAAAAACTTTGACTTATATTTACTCATGCTGCCGGTGGTTTTGTATTTTATTATCTTTAAATACTGGCCAATGTATGGAGTTCAAATAGCTTTCAAGGACTATATAGCCACGAAGGGAATCTGGGGCAGCAATTGGGTTGGATTGAAACACTTTCTCAGGTTTTTCAGAAGCTATCATTTTGGACTGGTAATCAAAAATACTTTAGGAATAAGTATTTATCAATTGGTTGCCGGATTCCCAATTCCAATACTCCTTGCACTGATGATGAATGAACTGCAGTTTCCCAGGTTTAAAAAACTGGTACAAACCGTAACGTATGCACCGCATTTTCTTTCAACTGTTGTACTTGTAGGAATGCTGACCACAATGCTGTCCCCGAGAAGCGGCATTGTTAACGGAATACTGAAGGTTTTAGGCATGGAACCTGTTTATTTTATGGGTGAACCCGGCTGGTTTAAAACTATATATGTATTTTCAGACATCTGGCAGAATGCAGGGTGGAATTCAGTTATATACATGGCAACTTTGGCGGGAATAGACCAGCAGTTATATGAAGCTGCAATAGTTGACGGCGCAACAAAGTTTCAAAGAATCCGGCATATTACATTACCGGGTATTTTACCAACAGCAATAACCTTGTTGATTCTGAATACAGGTAAAATAATGAATGTAGGATTTGAAAAAGTATACCTGATGCAGAATGGACTGAATTTGATGTCTTCTGAAGTAATATCTACGTATGTTTATAAAGCAGGACTGGTAGGAGCAGAATACAGTTTTTCAACTGCAGTGGATTTGTTTAATTCGGTTATAAATTGTTTATTGTTAATAACCGTTAACAGGATTTCCAGAAAAACAACGGATACCAGCTTGTGGTGAAGGAGCGCATATTATGTATAAATCAATGAGAACTAAAAGTGATGTTTGCTTTGACATTATAAATATTACGCTTTTATCCATAGTTTTAATTGTTGTTTTGTATCCATTGATATTTGTAGTTAGCGCATCATTCAGCAATCCATTGGCTGTATTGGAAGGGAAAGTGGTACTGCTTCCTGTGGATTTTTCATTAAGAGCATACGAAGCAGTATTAAAAAATAATGATATACTGACGGGATATAAAAACACAATTATTTACACAGTTGTAGGAACGGCTGTAAATCTTATAATGACAATTTTCGGTGCGTACCCGCTGTCGAGGAAAGACTTTATAGGCAGGCAGCAATTAACGGTATTTTTTATGATCACGATGTTCTTCAGCGGAGGTTTAATTCCAAGCTATCTGGTTAATACAAAACTTGGGCTGAACAATAATTTTTGGGTTATGATAATTCCCGGTGCTATCAGCGTTTGGAATATGTTCATTATGAAGTCATATTTCCAGAGCAGTATTCCGGATGAGCTTGAAGAAGCAGCGTTTATCGACGGGGCTTCAAATATTTGCATATTAATAAAAATTGTACTTCCGCTTTCAACCCCGATTATAGCCGTTTTGACCATGTATTACGGCGTTGGCCATTGGAATTCATATTTTACAGCTCTGATTTACTTCCGTGACAGAGCAAAATATCCGTTGCAACTAATCCTCAGAGAAATATTGGTAATTCATGATATGGGTGAGATGACTGAAGGTGAAGTAACAGCAAGCCAGGAACTGGTTGCGGAAGGTATAAAATACGCTGTAATAGTGGTTGCCAGCTTGCCGGTGCTTTTAATGTACCCTTTTTTGCAAAGATATTTTGTTAAGGGAGTTATGCTGGGAGCAATAAAAGGGTAGAGTATAGGATTCATAATCAAATTTGTAAAAAGGTAAGGAGAATCTTTCTATGAGCTACATAAGTGAAAACTTTAAACTGGATTTTTCACCGGTTGCCAATCCCGGTGCAATTGTTACCGGCAGGAACGTGCGTTTTACCGTTCTCACATCCCGACTAATCCGTATTGAATACAGTTCATCCAACATTTTTGAAGACCGGGCCAGCCAGGTTTTTTGGTACAGAAACCAGCCAGTGCCACAGTTTCAGGTTATAAAGGATGACTGCAGAGTTGAAATTATTACCGAAGACTTACACCTGGTTTATGAAGAAAGAAACGGATTGTATCCGGCTGATTTGCACATTTCGGGCCGGAAAGAAAATATTAGCTGGCATTTTTGTGATTCGGCTTCCGGAAATCTTTTTGGTACCGCAAGAACACTCGACAAGGCTGATGGCAGCATACCGCTTGAAAAGGGTTTGATGTCGAAAGACGGATGGAGCATCGTCGATGATACCGAAAGCCTGGTTTTCAATGAAGATTATATGCTTGTCAACAGGGGTTTGAATAACGGTAATAATCTATATAAAGATGTTTACTTTTTTGGATACGGGAAGGATTATAAAGGATGTCTCAGGGATTTTTTCAAAGTTGCCGGTAATGTCCCGCTTATTCCGCGATGGGCGCTGGGAAACTGGTGGAGCAGGTACTGGGAATATACCCAGGACGAATTGACGAATCTAATGCAGGAGTTTGAGCAAAATGGAGTTCCATTATCGGTATGCATAATAGATATGGACTGGCATATTGTTAAGGATCTTCCTTACAGCGGCTGGACCGGATACACCTGGAATACCGGTTTGTTCCCAAACCATACCGGGCTTTTAAAATGGCTTCATGACAAAGGGCTTAAAGTTTCACTAAACCTTCATCCTGCAGATGGTGTACGGCCCCATGAGAAAGCATATGAAGAAATGGCAAATTTCCTGGGAATTGATCCTTCTACTAAAAAAAGCGTGGAATTTGATATTACCAACCCCAGGTTTATCGAGGCATATTTTAAAATACTGCATCATCCATTGGAAGAGGAAGGTATTGATTTTTGGTGGATTGACTGGCAGCAGGGAACCAAAACCAATATAAAGGGGCTGGATCCTCTTTGGATGTTAAATCACCTTCATTTTTACGATTCGGGCAGAAATGCGGAAAAAAGGCCTTTTATCTTCTCGCGTTGGGGTGGATTGGGAAATCACAGGTATCCAATCGGTTTTTCGGGAGATACAATAGTAACCTGGGATTCGCTGTCTTTTCAGCCTTACTTTACATTAACCGCTTCTAACGTTGGATTTGGATGGTGGAGCCATGACATAGGGGGGCATATGGGAGGAATTGAAGACAGGGAGCTATACACCAGGTGGGTGCAATTTGGTGTCTTTAGTCCCATTTTGAGGCTACACAGCAATAAAAACCCCTTCCACAGGAGGCTTCCCTGGGAATATGATGATGAAGTGTATAATGCCGCAAAAGAAGCGATGCAGCTTAGGCATGCGTTAATTCCATACCTGTATACAATGGCATGGAAGTTCAGTACCGAAGGCTTACCGCCGGTCACACCTATGTATTACAATCATCCGGATGATGAAATTGCTTACCGGTGTTCAAAACAGTATTATTTCGGCACTGAAATGATAGTTTCACCCTTTGTTTCACATACCGATGAAGACACAGGTTTGGCAAGACAGGTTGTGTGGCTGCCCGAGGGTGACTGGTTTGACTTCAGTACCGGAGAATATTACGAGGGCGGCGTAAAACATGCTGTTTATGGCAGCCTTAAGGATATACCGGTTTTCGCCCCGGCAGGAGCAATAATACCCCTTGGACCAAAAGCAGGATGGGGTGGTGTAGCAAATCCTGATAAAATACAAATTAATATTTTTCCGGGAAAAAGCAATACATTCAGCTTATATGAAGATGACGGAGAGACTCAGTTTTATAAAGAAGGCAGATACTGTATCACGGATTTTATGCTTAACTGGCGTGGTAATATTGCAGAATTTGAAATAAAGCCGGTAACAGGTGATACTTCTGTGATTCCCGCCCAAAGGGAATATTTGCTGTTGTTCAGGAGTTTTAAAAATCCGGGTTCAGTCACGGTTAAAATTAATGGTATTGAAATTAAGGTTAATTACAGATATGACAGCAAAACATACCAGATATCGTTTGAGCCGATAATGCTTACGCCTTCAGACCATCTTCATATTACCCTTAAGACCGGGTCTGATACATTAATGGAAAAACCCGATTTAACAGAGCAAAAATTTATCAATGCACTGATGTCATTTAAACTGAATACATATGTAAAACGAAGAATTTTCCGGGATTATCCTGATATAATCCAAAACATCGGCTTGCTTGGCAGAGGCTTCATAGACAATAAAAGGTGCAAAATACCGGTTATTGATGATGATCTAAAGCCGGCCCAATTAATTGCTTTATGTGAAATTCTGAAAAAACGTGATATAATATCACTTATTCAACAGAAACAGTAAGTGGGGGGTTTAAATATCCCCACTTAAGATTTACGTTAATACCCAATATATGCTTTTTTGAAAGGAGAACCTATGTTTTTGCACTACATATGGGATTTTGATGGAACATTATTTGACTCGTACCCTCATTTGACTCTTTCATTACAGAGAGCTTTAAAAGATTTTGGATACAGTCATACAACCAGTGAGATATTATCGCTAATGAAAATATCGGTCAGTACATGTATAAGCTACTATAAGGAAAAGTACGGGCTGGGCGAAGAATTGCGTGAAAGGTATAGGTATTACGAAAATAACGAGTTTATTGTACCCATAAAACCATATCCGTACCTAAGAGAAGTATTGGCAAAAATAGTTGAATCGGGAGGTAAAAATTATATTTACACCCATAGAGGTAAAAGTGCTATAGAATATATCAGGGAATTTAACATGGACTGCTTTTTCTGCGACTCGATAACCAGTGAGGATAATTTCCCTTTGAAGCCGGCTCCTGATGCCATCCTTCATCTTATTAAGAAACATAATATGGATAAAAACACTGTTATAATGATTGGTGACAGGGATATTGACATTCTTTCGGGTCATAACGCCATGGTAAGCGGGTGCCTTTTCGATCCTGATGATTTCTTCCCCGATTTGGACGTAGAGTTTCGGGTAAAATCCATGAAGGAGTTTGACGAGGTTTTGCTTAACGGAATATAAGTTACTCAATTTATTTTCTTTGGGATATAATATCCTGCAGGAGCAAGTCCTGTTTGCCTGGGACGGAAAAGATAGGCAAAAGGCCAGTGTTCAATAGTCCGAAAGCCAAAAAAAGTAAAAGATTTCTAGTAAATTATTTATATAAAAACTCTTGCGCAAATCAAAAACATGTATTATAATAAAAACTGCTCAAGGCGATGCGGACTGGTGTAATGGTAGCACAGATGACTCTGGCTCATTTAGTTAGGGTTCGAATCCTTAGTCCGCAGCCAGTAAGAAAACCGGCTTATTAAAGCCGGTTTTTTAATTTCCGGCTATAGTTAAAGATAAAAGAAAAGCTTAAAACTTTAAGTCTTAAGCTTTTCTTTTATCTTTTTTTACACCTCTGTTTTGCCCGAATTATTTCTTCTGATAATTACACTCCTGTGCTCCCAATCAGATTTACGGTAGTAAACATATATTGCTATACTGCATACAATCCATCCTGCTGGATATGCGAAAAGTATCGGGTAGAAATTGCCTTTGAATATATTCGATACAGCCAATAAGTAAATCTGGCGGAAAACGACGAAAGAACCAAGCATTATTATCATTGGCGCCCGCGTATCTCCTGAACCACGGAGTGCTCCTGCATAAACCTGGTTTATACAGCTTAACAGGTAAAACGGTGATACAAAGCGCATATAAAGTGTTCCGTAATATACCACATCGGGTTCGCTGTTAAATATCATGATGGCCTGTTCTGCAAATATAATCAGCGGCATCAGCAGAACAGCTGTAAAGGCCAAAGACATTAAAAGGGAGACTTTTATTCCTTTTTTCGCCCTTTCTATTTTTTGTGCACCGATATTTTGCCCGACAAATGTTGTACAACCCATGGCGATTGCCTGCATGGGCAGAAGGGCAATTGCGTCTATTTTTCCATAGGCAGAGTATCCGGCCATGAATGCCGAACCAAAACTGTTTATATAGCTTTGAACGAAAACATTCGAAAATGCGGTAATCCCTTGCTGTATTGACGAAGGCAAACCAATTTTGATTATGCTTTTTAGCATAGGTTTGTTGAGCTTTAATTTACTCCAGTAAATCCGGTACGAACCTGATGTACGGGAGAGAACTATTAGTACCAGAATTGCGCTTAAAATCTGTGCTATTACTGTTGCCCAGGCTACGCCTGCAACCCCCATATTGAAAGCAATAACAAAAACCAGGTCCAAAACTGTATTTACTACCGCAGAGAATATCAGAAAATAAAGCGGGCGTTTTGAATCGCCTACTGCACGAAGTATTCCCGAACCCATATTATAAATTATCAGGCCGACCGCACCGGAAAAGTAAATTTCCAGATAAGCTGAAGCTTCCGTAATGACATCACCGGGTGTGTCCATCAGCCGTAGCATGATTGGAGCTGATAATAATCCGATTATTGTTATTATGATCGAAAAAAAGAATGACATCAATATGGATGTATGCACTGCTTCATGTACCGATTTCTCATCATTTGCCCCATAATATTGCGAGACTATGACGGTTGCACCCATCGAAAATCCTGTGAAAATACCTATAAGAGTATTAATTATCGGTGTTGTACTGCCGACTGCAGCCAGAGCTTCTTTTCCTACGTAATTTCCGACTACAAGAGTATCTACGGTATTATACAACTGCTGAAAAATAAGACCAAAAAGCAATGGTGCGGAAAATTGAATGAGACCACCAACAATAGAACCTTGGGTTAAATCTTTGTCTCTAACTTTGCGTGCCATATCTTATCTGCCTTTTCTAAAAACTGAGATTTTATGTTACCTATTTATTATATGTTTTTTTTCAGGCAAATGCAAACGTTGAGCTTTTTCCCGAAATTAAAATATTAATATATGAAATAGTACTAAATACTTATTGTAATGGCATAATTTACTATTAGAAATATAATATTGGTAGGACACCAGTATCATTATAAAATAGGCAAAAAATCCTAGTGCAATAAGTTTAAAGGCTCATAGGCATAATATGTCAATGCAAATATAATAAAGTTGAACCAATACAGATTATGTAATTTTTTATACGAAAATTATCAGGTGGAAAAAGAAATGTCGGTTACTGTAAAAATTGACGAAAATTTAACACTGGAAAAAAGCAAATTGCTGCCGTTTTTAGCAGAAGCTGAAGGTGTA
Source organism: Thermoclostridium sp. (assembly GCA_036562185.1). Taxonomy (GTDB): domain Bacteria; phylum Bacillota; class Clostridia; order DSM-8532; family DSM-8532; genus Thermoclostridium. Next base: position 36,422 of record DATCKN010000035.1, read on the forward strand.
GAATTTCTTGATCTGTCAGAATATTCTATACCTGACAAAAGCATTCCTTATTTGATTGGGGAGAAGATATCAAGAAAATTTGAAATGCTTGCTCTTGAAAAGAACGGCAACACATTGCTCCTGGCAATGAAAGATCCAAAAAATATTTTTGCCATTGACAGTGCTACGTTGATTACGAGCTTAGATATAAAACCTGTTATGGTGGATCCGGAGCAACTTCGAATCTTAACCGATCAGGTTTTTTATACACAGGAACAGAAAGAAGAAGAGACAAAAAACAATGCTGTTCCTGATATAAATGAAAAAGATATAGAGAAAAATAAAAAACCATCCAGCACAACGGTTTACAAAGAAAAACTTGGTGATATTCTGGTTTCTCAGGGTGCCATAAATAATGAACAATTGGAAAAAGCCCTTGAAATTCAGAAAGAAAAAGGAGAAATGCTAGGTTCAATATTACTTGAAGAAGGATACATAAACAAAGAACAGCTGTATAAAGCATTGGAAGACCAAATCGGAGTCAGGTATATCGATGTTAAGGATGTAGAAATTGCTGAAGACATTTTAAGGTTGGTTGATAAGAAGCTTGCAACATCATACTGCCTGATACCTATAAAGATTGAGAACGAATCCCTTGTTGTGGCCATGAGTGACCCTGCCAATATATATGCAATAGATGACTTGAGGCTTGCAACAGGTTATGAAATAACGCCACTGCTTGCAGACAAGGATCTTATCAATGAAAAGATTGAAACCTGCTATAAGCAGGAGGTAATGGAATCAGGAACGGATGAAGAACAGGCAGAAGTAATTGACATAGAAAGCGAAATTGAGAAGGTTAAGGAAGAAATTGAAATAGAGGTTAATAAAGAAGAACAGGTTGAAAAAACAATTAATATAAGCGATGTTGAAAATGCGCCTATTGTAAGACTGGTGAACATGATCTTCAAGAGTGCCATTGAAAAAAGAGCCAGTGATATTCATATCGAGGCATATGAAGACTGTGTTATGGTGCGTTTCAGAATCGACGGCCAATTGACCGAGATTATGAAACAGGATAAAAAAATACAGCAGATTCTTGTCGCACGAATAAAAATAATAAGCGGTTTGGACATAGCAGAAAAAAGAATCCCGCAGGATGGACGCGTGGCATTAAAAATAAACAATAAGAATTACGACTTCCGTGTTTCAACGCTGCCTACGATGTTCGGTGAGAAAGTGGTTATCCGTGTATTGGACAAAGAAGGTTTCAATAAATCGAAAACCGAACTTGGCTTGTTTGATGACGATTTGGTTAAGTTCGACAGTATCCTGGCTCATCCCCATGGAATTGTTCTGGTTACAGGTCCTACAGGAAGCGGTAAGTCGACGACACTGTATACGGCTTTGAGGGAATTATGCAAGCCAAATGTAAATATCCTGACCGTAGAAGACCCGGTAGAAGCAACAATCAAGGGTGTAAACCAGGTTCAGGTAAATGTTAAGGCGGGCATGACCTTTGCAAGCGCATTGCGTGCATTTTTAAGACAGGACCCGGACATTATCATGGTTGGAGAGATACGTGACAGGGAAACGGCTGAAATAGCAATACGGGCTGCTATTACCGGGCACCTTGTTTTAAGCACGTTGCATACAAACGATTCAGTAAGTTCCATTAACAGATTGATAGATATGGGCGTTGAACCATTCCTGATTGCTTCGTCCCTTGTAGGCGTTCTTGCACAGAGGCTTGTTAGGCGCCTATGCCCGGCATGTAAGGAAGAATATGTTGCAAAGGAACATGAAATGAGAATTTTGAAAGTTAATGAAGAAACAAAGATATATAAGCCTGTCGGATGCCCTGAATGCAATTTCTCAGGATATAAGGGAAGAATTGCAGCCTACGAAATTCTTACCATAAGTTCTGAAATGAGGGAGCAAATTTCAAGAGGGGCAACCACTGAAGAATTATACAGGCTGGCTTTTAAAAACGGTATGAAGACATTGGCAGACAGCTGCGCACGTCTTGTATTATCCGGTATTACATCCCTTGAGGAAATGATGAGTGTAGTTTCAATAAATGAGTAGGGAGTGGCTTATGAGAATTGATGAATACCTGCAGAAAGCAGTTGAAATGGATGCTTCAGATATTCATATTTGTGTCGGTTTACCTGTTGTTATAAGGAAATTTGGTTCACTTTACTTTATTGATGACCAAATATTAACAAAAGAAGACTGTTTAAATTTGGTGAAGCAAATATTAACAGAGGAGCAATTCGTGATCCTTGAAGAAGAAGGTGAGATAGACCTTGCTTACATGCTTCCGGATGTCGGAAGGTTCAGGGTCAACTCCTTCAGGCAGAAAGGGTCATATGCAATAGCCATCAGGGTTATATCATCGAAAATACCAAAAATCAGCGAACTCGGGCTGCCGGATATAATGTATTCACTGGCAGACAAGCAAAGAGGTCTTATTCTTATAACAGGACCGACAGGAAGCGGTAAGTCCACAACCCTTGCTGCAATGATAGACCATATTAACAGCCAGAAGAGGTGCCATATTATTACGATTGAGGACCCGATTGAATATTTGCATATGCACAATAAAAGTGTAATAAACCAGAGGGAGATCGGTTCGGATACAAAAAATTACAACAATGCGTTAAGAGCTGCACTTAGAGAAGACCCGGATGTGATTTTGATTGGAGAAATGAGGGATCATGAAACAATTTCAACAGCATTGACTGCCGCTGAAACCGGGCATCTTGTGTTGTCCACACTGCATACTTTGGGAGCAGCGAAGACGATAGACAGAATTATTGACGTGTTTCCTCCTCATCAGCAAGGTCAGGTGAGAAGCCAGTTATCAACAGTGTTGCAGGGTATTGTTTCACAACAGTTGATAAAACGTGCTGATAATGCAGGGAGAGTTGTTGCAACCGAGGTAATGATAGTAACACCCGCAATATCGAATATGATAAGAGAATCAAGGACATTACAGATTAACAGCAGTATTCATACAGGAAGTGAGTATGGAATGCATTCAATGGATGCATGTATAGCTTCTTTATATAAACAGGGCATAATCACTTATGAAAATGCATGCCAATACGCTATGGACCCTGCAGCAATGAAAAAATTAATAGCGCTGGAGTGAGTTGAAAGGAGGTTACAAAGTATGGCAGTGGTTGATATTTTCTCGAACAGTTATATAACGATAGACATAGGTTTCCGTTATATAAAGATTGTGCAGGTCAAAAAAAGTAAGAACAAAATACTGTCTGTTGTTAATTACGGTATTGGAGATACGCCGCAGGGATGCATAAAGAACGGCGCAATCAAGGATACAGATGCAGTTGTTGCTGAAATAAGCCGGGTTCTCAGAGACAACAATATCAACTCAAAAGAGGCAAAGATTGTTATGTCGGGCACTAATATCATATCGAGGGTGATAATGATAGACAAGGTGCCTGAAAGCGAGGTGGACAAAAAAATCTGGGAGGAAATACGTGATACAATACCGGTGGACATGAATTCCAACAGGATTGATTATAAACTTCTCGGAGAAACAAATGTGGACGGCAGGGAAAAAATCAAGGTTTTTGTAACGGTTGTATCAAAAAAAATAATAGATAACTACATAAACATCCTGAACCAGCTGAAATTAAAGCCTATAGCAGTTGATATTCCGTCCAACAGCGTTTCGAAGTTTTTTAAGCTCGACATTGACACCGGACAGCAGAGTACCGCAAGGATGTTAAAATATTCAAAATATAATAACAACACCTGCATTGTTTTTGATTTGGGCTCGGAAACCACGATCATCAACATACTGAAAGATAAAACTCCTGAGTTTAATCGTGTCATTTTAAAAGGCAGCAGCAAAATAGACTATGAAATTATGAAAGAACTGGATCTGCAGCCGCATGAACTGCAGAAAGCAGAACTGTACAAAAAAATGTATGGTCTGTCTACCATATTAACTCCATGTAACGAGTACCTGTGTTCAAAAGCTGCAATGAGAGTTATGGATTCAATTATTAAAGACATTAAAATGTGCATTGATTTTTACCTTACTCGCTGCAACGGGGAACACCCCAGTAAAATATTCCTGATAGGCGGAGGTTCACAGATGAAAGGCATTGAGGAGTATTTTGAAGAAAATCTCGGTTTACCTGCATACAGGATAAACGTAGCGAAGATTGGCGGGCTGGAATTTAGTCAAGCTCTTGATAAGGACAGGCTTAACTACCTGGTTAATGCCTTAGGTGTTGCATTATAGCAGGAGGGTACTGTCTATGCCGGTTTATACATATAAGGTAAAAAACAGTGAAGGAGAAATTTTTACCGGGGAAACAAAGGTGGACAGCAAGGAGGTATTGCTTGATCTTTTCAATAAGCATGGGTATAAACCCGTAGAAATAATAGAAAAGACGTTTGTCACCGATGTATCCCAGCTCAGTATATTCAGGAAAAAAGTTAAAACTGTGGATTTGGCCCAGTTTTGCCGCCAATTTTCAATAATGCTTGAATCAGGCATATCCATAGCCAACGCACTGGATGTTTTAAGAGCTCAGACTGTAAATCCTACACTCAAGGACTGCCTTAACGATATTTACAACAATATACAGAAGGGTATTGCATTATCAAGTGTAATGCGAAGTTTCCCGGATATCTTCCCGCCAATTCTTTTAAGCATGGTTGAAGCAGGAGAAGTCAGCGGGCAACTGGACAAGGTATTTACCAGAATGGCCGGGCATTTCGAAAAGGAACACAAGCAGAAGCAAAAGCTGAAAGGCGCCATGACATATCCTGTAATAGTTTTGATTGTTGCAGCTCTGGTTGTGACCATTTTGGTTGTAAAGGTTATTCCAACCTTTGGAGAAGCATTGGCCGGAATGAATGTTGAACTTCCGGCATTAACCCAGGTAATGCTTAATGTGAGCCATTTTTTTACCTCGTACTGGTATTTAATGCTATTCGGATTAATTTTACTTATTTATGGAATAAAAATGATGTCAAAAACCAGCCGGGGTAAAATAATACTGGACAATATATCACTTAAAATCCCGGTTGCTTCAGAAGTTATTAAAACCTTACTGACAGCAAGATTCAGCAGGTCACTTTCAACCTTGCTGTCAAGCGGAGTGTTAATGCTTGAATCTCTTCAGATAACCAAACGGGTACTGAACAATTCGATACTGATAGAAAGGATGGACAAAGCCATAGACAATGTAAAGCAGGGTAGGTCTTTAACCCAGGCTATCACAGAAATCCAGTACTTCCCGCCACTGCTGCTGTCAATGCTGAAAACCGGTGAAGAAACCGGAAACATTGATGAAACCCTTGAAAAAGCGGCTGATTTTTACGAAGACCAGACCGAAGATAAGCTCCAAAGGCTGATGACATTATTGGAGCCGTTAATAATGATAGTGCTGGGCGGAGTGGTTGCATTCATCCTGTTCAGCGTACTGTATCCAATGCTGAGTGTTTACCAGAACATAAACAATTACTAGAACCTGTTGATTATCAAAATTTAAGTCTTTAAACATTTGAATTTTAAAGTTCAAAAATATTTGACTTTAGCCAGTTAAGCATTAATGCTTAATAAATAAAAAATGTATTGGAGGTATTTAAATGATGAAAAAGATGCTAAAACAAAACAAAGGTTTCTCACTTATTGAACTGCTTGTGGCAATACTTATCATGGCAGTAATTGCAGGAACTGCAATTATGCTGTTCGGAGGAGTACTAAGCTCCAGCAGGGAAAGTGCAGATGAGGAGACTGCGGAAAACATCAAGAGGGCAATTTTAACTTACATTAACATGACAAATGATGTTAATCTTAGCTGCCTGGGTGTAACTGACACTGGTTCAGAGAATTCTGAAAATATTATTCAAAAACTATCATGTACAATTAAAATTGGTGATTCTGATAATGACGGTAAAGTGACATTTACTGTTCCCAAAAATGTCGATATAGACCAACCTGATGCTATAGAAGAAAGTAAGATAGATGCTTCTGACATTAAAGGTACGGTTGGGCCATTCCTGGACGCTTCTAAAGAAATGACACCTAAGACACCTGGAAAAAAAGGATGGCAAATAGTAATAGATCAAAATGCTCAGGTAGTTACTGTTGAGGCAGCTGACAATGAAGATTATTGCAAGGTTTTTTTTGACACAGTTCCATAACCAACAACATAACCATAAAGCTGATTTTGAATATAGTACACTCCCATCATTTGATGGGAGTGTATGCAAAACAATTTGGAGGGATTGATATTAAAAATAATAAGGGATTTACATTACCAGAGGTTTTATTAGTATTGTTACTTATTGGAATGATATCGGTTATTTTAACGGAGCTTTTTGTATTTAACGCAACTTCAACAGCAGCATATTCCAAATTCGGAAGACAGCAGTTTAC
>DATCKN010000059.1:0-2701 GCA_036562185.1 Thermoclostridium sp.
GTATCTGATCCACATACCCTTTAGCTTTCTGGGTATATTCATTGAGACCTTCGTCTACGGTTGCTTCGCCGTAAACAACTTTAGCTATAATTTCACTCTTAATTGAGTCTAATTCAGACATATACTTTGTCAAAACTTCCGAAGCAGGCAGCAGTACATCCTGAACTGCATCTTTCTGGAACATTGCCAGAGAGTTCATAATGATGTCAGGATATTCATAAGGATCGTCGTACTTGGTAATTGACAGTGAACCTGACATAAATACCTTATCAAATGTGGTATTGGGATCCTGCATGCTCGGCAGTTTTACCATCTTGCCGTCTTTCATTTCATACATTAAACCTTCAATACCATGGGTAAAGAGGGTCTGTCCTTCACCACAGTCAAGCATGAATTCCAGGAAATATTTGAAAACTCCTTCGGGGTTTTCACATTTTGTTGTAATGCTTACAGGCGGTGCAACTCTCTCAATATACTTGGTTTCTGCAATAGCAGGAATCGGAAGTACCTTAGCTTCAGGAACATTTGCTTCAATGTTGTTCTGCAGTGTCTGATTCCACAGTCCTGCCCAATAATTGAATACACCTACATTACCTGCATAAAACTTATCACGGCAGGTGGATGTTTTGTTGGTAACAACTTCCTTATCAATCAAACCTTCTTTATAAGCATCCTGCATTCTCTGCAGAGCGGCTTTCATTTCAGGTTCGGTCATTCCGTCTACCCATTTGCCGTCTTTCTTATAGAAACCGGGATTTGCATCCTGATAAAATTCCCTCACATAGTTTATTCCCATAAGTCCCGGAGCGGTAAACGGAATTGTATCCTTCTCACCATTTCCGTCAGGATCTTCGTCTCTGAATTTTCTCAGCATTTCGATAAATTCATCATAGTTTGTCGGAACGTCTATGTTCAGTTTTTCCAGCCAGTCTCCTCTTACATATGTGATAGGGCCGTTACCTCTTTCTACCGGCAATCCGTAAAGTCTGCCGTCCAGTCTTAAAGCATCAACTATTGACTGATCTACCATGTTGTTCTTAACTTCGGATTTTTCATACAGATCGGTAATATCATACAGTGCGCCGTTTACGGCATATGTCACATACATGTCAGTGGAAAGCAACAGCACATCCGGAATTTCACCGGTAGCAAAAGCCAAATCCACTTTCTCATAGTATTCATTATGAGCCGGCTGATTAACAATCAGCTTAATTCCGGTCTTTTCCTCATATGCCTTAACAACTTCATCCTGTCCGTTTTCCTTGGTTATTAATGTACCGTTAACCATAAATGTAATCTGTTTTGGTTTTGCAACTTCATTTGAATTTCCCGGATTATTATTGTCAGTATTAGTTGGTGTACCGGTTACATCTGTTGAAGTATTAGAATTACCTGTTGAATTTTTACCACATGCTGTCAATGCCAGCACAAGCGTCATAATAATTATGAAAGCGCTTACTTTTTTCAAATAATTTTTTTTCATTTTTGCAACTCCTTCCCTCTTCTTTCTTAATTCAGTACTATCTTTAGTGCGATTAAGTAAGCTTTACACAATTTATAATTTCTGTAATTTTTCTACAGTTTCATTAAAAAATTTTGTCCCCCCTTTTTCTTCTGTTTTTATGATAATCTTTTGTAAAAACTTATATAGTATCCTGCCGCTTCTGAAAAGCAAAATACCGGCCCAGCGCTGGTTTCCTATCAGCCGCAAAAAATAAACATATGCCTTACTACCGAGCTTTTATATTCCTGTTATCTTTTTTACTGAAATAAGTATATCACCATATACATAAATTTGTCAACTAACTATAAAAACAAACTTATAAATGCAAACTTTACCTTTGCTATTACACTGAACTTTAAGAGAAAAAGAAAAATCACAGGTAGTACCCAATGTTACAAATATGTCACAACAGATTTAAGCGTTAAAATAAAGTTAAAAATTAAGGAAGCCCAACCAGCTTCCTTTTTTATATCCCGAACAAATACCACTTAATGGAAACGTCACATTCTGACCGTCTTTACCCTTTACTCTGAACCTGACAGGCTGCGGAGCTCCTCCGTTCGTAAAAGTACAGCTTATCACGTCTACGGGTTGCATGATAGTTTTAATAGAACCACCTATACATTATTCCACTTCTTATAAGCAAAATTTATTGAAAACGAAAAATTACGTTTTTTCTTTATAGATTAATGCGGTCCTCAGACAGGACATCCTTGGTTAAATGCCTTATAGGTAGTCTTTAAACATATGCGCAGAACTCGGCAAGTGAAATGTGTACTCTGTTTCAATTCCTTATAGGTAAACTTCAAACCCGTAAAACCCTCATAAAAAGCCTCTTTTATAAAATCCATAATTTTAAGCATTAAAATCCGTAAACAGCTGATATTGCTCAATTTTTAGATCTGTCGATCTCGGTGGTTTTTAAGCTACTGGGCATCAATAGATTCATAGGATAAATATTACCATATATTCTATCAATTTGCAATGGCTACTTTTAGCCAGTAATGCATATATTGCTGTATTTTATTTTGTTTATTCACAAAACTTCCTAAATACAGTTATAGTCTCAAGTAGTGGTGTAAATTTCGTGGAGGCTAATTGACAAAAGTAACCACGATATGATTTCTACTTTATTAGGGAAACAAAACAAAACAAATAAAGTAGAGGAGGTCATACCGTGGCTACTAATAATAGAAT
>DATCKN010000065.1:0-6112 GCA_036562185.1 Thermoclostridium sp.
CTATTTCAGTCTGGAATCAATGTCAAAGATTACATCGATAAATGAATTTACATTGACACCAGTAGCTTTATTACATAAATGAGGTGAAAAAATGATAAAGTAGAAATCATTTTACACCACTTGACAAGACACTATCTGTAGTTATACTATTAATTGAAATTCTTCAACTTATTAAAACTTAAAATGCATTATTTTAAACATTTCTTGTTTTACTACATATTGTTGAAAGGATGGGATAAAGGGCTATAAAGCATTTTTCATTAATTTTGCTGTTATTAGCCTTTTTAAGTTGTAATGAGATATAAACGAATGTTTTTTTTAATGCTTTTATTAATCCTTATTGCATGTATTATACCGGTACTGACATCCAAAGAGCCATCTGATACCAATGCAAACCGGGAGGACATAACCAAATCTCCGGTCATCATCCAAAATACCAAAACATCCGATGAAACTGTTTCGCCAACTCCGGCCTCAATGCCAATTGAAAAAGTTACACCTAAATATGCCAGGTTTAATGTAAATTCTAAAGATATCAATCCTGATATTCCGCCTGTGTATGACGGGGATAATGCCTTTCCCGAATATGCAAAAGAAAAGAAATTCGGTGATACCGTAATGAAATTTTGGCATTTTTCAGGGTTTGACATTATTACTTCCGATGTTGAAAACCCTGGCATTTGTTTCGGATCTGCCGACAGTTATACCGATGTTGAAGGTATTACCACCTTCAGGGGAAACCATTACCGTAACAGTGCAGCCTATGGAACCAGAAAGGTGACCGAAAAAAAACTTGAGCTTGTCTGGACGAAGGATACCGGTTCAGTCAGCGCGAACGGCTCCTACTGGCCGGGTGTTGGCTGGACAGGGCAGCCATTAATAATTCATTGGGATGAGGATATCAGAAAATTAATGAATATAAATCCTGAGTACAAGGATACCGATCTTGTAGAGGTAATCTATCCTACTCTTGACGGGAATATCTATTTTCTGAATCTTGAGGACGGAAAACAGACAAGAAAACCCATTAATATCGGTTTTTCCACGAAAGGTACCGGTATGATTGACCCGCGGGGCTACCCTATCCTTTACACCGGGCAAGGGTTAAACCAGAACGGTGACAATTTCGCCCACCATAAATTCAGGATCTTCAGCCTCATTGATCAAACCGAGTTGTTCTCAATAACCGGAACCACTCCTGAAGCATTCAGGATTTGGGGAGCTTTTGACTCCTCCCCTCTTTTGCATAAGGAAACAGATACACTGATTCAACCCGGCGAAAACGGTATTTTATACAGGATAAAGATGAACACCAGTTTTAACAGGAAAACGGGCGAGCTTTCAATCGACCCTGAAGTTACTAAATACAGGTATGAAGGTGTTTTTGACGCAAACATAGGATATGAGAACTCCCCTGTGTTTTATAAAAACTATTTGTATCTTGCTGATAACGGCGGACTTTTGCAGTGTATCGACATTAATACCCTGGAACCTGTATGGATTGCAAACGTTGAAGATGACACCGATGCGACAATGGTGCTTGAAGAAACCTATGAAGGTGTATTCCTGTACACAGGCAATGAAGTGGACTTGCGTGCAATTGGCAAACCACAGCCGGCATATGCAGACTGTAAGCTTCGGAAATATAATGCGTTAACCGGCGAGCTTATCTGGGAAAGATCATACAGTTGCATATATCAGAACGGTGTAAACGGAGGCCTTTTGTCAACTCCGGTTATTGGAAAACATGATATATCGGATATTATCATATTCAACATCTGCAAAACAACTGACTGGAAAAGCGGCAAGATGGTCGCACTAAACAAGAAGACAGGCAAAGAAGTCTGGGTTAAGGATCTTGCCGATTACAGCTGGAGCTCTCCTGTTGATTTCTTATCCGATGACGGAAAAACCTATATGATTTTTTGCGACTACGCAGGACAAATGCACTTAATGGACCCCTCCAATGGTGAAATACTGGATACCATATCGGTTGGTCTTAACGTTGAAGCCTCACCGGCAATCTATAACGATATGGTCGTTGTCGGAACGTATGCAAAAAAAATTTACGGAGTGAAAATAAAATAAAAATTTTAAATCCGAAAAACCGGGTTTGATGCTCATACCCGGTTTTTTCATGAATTTTATTCTTAACAAAATGACATATATTCGTTATAATACCTTTTTAGAGCAGGATTTTACCTAAACGGCATGAAAGGAAGAATGAAATGAAACTTGGAATTGTTGGACTTCCCAATGTAGGAAAAAGTACATTGTTTAACGCAATTACAAAGGCCGGTGCAGAAAGCGCCAACTACCCCTTTTGCACAATAGATCCAAACATAGGAATTGTGAGTGTGCCTGATGAACGTCTTGACAAGCTGGCTGAAATGTACAACCCGAAAAAAGTAACTCACACCACAATCGAGTTTGTAGATATAGCGGGATTAGTAAAAGGAGCAAGCAAAGGCGAAGGCCTGGGAAATAAGTTCCTTTCCCACATCCGCGAGGTTGATGCCATTATTCATGTAGTAAGATGTTTTGAAGATCCGAATATAGTGCATGTTGATGGTTCGGTCGGGCCTGCACGCGATATTGAAACAATTAATCTGGAATTGATTTTTGCAGATCTGGAGCTTCTCGAAAAACGGATTGACAAAGTTAAAAAGCAATCGAAATCGGGCGAAAAAAAATATCTGGAGGAACTTGCTTTTCTTGAAAGCATTCAAAAGCATCTCGAGTCAAATCAGCCTGTCCGGACAATGAAAATTGATCCTGAATGGGAGAAATATACCGAACAGTTGTTTCTGTTAACATCAAAACCTTTGTTATACTGTGCGAATGTATCTGAAGAAGACCTTAAGGCGCCTTATGAAAACCCTTATGTAAAAGAGCTTATGTCCTGTGCCGAAAAGGAAAATGCAGAAGTTCTTGTCATCTGTGCTCGTATTGAGGAAGAAATTGCTCAGCTTGACGACGATGAAAAAAAGCTGTTTCTTTCAGAACTTGGTATAGGCGAATCGGGGCTTGATCGGTTAATAAAGGCAAGTTATAAGCTTTTAGGGCTGATAAGTTTCCTAACTGCAGGTGAAACCGAAGTAAGGGCCTGGACAATCAAAAAGGGAACAAAAGCTCCACAGGCTGCAGGCAAAATTCACAGTGATTTTGAACGGGGCTTTATCCGTGCTGAAATTGTGGCATATGACGATCTGATAAAAGCAGGTTCTTACGCTGCGGCAAAGGAGCTGGGGCTTGTCCGTTCAGAAGGAAAAGATTATGTAATGAAGGACGGAGATGTAACACTGTTCAGGTTTAATGTATAGTTGCAAATGAAGACCCGCTCCTTGACAGGAGCGGGTTTTTGATTAGTTGTTATATTTCCTTTTAATTTTTTTCGAAGTAGTTTTTTCAAACTCGGTCTCCCTGATTGTAATATGGCGAACATATTTATACAGCACCAGGGTCTTGTTAACCTTATGAACCTCATCTTCAATCAGTTTATATACCTGCTCCTGAGTTGGATTTTCGTTTTGAAGCGCTTCCTTTACCTTTTCCATATCAGGGTAGACTTCTGCAGCAACTTCAATATCGCCTTCTCCCCCACCTTCCCTTCCGTAAATGACGCATTCGGCTATAAACGGGCTTTGGTTCAGTAACGCTTCAATTTCCTCCGGATAAATATTCTTGCCGTTTTTTGTAACTATAACATTCTTCTTCCGCCCGGTAATGTATACAAAATTATCCTCGTCAATATAGCCCAGGTCTCCGGTATGAAACCAGCCGTTCACAATAACCTCCTTTGTAAGCTCTTCATTCTCATAATAGCCAAGGAAAATATTCGGCCCTTTGGCAATTATTTCCCCGATACCTTCTTCATTCGGGCTGTAGATTTTAATTTCCACATTGGGCAAAGGAAGGCCGGCAGCATTGTTCCTGTAATCAACATCCCGGTTAAGAGCAATAATCGGAGAGCACTCGGTCAACCCGTACCCTTGAACACAATGAATTCCAAAATCCTGGAACCCCTGCACCACTTTTGGATCAATTGCTGCACCGCCGCTGATAAAAAGCCTTATTGCTCCTCCAAAATTTTCATGTATGGGTTTAAACAGTTGCTTTCTTATGTCAATACCTATTGATTTTAAAACCTTGCTGACTTTTAAACCCAGTTTAAGCTTTTTCAGCATTTTCGGATCCTTGGAAGCCTGATCCCAGATGCGTTTGTACATGGCTTCAAGTATAAGCGGCACACCAAGTATAACCGTGGTCCTTGATTCTTTAAGATTTTTAACAATATGTCTCAGCCCTTCGCAGAATGCAATCGTAGAACCCCGGTATATCTGGCATAGAAAGCCGCACGTACAGGCGTAGGTATGGTGAAGCGGAAGAATCAAAAGAAAAACATCATCTTTTCCTATATACAGCATGGAACACATATCCATAAGATTTGAACATATGTTTTTATGTGAAAGCATAACTGCCTTGGATTTATCAGTAGTCCCCGATGTGAACAGAAGAATGCTCATGGCTTCTCTGTCAATCTCAGCATCAAGAAAACTTCTGTCACCGCTTTTTACAAGTTCAAAACCTTTTTTCATCAAATCTCTGTAGGACAAAATTTTATCTGTTGATTGATCATTGTCAAATGATATAAGATACTTAAGGTTGGGCAGTTCATTGGAAATTGATTCTACTTCACTGCTCTTGCTGCCTGAGTAAAAAACAGCATCGGCTTTTGCTCTGAGAAGCAGACTCTTTATTTCCCCAACGGGCAATTCCTTGTCCAGAGGTACCACTATCCCGGTACCGTTCACAGTTGCCAGATATGACACTGTCCATTCGTAACGGTTTTCACTGATTATTGCCACTCTTTTCCCCGATAATCCCAGGTTTATCAAAGCTGTGCCCAGCGCATTTACTTCATCATAATACTGTTTGTATGTTATGGGTTTATATGGCCCGCCCTCTTCTGTTTTCACCAGAAAAGCCGCTTCATCTGCAAATATCCTGGCACTGCTCTCAAGCATATCCTTCAACGTGCTTATTTGCCTGACTTCATACAATGGTATGTTTTTCATGTGCTACCCTCTCCATTTCCCATTCATATCAAAAATACCAAAAACATCGACTTTTGGATTATTGAAACCATTATAACAATGATATGAATACATTTCCACTATAATCCTTCATGCATTCAACGGCTTAAGCGGTATTTTTCACTGTACATATTCTGCCAGTTTTTCAGGGTTTAGTATTTTAACTGTTGACAAATGAAAATCAATTATTCCTTCATCACGCATCCTGCCCATTTCCCGGGACATTGAAGGCCTTGAAATATTAAGAAAATCAGCCATTTCATTGCGCTTCATCGGCAAATGAATCAAAAAACTGCCCTGTTCCCTGTACTGTTCCCAAAAATATGTACAGAGCTTTTCCCTCATTCCGCGGATAGACATATATTCAACTTTCCTGTTTAACTGCATTGCCTTATCGGACAATATTTTCAACATGTTTAAAGTAAGCTGGCGATGAAATGAACAGGCATTTGCACATCTTCCGACAATTTTGTCAGGAGATAAAAACAAAACAGTTGAATTTGCCAGTGCTGAAATACTTGCAGGCCAAACCCGCTTATTTGAAAAAACCGCCATTTCACCGAACAAATCACCCGGTTTCAGTATATTTATAATTATCCTGTTGCCATTAATGCTTTCCTTCAGTACCGATAAACTTCCGTTTACCAGTAATCCAAGCCCTTTCATGGGCTGCCCTGCCTGTGCGATAAATTCGCCCTTGCTGAAAGATTCTTCTTTTGGGTTCAAACATGACAGCATTGTACCGATATTTTTCCTTTCAATATCTGAAAACAGCAGGGAGTCTATTAATATTTCTTCCCATTTGCTTTTTATAATAAACACCTCATTTTTTGTAGCCACGGCTACCGATTTGTCCTTTTAAATATATTACAATGAAACGCATAAATCAAGATTATTTAAAAGTTTATATAAATTTAAGGAGGATAAATTTATGTCAATGTTTTGTTTTCAATGCGAACAAACTGCCGGAGGAAAAGGGTGCGTAAAAACAGGTGTGTGTGGTAAAAAGCCCGAGG
>DATCKN010000078.1:0-1790 GCA_036562185.1 Thermoclostridium sp.
GGTTTGATCGGCTATTGATCTTATTACGTCCACAATTTTAACAATGGATTTCGATTGCTTATCAAGAGCCTGTATGTCATTGGTAATGGCAATTGTATTTTCTGTTGCCTCACGGGTTTTCTTCTCCAGTTCTCCCACTGTGGACAAGCCCTGGTTTGTGACGTCAATAGCTTCTTTTGAAAGTACCTCTATCTTGTTCGTGGTATCAGATACCTTGTTTATTCTCATTGCAAGCTGATCCATCAAATTTACGCTTTCTTCAGCGTTGCTTGCCTGGTCGGATGCCCCTTTGGCAATTTCCTGTATAGCAACGGTTATATCCTTTGAAATTTCAGATACATACTCTGTTGTTTCTGCAACCGTTCCGGCAGACTGAGCTACTTTGTTTGAGATTTCAATGGTATTTGCAATAAGGTTCCTGGTATGGGAAATCATTGTATCAATTGCTTTTGCCAGAAGCCCAAGTTCATCTTTCCTGCTTGAAGTGAACTTAACCGATAAATCACCCGAGGCTGCCTGCCTGGCATTATTAATAATTCTGTTAATGGTTCTGCCCATACCCATTGATATATACAGCCCTACGCCTACGGCAAAAACCGTACCTATAATTACCAGGATCATTGTAGATTTTAAGATGCTGCGCGACGCACTTAAAAGGATACTCTCAG
Source organism: Thermoclostridium sp. (assembly GCA_036562185.1). Classification (GTDB taxonomy): domain Bacteria; phylum Bacillota; class Clostridia; order DSM-8532; family DSM-8532; genus Thermoclostridium. The sequence continues at coordinate 669 of DATCKN010000078.1, forward strand.
GAACAAGCGAAACCAGCAGGAAACCGGAATTCCCTATATATGTATAGGATAACAGGTATGGTTGATTTTTATAGTTCACGAACCTTGAATCCTCTTCAATGCCACTCTGATAAATTTCCTGTATGAAATCCTGTTCAAAAAGGGAAACCGTATCTTCATCGGCCTCCTGAGATTCATCCTGATTTAAACTTGATGACAGTACCCTTCCGTCAGGAGTGAGCATATGATATTCACCCTGGCTTCCTGCGGCAAGTTCATTTAATAAACTCTCTATATTTGACAATTTTACATCAATAAAAATAAATCCAACGTTTTCGCCCCGGTTAAGGCTTTTTAAGAGGCGTGCCGCAGTAAGGGCATATCTCTTGTTAATACGATCATCCATGAAATTATCTAAATAATCATGTTTTCCTACATACAGCAACTGACCGTTTTTTTCTAATACTTTTTTGGTTAGTTCGTCCTCAAGGAATTCTTCATAGGAAAAACCGGTAGTCCTGGATACAGCTGAAGATATTGGGTTGTTGCTTTTTGCTATAATGCTTATGTCGGATATAAAATCATAACTTACAGTAATACTGTTTATAGCATTGTTTAATTGCTTCAGAAGATCATAATTTTTCATTACATCACTTTTGTCCGAGTTTAAATAATCCTGCAGATCAGTATTGCTAAGAAACTGCATTGATACTGAATCGATGTTTGTAAGCATAAGTTCAAGGTAATTCCGTGCCTGCGTCATGGCATCAATAGTATTTTCCTGCGTTCTTTCAAGAATAGCTTTTTTGGAAATATTAAAGGATACTATCCCCAGCAGAATAACGGGTATTGTAGTAAGAATAAATGCTGTTAAAAGCTTTGAACGGATTGTTTTAAAACTGAATATTTCTGATATTTTAACAAATATTTTTTTTACATCCATAGAATAACCTGCCTTCTTTCCAGATACAATATTTTATATATTTATCGACAAAGATAGACAACATTTTAGTTGGCAAACTGAACTAACTTTAAGAATGAGAACCTTACTGATTTTACCGAAATATATAACAAAAAGCAGAAGCTTGCCCTGATATACACAATATAACGAAATCAGATGTTAAAAAACGGGAAGAATAATTA
>DATCKN010000088.1:0-11179 GCA_036562185.1 Thermoclostridium sp.
CAGCTATTTTATGTCTACCTCACCTAGGTGGTCTTGTTGTCATGCGTTTCATTAACGTCAGGAGCCTAAAAAAATTTCTCAAAATTTTTATTATAAACTCTTGACTTTAATTAGCTGGTCTTTCTATATATAAAACAAAATAAATGTAAAAAAGTTACACAAAAATTAAAAAAATATCAGATTGCAATAAATTAACAAGAAATACAATATTTAAAGTATGTAGAATTAATTGTAAATAGGAGAGTATTGATGTACTGATAAAAATGTATTACAACTATAAAAATCGATAGTTACCGGGAAATTATTGTCGATAACTGACTTGAAGCATTCCAATGAACAACAGCTCAAAAACATCAATGCTATTAACTGGAACCATGTGGAGACTGCATGTGGAGACTGTATGTTTGCAAAATGTAATATTAATCAGACTGTTGAATTGAAGAGACTGATTGACGAGCAACAGGTGGCAGGACGGCGCCTGTAAAGACTCGCATCGAATTTTCCAATGTTTGTGACAATCAACCATTATTATACCGGTAAAGATAATTATGTAACAGCATAAAGGAGAATGTAATAAATTTTGTGTATGAGAAATATTAAAACAACTCCTTTCTGGAAAGAATTAGTAATAATAAACCAGAAGGGAGTTTTTTATATGGCATTGCCAAAAGAAGTAGTACGGGAAATAATTGAACAAAATAATTTCCAAAATCCAGGAGAAGTGCTGACATTTCTAAAAGAATCTTTCAAAGATGTTCTTCAGGAGATGCTCGAGGCAGAAATGGATTGCCATTTGGGTTATTCCAAAAATGATACAGCAAACAAAAATGTTGATAACAGCAGAAATGGTTATACTTCAAAAACTGTTCGCAGTGAACTGGGACCAATTGAATTGGATATACCCAGAGACCGGAAAGGAGAGTTTAAACCACGAATAATCCCTAAATACAAACGAGATGTTTCCGGTATTGAAGAAAAAGTAATTTCTCTATATGCAAGAGGAATGTCCACCCGTGATATACATGAACAGATCAGAGAGCTTTACGGTGTAGAAATATCAGCAGAGATGGTAAGCAAGATAACAGAAAGGCTGTTACCTGAAATAAGGGAATGGCAAAACAGGCCGTTGGAACCTATTTATTCTTTTGTTTTTCTTGATGCTATACATTACAAGATACGTGAAGACGGGCATGTATTAAATCGTGCTGCTTATGTGGTTATAGGAGTAGATATAGACGGAAACAAAGACATTTTAGGCATATGGATTGGAGAAAATGAATCTTCGAAATTCTGGTTGGGTGTTCTGAATGAACTAAAAACCAGGGGAGTCGAGGAAATCCTCATGTTCAGTGTTGATGGACTTACAGGTTTAAAAGAGGCAATAGAAGCAGTATATCCGAATGCCATGATCCAAAGGTGCATAATTCACCAATTGCGTAACTCATTCAAGTATGTATCGTACAAGAACATAAAGGAATTCAGTAAGGATTTCAGATCGGTCTACACTGCTTTGAACGAGGATGAAGCTCTTGAAAATCTGTATAAACTTAAGGAAAAATGGGGAAAACAGTATCCATATGCTTTCAGGAGTTGGGAAAGCAATTGGGAAGTATTATGTCCGTTTTTCAAGTTTCCGCCTGAGATAAGGAAGATAATATATACCACCAATATCATTGAGGGATTGCACAGACAATTCAGGAAAGTAACTAAAACAAAAACTGTGTTTCCATCAGATGCATCACTGGAGAAGATGCTGTACCTTGCATCAATAAACGTAATGAAGAAATGGACACAAAGATTCCGGAATTGGGACCAGGTTTTAAGCCAGCTGATTATTTTATTCGGAAACCGGGTAGAAAAATATTTGTAAGAGACCTATTATGAATATAATACCGAATTTGATCATTTTCGGTATTATCTTTGCAACCGACATATAATACCTGTTTCCATAATAGATGGCTACTTTCTTTTGCGAAAAAGAAAGTAGCCAAAGAAAACGGTCCTCATTGCCGGACGGGCTAGACCTCACAATACAATAGGAAAGGAAAAAGTGCAGTCCAGCCCATTATTAAATTATTACCATAAAATATAATATTTTATGAATAAAACAAGAATTTTTTGGAAATAATACTGTTACAGGTTACTAAGAAACAGACAATAAATTGATACATTATTCTTTGCCAGAAAGGCAGTAACTCTCTCTATACACAAAATTTTTTACACTACCGCATAAAGCATACATGATGGAAAACTGTTCTTATTAATTAATTGAAAATGAAACGGGTACTAATTTACCATCATCAATGTCGTATATAGTTGTTAGGATGTTACTGCCTAACCAATCCATGGCGCCGGTTTCTATCCGCCTTTTCAGCGCAATTGTGCCATCCGATTCCAGGCTATAGCTTATATAGCGTGAAAACTCCAATTGGCCGCTGTCTGGAAATATATCTTCATAGGCAGGCACTATATCTATATCTGACTCTAAATCATACCGGAGAATTTCAAGCATGTAGCTGTTGCCATTCTTTTTAACAAGATAATCTACATTTTCAATACCGTTATCTGTTGTCTGTACTTTTTCATTTAAGCAATCATAAAGCCACATCGAAACTGATGAGCCAATTTTATTTGTCATCCATACAACCGTAATTAAAATATACTCCCTGTCACCTTTGCTAATTAAGTGCATTTTTGGTTGTTCTTCAGTTAATTCATAATTCCGATCACCGGCAAGAATAAAAGTTTTTTTCCATTTGCAAGAATCAGGTCGTTGCTTTCTATATAAAGCTGATATTTGCTTTTTGAATCCACGACAATGCTGTCAATTATTTTTCTGTCAGATGAATATGTATTGAATATAATAAAAAACAGAAACAACAAAAACAATAGCAGTAATGCAAAAATAACAGCTATTTTTTTCGGAAGTCCTGCAACCATGAAACAACCCATCCTTTGTAACCGGCTTTTTAATATTAGCCTGTTGCATTGCCGGTTTTAACATATTAAAATACCTTAGAGTATTGAAAGTTTATTATTCAAGTTTGTTCAGCAAGTTCAACTTCTCCGGTGATAAGCTCCGAATACGGCAATTTCTCGATCCAGTGGCAGAAGTCATGCCATTCATCAAGTTTGTGGCTTTTACGGGCAAAATAGATATTTTTCAACACTTCGTAATTAAGATGGACTGTACGTTTTTGGTTATATGAAGTCGGAAGCAACTGAATCATCTGCCACCACCATTTTTTATCTTTTGTCTTTAAATACATTTCACGACAACCGTTCAACGTCTTTATCAAATCCATCAGAAATTGTTTTGGACTTATAGCAGAATAAGGCACCGGTTCATCGGATATTAAATGCTCATGAGAAAAATCATCAGGAGTAAATTCCTTTTCAGCTATTTTGTGCATTGTTGAACATGAATTCGCAACCGTTCCTACCTTGTAGGTCCTTCCACCAGTACAACGGGGCGGTAATATCAACGGTGACTGTAATAAATCGCATAAACTTGCGATGATCCGGATCGGCTTTGGCAAGTGACATCATAAGTTTAAAATCATTTCTGCCGATGACAAAATAATCATTGTTGTCGTAAACCGGACACGTTGACAAATCATCTGAAAACCGGCAACCGAAAACACACTTTTTATCGCTTTCTTTACACATAAAACTGTCCGACTTCTTCCAACTGTTCATAGGATTTCGCATTCCACGTATAGCAGCTTCCCACCCGTAAACATCAGTTTTTTCAAGTTTAATCATTCATAGCAATCCTTTCTTTTAACTTACTAAAATAAAGTCAAAACAATAATTTAATTAGTATAAATTATATACCAAAAATTAGAAACAAACAAATGGGAACAATGGAGACAGGAGTACCGGCTGCATATAATTGCATGGTTTTACACAGAAGCTTTGAGGGCGGATACTCATGCAATACACACATTTTACGACTGGTTTTTGGCTTTAAAAACATGGTGAAGAAAGGGTTGTTTACCATTTTACAGCTTATATAAGCAAATGAAAAGTCTTTAAAAACACATTATAAATGCATGGTACCTTTTAGACTGCATATCAGTCAGGAACCGGCTGTAGCATTTGCTACAGCCGGTTCCTGAAAATAAGAGGTCAGATTTTTTTTGTTTTTCTCTGAATCAGTTTTACCAGCTCAACGATGGGGATTACCAGTATTGCAAGCGCAATGGCAATCACATACTCGGTAAAGCTGATGAAGGTAAACCCGAAAGCATCGCGCAGGAACGGGATATATATCACTGCTGCGGTCAGGACGAAAGAAAGAATCATCGAGCCGAAAAGGTAGAAGTTATGATTCTTGATACCAAAAATAGACCGGTACTGTGAACGCATGTTGTAAGAGTGGAAGATTTCTGCCATTGACATTGTTAGAAATGCCATGGTCATACCGTCATCACTGTTTACAATCCTCCACATTCCGTTCTCAATCCTCTCGCCTATGAAGTAGGCAGCAAGGGTGAGCAGGGAAACCATAATGCCTTGATAGAATACGCCAAATCCTACTCCTCCCGAGAAAATACTTTCTTTTGCGTCGCGGGGCCTGCGCTTCATGATATCGGCTTCTCCCTTTTCCATGCCAAGAGCAAGGGCAGGAAACGAGTCGGTAATCAGGTTAATAAAAAGGATATGCGCGGGCTTGAGTATTGTAAAACCGAGTATGGTTGCGAAGAAAATACTGATAACTTCCGAGAGGTTGGAAGAAAGAAGGAACTGTATTGATTTTCGGATGTTATCGTATATGCGGCGTCCCTCTTCTACTGCTGATACAATAGTGGCGAAGTTGTCATCAGCAAGTATCATGTCGGCGACATTTTTGGTCACGTCGGTACCGGTAATGCCCATGCCCACACCAATATCAGCATTCTTTATTGAAGGTGCATCGTTCACTCCGTCGCCGGTCATAGCTGTGACATATCCGCGGCTGCGCCACGCGTTGACTATCCTTGTTTTATGCTCTGGCTTGACCCGGGCATAAACGCCATAGTTTTCAACATTTTTTATGAAATCTTCGTCGCTGATCTCATCTAGCATGGCTCCGGTAATAGCCTGGGAACGGTCGGTGATTATACCGAGTTGCAGAGCGATAGCTGTTGCGGTGTCTATATGGTCGCCGGTGATCATTATGGGACGGATACCTGCGGCGCGGCATTGCTCGATGGCTGCAGGCACTTCTTCACGTACAGGGTCTATCATACCAACAAGACCCAAAAATACAAGGTTATTTTCATCCTCCGGGGTAAGAACATCGGGCTGAGTATCCCATTCGCGGTATCCGGCGGCAAGAACGCGAAGCGCTTTTCCGGCTAAGCGTTTGTTCTCGGCTATGAAGAACTTGCGTTTTTCCTCTGTTAACGGGAGAATCTGCCCACCTTCGAGATAAGCCGTACATTTCGATATCACCACGTCAGGAGCTCCTGTGGTATGCTGGATGAATCCGCCATCGGGTTTTTTGTGCAGGGTGGTCATGAGCTTTCGTTCCGAGTCAAATGGGATCTCGGCGACACGGGGATATTTCTTTGTTAATTCATTTTTAGGCAGTTCAATCTTGTTTGCATAATTGACCACGGCAGCCTGTGTCGGATCGCCCTCAGCCTGGCCTTCTTCGTTCAGTTCTGAGTCGGAACACAGTGCCAACGATGTTGCGAGAAGTTTCTCATCATGACCGGAGTGTTCGACAACGGTCATCTTATTCTGGGTGAGTGTCCCGGTCTTATCGGAGCAGATTATCTGGGTGCATCCGAGCGTTTCCACTGCTGTCAGCTTACGGATTATTGCATTTCGCTTTGACATTCTCGTAACGCCAATTGAGAGCACAATGGTAACAACAGCGACAAGACCTTCGGGTATTGCCGCAACTGCCAGACTTACCGCAAGCATAAATGAATTGAGCAACGTATCAGTAAAGTCTGTGCCTGGAACAGGTGATGAGATAAAATAGCGCAGAAGGCTGATGCCGAACATAATGACGCAGATACCGAGCACAAGAACTGTAAGTATGCGGCTGAGCTGGGCCATTTTCTTCTGTAATGGAGTCTCGCCCTCCTGTGCAGAGGTGATTGCATCGGCAATCTTGCCCATTTCGGTGTTCATACCTGTTGCAGTGACAACCATCATGGCACGTCCGTAAACAACAGAGCTTCCCATATAAACCATGTTTACCCTGTCACCAAGTGGAATGTCGCCTCCTTTGTCTTCAAGAGCGGCATCGGTTTTCTCAACAGGTACTGACTCTCCGGTTAATGTGGCTTCTTCAACCTTAAGACTGACGCAGTTGATAAGGCGTCCGTCAGCTGGGACGGCATCACCGGCTTCAAGCAATACAATGTCTCCAACGACGAGTTCCTCGCTCTTAATATGCACAATACGTCCGTCGCGCATCACCTTAGATGTGGCGGCAGCCATTTTCTTAAGGGCATCAATGGCGGCTTCTGCTTTGCTTTCCTGGATTACGCCCAGTGCGGTATTAAGCACCACAACGAAGAGTATAATAAAAACGTCGGATAGGGATTCGCATGACAGAATGGCTGTAATGCCAGAAATAACTGCTGCGGCGATTAGTACAAGTACCATCGGATCGGAAATCTGAGCAAGGATTCGCTCGAAAAAAGTTGTCTTTTTGCCTTCTTCAAGCTGGTTACGGCCGTACTTGCCAAGCCTTTGTTCGGCTTCGGCGGAAGTAAGCCCCTCAGGAGTGCTTCCTGTTACCTTAAGTACGTCATCTTTTGACATAAAATAATGTTTCAAGGCTGTTTCTCCTTTCATTTAATTTAAGTAATTTATCCACCACGCAGGTATAAAAAAAACGAGACCATGCGCGTGTTATCGCGCATAAGTCTCGTTCATTATCCGCTTAAGTAGGGCGGTGTACTCCGGCCAGGCAGTAAAATAACCGCCAGTGATGTTGACACGGAGCGCGCCTGAGGCGCGAACTACTCCCCTATGCAAAGAAAATTTTAGCATACACCTGCCGGTTTGTCAAATGACTGGATAAGATATTTTAACGTCATTCGGTTATAGACATTATGTATGATTAGTCAATGACGGTGCTGCCGATAAAGACCGCATCTTTCTTTATTAGTAAGGATGTTCAAAGGATATGCGTTTATATGGGAACACTTGAAAAAAATGTATTTAAAGTATATACTTAAATGCAACTGATAATTTTTATAATATCAAGGCATCTAAGGAAGGGAGGATGGGTTACGATGTGTAATATCCATTGCAAATTACCTGAACATAATACTAAAAGCCGGATTGTAAAGAACATTGCCCTGTTGATTGGTATTTGCATCATCATGACCTCCTTTCTGTCTGCAGCCTTTATCTTAACCTGTTCAAATCACGAACATGACCATGAAGGGCCTGATGGAACCTGTGCAACATGCGTTCATTTAGCTTTTGCTGAAAATTTGCTCAAACAGTTTTCCACAGCAATAATAACAAATGCAGTTCCATTGGTAGTTTGCTTATTTATTTCATTCTGCCTGAAGGCTTCTGTATTATATTCAGGTCCGTTTACTCTGGTTTCACTGAAAGTCCGGCTGGATAATTGAAAAAACCTCCGCAGGGAAATACTGTACTCATTTATGAGTATGGTTTTTTTGCCATTTCTTAATGGATACCCGTATTTCCTTGTTTATATATTTTTTATAATATATGGAGGTTTTATCTATGAAAAAATATATTCCTTTCATTTTAATAACACTTATGGTTATTTTCTGCCTGTCCGGCTGCTACAGCAGCACGAATAAACAGAGCAATGAAAGCGGGAAGTTTCATATAGTTACAACGATTTTTCCGGCTTATGACTGGGTGAGAGAAATTATTGGAGACGCTGCCGGTAACACGGAACTTACCATGGTTATTGACAATGGCGTGGATCTTCACAGTTACCAGCCCACAGCTGATGATATTGTCAAAATTTCCAATTGCGACATGTTTATTTATGTGGGTGGTGAATCTGACCGATGGGTTGAAGATGCTTTAAAAAATGCCGTCAACAGGGACATGGTGATTATTAACCTGATGGAATTATTGGGTGACTCTGTAAAGGAAGAGGAAATAGTTGAGGGGATGCAGGAAACAGAGCACGAGCATGATGGATCAGAACATGAACATGGCCATGAAGGTGAATCTGAGCATGGCCACGAGGACGAACATGAACACGGCCATCTTGATGAACATGTATGGCTTTCATTAAAAAACGCCAAATTTCTATGCCGGGAAATCGCTGACAGGATATGTGAAATGGATCCCGGTAATAAAGATAAGTATCTGGCAAATATGTCTGTGTATATTGATAAGCTTTCCGAGCTTGATGCCCAATATCAGGAAGTGGTGGGTAATTCCGCAAACAAAACTTTGCTGTTCGGTGACCGCTTTCCATTCCGTTATCTCGTAGATGACTATAATCTCGGTTATTATGCTGCGTTTTCCGGTTGTTCAGCCGAAACTGAGGCCAGCTTTGAAACAATAACCTTCCTTTCAGGCAAGGTGGATGAGTTAGGATTGACATGCGTTCTTAAAATCGACGGAACGAAGCATAAAATTGCCGAAACCATCATTTCAAACACAAAGGACAAAAATCAACAGGTGCTTGTCATGAACTCTATGCAATCAATAACTTCCAATGATCGGAAAAACGGCGTAACATATCTTTCGGTGATGGAGCAAAACCTGGAAGTGCTGAAAGAAGCGTTGAAATAAGGATGTGTAGCAAATGGCACAGATCGTTTGTCAGAATCTATCTATTGGATATGGTGCAAAATCAATCTTGCACAACCTTACCTTTTCGGTCAATGCAGGTGATTACCTGTGCATTCTGGGGGAAAATGGTTCTGGTAAGAGCACTCTTATGAAAACAATCCTCGGATTGCAGCCTCCAATTCACGGTAAGGTACTGACAGGCGATGGGCTTCGTATTAATGAAATCGGATACCTGGCCCAGCAAACCGCAGTACAAAAGGAATTCCCGGCGTCAGTCAGAGAAGTTGTTATTTCAGGATGCCAGGGGAGATGCGGAATTCGTCCGTTCTACAAAAGAACGGAAAAGCAGCTTGCAGATAAAATGATGGCAAAAATGGGGGTTGGTGACTTATCAAAGTGCTGTTTTCGTGAGCTTTCCGGAGGACAGCAACAGCGTGTTTTGCTTGCACGTGCATTGTGTGCGACTCAAAAAATACTGTTTCTTGATGAGCCGTTTTCGGGGCTTGATCCCATGGTGGCTGCAGATTTATACCGGTTGATTGGCGAACTCAACCACCGTGACGGCATCACAATTATAATGATTTCCCACGATGTAGCCGCAGCAATTGAACATGCAAGCCATATTCTGCATATTGGCAAAACGGTGTTCTTCGGAACAAAGGAAGAATACAGGAAAAGCGGGAACTGGCATATATTTGACGGAAACGAAGGAGGCAGGAATAATGAATGCAATCATTGACAAGCTAGCACTGTACATGCAATACCCATTTGTCCGCTATGCGCTCATTGTAGGTGTGTTAATAGCCCTGTGTTCATCCCTGTTTGGTGTAATACTGGTGCTAAAGCGTTTTTCTTTCATTGGAGACGGGCTTTCCCATGTAGCTTTTGGATCTATGGCAGTTGCAACGGTTTTAAAAATCACTGACAATATGCCTTTTGTTCTAATAATTACCATTGCCTGCGCAATACTGCTTCTGCAGACAGGACAAAACACCAAAATCAAAGGTGATGCAGCATTAGCCATGTTTTCAGTAGGAGCACTTGCCATTGGGTACTTATTGATGAACCTGTTTTCCACGTCGGCTAACTTAAGCGGGGATGTGTGTACCGTGCTGTTCGGCTCTGCCTCAATCCTGACATTGACAAAGACCGAAGTATGGCTAAGCGTGGTTCTGTCGGTATCAGTAGCAGCAATATTTATTTTGCTGTATAACAGGATTTTTGCCGTAACCTTTGATGAGAGCTTTGCACAGGCTACAGGAATAAAAGTTAAACTATACAACTTGTTAATTGCAATAACCATTGCTGTTATCGTTGTACTTGCGATGAACCTGGTTGGAGCCCTGCTGGTTTCTGCCCTGGTAGTTTTCCCGCCATTGTCAGCCATGAGAATTTTTAAAAGTTTTAAGGGTGTTACAGCTTGCGCTGCAATATTGTCGGTATTTTGTGCATTGACAGGCATGCTGGTTTCAATACTTGGAGGAACGCCGGTGGGTTCAACGATTGTGGCCGTTGATATAGTGGCATTTGCATTGGCTTGCATAATTGGAAATATATTAAGGAGGAGGTGTGCTTAATGAAACATAGGGTAAAGATTTTGATTGCATTGCTTCTTCCATTAGCAGTAACAGGCTGCAGTAAGGAAGGGGATATGGTTAACCGGGTGGGTAAAGGAAATAATGTGGATAAAGTGATAAGCGAACTGATTAACAAGGCAGAATCAGGAAATAACACTGCCGATTTGGGAAAGGGAACAATAGAAAAATCAGAGAGCGATTCTGAAGAACAGGATTATATTGCTGAAGAAAATGAAAAGGATGCAGTTGATGTTGACTACGACCTGACGGGCATGAGCAGTGATATGGTGTATGCTGCTGTATATAATCTGATGGCAGACCCTGACGCTTACGTTGGAAAAACCTTTCGCGTAGAGGGAAAATATTATCCTGTATATTATGAACCCACAGCAAAGTACTACCATTATTGCATTATTCAGGATGCCCTGGCCTGTTGTGCCCAGGGCTTGGAGTTTGTGTGGGGGGATGGCAGCCATGTTTATCCGGACGAGTACCCGGAAGAGAATGATAAAATCGTGGTACAGGGTATTTTTGAATTATATAAAGAAGATGGGGAGGATTTTTTATACTGCAGGCTAAAAGACGCCACAATGGAAGTGATAAGCCAGTGATCACATAAAAACGCAAGGACAGAAGCTTCTCCGATTAGCAGGATGGGGTAAACAGGCTCGAGTAAAATTACTGTAGGGAATTGCATGTAAATGAATTCCAAATAAATTGAAAAGAAGATGACATCCTGTTAAAATATAAAACCTAACCAAAATAATAACAAAGGATGGCATCTTCTATGTATAACAGTATACAACATTTTATTGAATTTGGCACGAAAAAAATTGAAAAAAGAATTAGGGAATTTA
>DATCKN010000089.1:0-2513 GCA_036562185.1 Thermoclostridium sp.
CCCTTGGTGTATATGCCATGAGTGCGATTACAGCCTTGACAGCACAGAACACAACTGGTGTTACGGGTATTATGGAAGTTACTCCGGAATTTTTGGGCAAACAGTTGGACAGTATTTTTACTGATATCTATCCAGATGCAGTTAAAATTGGTATGGTTTCATCGGCAAAATTAATTGAAATCATATCTGAAAAGTTGAAATTTTATAATGCAAAAAATATCGTTGTAGATCCCGTAATGGTTGCCACAAGCGGTTCAAAGCTTCTTAAGGATGACGCAATTGAAACTTTGAAAAACACCCTGCTCCGTCAAGCGGTATTATTGACACCGAATATTCCAGAAGCATCTGTATTGTCTGGAATATCTATAGAAAATGAAACGGATATGATTAAAGCAGCTGAAATTATCAGTAATCAATTCGGGTGTGCCGTCCTTTGCAAGGGCGGACATAGAGTAAACGATGCCAATGACTTATTATATTACAACCATAAATTCAAATGGTTTAGAGGTGAGAGAATTAACAATGAAAATACACATGGAACAGGATGTACATTATCCAGTGCTATAGCTTGCGGTCTTGCTAAAGGCATGGATTTGGAGACGTCAATTCAAATGGCAAAAGATTATGTATCAGGTGCATTGAAGGCAATGCTTAATTTAGGGAAAGGGATTGGACCACTTAACCATATGTGGAATATCTATAAAGAGGAAAGTTAATTTTGAAAGGTATCTAGATAGATAAACTCCAGTCTGTGAGATTCACAACAGAAATAAAACATTTAAATGTACGATAATTGATCTGGATACCTGTAACCGTGCGGAGATATTCCGAGATGCCAGTAAAGCTTCAAGAGCAGTCAGAGACTGGGTCTTTATGAATACACCTTTCAATGTCATTTATTCCTATATGAAGTATACGAATGTTTCATCATAATGTTTCATCATATAGAAGGGCGATGGCTTATGGATGTCATCTGGTTGCTGAATTTGAAGATAATACTAATAAAATCACTAAAGTGTATTCAATCGGCTGTACTGAACGGGAAGAATTGAAAAGAAGAGGAGAATACGATTGCGTCGTTACGGTGAAACGAATATGTTGTAAACATCATCCGAAAAGGTAAATAATCGTTTTGATTGTGGATGAGAAATGAATTACAATTTGTGCAGACTATGATTCATGAAGAGAAACACCAGAAATATTGTGGAGTGAGATTAATGGAAATATTGGACATTGTTGATGAAAACGGCAATCCGATAGGAGAAACAGTAGAGCGGGAAAAAGCGCACGCAGAAGGCATCATGCACAGGACCTCGCATGTATGGCTTCTTAGAAAAAGATCAGGAAAAGTTCAGATTCTGCTTCAGAAAAGGTGTGAAACCAAAGAAACATTTCCGGGCTGTTATGACATTTCTAGTGCCGGTCACATCCCGGCAGGAAAGGATTTTGCAGAATCAGCCATAAGAGAATTAAAAGAAGAACTCGGTATTACAGCTTCTGCGGATGAACTCATATTATGCGGTGACAGAACAGTAATCTGGGATGACAACTTCCATGGAAAGCCTTTTCATGACAGACAATATTCACGTGTGTTTGCTCTGTGGCGGGATATAAACGAAGAGGAATTTTCTCTTCAAAAAGAAGAAGTGGACAGCGTGCTGTGGATGGACTTGGACGAATGTATGGAAGCTGTTGAAAAAAATCTGATTAAACACTGCATCTATCTTGGGGAATTAGAAATAGTAAAGGAAAATATATAATAGGAGACATTATCAAAGCGCTGACAGACAGAAGCTATTTGATATGTTCCCATGGACGGTAGTTTTTCAAAAATGACCGAAAAACCCATTGACATGTTCTCATGAACAAATGGTTGTCAAAATGGCCCATAGACATCAATTCAATCAAATCAAGCCATGTGGAGTGCGTAGTATTGATGACGCGGCTGTAAGCCTTGATTTTACTGGATTTTCGGAAGCACATCCAAGTTGTCTACTCGACCTAAAGGTCCAAAATTCGTACGCGGAAACATATCGACGGGTGATTTTACAGGCAAAAATTTAGCTTAAAATTGGTAGGGTTGAGTTGACAGATTAGATAAAGGGCATTTTTCATAAGGTTGAGGAGACAGGATGGATGTACATTTAATGCAGGTATACTCATTTTCTGAAAATACATTATTTATTATGTATAAAGTTGTAATATGTTGAAATTGTTCGTTTCTTCGCATATAATAAAAATTGGAATTTTATGTTCTACGAGGTATTCATAATGGACTATTTAACGACAAAACAAGCTGCTGAAAAATGGAATATATCCCTGCGCAGAGTTCAAGTTTTATGCGAACAAGGGCGCATTAAGGGCGCTGTACGCCTGGGATGGGCATGGGCGATACCTAAGGATGCTGAAAAACCTGCGGATTTGCGGATGAAGAAGATAAAAATAGAGGAGTAGAGTAGAATGGCAAAAGTTAAAAAATCAAAAAATGAAGTAAAAGAGCAGCCTATTGAACA
>DATCKN010000092.1:0-9990 GCA_036562185.1 Thermoclostridium sp.
TGTTTCAGACACCAGTTCCTGATCCTCTCCTACTCCCATTTCACTCATGTCATTTACAATAAGGACCTGTCGCAGTACCAGCTGCAGCGGCTCTTTCGATTTATCTTCAAGGTATATCATTGCAGGAAACCATGAGTTCCAGTGTGAAACACCGTAATATAATACCAGCACAGCAACCGTTGCCCTTGTCAGCGGAAGCATAATTCTGAACAAAATGGTAATATGGCTTGCTCCATCCAGCCTTGCTGATTCTTCCATGCTGTCATCCACCGATGCCATCGCTGTACGCATGACTATCAGGTTAAAAGTATTTATCGCACCGGGAAGAATAAGTGCCGCACGGGTATTATACAGTCCCAGGGACTGGATATTCAAAAAAGCGGGTATCATACCGCCTGAAAAGTACATCGTAAACATGATTAATACCATTATTATTTTTTTGCCCGGTATATTTTTACGTGACAGGAAATATGCCCCTATAACTGTCATTACAATGTTCAGTGCTGTTCCAACAACAACATAATAAATTGTGTTTATGTAGCCCCTCCATATTGATTGGTTTTCAAAAACCTTTTGATATGATACCAGGCTGAATCCAACAGGCTTCAGAAGCACGCCCGAATGGGACATGAATAATGATGGCTTGCTGAAAGATGCACAGATGACATGCCAAAAAGGGTAAAAACAGGCGATCACCAATAAAGTCAAAAGTATTATATTAACGACATTAAAGATCCTGTCCGAAAGACTTTCTTTTATTTTATTCTTTCTTACTGTCCTTGCCATATAAGCACTCTCCTTACCATAAACTTGTTTCACTTACTCTTTTGCTGATCTTATTAGTCAGTACAACAAGCGTGAAATTTATTACGGAGTTAAATAATCCGACGGCCGCGGAGAATGAATATTGGCGGTTGACAATACCCATTCTGTACACATAGGTTGATATTACATCTGCTGTTTCATAAATTCCTTCATTATACAGCAGAATAATTTTTTCATAGCCTACACTCATTATCTGGCCCATTCTCATAATGAACATAATTATGATAGTCGGCAAAAGACATGGCAGTGTAATATGTATTATTTTTTTCCACCGGGTATTTACACCATCAACTTCTGCAGCTTCGTACAACTGCGGATCTATAGATGTTAACGCAGCTAAATAAACAATCGAGCCCCAGCCCACTCCCTGCCATATATTTGAAATTACGTATATAGGCACAAAGGCATTGGCTTTGCTGAGCAAATCCTTTCCTTCATAACCAAACAGCACTACCAACAGCTGCGTAATAAACCCGTCCGGCTTCACAAATTCACGGATCATGGCACAAATTACGACCATGGAAATAAAGTGAGGCATATATGTAACAGTTTGCACAAACCGTGCAAAACGCGAACTTTTTAGCTCATTTATCAACAGTGCTAATATTATTGGAGCCGGAAAACCAAAAATAAGTGTGGAAATACTTATGTTCAATGTATTGCGGATCAATCTTTTAAAATATATGCTGTTAAAGAATGTCAGGAAGTGTTCCAAACCTACCCATTCGCTTCCCGAAATTCCCTTCCTTGGCCTGAAATCCTGGAATGAAATTATTAATCCATACATCGGTTTATAATGAAACAATATATAATATACAATCACCGGCAGAATCAGCAGGTATATTTCCTTATTTCTTTTTATTCTTTGCCAGGTAACGTTTCTATCCTTTTTTGATTGCTGGGTTGCTTTCGGTGAAGAAGTTCGTAGTTGCATAGCTTTTTTCATGTACAAATTGTGCCTCCTTCAAAATAAAATACCATACACACCTATCAACATGACTAATATACCGACCGGAGTTAAACAATGAATAAAATATATTAGGATAAGCCTGCTTTGGCAGCAGACTTATCCGTTTATTTTACAGACTGCCAATTAACGTGCATTATAACGATCGAGCGCAGCCTGGTATATAGCTATCATTTCTTCTACTCCCAAATCTTTCAGTGTCTTAACGTAAGTATCCCATTCAGCGGCAATGTTTCCTTCCATGGTGTAGAAGCGTGCACGCTGTTCTTTTACATATGTTTCAACCTGGCTGTTCAAAGTAGCATATCTCTTACTTTCTTCCTTTGTCAGAGTAATGGGAGGAATAAGTGTTTTCTGGCTGTCGCTTTCATCGTTCCACATATACAGTGCCTGTTTCTGCTGTTCGGTTTCATAGTACTGGAAAATATAGTTAGGATCCTGTACAAATGCGCCCGACATATTGGCACGGCCCCAGTGAGCCATTGCAACTGCAACACTTAAACCTTCAGGATTCTTCATAATCAGATCGGTGTAGACAGGTTTTCCGTTAACCATATTATAGGCTTTGCCTTCTTCACCAAAGTTAATTGCATAGTGACCTTTTTCGCTGTAGCTGAAGTTAAGGAACTTGGCTGCTATTTCCGGATATTTGCAGTCAGCTGTAATTACGGCTGAAGCTTTTGATGTTGTTGCATAATCGTATGAAGCTCCACCGTACATAACAACTTCGCCCTCTTTAAGTACAGGGAAGTTTGCTGCTGCCAGGTCAAAATCTTTGCCGTAAGTTTCTGGATTAGCTTTTGCGGTTGTCAGGAATGTTCCCATGTATCCGCCGCCGGCACCATAGGTAACAGCACCAACACCGGTCATGATATATGTTTCCAATGTTGTCCTGTTACTGGTTAAAATATCCGGATCCAGAAGTCCGGCTTTAACCCATTCGTTCATCTGGAGCATCCATTGTTTATAGCCTTCTTCCATGAAGCCGTATTTTACTTTTCCTGTTTCATGATCAACATACATGCCAGGACGAATCTTATATGCGTTCATTGTTCCGTTCATCAGGCTATCAATATTTTGCTGAACCATAGGCTTTTGTACTCCTATTGCTTTCAGCTTCGTAAGAGCATCGGTCCAGTCTGCCATTGTTACCGGGGTTTTGGTTATACCGGCTTTTTTGAACAAGTCTGCACGATAAATAAGTCCGGATGTACACTGCAGATATTTATCTCCGCGAATGAACGGGAAGCAGTAATAGCTGCCTTCATCATTTTTAACTTGACGATCGATAGTAGGATTGTCCTGCAGGTATTGCCATAAATCAGCTGCAGCTCCTGTCGGAGAAATGTATTTATCAAGGTTAATCAGAACGCCTTCTTCTTCAGCCGCTGCAGGTCCGCCCGGGTAACTTGTCGTCCATTCCCATTCAATAATATCAGGTAAAACATTACCTGCAATCAATACTGAAAATTCTTCGTTTTCACTACCTTGGGTCGGATGGATGAACTCAACTTTAATTCCTGTCATTTCCTGCCACAGTCTTGCCCATTCGGTTTCATTTACCGTCGGTGACTTTTTGGAAACATTACTTGGAAGAGGCATCCAATAACGAAGTGTAATACCAGAAGCACCTTCAACAGGGTATTTTATGTAATTGCTTCTTGGTGTAGTCAGTTGACCGGGTTCTTTCTTAAGTGGCTCCAGTAATGTCCAGGTATCTTCGGACTTTGAATCACTGGGTTGCTGATTACTTGTTGTTCCCGAACTTCCCGAACTTCCATTGCTTCCGCTGTTCCCACTGCTGCCGGCAGGTCCTGTCATGTTACATCCACTCAGCAGGAATACCAAAAGCATCGTAAGAACTAGCAAGCAAGATACTGATTTCTTTGCTTTCATAAAAACCCTCCTATAATGTATTAATTAAAATTTATAAGTTAATCAGTCCATGACTGAATAACTTTTTTACATATAAGGGGAAATATTATCTGTCTCTCAACAGTTAAATTTATATAGGTGAGCAGTATTAATAATTTATTTAATTTGACTAATACGCCTATCAATTCTTCAATTAAAATTGTATAATCTGTACTAAAAATTTAGAAGGGACATTTTTTAAGATTGATAAGACAAAAAAGAGTTCCCTGTAATTCACTGTTTATGCACGCTTCTGATATTAAGAAAATTATGTCCTTTACTGAATTTTAATTTTTGTCCCTGTAACTTATGGCAAGGAAATGAGTTAACCGACACATTTCTGTTTCTCTCTCCATTGTCCGGGTGTACATCCTTCTACCTGTTTAAATGCCCTTGTAAAAGTTTTTGTACTGCCAAAACCAACCCTGTTTGCGATATTGCCCAGGTTTTCATCACTTAAAAGCAAAAGTTTCTTTGATTCCTGCACCCTTATTTCCGAAATGACAATTGAAATCTTGGAACCCGTTATTTCGCGGAATCTTTTTGACAATGTTACAGGGGACATGGAAAAGTAATCTGCAATTGAAGCCACAGACAGATTTGGATCCCAATAATTATCTTTTATATATGTTTGTATTTGATAACACATATCTTCGTCTTCACTTGTTACAACTTTAAAGAAGTTACAGCAATGGGACAATATTTCTTCAATTGCTCTTTTCATGCTTTGTAAGTCGGTACATTCTGACAGCCTTTTTGCAGGTTTTAGCTGTTTTATGAACTGCTGGCTTTCCTTTTTGGAGTCAAATGTTTTCATAATTGTTCCAAGCAAATCGAACATTAAACAACGTATAATATCTCGAGAGATATATTTCTTATTGTATATATTGCTGTTTATAACTTCGGAAATAATTTCCCTTGCATCATCATAGTTTCCCAATTGTATGGCCTTTAGCAATTTCTGCTCCATCTCATACGGATAATCGTAGCTGGAACTGAAAAGTTCGGAGATATCACTGTAACAAACATAGTTTCCCAGGTCATACAGCTTAATTGCTTCGAAAGCCTGTAAAGCTTCCTGGTATGCTATTGATAACTGTTCCAGGCTGGAGTGTATTGCGCTGACTGATACCAATGATTCAATGCTGTATGAGTTTTCAATTGCCTTCATGCCTCTTTTTACAATTGCATTCAGAACATTATCTTCTTCCGCAGGGAAACACACAATCAGCACCAGGATATCATCAATCTTTGTATGGTTTATGGTCCACCCTATTTCTGAGACCAGTTTGCTGTAGTTTTCAACAATAACCAGCTGTGCATGATCCAGGTCTGCTATTTCCGTTGAGCCGGTAATTACCTCATCATTATCCATTTCCGGGTTGAAATCCTGAACATATAATAAAATAACAGCAAAATTATTATATTTGAACTGCAGATCATATAAATCCTTCAACTGTTCTTCGGGCAAAAGCTTGGTTTTGCCCTGCAGCATCCTGGATAAATAAACTTCCCGCAAAAGCTTGTTTTGCCTGTTCAGGGTCATTTTTACGCTTTGGTAGCTGTTACTGACCTGTGTCACGCCTTTTTTTACAATGGCAAACTCATTCTCGTCCTCAATAAGCGGTTGTTCTTGTTGCTCAGTGGATTGAAATATGCCGGTGGAAAACAAGGTTCTTAGCAAATCTCTGACAGGCCTGTAATTGTTCTTCACAAATATAATTATCAGAATTACACTGAAAAAAAATGAAACTATGAATATAAAACCGAAAACAATCTGAAAATTGTGTAATGTCTTAAGGTAAACACTTTCAGGAGTCAAAATACACAGAGAATACTGATGATTACCCGGCATATAGTAAAGTTTAATTACTTCATTGTTCCGTAAAGTAATCTCTTTTTTTCCGCTTCTGACAGCTTCAATAATTTCATGTTCTTCTTCCTGACTGGAAATAATTGATGCATAATCAAAGTTAATTATTGATTTTTCGTTTCGATCAATAACTAGCATTGACGTATCTTTATAATAACGGTATTCTCCCAGTAAGTCCTCCAAATCTTCTTTTGTAAAAAATACAAACAGGTTTACTTTTTGCCTTCCCAGCTGTTCTGTCTGGATGGTTTTTGCGAATACAATATCTTCGGTATTTTCTATTTTTAATATGGTTGCATTAAAACTGTCATATGTACCGTTAATTATGTTGTTCCATTCGTCAAAATCAAGTCCCAGCGTTTTGTTGTAAATTTTCCAGTATGGACCCGAATAATTTACCGATCTGTCGGATATTATCTTGTCATCGTTCTTAAAATATAACATTATATGCGAATAAGTGTCATTAAGCTTTATATATCTGTTAAGATCCCTGTACAGTAAGTAATGCTTGTATGGTGTTGATATGTAACGGTCTTCTCCGGATTTATTTAAAGAATTATAACTGTTATTAACCAGTATTTCTTCCCTGAGTTTCTCTATCATCAGAAAACAATCCTGCAACTGCTTGGAAGCCTGTTCCAGCAAAACCTCATTTATTTTTTCCTGCCTTTCCATTATGACATTCTGACTTCGGTCGTATATCACCAAACTGCTTACTGCCGATATCAGGATAATGCAAATATATGAGATAACCCATTTCCATATAACGCTCTTCTTGGACAGTTTTGGCATCCTAATCTCTCCGTTTATTTGTCTAGTATTGCAGGCATGGATTTATATTATTACAAATATTATATCACACTTACACCGGTTGTTGTTAGTTGTTATAAGTTTGAATGTGGGCCGGAAGTGGCAGAAAGAAAATAAAATAGGCATGGCCTGCCATTGTCCTGTTGTTATCAATATCCGCCTGCTCAAAAGTACTTGTTTGTTCCTTAATAAGTCCTGTCATACAATTCCGGATTTGCTGAAGGGATACCCGGATCGATCGGTTTCATTTCAACACGGGCTGAAATCGTTGTTATGAGCTGGTTTGAACAGAACGGTATAACTCCTGCTTTCGTACTGGATGAAGGAGGAGCCGTTGTTGAAAACGTCTTTCCCGGGGTCACTCGCCCATGCGGTCTGATTGGCATTGCCGAAAAAGGCATGATGAACCTGGAGTTTCGTGTCTCCTCTTCAGGCGGCCACGCATCTTCTCCCAAACCCCACACTCCCATTGGCATACTGTCAAAGGCCTGCCGCAGGGTGGAAGAGCATCCATTTAAAATGCATATCACCGGGCCTGTAGCTAAAATGTTCGACACCCTCGGCCGTCATTCCACCTTTGTCTACCGTTTGATTTTCGCTAATCTCTGGTGCTTTCGCGGTATTCTGGACATGTTGGGGAGAAAGTCGGGGGGCGAAATGAACGCCCTTCTTCACACCACTGTAGCATTCACACAGGCTGTAGAATTCTATATCCGCCTTATGCGTAAATGCTGACAGAGACAAGTTATGTTTTATATAAAGAAGGGGCTGTTTCAAAATATGATCTGAGATAGCTCATTTTTCTCCTGAAAATGTAAAAATTGTCTAAATATCACTTGTTTGATTGTCTATTCCTAAGTCTTTCATAAGCACTATTCAATGCTTCAACTAATAAAAAAACATTGGTAATAGGATCACTTTGAAGTTCACCTATTTGAGCCTTTTGTTCCCAGAGCTTTCTAGCTGTTCGGATGGCAAAGTCTTGGCGTTCTTTTAAGAGATCATACATCCCCTTTGTTCCATGGGTATAACAGATACCTAAATATTCACTTATTTTTTTGTCATACTCTGTTTTACTGATGGCTCCTGTCACTTTTTGAAAATGCAGCAAATACCACAATTCAAAACACTGGATCGAATAAATTGCATTAAACTTCTTTAATCTTGCTGCTTGTATTGCACGATTAAGACCGTCAGGATTCCCGTCACAGTCAAAAACACACCAAACTTCATTAGGTGAAATTGTCCCATATTTCTTATTCAATTCAGCCCATATTTGATAGGCCCTTTTAACTACTTTCTCATGTTGCCCGGCTCCCGGTTCAATATATACAGCGGCGTGACTATAGTAATATCCATCACTCGAAGTAGCACCTAATTTGCTATAGTACGGAAATGCCTTAAAGTAATCAACCTCCGTAACCTCGCCTTCGCAAACAATGATAAAAAACGGACTAGGGCGTATATTTCTTTTCTGCCTCTTATAGCTGGATGTATCACGCTTTTCTCTCACAGTACACCCCCATATCCACTTATATTTTCAAGTTAAACTCTCCAAGATATGGAATAGCGCCAAAGCGGCCAGCTAAATAGTTATTCAAATAATTAAAATTACTTCTGATATCCAAATCAATGTCATATAAACTGTACATATTACTTACACCATATTCATTCTTTTCAACAAAATATATCTGATCTCTGCGTAATAGTTTAGGGTTCATCAAAAGCGTATTATGAGTGGTGAAAATTAATTGTGCATTATTCGGGTTTGTCTTGGGATCGTTAAAAAGCCGAATTATTCTCTCACATAACAACGGGTGTAAGGAGCTTTCGATCTCATCAACAAGAAGCACACCTCCACCTTTAAGCACTAAAAAGATCGGATGGATCAAAGCGTAAAGTTTCGCCGTTCCTCTCGACTCTGCTTCTATCGGGAATTTTTCTCTATCGACTATATTGTACTGTTCATCATACTTATTATGGTGCATATATGTTTCTAATTCTGTAGGTTTAATGCTCTTACCCTTTTGTTTCATGAACTCCATAAATTGGCTAAAAAGGTCATCTTCATCGTTCTTTTTCTTAATTACAGATATATCTGCGATACAAATATCTGCATCTTTCAAGAAAGATAAAACTTCTTCTTTGGTTACAATTTTATCATCTGAATCTTCTAAAATCTCTTCTTCTATCATACTTTTTAAAATTATATCCGGAAAATCGCTTGGTCGAATATAAAATTTTAAATAATTAATTATTTCCTTTGCCCAAGCAAATTCTTTAATTGAATCCTGGGCTAATGTAAATAAGAATGGCCTTGTTGCATCAGGTTTTATATAGTCTAAAGCCTTTTTATTCTCAAAATAAGTCCCTGTACGAACGATTTCATTTCTTTTCCTTTCAAAATAGCATGCCTCTTGTCTCTTAGGCACAAAATACAACCATTCTGAGCAAATACCCTTACTGTCTATTTCTATGCCATAGCGATGGCGTTTACCATTCAAGAAAAACGATATTTCATAAGATATAGGATTATTCTGACTTTTAGTATCAAGTTTAAAACACGGTAAATTTGATAGCGTTTTATTAATATCAACACCTGCTAAAAAAAGATCATTAAAGAATCTGAATGATTCAATTAAATTTGATTTTCCACTAGCATTAGCGCCAAAAATTGCAGCACTTTTCAAGAGAGTCATATTTTCATATTGAATTAAATTTTTGTCTGATAGCTCCCGATTGGTATCAGCTACCATTGATAGAACAATTTCATTTTTAAATGACTTAAAGTTTTTTACTTTATATTCAATCAACATGAAATATACCCCCTTGCTATTTGAATAGTAACATTTTTTTATACTTTTTGCAATATTTTTGCGATATTCTTTCATAAATCGCACCACCGCTTGATAAATTCTTATATCATATTATTCACCTCATACAAAAAAATAAACGTGTTAATGCATATTTCCTAATTAATTCATTGATTCTTGATGATTAAGTTAAGAGGTTAGATTTACATTTAAGAGCAGATTTACCTCGATTTATATTTATACGGCTCTAAGTAATTATTGAACGTTTACTACTCGGCCATATCCACCTTTCACTATTTATATGTGATTTCAGC
Source organism: Thermoclostridium sp. (assembly GCA_036562185.1). Taxonomy (GTDB): domain Bacteria; phylum Bacillota; class Clostridia; order DSM-8532; family DSM-8532; genus Thermoclostridium. The sequence goes on from DATCKN010000092.1 coordinate 9,517, forward strand.
TTGTCTGACCGGAAGACTTGCCATTGACTTCTTTCAGATTCCACACTACCAGGGGTGCTTAAGCTTCCTCCAGTTAAATTACGAACATGCAAGGTATTTGATTTCAAAAAAGAAAGCCACCAATCAGGCGACTTTCTTTTTTGCATTTTGTCCAGATATTTTTATTATAATCAAATCTCCGGAGGATGAGATTATCTCTTTTTATAGGCTAAGAGCCTGATGCATTCATACAGGATCTTGGCTGTTTCCTCGCGGGTGATATTCTTCTTCGGAAGAACTCTTCTACTGCCGTCTCCTGATACAATATTCACCGATGCCAGATAATTTATAGCATCAACCGCGTAATCCGATACACTGTCCATATCTACGAATCCTGCTCTTTCTATATTACCAGGCGCTTCATTTATTAAAGCCCTGTAGATTAATGTGAATGCTTCCTCACGGGTAATCGGGCTGTTCACGTCAAGGTAGCGC
>DATCKN010000015.1:0-66734 GCA_036562185.1 Thermoclostridium sp.
CTCCAGCGCAGGCCCAAAAACGCTCATATCCCTTAAACCGGTAAATCCTGCATCGAGCAGTATTCCAATTTCATATGCGGCACCCAGCAGTTTATCATACCGGGTGCTTTTTTCTCCTGCCGTTGCTTCACCGCACAGGTGTACATGGCAATCAATAAAGCCCGGCATTATCGTGCCGTCTCCGGCATCTATGATCTCAGCGTCTTTGGGTATTTCTCTTTCATCATATATGCCTGCATATTTAATCCTGTCGCCTGTTACAACGACAAGACCGTTTTCGGTTGCTGCATCCGAAACACCGTCTATTACTCTGCCTTTCAAAGCATAAACACCCATTTTTCGTCCTCCGGCATCAAGTTCGTGTAATAACCAGTTCTTATGCTTACTCTGCAACTTCAACTATACCTTCTATCTCAACGGTAACATTCATAGGAAGCTGGTTAACACCAATTGCAGATCTGGCTGCACGTCCTTCCTCTCCGAAAATGTCAATCAGCAGCTGGGATGCGCCGTTTGCAACAATATGCTGCTTATCAAAACCCGTTTCGCTGTTAACCATAACTGTAAGTTTTACTATCTGCTTAATCTTATCCAGGTCACCGATTTCACTTCTGACTGCAGCCAGCATATTTAATATGCAAAGCCGTGCAGCCTCCTGGGCATATGCAATATCACGTTCCTGACCCACCTTGCCCGAGTATTTTACTTCTCCGTTAAGCCATGGTATTTGCCCGGAAACATATAGCACATTCCCCACCCTTCTCACAGGTTTATACAATCCGCCTGCGGGTGATGATTCAGGTAGTGTGTATCCAAGTTCTGATATTTTGCTTTCAATTTTCATATCCATCCCTCCTGGGCCTTGAAACAGGCCACATAATGATTATTCCCTATATCTTTGAGTTCTGGCTCTGCTTCCATACACTTTGGCCTTGCATACGGGCAGCGGGATGCAAATCTGCATACCGGTGCCGGGTTAATCGGGCTTGGAACCTCTCCTGACATCAGCATGTGCGGGCGGTTTTTCTCATAGTCAGGATCAGCCTCCGGTGCTGCCGCAAGCAGGCCTATGGTATATGGATGCATCGGGTTGTCAAAAAGTTCATTGGTTTCTGCCTTCTCAATTATTTTACCAAGATACATTACCGCAGTGTCATCTGAAATATGTCTTACCACATTTAAATCATGCGCAATAAACAAATATGTCAGTTTTAATTTTTCCTGAAGTTCCACAAGAAGATTTATTATCTGCGCTTGTATCGAAACATCAAGAGCCGAGATTGCCTCATCACAGACGATAAACTTCGGGTTTACAGCCAATGCACGGGCAATCCCAACCCGTTGGCGCTGACCGCCTGAAAATTCATGAGGAAAGCGGCTTGCATGCTCCCTCGACAGCCCTACAATTTCTAACAGTTCATAAATCCGTTCGCTGTATTCCTGTTTCGTTCTGCACAGTTTGTGTATTTTTAATCCTTCTCCGATTATTGCCCCTACTGTCTTTCTGGGATCCAGGCTTGCATACGGGTCCTGGAAAATCATCTGCATTTTTCTTGTCAGTTGCTTGTATTCCTTGCCTTTAAGCTTATGGACGTCCACGCCGTCAAACAATACCTGACCGTCATCGGCATCATATAGCCTTATGATTGTCCGCCCAACAGTTGTTTTACCACAGCCTGATTCCCCCACCAGGCCAAAAGTTCTTCCTTCATCTATATAAAAGCTCACATCATCAACAGCATGCAACACCTGGTTTTTTCCCAGCCTGAAGTATTTTTTCAGACCCTTGACCTCAAGTAAATGATCTGCCATTTATATACCCTCCTTTAAATTCTGTGTAAACCTGCTTTTTCTTCCTGGCAGTTCATATTTTGGTGCCTGGGGATGCATAAGCCAGCAGGATACACTATGTTGGTTTTCCACTTCAATCAGGTCAGGCATCATTTCCTGGCAGATCTTCATGCAATATTTGCACCGTGGTGCAAAACTGCAGCCTTTTGGTGGTGAAAACAGATCCGGGGGAGTTCCCGGAATTGATGTTAATGTTTTGCTGCTTTTCCCGCTCGAAGGCATGCTTTCCAAAAGCCCCGACGTATATGGGTGCTTCGGGTTGTAAAAAATATCCCGGGCAATACCGGTTTCAACAACCTTACCTGCATACATCACGGCAATGCGCTCGGCAGTACGTGCAACTACGCCAAGGTCATGGGTTACTATTACCACCGAAGTACCGAATTCTTCCTTCAGTTGATTTATAAGTTCGAGAATTTGGGCTTGTGTTGTAACATCAAGGGCTGTCGTTGGCTCATCGGCAAACAGGATCTTCGGGTTGCATACCAGCGCCATCGCAATCATAACACGCTGGCGCATACCGCCTGAAAACTGGTGCGGGTATCGCCTGTAGCTTTTTTCAGGATTTGAAATACCCACTTTTCCCAGCATTTGTACGGCCCTGTCCCTTGCTTCTGCCTGTGATATTTTCTCATGCTTAAGAATTCCCTCTGCTATTTGCCTGCCAATGCGCATCGTCGGATTTAAGCTTGTCATCGGATCCTGAAATATCATCGACATTTCTTTTCCTCTGAGCTTTTGCATCTGCTTTGGTGTATAATTGGTAATGTCTTCACCGCAATAAAAAATTTTGCCGCTTTTAAGCCTGCCCGGAGGTGAAGGAATAAGTTTCATAACATTCTGAATGGTGACACTTTTGCCGCATCCCGACTCTCCGACAATAGCAAGGGTTTCTCCTTTGTTTACATGCAACGAGACCCCTCTGACTGCCTGAACCTCGCCTGCATATGTATCAAAGGAAAAAAATAAATCCTTTATTTCCAAAATTCTTTCCTGCATTAGGCACTGTTCTCCTTTCTACATACGCAGTTTTGGATCCAGCGCATCTCTTAACCCGTCGCCAAAAAGATTAAACGACAGCATTGTAACAGATATCAACGCCGCGGGAATTAAAAGCTGCGACGGATAAATACGGAACACCGAAATTCCCAGGTTTGCAAGCTGGCCCCAACTTGGAATGGGAGGTTGAATGCCAAGTCCGATAAAACTTAAAAATGCTTCCTGGAAGATTGCCGAAGGCACACCCATTGTCATGCTTACAACAACAATTCCCAGAGTATTCGGGATTAAATGCTGAAATATCAAATTAGCAGGAGACGCCCCCAGTGTACGGGACGCAAGAACAAATTCCTGTTCCTTCAGCTGCAGTATCATGCCGCGAACGCTTCTTGCAGTACCCATCCATCCGGTTAATGCAAAAGCCACTACAAGAGCCACCGGTCCCGTACCTATGTATATTGTTATTAAAATAATATAAATCATATTGGGTACGCACATAACTATATCAATAAACCGCATTATAATCATGTCGACTTTTCCGCCGAAGTATCCGGATATTCCACCAATCACAATACCAATGAGGCTTGGTATTATAGATCCAAAGATACCAACGGCTAAAGAAACCCTTGCCCCTACCCACACGCGTACCCATAGATCACGTCCGTGAGAATCGGTCCCGAATGGATGCTCTCTTGACGGGGGCGCATTGGTATTTGTAAGATCCTGCTTTGTATATGTATATTCCGAGAAAACCGGAACAAATATGGCCAGCATTGTAATAATAATTATAATTGCCAGTCCGAACATTGCCACCTTGTTTTTCATCAGCCTGCGTCTTGCATCAGCCCAAAACGTAATGCTGGGGCGGGTAATAAGCTCGCTTTCCTTACTGCTTGTATTGACACGGGAAAAGGCATCCTTTGGCAGTTCAATTTGCATGTTACTCATATTGGCCTCCTTCATTTGGTGATTCTGATCCGGGGATCTACAATTCCATATGCTATGTCCACAAGAAAATTTGCAAATACCATGAATGTTCCGTAAAAGATTGTCAGACCCATTGTCATGGTATAATCCAGCCCTGTGATGGAATTTACGAAATGTTGGCCAAGCCCCGGAATTGCAAATATTTTCTCTATTACAAAAGTCCCCATCAGAACGCTTGTTACCATAGGCCCAAGCATTGTTAAAACAGGGATCAACGCATTTCTGATTTGATGGCTCCAGACTATCCGGCCTTCGCTAAGCCCTTTTGCCCTTGCAGTTTTAATGTAGTCCTGCATTACCACCTCCAGCATGCTGGCACGCATAACACGGGTTAATGTAGCCATCAGAGACAGAGCCAGCGCTACTGTGGGTAAAACTGTATGAGCAGTTGTCTCCCATTGGGATACCGGCAGAATTTTAAGTTTTATTGCAAAAACATACTGCAGAAATGATCCCATAATGAAACTGGGGATTGATACACCAATAACGGCTACAACAACGCAAATATAATCTATGGCCTTACCCCGTTTCCGTGCGGATGCAACCCCCAAAGCAAGCCCTATTGGCAGCGCAACGGCAAGAGCTCTAAGCCCAAGTTCTGCTGAAACCGGGAAGGTGGATGCAATAATGCTGTTAACAGTACGGTTTGTATACTTAAGTGAATATCCCATGTTTCCATGAAGCAAATTTTTCATATAGGTAAAATACTGTTCGATTAAAGGCCTGTCAAGGCCGTAATAAGCCATCATTCTCTCCTGCATTTCAACTGTCATGAGCTTTTCTGTCTGAAACGGATTACCGGGCAACGCGCGCAGAAGGAAAAATGATATTGTTGCTAAAAGCCATATTGTAACTATGGAAATGATCAAACGCTTGAATATGTATTTTACCATTTTCAGTCCCTTTCCTGTATATCTGTATAAATGGAAACCAGTTTCAATACACCATTTCAATCAGGTGGTATTTTACTTGGCTCATGTTTTTGGGATATTCATCATGTATTTCAAAAATTAAATTATAACAGGTGAAAAAACCGATTGCCCTGTTCAGTTCTCTCATCTGTTATAATATAATCCGGCCGTGTTAAATTCAATTATTTTTATTCATCGCCAGTCAAAAAAGTATGTTTCGGAGCCTGCATTTCGCAGGCTCCGGACACAGAGGCATATACCCGAATAACTTAGTGTTCTAATTAATATCCATTAATGCTCAAGAATCCTTGCATGGATGAATTCAATTGAACCTGTCTGGCGTCCGTAGAAAATTCCGTCAACATAATCCTTGTATAAATATGCCGTACCCGGCAACCACAAAGGTGCAACCGGACATTCATCCAGTATTAACTGATGAGCCTGCTGAAGTTTTGTAAAACGCTCTTCAAGGCTATTGGCATTCATTGACGCCTTATACAGTTCGGTGTATTCCTGGTTGGACCACTTAGCATAGTTATTCCTGTTATCCATGGTATAATTGTCCAGAAGTGTTTCAGGAGCCACACCTGTGCTCATACCGTTTAAGAATATATCGAATTCACCTGCTAACAGGCTTCCAATTGCCTGCGGCACCGGCATAATGTTTATGCTTACCTTAACGCCAAGCACATCTTCCCATTGTGCCTGCAATGCTTCGGCATAAGCTCTGTGGGTCGGAGAATCCAGGCATACATATTTGATTTCAGGCAATTCAGAAGGTGATGAAAGGCCCATCTCGGATAAAGCTGCATTAAGGTATTCCTTCGCCTTTGCAGGATCCCCTGCGGCAGGAACATTGGTGGAAGCAGGATATTTTTCAATTATAGACTGTCCGTCCAGCGATATACTCGGATCTATCATACTGTATGCAACCTCTGTTCCGGGTGAAGATATAGCCTTAACTATAGCCTCACGATTGATTGCATAGCTGAGTGCCAGGCGGAGATTTTTGTTTGATAAAACAGCGCCATCCTTCGACATAAATACAAGGTGCTGCAATGTACCTCCTGCATGTGATCCAAACGAGTCGTAATATTTTACGGTTTGAACGGCAGAAATGCTGTAGATGCCGTCAACCTGACCCAAATCATACATACCGACCCGTGTGTTTTCATCAGTTACAATATGTTCAACAACTTTTTCAAGAATTATGCTGTCAGCATCCCAGTATTCGGGGTTTTTCTCCATAACAATTCTTGCACCCTGTAGCCATTCAGTAAGTACAAAGGGCCCGCAACCAATAAAGCTTTCAGGACTTGATCCGTAATTTGCCCCATACTTTTCAACATAATCCTTGCGTATGGGATAGAAGTTTATGCCCTGCGCCATTTCTTCAAGGAAGAAAGGATCTGCCTTTTCAAGTGTAATAACCAGTGTTTTCTCATCCACGGCTTTTATACCAACCTGTGATGCATCTGTTATTTCACCGTTTGCGTATGCCATTGCATTAAGTATCGAACTAAAATCCTCAACCTGGGAAGATCCTGTTTCGGGGTTCAAAAGACGCAGATATGCGTATTCAAAATCATAAGCTGTTACAGGCTGTCCGTCAGACCATTTTGCATCACGCAAATGGAAAGTATAAACTGTGCCATCATCCGAGATTTCATATTTTTCCGCGATGCCTGGAACTGTTTTACCTTTGCTGTACCGTATAAGGGCTTCATTTACAGCATACATGACCAAGGCCGACATTTCATCATTCATCAGGCTGACATCAAGTGTCATCATATCGTTATGCCCGACAAAAGTAAAAATTTGCTCATCGGCTAACTTTTTCTCACCTGTTGAGTCCCCCCCGGTCTTTACGGTGCCGTTATCTGTGTTACCAACTGTACCGTTATCGGTCTTTTGGCCTGTTGTAGTACAGCCTGCAAGGACACTGCACAACAGTGCCAATATTAATAATAATATAGACAGCTTCTTTTTCATTTTAAAATCCCTCCTCGATAAAATTCGGTTTCTAATATAATTACTGCTTCTCAAAACACTTCTCGAAAGCAATTTGAGAATCAGCCCATGGTTTTAATGATGCCACGTTTTATTCCTGCCCGTAAGAGCTTCTCCAATGCTTTTTCAAGTTCATGCCGTGGAACTCCCACCTGAAAGCGGCAAAAGCCTTCTCCACCCGGACCGTATTGACTTCCGCGGTCTACTGTAATACCGGCATCCTTTACAAAAAAGTCATGCAGCTCATCTTCAGTTAAGCCAAGCCCTCTGAAATCAGCCCATAGAAGAGTCCCTGCCCTGTGCCTGCAAATGGTCACATTAGGAAAGTATCTGGCAAAGAAGTCCTTAACAATTTTTATGTTTTCTGTCACAAACCCGATTAATGCCTCAATCCATTCCTTGCCTTCCTTTGAATAGGCTGCAATAATCGCATTATACATAAACGGGTCAAGGCTTCCATAGTGTTCTGCATCCCGCTGAGCTACATATGCTTTGCGAATTTCCTCATTGGGAATAATTACGTTTGAGTGGCTTAAGCCGGTAAAGTTGAAGGATTTCCCGATAGATGTACAGATAATGCAATTATCCGTTGCTTCAGGTATTGTTGAATAGGGTATAACTTTATGCCCATAAAACACATGCTCGGCAAAAATTTCATCTGCTATTACTAGTACCCCGTACTTATTGGCGAGTTGTGCAACTCTATGTAAGTCTTCCTTCTCCCAGAAATCCATAATCGGATTATGAGGATTGCACAGAATCATCATTTTGTTCTCGGGTTGAGCCATCAATCTTTCCAGGTTTTCAAAGTCCATTTCATAATAGCCGTTCCTGTAAATTAAGGGATTACACACTTTTTTTCGTCCGGTATTATTGATAACCCTGTCGTATAGCACATATACGGGAGGTTGTACAATAATGCCGTCATTTTCATTGGTAAATGCGCGTATTGATGTACTTATCGCCCGCAGTGTTCCATAAGACGGTACAATCCAGTCTTTTTCTATTTCGTAGTTTCTTACTTCCCTCATCCAGTTTTTAACAGCACCCAGGTAAGCCGGGCGATCAGAAGGTGTCCACCCATATAGCCCTGATGCAGCCCTTTTCACAAGAGCTTCGATTATGCATGGTGCTGTCTTTAAATGCAATTGCGCCCCCGACAAAACAATTAAATCAGGATTGTAATCGGTACCAAAATCCAAATCCTGCGCATCTGCTATTGTCTCAAAATCGAATCTTTCCACGTGTAACTCTGCCTCTTATCTGAATAATTTACTGAACATGTCAGTAAGTTAATTAGTAACATTATATTGTCATATCCCAAAATTGTCAATGCAATTTTTAAATTAAAGAATTTCATTTTTTGAAATTTGAATTGCCAAGTTCCAGATCCATTTTCAGATACTCCAGCGCTTTCTGCTCGTCACGGCATTCTATTGCGTCAACAATTTCACGATGAAAGGTCATAAGCTTCCCGCCGTCATTAGACTGGTTCTTTAAGTTAAGAGTACGTGTTGAAATGTCAAGCAGATGAGTTACAATATCCAATAAAAAACCATTCCCGGTCAGTTCAGCAATTTTGCAATGAAAAGCGGTGTTTGATGCACAATCGCTTTTATCAGAAAGTTTCCGAAGTATTGCTATGGCTTCCGAATCGGCTTTTTCTACAAGGGTTTTCACGGCAAAACCTTCATTAATCAGGCGCAATTGCTGGGTTTGGTAAAATTCTACCTCATTTAGCGAAACTATCAGATAGCCTTTCCTGGGATAACTGATAAGGCGCCCTTCCCTGCACAAGCGGTGCAACGCTTCGCGTACCGGTGCCTTGCTTACTCCATACCGCTTTGCCATCGCCTGTTCCACAATAAACTCATCCGGATTTAATTTAAAGTTGTTTATGTCGTCTTTTATTGCCTTATATACTTTTTCGCTTAATGTTTCCTTCATATAAATCCTCCATAAGGCCTGTTCAATGTTCTCTTTTACTTTTAACGCACAGGGCGGTTCCTGCGCTTCGTTTTTTGTCAGATCCATTTATGTGAGTAGCAGAAAGTCAGTTGAGAATCAACAAAAGATGTATAGTTTAAGTTTAAACCAGAACAGGCTAATCTGCAATAACAGGTTAAAATCAGCATGGATTTGCTGCGGGATAAATCAAAGGAGCAGGCTGACTTATTGTGCAATGTAACAAAACTTCTAGTGCCTGGAATGTTGCCGTGGCGGGGATGAAGAACGGCTTTGAAGTGTATTGAGATTTTTGAAGAATGCATTTGTACTGTAATGATGCGTAAGTAATAGTGCAATGCAAGGAGTATGCGTTATTGAGTTTTCGTTTTACCCAGGGGAAAACCTGTTTGACTTTGCATCCTAAAAACTGATATAATTTCCTTGCATTTGGTGAAAGGATGATAAAACCATATGAAGGAATCAATTTCAGATACAGTGTATACTAAATTGCGCGACAGTATTATTTCAGGAGAAATATCAAACAGGGAAATCATTCTTGAGCAATCAATAGCAGATAAATTCGGAATAAGCAAGATAACCGCGAGGGGCATCCTTAAACAGCTTTGCCACGATAAGTATCTGATTTGCTATCCCAGAAAAGGTTATCTGGTTAATGAAATTACCCATGAGCAATGCCGGAAAATCCAACAATTGCGTTACCAGATTGAAGCACTGGCACTGAGATTAATTGCAGCCCGGAATTCAAAAGAAGGTCTGGAAACCTTGAAACAGATCTTGGAACAGCAGAACAATTCCAAAGATCCATACCAGACCATAAACACCCAGTTCCATCTTGGACTTGCAAAATTGTCGGGAAACCAGTATATATACGATGTTCTTTATCCCTACATCGGGTATGTTGCCAGGTATGCCATGACAAGTATTGAACGGGGGCGTTTCTCACCAGAAAACAACTACCACCATGAAATTATTTCTTCATTGCAAAATAATGACATCAAAGCTGCATTAAACTATCTCCGCCTGGATCTGCAATTAAAGGAAGACGAGATATAAGCCTACTTTCCGTTTACCTGCAGTTTCCTGATTCGTATGCTGGGTGAACCAATACAATAGCTCCTTAGCAAAAATTCATCAATAAGCAAATCATTACCTGTTTCTTCAACATCTTTAAAGAGGTTTACGAGGTTTCCGCATATGGTAAGGGCATTTACCGAATGGTGTGGTTTTCCGTCCTTTATAACAATTCCCCTGCATGGGATCGCAAAATCACCCGAACCAATATTTATTGAATGGAAAATATCATAGGATTCGGTTATATAAACACCGTCGCCCATTTCCCTGATTAACTCCTCAGCAGAGCGCTTTCCGGGCATGATATAGCATATTTTCGGGGTGACAATTATATCTGTGGGCACATTGCCCGTTAATAGCGCAACCCGTCCTGCATTTCCCGTCGGCTCAGCATTCAAATGCTCTGAACTGTTCAAATTATGCAGAAGACCTGTGAACTTTCCCTTGTCAACAAGCACTGTTTCCCTTCCCGGTGTACCTTCACAGTCAAAAGGGAAGCAATAGCCTGTGCCATTGTGGGAAGGTGTATCAATAATGCTCAGTGCCGGTGATCCTATATACCCGTTAAGCTTTCCTTTTAGTGCAGTGGAACCGTCACAGTATTTTAAGCCACTGAACAGCTGCCAGGCGGTTATCATTATGTTAACCCCAACATTGCGGCTTAGAACGACAGGATACTCTCCCGGACTGAAACTACCCGCTTCAATTTTATTTTTAAATGAGTTTTTTAGCTGATTTACCAATGCATCAGAATCTATCTTTTCAAAAGACGGTGCTGATACAGAACAGGAAGCATCAACACTGTCGCCCATTATTTCAGCAGTGGCTTTTACCTGGGCATATACAACATTTCTTGTAAAAGACACATCAACACCTTTTGAATTAATTACCCGGGATGAAAAAGTATCCACCCTGATATTCACAAAACAGGTATTTATCGACGGGACGGCAGAACGGACCAGTCTTTCCAGGGATGCCGCTTTTTCTACGATACCGGAGGAATCGGCTGTATAAGCTGTTTCCGTAATTGCATATTTTTCAGTATTTTGTGGATTAAAGGCTGTTTCAGGTGAATTTAGCCTGTCGGTTTTACTGCTGTCCGAAACTATGCCGTTATTGTATGCTTTTAAAATTACCTTGCCGGGATCTTCACTTAAGTCTTCGGTATATGCATAACCGGTTTTGTTCCCCGATGCACGGACATAAACCGAAGTAACATCCGAAACATCTGTTTTAACAATCTGCCCGCAGCTTACACCAATGAGTGTACTTACTTTTTGCTCGGCATTAACCTCGGCTTCGGTTATATATTCAGGTAAATTATTCAATGCACTTTTATACTTTTCAAGGTAAATCATTTTCCGCCCTCCCCGCCTACGGTCATTGATGATATACGTATTCTCGGCTGAAAGCTTGTTGTAGTGACAAGCCCGGATACCGAACCGCAAAAACCTCCGCCTTCGGTTTTAATCCTGCTGCCAACCCGGTCGACCAGTTTTATCAGGTCAATACCCCTGGCATTAAGCATCAGGCCTTTAACCCGGTGATCTATTTTCCCGTTTTTAATCCAGTATCCCTCGCTTACAGATACCGAGAATTCCCTGCCGCTGTTTCCGCCGCCAAGCCGCTTAACAAAAAGCCCTTCATCTATTGAACTAATCATTTCGTCCTCATCATCTGTGCCTGGTGCGAGATAGGTATTCGACATCCGGGCAGCAGGTGGATACATGTATCCCTGGCGCCTTCCGCTTCCTGTTGAAGGCATGTTAAGTTTTCTTCCGCCCAGCCTGTCACAAAGATAGCCTTTTAAAACACCGTTTTCAATCAGCACATTTTTCTGCGTAGGGTGCCCTTCATCGTCAATCCCTGCTGATCCATACAGCCCGGGGACAGAGCCGTCATCAATTACTGTAACTTTCGGAGATGCAACCTGTTGACCAAGTTTTCCGGCAAAATCACTGTTATTGGCGGCAATTGCAGTGGCTTCCAACGGGTGTCCGCATGCTTCATGCCATATTACCCCGCATGAACCTGCTTCAAGTACAACGGGTACAACACATGAAGGAGCTGATACGGCATTCATGCTATCGGCTATATCACGGATAAAGTCCTGTGCGAAAGAAATGTAGTCGTCTTTCACTTTAAAAGCTTCAAACCCATATGGCCTGGGAAAGTCAGTCCATTCATAATGGCTGTTGTTCCGGTTCTCAACTGTGGCCTGAATACGTATGCGGCTTGTTACACGCCTGTCTTCGGTATATAATCCTTCGCTGTTTACTATCAGAACCCGTTGATCGGTATCAAAGTAATCAACATTCAATTGCCGGATGGAAACTCCTGTACTTCTTGCAGCCAAATCGGTTTCACGAATTACCTTTATTTTTTCTGAATGTGGCACAGTACCGGGATATTGAACCACTGAATTCGGGTTTTTCACAGGCTGCATTGAGAAAACAATCCGTTGTTTTTCCTGCTTTCCGCAGACATTCAACAGTTCGGCTGCTCTTTTTGCGGCATCCATAAGCCCGTTAAACGACAAATTGTTTGTATAGACATATACGCTTCTCGTGCCTGAAAGTACATATATTCCTGCTCCGAATATATGCACGCTTGTAATGCCTTTCAATATCTGCTGTGAGCATTTGATATTAAGTTCGTCCTTGTCCTCGAAAAACAGTTCGGCAAAGTCCCCTCCGCCTGAAAGAGCAGTCTGTAGGACTTTTTCCATTTCACCAACGGTTATCACTGTGAAACCCCCTAACTAAAATGTTCAGTGAACAGTTTAAATATAGTATATTGCCGTTCTGCTCCAAATGTCAACAAAGAGAGTATTAATTTAATATAGGACAGAAAAGGCTATTCGGATACCGGTCAATGCAAAGAAGCCTATAGCGCCAATACAGCTTGGATCTCCCAAGATATTTTTACACTAATATAAACAACGGAATCGAAGGTGTTAGAAAAGATAATCCGAAGGACAGGAAAGCAAAAGGGATGAACAACAGCCATCCCTTTACTTTCTTTTTATTCAAATTGAAGAAATGGATCGGGGATAATTATTTTATGGGCTTCAGCGTCGCTTACCCCGACATAAAGTTCTGCAAAACCGTCTTCACGCCTGATTAAGCCGCCGCTGAATATCACATCCATTAAATCTTTTCTTTTATATTCGCCTTTTTCGAAATTGCTCCTCGTTGCAATAATTTGAATGGGTGATGAAACCTTTGAAACCGGATCAAACATAAATACCATGGAATAATAATGCCTGTTGCCTTCTTCATCGAAACATGCGATATGTCCTAAGACACCAATTTTCCCGTTTTTCAGAAGATGAGGCTCGTTTGATCCTCCCCACTCGTCATCGAGGAACTGATTTTCTATAAGCTCTGCTTTTATAATTGTTTCTTCGGTCAGTTCATCAAGTGAACCGATAGAGGTGAATCCTATTTTTCCTCTTCCTCCGATTATCCCCTGCGGCCTTGTAAATACCCCAATTCTGCGATCGGACAACTCCACCAGCCTTATGTCCTTCATGCCTATGGGGCCTTTTGCAAAGTGTTTTAAATCATTAATGGTTTTTCCTTTAAAGAAAAAAGTTCTCCATTGCAACTGGCCGGGTGCATCTTCCTTAGGGAACACATCCACCCCGCCAAAGACAATTTCATTGTTTATCCTGGTTATGAAAGGATCCTGAAGGTCGAATACAGGAGCTCCGTCTATTGGAGTCCAGGCCTCCCCGTTGTGGGCAAAAAACATAACCTGGGAGAATTCGGAATCCCTTTTTTCCACTCTCCCGGCAATTATCCTTTTCCCGTCGATATCAAAAGGGGCTGTTATGTTATAAACATCCCTGTCTCCCACATTTATAAACTTGATTTTTTCTCCTTTTGCTGTAAACTGAGTCTTTTCAAAGTTTTTCAAAAGTTCACTGCAGCTTTGTGCTCTTATAATACTACTCATATAAATCCCCTATCAAAAAGTAATCCGGTCTGTAGGTATTCCGGCTGCACCTATACAAGTATCGGCTGCTCCATAGTAAACATACAGGAAATCATTTACAATGCAGCTGCCACAACTGAATACCACATTCGGGACAAGCCCGTCAATCTCCCATTCAAGCTCCGGCTCCAGTATTGGCTCGTCCTGGCGGGCTATTACCCTGTTTATATCATTTTTATCCAATAAAGCGGCACCTAAACGGTATACATTGTTTTCATCCACCCCATGATAAATCATTAACCACCCGTCTTTTATTTTCAGTGGGGGGCCTGCAATACCAATTTTTTTACTGTCCCATTTTCCTTCCCTGGGAGTCATGATTTCCTTGTGATCTCTCCAGTTTATTATATCATCTGAAACAGCAGTCCATATAGACGGAATTCTTCTGTGGAACAACACATACTGGTTATTAACCTTTTCAGGCAATAATGCAGCGTCTTTGTTAGGTTCCCCGGGCAACAAAATCACGCCCTGTGACCAGTGTTTCAAATCAGGCGAACTGACCATCGAAACCCTGACATCGCTCCAATCCCTGCCGCCAAATGCCGTATATACAATGTAATATTTATCATCGATCTTTGTCAGTCTTGGATCCTCAATTCCCCATGAATCATTCATGCCCGACGGTCTTAAAACGGGTTCTTCATATCGTTCAAAGTGAATTCCGTCGGTACTCACAGCATGACCTATAACCGATGTAAATTTTCTGCTCGGATCAGGTTTATCGGTATCCAGAAAAAACGGATTATCAGAAGCCCTGTAAAACAGATGAAAAAGATTATTTTCGTAAATTACGGCAGCATTAAATACAGCCGCTTTCTCCCAATCATGCCTTGCATCAGGCGAAAGCACCGGTTCATTCTGTAGTCTTTCCAGTTTAAACATAGTCACACTCCGTTCAATTTAAAGGGTTAGTTTTTGATTCCAGAGAATGTGATCCCTTCAATAAAATATTTCTGGGCTGAAAAATAGAGAATAAGGCTTGGTAAAGTAATAATCAGAGCAATAACCATTAAGTAATTCCACTTGGGCGCTTCATTCACTCCACCCATGAAAAAATACATTCCAAGAGTCATTGTATATTTCTGTTTATCAGACAGGTAAATCAGCGGCCCCTGGAATTCATTAAAATATCCTCTGAATGCAAAGATCGAAATCGCTATAATAATCGGTCTTATCTGCGGGAGCATTATTTTTAAAAATTTCTGTGCCAATGGCGCTCCGTCGATATCGGCCGCATCATCAAGTTCTTTCGGTACTCCCATAAAAAACTGCCGCATCAGAAATATATAAAACGGACCCCATGCAGTCCATGCCCTAAGCACCAGCGGATCAAATTCGCCCAATAACCCCAGCCTGTTCCATATAATATAGGTTGGGATCAATGTAACGTGCGCAGGCAGCATCATTGTACTAAGCAGTATAACGAATATAATGTTTTTTCCCGGAAAATTATACCGTGCAAACCCGTATGCAACAACGGTTTCACTTATTATTTCGGCTACAACACCCAGAACCACAATAAAAAGGCTGTTTAACAAATATGTATTAAAGGGCATTGCATTCCAGGCATTCCGGAAGTTCTCCCAATGCGCAGGCCTGGGGATCCACTCAGGCGGCCATGCATAAATATCAGCATTGGATTTCAATGCCGTTGAAATCATCCAAAAAAGCGGAATCAAAACTATTACTGAAATACTTACCAGCACTATATAAACAATTATGTCTACCAGAATTCTCCTTTTTCTTTTGGATTGAAAAACAGCAATTGAATTTCCCATACCTTACCTCACATTCTTTATACCCTTTACATCCTTCACTTCGGTCTCGTAATGGACCCAAGCCGGTGAAGTCCTGAACACCAGCAGCGTGAGCACAAGAATTATCACGAATAACACCCATGCGATTGCCGAAGCTTCTCCCATGTGAAGTTGTGTAAAGCCCCTTGTGTATACAAGCTGATTCATAAACAGCCCCGCCTGTGTCGTCGGTCGCAAAAATTGCGCAACAGTAAACATCTGCATTGATCCAATCAGGCTCATAACAACCTGCACAAGAATAACCGATGAAATCTGCGGTATGGTAATATGAATGAACCTTTTAAATCCACCGGCTCCATCTATCTCGGCAGCTTCATACAAAGCCTTCGAGACATCCTTCAACGCTGCGAGGAAAATAATCGTGTTTGTGCCGAAGATACCCCAGACACTGATAATAACAAACGCCGGAAGAACGTATTTCGGATTTCCGAACCAGTCTATCTTGTTTACTCCGAATAACGACAGGAAAAAATTTATCAGGCCGCTTTCACCGTTGAATAATTGCCTCCATATAATGGCAACCGCCGTATCCGGAAGTATAGCGGTCAGGTAAAGTATTGTCCTGAATATCCTTATTCCCCGTATCTCCCTGTTAATCAGCAATGCAACCAGCAGTGAACCGAATACTCCTACCGGTAAGGTAAAAACCGCGTATGAAAGGGTAATTCTTACAGATGGCCAAAACTCGATATCATTTGTAAATAGTTTGATATAGTTTCCGAAACCTACCCATTTCTCTTTTCCGAAGAGACTAAAGTCCGTAAAGCTTAAATAAAGTGAATAAAAAATGGGTATGGCTGTAAATCCTATAAAACCGAACAGCCACGGAGAAATTAAAGCAAGGCCTGTAGCCTGCTGCTTATCCCATCGCAAAATTCTCATCAAATAATAAAGACCGAGCCCCAGGATGAACAGGCAAACCGGCACTAACAGCCAGCGCCCGAAAGTGGCCAGATACCTTTCCATACAAATCCCTTCTTTTGATGAGGGAGGCGTTTAAGCCTCCTTCATCGGTTTAAAATATTGGATCAGCTTATTTCAATGCCTCGTCTAACAAGGGTTTAACTTTGGGTACGAGTTCTTCGGGCTTGCCGTTATTGTTAACAATAGGATCCATTAACTGATTCCAGAAAACTGTGTCCCAATCAGGATAGTCCTGATAGAACCTGTATGGTCTTGAATACTCAAGGGAGTTGACAATTGCCGGGAAAGCATCTTTTCTTTCAGGATGCAGACTCTGCATGTTCTCGGCGCTTCCAATCGACTTCCTTGGAGGCATAACCTTCCACTTATGTATTTCTTCAGCCAGATCCACCAAAGCCTCAAATGCGACATCGGGATATTTCGTTTTTGAATTGATTCCCATACCTAGCAAATCAACAAAAGTAGCTTTAATACCGGTAGGACCTGCGGGTACTTCACGGACTACGCATTTGAAGTTTTCAACCTTTGTGTCAAGGGAGTCTGCCGCTCCGCCCATAAACATTGCAACCTGCCCATCTCTGAACATTTGGTCAAAGCCTCTGTCTCTGATTGTCTGCTGTGACGGAACCACACCGCTGTCGAGCAGTTCACGGTAGAAATTGAAACCCATCAAGGCTTCGGGAGTATCAATAGGGGAACTGCTGAAATCTTCTGCGATAACTTCTCCGCCTGCCTGCCAGATAAACATCTGAACCGGCGGCCAACCATTTAATGTGAATCCCCATTGAACAATATTGTTTTTATCAAATCCACTTTCCCCTAGGGATTTCCCGTTCTTATCCATAGTCAGCTTCTTAGCCGCTTCCATGAACCGATCCCAATTCCAGTTCTCATCAATGACTACTCCGGCCTTATCCAGTGCATCCTGGTTTACATAAAGAACCACCGGCTGCATAATCCATGGCAGAGCATATATTTTTCCATTAACTTTGAAGGGTCCAAAAGCAGAATCGTAATAATCATCCAGATTTGCGGCGGGTTTGCCTGATTTGGAGAGTCTGTCGGTTATGTCAAGCATTACGCCTCTTGCTGCAAATTGCGCTCCCCTTGATGCACTTACCCAGAAAAGATCGGGGCCTGCATTACCCGAAAGCTGTGTTGTCAAACGAGTCTCATAGTCGGCAGGGTTTGAATCCTGCGTAATTATGTAAGTATCTGAACTCTTGTTCAGTCTGTCGATAATTTCCTGTAACTCGGCTGCTTCTTCAGAACCAGCCCATGTAGAGAGTTTAACCTCAACTTTTTCAGATGGCTTGCCCTGAGCTGCGGACTTACCATCCGGAGCTGCTGTACCAGGTGTATCAGATATTCCTTTTGTGCCGGTAGTTCCGGTCGTGCCGCAAGCTGTAAACAGTATGGCAACTACCAACAACATCGTACACAAAAAACAAAGACGTTTCACTTAGTACCCCTCCTCAATACTTTAGCAAATATTTATATCACATATATTATTATATTTAATCTGGACAAATTTTCAATCTATAATTACTTTAATTTTGTCGACTTTTACTTTAATTTTGACAGCCGGTTATCAGTTTAACCGACTCCCGTTCCACCAATCTTACCGGCAGCCTGATATGCCGCTGGATATAATAAGCGTTATTAACCTTGAGCAATATTTCCCTCACCGCGGTTGCTCCCATTTCTTCCATTTCTACATGCATAGTCGTAAGCCTGGGTTCTGTCATCGAGCAAATATCAATGTCATCAAACCCGATAATCGAAACATCATCGGGTACTTTTATTCCCAAAAACTTCAGCGCATTCATAAACACAAACGCGGTGGTATCATTCGCACAAAACCATGCGGTCGGAAACCGATCCAGGGCTTTAAGGATTTCGGTAAATGCCTGAAAATTGTTCTGGATTACATTTTCTTCAACGTTTTCGGTAATACAGAACACATTTTCCAGAGTAATATTATATTGCTTCAGAGCATCGTTATATCCCAGCCACCTTTCATAGAAGCTCATTGCCGCTTTTATGTCCCCTATAAATCCTATATTCCTGTGGCCACATCGAATCAGGTATTCGGTTGCCATGTAAGCTCCGGTATAGTTCTGCGTCATTACCGCACCTGTCACTACCGACAAAGAAGCGTAATCAACCAGTACTATTGGCTTCTTATATGATTTAAGCAACTTCAGATTTTCATCGCTGATATAGCCAAGGACAAGAATACCTTCGGCCTTACCTCTTTCAATACTGAGGGGAATATCGTATTTGTCCCTTCGTATAAAATTTATAATTGTGTCATAATTATTCCTTTTGGCTTCGTTTTCTATGCCTAAAATGACTTTAGGATAAAACCTGGTGTCTTTGAACACCTTTTCCTCAAGCATAACGCATATACTGTTCAAATGCTTTTTCTTGTCCGAATCCTTGAACTGATCCAAATAACCCAAAGTATCGGCTACCGTTAAAACTTTCATCCTGGTTTCATCACTTACGCCGACCTTATTGTTCAATGCCAGCGATACTGCGTTAACAGATATCCCTAATTTATCGGCTATATCCTTCAAACGTATTTTTTTCTTATTCATATATACCCCCATATATAATGAATTTGCGAATTAGTGTATTATCACGGTTTTAAATTTCAAGTATTGTTACTTTAATTATAATGTTAATTTACACTTTATCAATGCTAAATTTTTTATCAATGACAAAATTAACGGAAAGTTTTGCTTAGTCAAGCAGTTTATCCTGAATTATGACTTAGCAGAATTGGCTATTTGCGGCAAAGTTAAACTCTGACAGTTTCCACATATATGCTCAAACTTTTTCTGTTCCGGAACGTCAGCAAATTGAAGATCGGATAATGAACGAATTTTTATCAATAAAATTCATAAAAAAAGCTTGAAAAAGTGCCGTTCAATTAATTTACCCTCAAATACCAGGAAGGTGTTTCCGCCAGGTAAAAAAGGAAGCAGAAGAGCTTTCCCCTGCTTCCGTGCTTAATCATTCCTTCTCAATGTACAATAAAGGTGCTGTCAGAATGCCCACCTCCCGCAGCTGGTATTCATAGCTGAAGGAATTACCCCTGGTGCGCCATGTTGCCGGGCCGTAATATTTTTCGAACCTGTTGCAGTCGTGCAGCTGTCCGAACATATTATACCTGTTTCCATATAACGTTAGTTCTAATATATGCCTGCCTGCTGATACATGGCCTAAATCCAGTTTGTATGGCGAAAATACGATATCACCTTTTTTGATGTTGTCAAGCAATATTTCTACAAGTGCTCCCCTGAACTGAGGCACCTCGATTGTCAAATTGCCTTCTTGTACATCAACATCCAGAATGTAGCTGATATTTCCGCCATAGAAACTAAGTCCCTGCCTTGTTATATCACCGAAGTATAAATATTCGGGGGCTTTAGTAATAATGCTTCTGTCACCAGTTACAGAAGTTCCGAAATCGCCTGTTATATAGCACCATTCCATATTTGTTTTCATTCCGAAAGGAATATTCATTACCAGACTATTTATGCCCTTTTTAATTCGTGGTAATTTCATTACATTAAAACATTTATCTATAAAAAAGCTGTTACTCCTTTCAGCAATAATTTCATTATTCCATTCCACAACAACTCCGTCACCTTCAAAGGCTAATTCTGCTCCTTCGACATCCAGTTCGGACTCTACTTCGAAGAAAAGCTTAACTTTATGGGGGCATCTGCTTTCACCGGCTGTAAGCCATGGCTGCGGAAAGCTGTCGGTTCTAAGCCTGAAGCCAAGCTTTAATCTTATTTCGTCATCAATTCTGAGTATTTCTTCCCTTCCACTAACCGGGCCACCATCAATCTGATATTTTGCCATGTCCAGCACCAGTACGTTCTTCTCGGACAACCTGTACTTGCATGGACCGTTCAAATATTTTGCAGGTAAATAATTTTTCGTGATATTGAAACATTTTCCGGAAAATTGCCCTGTATCGTTTTCCACTGTTTTTATCAACCTGTACAGGAAACTGTCATGTTCATATGCAATCTGATCGAAATATGTAATCCCGTTTATTACATTTGCCGGTACCCTTTTACTTACACCGGTTATGGTATCATAAAGCCAGACCTTGTAGCTTCCCCTAACATATACCGTAAATACTGTCTTTTCAGGCAGTTTCAAAGATTCAACTGGTTTCCCCCTTGCAATGAACAACCATTTGCAATCCTCTTCATCCCTTAATTGATACAGGTAGTTTTCATTTCTTGATTCATCCTTGTTAATGATATCTAGCCGGCGGTAAGGATTAAGCGCATCTATCAAATCATATTTTGAATTATTTATAACACATTCACCGAAACAGGATAAGTCAAATTCCCTGTTACAATCACCATCGATTACCTGGGGAAGATTGCCTAAAAATAAAACCTTCCCGCCCTTTGCCATATGTTCCTTTAGCATGCTTACCGTAGTGCTTCTGATGGTAATCAGTTCAGGAACAATCAGGACTTCATATTTCATACTGCCAATCTGCGTGTATTTCCCTTGTGATTCTTTGTACAGTTCGCTTATCATTGATTCCGCAATAAAGTCAAAATCAAAATTGGAGAACAGAAGCCAGTTGACTATGTTCTCAAAGTTCTCCTGAAGTCTCTGCCTTTTCTGCTTTGTCTGGCTGTTTGGTCCCCAGGCCAGCCAATAGCTTTCTACCGGATGAATAACCCCGATATTGACATCGGGTGTACCTCTTGTCATGCATACATTTACCCTTGAAAAATGATCTTCAATTATATGGTATTTTTTATACCAGGGAGAATGGGCATCTATTGGAGCAGGGTAGTCCCTTTTTGATTCTCCGCCCATACCCATCCAGCTAAGGTGGGGAACGCGTACGCTGACACCCATTGCTGCCTGCCAGTCACCCTGAAGCTTATAACCCCTGAAATCAAAATCCCAGTTTGTAACACCGTACAGTTCGCTGAGAACACCGGGTTTTCCATACTGTCTGGCCGCACTTTGGGCCTGTTTTACAGTGCTGTATGCGTAACGGTTTGCCAGGATGTCTATTCCTGGCAAATCGAAGCTTCTGTATGATCTCATTGCCTCGCCCAGGGCCCTGGTCTGCGATTCCAATGTATCTTCGGCCATCATATGGCCGGTAAGCATAATATTGTGGTCCATGCACCATTTTCCCACCGTGTCGGCGAAAGAAGATGCAAATAATTCGGCTATATGCTCATGATACCAGTACCTTATCCGGGAAATTTTATTATCCTCAAGCTCCCAGAATATTTCAGGAAGGCTGTCGAGAAAACTGCATTTAAACCTTTCCCGAAATGACTGTTCAAAATTATCGGTATATGGAATACCCACTTCCTGCAGGCTCATTGGACCGGCCAGATTCTGTTTCAGCACAAATTGCGGTTCGTCAGTAAAAATAGCAGGTACCGACTTTGAAAATTCATCTCCCAAGAATTCATAATACCTTTCATGGGTGACTTCGATAAATTTCATTACCGCCTCTTTATTGAGCGTATCCACATACGCCTGGTTGTTAAACCAGGATAAATCCTTCGATATCACCCGGTATGCATACCATATGTTTCCTCCGGTGCTGACGTCATTTTGGGAAAGTCTTCTATATGAATGAAGATATCCGCTTTTTATCTCTACTTCATATTTCGCGATTAAGGTCAGGAACCCGTCTATTCCAAGGCGGTTTTCCTGTGGCATGCCCCGCTCATAATAACCGTCATCATGAAAATACGGTGAAAAAAGAAGATACCTGCTTCTAAATTCATGGTTCTTTGTAACAAACCCTCCTCCAAACCCAGAAGGCCATTTATCTTCATCATACAGCCACGTCAGCATGCCCAGTTCCTTGGCTTTAGTATTGCATTTCCTGACAAGCGCCATAAACTCCGGGCTTAAGTATGGAGTATTAAGGCCTATCCTGGGATGAATGTGAAAACCACCCATTCCCATTTCTTTAAAAACTTCTATCTGACGTTCCATATCCTCCCAGTCGAGTTTTTTATTCCAGGCCCAAAATGGAGTACATCGATATTCTGATGTGGGGTTTTGAAAAAGGGCCTCGTTAAATTCCTTTGTGTTTTTCTGATACAGCAATGCCATCCCTCCGGTAAAAATAAAACAGGCTTTTTGAATATTCAGTGGATAATAATTTTCAGGCAGAACCGTTCATAATATTCTCCCGATATTCGGTAGGTGTTACATTGTAATATTTTTTGAAGCATTTGGTAAAATAACTCTGACTTGAATATCCCACCTGCTCTGTTATGTCACTGATCTTTAAGGAGTTGTCCCTTAACAGCTCTGCTGCTTTCTTCATTCTCTGATTTGTCAGATATTCAATAAAAGTTTCACCGGTAACCTTTTTAAACATCTGCCTGAGATAATTCGGGCTTATATAAAGCATTGAAGCCGCAATATCCAGATTAAAATCCTCATTGCCTATATTTTCTTCGGTTATTGATTTGAGTTTCTCAACGAAACTGTTGCTTTGCCCTTCTTTTAAATGAACTACTTCATTTATGGTCATTATAGCAAAATCATGCAATAACCCCTTTAAATCGGATACGGAGTCTGCTTTTACTATCTTTTCATACGGGCTGATATTCTGGTTATACAGAAAAGTGTCATCACCTTTTGATTCTTCCAGATATCTTTGTATTGCCAAAACCACCTCTATTACATCAGCTTTTATCAAGTTCGGGTTCAACACCGCCTTGCCCTTATAATATTCAAACAAGTTTTCTATTTTTTTCAGCGCTTTATCCGAATCCCCGGTTTTTGTATAAAGTATTATTTCCTTTAATATGGATGATGGTTTTTCATACGTTTCGGTTTTCTTCAAAAATATATCATAATAATTTATAAGCGTATTGGCTTCAATTGCAAAACTGTATGTCATGGCTTCCTTTGCCTCAGCGAAGGACAGGGGAAGCTTTAATATATCCTCATAAATTCTGCCCACCGCCGCGAATATGGTAACGTGATAATAATTGGCCATGGTTTCGATCAGTTTTGACAGGCTTTTGTTTATGTTCTGGAAAAACTGGCGCTTATACTCATAACAGCCGCACATAATGATACCAAGCTGATAATCCGAAATTCCAAAAGCAAATGTTTTGATATTTGAATCAAACAGTTCGCCGACAATATCGAACAGGAAAAAATGTATAAGTTCCTCTTTAGTTATGTTTCTGCTTTTAGATACTTCACTGGCATTAATTTTTACAATTGCCACATTGTAAAAGTCAGCAGAAATATCCAGCTGTAAAAAGCTGCTTCTTTGAAGGATTTCATTAAAGGATAGCTGATTGGTGACCAAATCTATGAAAAACCTTTCTCTCAGTATTGGCATGCTTTCTTCCAGCTTACTTTGCAGAACTTTAATATTATTAAAGAAATTTCTTCGCCGGTCTATGCTTTCCTTGACTTTTAGCAATACGTCGGCAAGTTGCTGCGGTAAAAAAGGTTTTAGCAGGTAATCAAATACATTCAGTCTCATTGCGCTCTGGGCATATGCAAATTCGTCGTATCCGCTTATTATTATGAATGCTATTTCACGGTTGTCCTGCCTTAACTTTTCAATCAACTGAATACCGTCCATTTGTGGCATTAAAATATCGGTAATCACAATATCGGGTTCATTTTCGTTATATATTTCAAGGGCTCTTAATCCGTTTTCGGCATCACCTACTACTTCAAAATCAGTACTGAATCTCTTTATGAAATTGACAATGTTTCTCCTGATAACATCCTCGTCTTCAACAACAAGCACCTTATACAATTCTTTTTCCTCCTTAATTGTCAGTGTAAACAGCAGGTAATGTAATAATGGCTTTTGTTTCTGTAAAAGGCTTGCTTTCAAGTCTTAAGCCATACTGCTGCCCATAAAACAGCTTAATACGCTCATTTACGTTGAAAATTCCATATCCTTCGGATGTTACTTTTTCTCCGCTTTCCAGTTTTTTATTTATGCAATCCAAAACATCTTCTTCAATTCCGGCTCCATTGTCGTATACAATCAACTCAATTTCTTTTCTGTTATTGACAATTGAAATGTTGATCCTTACTTCACCGGGCCTGTTCAGTTTTTTAATGCCATGGTATATTGAATTTTCCACAAGTGGCTGTAATACCAGTTTTATAATTGAAAATTCCATTGCATCCTCATCTATTTCGAAGGAATATTGAAGCCTGTCACCATACATAAATTTCTGGATGGCCAGATAATTTTTCACATGCCGTATTTCATCATTTAACGGTATTATTTCCTTTCCTTTGCTTAATGCAATCCTGTAGAAATCCCCCAAACTCGATGTTATCTGGTATATATCGTTTTCTCCCCTGTCAAAAGCCATCCATGTAACCGCCGAAAGGGTATTATACAAAAAATGTGGATTAATCTGGGATTGCAATGCTTTCAATTCAGCAGTTCTCTTAAGCTCCTGTTCCTCTTCCACTTTCTTTTTCTCTGTTTCAAGCTCTTTAATTGTCATATTCAGACGCTCAATCAGGTCTTTTATCTGGGAAATCATAAAGTTGAAGCTTTTACCGATCGTTCCTACCTCATTGTCGCATGTATACGAACACTGAACATTGAAATTGCCACCCGTAACTTTATATATTGTGTTTTCAACAATTTTCAGAGGCCTTACTATTGCCTTGCTAATAAGAACAGAAGCCGCAATGCTGACTATGATGCCGGCAAGGGATATAATGATTATGTAATTCTTCAGGTTGTTAGTGCTTTCCAAAAGGGTATCCTCTGGCTGGGCATTTACAATAAACCATGGCACGACCTCAAGGGGCTGATAAGTCAGGATAAAACCATTCTTGTTCTGAGATCCTCCTTCCCTGCCTGAAATAATTTCATCCAGGACCTCTTTATCAGAAATAATACTTTCTGCTATTTTTGAATCGGTACTGACCAGTAAATTGCCCGACTCGTTAATCAGAAACATCTCGTTATTGGTGTCTGTTTTGATACTTTCCAGGTAATTTTTCATTTCTGCCACATCAATGAAGAGCACCATGTACAACCACTGGCTGCATCCTTCTATCTGGTACTTCATGGCCAGCGGAATGAATGTTGCTTTACTCTGGAAAATTTCATTGGGCCCGGAATTACCCAAATATAAACCTGCAGAATCGGGCTGGTTCAGATATTGATATATGCTTGACTCCTTAAAAGAAAAATCAGGCCTTTTAAAGTTATTATGATCGTAAAAATCGCCATTTGGCGTGTAAATATAAACAGATGATATAAACTCTTCAGTCCTTTCGACTTCCGATAAAATCCTTGCAATATTCGTCAGCGCAATTCCGTAACTGGTTTGCTCAGCAACGAGAAAATCGTATAATTCCCTGGTAATTTGGCTGTCATATTTAAGATCAAAAAAGCATTTAATCAAATTCTTCATTCCCTTATCAAAAAAAACGGCGTCCTGCTTGGTAGTCCTGATTGAATGCAGATAATATTCCTTTGTAATATCATTGCTTGCGTAATGGTAAAACAGGCAGGATATAACTGTAATTGTTGCAACAATTAATAAAATACTGGTAGCAACGATTCTTATGCCAAATTTGGTATTTCTGAACAACTTAAGCATCCAGCCAGCCCCCCGACTATCTTCTCAGCGGATGACCATTTTCTGTTTGCAGGTTACCATTATATCAAACCGTAATACCTGAGGGAGCAATATGTAACCAATGTTTTTCCGCAACAATACAGTTGGCGAGAGTTCTATCACGCTTCTGGCCCATTCCGTCAATGCTATACTACAACTTTATGTAAAATAAGTAAAGCATGCTTATCCCTTCACAGCTCCAACAGTTAATCCCGATATAAATTGCTTGTTTGTAAAAATATACAGTACCAGTATCGGGACTATTGCCAATGAAGCCCCTGCAAGCATAATATGCCATTCTGCGGCAGCATTCATTGAGTATTTCAACTGTACCACGGCCACGGTTATAGGCATTAAATCGGGATTGGATATAGTCATTATAAGCCCGATTAAATAGTCATTCCATGCATACCTGAAAGCGAACAGGGCAATAACACCGAGAATGGGCCGGATCAACGGAATAATGATCTTATAGAATATCTTCATGTAGCTGCATCCCTCAAGATATGCAGCTTCATCCATCGAAACCGGAATGCTTCTAACAAATCCTACCGTCAGGAAGACATTAGTCGCCTGGCTGCCTGTTAATGCAATTGCCAATCCCAGGAAGCTTTTTGTCAAGCCTATTTTGTGAAACAAAATATACACCGGATAAATGGACACTGCACCTAATGAAATAAACATCATTGCCAAATATGCTGAAACAATGATTTTCTTTCCGGGGAAAGTGTGCCTTGCAAACACATATCCGGCCATAGACGAAGTTAAAAGTGCAATAAACATTGACGTACCGCTGATTAATATACTGTTAATGCTGTACTTCAGAAAATTGGACTGTATATATGCCTGTGTATAGTTTGAAAACATCCACTTCTTCGGAAAGAAGTTTCCGCCTGATGTCAGTTCCCAGTTGGTTTTAAATGAACCAAGCAGCGTATATAGAATCGGATAAACCGTAAAAATCAATATTATACCGATAAAAATCCACTTTATAAAATTGATACACACCTGTCTAAGCCTCATAAATTGCGACTCCTTTATTCAGTAAATATCATCCAGTTTATTTGAAATTTTCAGGTATATAACAGTAATAAATCCTACAATACAGGCGGATATGACACTTACTGCCGCTCCGTATCCATACTGGGGCATGAAGGTTGCGGTATCCGATGCATTAACAGGGAAATACAACGAATAAACATACAGAGACATTACATTTGTTTTTCCAAAAGGCCCACCGCCTGTCAGCACTAAAATATTCGACATATCCTGGAATGCAGTTATCAAAGCAAGCATTAATATAACTTTCAGCATAGGCCCCAGCATCGGAATAGTTATGTAAATTAATTTCTGAAAACTGTTTACACCATCGATAGCTCCGCTTTCATAAATTTCATCGGGAATGCTCTGTAAACCGGCAAGGAAATAAACCATGTAATTGCCTAACCCTGCCCAGACGCTTACTATTACCGTTGATAACATGGCATATTTGCTGCCAAGCCAGTTAACAGGTGAATCAACCAATCCCAGCTTCAACAGCAGCCTGTTTACTTCACCGTTATATGCATTGAGCATAAGGTAAAAAACCAAAGACATAACCGCAGAACTTATAATAGTAGGGCTGAATATTAAAGCCTGCAGAGCTCCATGTATTTTTGTCTTTTTATTCAAAAAAATAGCCAGTATAAATGCTAGTGGCAAAATAATGACAATTTTTCCGCCGACATAGATAAAAGTATTTTTCAATGCATTGATAAACAACGGATCTCTTGTAAAAGCCCTTATAAAGTTATCCAGACCTACAAACTTTGGATTAGTGTAACCATTATATTCATAAAAGACATACTTTAATGCCCACATAATAGGATATACCGATAATACGGCAAAAATCAGAAGGCTGGGGAAAAGCATAAGATAAATCTGTAAATAATTGCTTGCTTTACTTTTCAACCGCATGTATGTTAACCCTTTCTATTCTTACAATATATCTAATTCTTTTGCTTTAACATCTGAAATCTTTCTTTTCTGCATCCGCTGTATGCAAAGGCCGTGGATTCAGCCGGGACAAGTAAAAAACTCTAAAGAAATACTTGAAGCATTTTAATCAAACATTCGACCTGCTTATCCTTGAGCTGTGCTACAATCCGGACTGGATTACAAAAAGCTTTTTTCAGGAAAAGCTTTATCAGGTTTGAATTTAACCGGTACAACAAGTTAACTAAACGGAACGCGATTATTTTTTATAATCGCGTTCCAGGTAATTTCTATTTATTTGCCGAAAACAGCTGCAGGATTTTTGGGATTAAAATTTGGATATTTAATTTCTTTAACAAGCCCGTCAGCTATGGCATTATCCAATGCCTTGTTGTACCGCTCGGTTAAATCCTGCAAAGCTTTGTCAAAGTCGGTTTCAACACCGAAAATCAATTCGGCAAACACATCATACATTGCTTTTCCTTCCGGAACAATACTTGTCAGATCAGAAGGTGCAGCCGGCCAGAGTTTATCATCATCAGTGAAAGCCAGGTTAGGCCTTTTTGCAATAGTATCCGGCTGTTTTGTAATTTGATCCAGAACGCTTTTCACTGTTACATTTCCAAGACCATTTTCATGATAACCTTTCAGTACTTCATCACTGTATAAAACAGTCATAACAGTCCATGCTTTATCCTTGTTTTTTGAATTTGCATTCATTAAAAACCATCTGCCGGCCAGCAGCATGTGCTGCGAACCTTTTACAGTACCGTCGATTGTCGGTAATTGAGCCACATCCCAGTTCTCGGTTGTCGGGAACTGGCTTTCATATACACCTGGTTCCGAATGTGTCCATGATATGTACATTCCAATTTTACCATTGGCAAACTGGCTCCTCAGCGGGTCAATGTCCAGTGATTCGCAGCCAGGGAAAGCGCCGCCGCTGGTGAACATTCTTTGATAAGCCTGAAGTATTGGCTTATATGGCATAAAATCATACCTGCCGGTTGTAAAATCGTACCCCCTGTAATTTCCCCCGCTTCTCATTAAAATAAAGTCAACAGAACGATTCAATCCACCGGAAGGACTTTTCAGATTCTGGGCGAAACCATATATGCCCTCATCTTTAAGTTTCTGAGATATGATGATTGCCGTATCGGCCATTTCATCAACTGTTTTTGGTACTTCGGTTATCCCTGCTCTTTCAAAAATGCCCTTGTTATAGATCAACCTGGCGGTTGTACCTATTGCAGGCAAAGAATATATTTTTCCGTTATACATGTTAATACCTTCAAGGAAATTTTCCTCACCGAAATGGGCTTTCATTTCGTCGGTCAGATAATCATCCAATGGCTCAAATTTGCCCTGGCCGACGAATTTGGAATAGATACTGCCACCATCAAAAAGGATATCGGGAGCTTCGTTTGTTGCAAAAGCAATTTCAACAGCTTGTTCAAAGTTTTCGGTATAAATCTTGTACTCAACATTAATATCATCGTATTCTTCATTTATCTTTTGTATTACAGAATTCATATAATCTGCATCATGTCTGTTCAGTGTCCATATTGTAATAGTAGCAGGTTCAGAACTGTTTGCATTTGACCGTGTATCCTGTTGAACAGGCTGTGAATTTGTGTTGTCAGAAGTGCCGCATGCCGTCATAGTTATTACCAGCATCAGAGTAAGCACTATGCAGTATAGATTTCTTAAAGTACGTTTCATTGTTTCATATCCCCCTTACATCAATATTTAATTCCGGCTTTTTTAATTATAAAGAGGATTGAAACCAGGGACTATAAAAATCCATCCTATTAATTTGTAATTTCTTAATATTTGCTAATAAAGGTTATGTATCAAAAAAAGTTCAGCTCCACTGTCTTACCCATATCTCTCAACGTTTTAGCAAGTTCTTCAACAAGATTAATCTTAATATTAATATGGACAGGCAGGTCGGGGTTTTGATGCGCAGGGTTAATTGCCGTTCCAACGAAGAAGGAGATATCAGTGGCTTCCTCAAAAAGAATTCTTGCAATTTGAGATGCACCGTCTTCTTTTATGATCCACTCACTGTTAAAACTGTTATCATCAAGGTAGCTTTTTGCGTACTGAAGTACCTTGCTTATTGTAATAACACCTTCTGTTACAAGGTCTACACCTTCAATTGTTGCTATGGGGGGTATTTCAGGATCAACATAGTCCAGGGAAGTTTTTATTTCTT
Organism: Thermoclostridium sp.; assembly: GCA_036562185.1. Lineage (GTDB taxonomy): Bacteria > Bacillota > Clostridia > DSM-8532 > DSM-8532 > Thermoclostridium. Next base: position 30,395 of record DATCKN010000015.1, read on the forward strand.
TGTTCAAATACCTGGCCGCCAGGTTTGAAGTTGTACCACCGCAAACTACATGATACCCCTCCTTTGCGAAAAACAGAGCCATCATTCTGTCGACGTTGTCAGGATCTGCGGGTGGGCCTATCATAAGATTACACATCTTATGATTTTTTATCTTGACGGTTGCAATGGTTGTATCGTCTCCGGGCTGGTACGCATATAACTCTGCACATTTTTCCAATAAAAGAGTGGTGATTGTTCTTGCAGTAAGTTTCCGATCGTAGTTTTCTTCAATAAAATTAATAATGTTTTCCCGCTTCCACCCAAAATTAAGCTTCCGGCCTACACCTGCATAAACTGCTCCATCACTCATTGCAATCAATACATCGTCCTGTTTTATAGTTATTTTGGATTCATATATTTTTTTATCTCCGATTATATGGGTTTGCATGTCATATTCAAAATTTTTCCCGTCACGGAGGAATATAACCTTAGGGTTATCGTACTGAATAATTTCGGCTTCGCCGTTATTATTCACGCTTATTATTGAAAATGTGGAATATGCTATTCCCCTTTTTTTGCATACCGGCAGTGTGGCGGCTATTGTGGACACGCAATCTTCCAATGTCATGGAATTTGCCATCATTGTGGATATAATTTTTGAGGTAAGAGTGGACAGAATGCTTGCTTTAACTCCGCTTCCAAGGCCGTCTGCAAGGACGAGAATCATTGAATCGTCATGATTTTTTACTATTTGAACACTATCCCCACATAACTGTTCGCCATGTTTATTTAAACAGCGATATCCTACGTCAATGCAAAGATTATTCATCCACCAGTGTCTCCTTTAAGCGTGTGAGTGCAATTTTAGTTTCAGCCGTCGATTCTCCCAGCAGTGAAGCAATTTCCTGAACCAGTCTCATTTGCTTTTCTACAACCTTATCGGTTATTTCAACAGCCTGTTCTATTTTCTTCGCCCTTATAATTTTACTGGTTTCCTCTTCTGTTATATCCTCCATAATGCTGATAATTATATGATATGTTCTGTCATAAATAACAGTCTCTTCAACATATTTTTTACAACCGGCAAGATACTTTCTTTTTCTGTATGTATTCTTTTCATCACCCAGTGCAAGCCAGTAATCTTCAGGATCCAAAAAAATATCAACGGGTTTTCCCATAACGCTTGACATGTCGGTTTTATTAAGGATTTTTAAACCCGCATTGTTAATTTGCTGTATTTCCAATTTTTCATTCAGTACCATAATTCCATTCGGTGAGTTGTTAATTATCTTATCTGAAAAAGATTCTGCTCTTTCTTTCAGATAAGGAAGGCACATGGTAAGATCGGCTTTACCCATCAAAACTGCCACTGCTTTTTCTCGGCATGTATTATATCCGCAGGAGCCACAGTTCAGTTCCTGTTCTTTTGACAACTTGCCCATTTTATGAAGAATTGCAGTAATAGCGCTGCTTCCGGGCATTGTCAGGCTTTTCCCTATATATTCAAAATTCCTTGCTATATTGATATCGCCCAACCCATTTGAAAAATCACTTCTCCCGGAGGATTTATTAACCAGTACATAATCTTTCACCGGATTCCGGTGTGTCCTGCTCATTACCGGGCCACCTATACAGCTTCCGGTGCAGGCAGACATTTCAATAAAGCAGTTCGCCAGATTACCGCTGCAAATATCGTCTATTGCACTAAGACAGTTTTCAACACCATCAATGGATATATACTGAAATTCAGGGTCCAAGTCCATTGATCGAATTATTCCTCCGGCGGTTGGAAAAATCCTTGTCCTCCCTTTTTCATCCAAATCAACTGATTCTTCAAACTCTATATTCTCTCCTTCAAGCCACTCGGTAAGTTCTTCAAATGTCAGCACGCAGTCAGTTATACCCGGATACGTTTCTGCTTCATCTTTTTTTGCAATACATGGGCCGATAAAAACAGTATAACATCCCGGGTGCTGTTCTTTTAATATTTTACAGCTAACCTGCATTGGCGACATTACTTTTGCCAGGTATGGAAGAGCCTCCGGGCGGTGTTTTTGAATCAACAAGTTTACACTATGGCAGCATGAAGAAATTATCACATTATTCTTTCTTTCGCTGATTATCTTTTCATACTGCTTTTTCACAACCGCCGCTCCAATGGCGGTTTCTTCCGCTCCGGCAAATCCAAGCTTTTTTAATGCATTTCTCAGTGACCCCATCGAAATTCCGTTATAATTCGCAACAAAAGAAGGCGCAATACTGGCATAAACCGGACGTGATGAAGCAATAAATTCCTTAACCTTTGCTACGTCATTCCGTATATTCTTTGCATGTTGCGGACATGACACAAAGCATTTTCCACAGAGAATGCATTCATCGGTTACTATATTTGCCTGGTTCTCAGAAAATCTTATTGACTTTACCGGGCAATTTCTTATACATTTATAGCAGTTTTTACAGTTTGATTTTTTTAACTGAAGGCAATTGGACAATTATACTTTTCCCCCCGTAATCATATTTCCTTACTTTGGTTTAATTTTTTAAGTACATTTTCTTCAAAAAACTGATTAAAATTTTCCGGGCTTACACCACATATTACTTCATCTTCAACTTTCACACATACTCCGTCGGTACATTTTCCAAGGCATACTGCAGCAGAGATGTTAATTGTATCTTCCAGCGAATATTTTTTTATATTATCCTTCATAAGGTTAATTATTTTATAAGAACCTTTCAAGTGACATGTACTTCCCACACATATATAAATATTCATACCAGACTCCTTGCACAATTTTCAAGCTTAAAAAGATGTTTGGCGGTGTATGACATACACCGCCCGGGCAGAACAAATATACTCCAGCTATTTTGCTTCATATCCATAATACGCTTTTTTATATATTTCTTCAAGCTCACTAACTAATGGATATCGTGGGTTTGAAGTGGTACATTGATCTTCAAATGCTCTTTCAGCCAGTTTGGGTACCTTCGCCATAAACTCGCTTTCGTTTATGCCGCATTCTTTAATACTTAACGGCATGTTCAATTTCTTCATTAAACTGATTACAGCATTTATCAAAGCATCTATCTGCTCTTCCTGTGTTGTCCCGCCAAGGTTCAGGTGCCGTGCAATCTGTGCATAGCGGTAGTCTGCCACGAATTTGCCGTATTTCGGGAATATTGTGAACTTGGTGGGTATCTGCGAATTATACTTTATAACATGGGGCAGTAATACTGCATTAGCCCTTCCATGAGGAATATGAAATTCACCGCCCAGCTTATGGGCAAGGGAATGATTTATTCCCAAAAATGCGTTTGTAAATGCCATTCCTGCTATACATGAAGCATTATGGACTTTTTCCCTTGCAACCTCATCATCCGGGTTATCATAACTTCTCGGCAGGTATTTAAAAATTAATGCTATTGCTTTCATTGCAAGCGCATTGGTATAATCCGAAGCCAGTACCGAAACATAAGCTTCTATCGCATGAGTAAGTACATCCATACCTGTGTCTGCGGTAATGGATTTTGGCATTGTTTTAACAAACTGCGGATCTATAATTGCAACGTCAGGCGTTAATTCATAATCAGCAAGAGGATATTTTATATTCCCGTTTTTCTTGTCAGTTATTACCGAGAATGAGGTTACTTCGCTTCCGGTACCCGATGTAGTAGGGATAGCAACGAGCTGGGCTTTCTTTCCAAGGTTCGGGAACTGGAATGCTCTTTTCCTTATATCCATGAATTTAAGTCTTAACCCGTCAAATGATGTGTCGGGATTTTCATAGAACAGCCACATGCCTTTTGCAGCGTCAATTGCACTTCCTCCGCCAAGGGCTATTATAACATCGGGCTGGAAAACATTCATTGCATGAACGCCTTTTTGAATGGTTTCAATGGACGGATCGGGTTCAACTTCGGAGAATATTTCACTATGGCAGTAATCCTTGCGCTTTCTGAGATAATACAGTGCCTTATCCACATATCCCAGTTTAACCATCATCGGATCGGTGACTATGAAGGCTCTTGAGATGTTTGGCATGTGCTCGAGATACTGGATTGATCCTTTTTCAAAATATATTTTCGGAGGAATCTTAAACCACTGCATGTTTACCCTCCTTTGTGCAATCCTCTTTTTATTTATCAGGTTAACCGATGAAATATTCGCTGTGGTTGAATTGCGTCCAAAAGATCCACATCCCAAAGTAAGTGAAGGTGTGTTGGTATTGTAAATATCACCTATGGCACCCTGAGATGAAGGCGAATTCACAATTATCCTCCCGACTTTCATTTCATTGCCGAAAGCCTTGCATAATTCTTCATCGTTTGAGTGTATGACTGCCGAATGGCCAAGACCACCCAGTTCCAGCATCAGGGAGCAATATTCAAAGCCTTGCTGTTCATTCTCACAAACAAAATATGCCAGTACGGGAGAAAGTTTTTCGAGTGACAACGGATATTCAAGGGATGGTTTTGGAAGTTTCGCAATCAGTATCTTTGTGTCATCAGGTACAGTTATGCCGGCATTCTTTGCTATGAACGTGGCAGGTTTTCCTACCACTTCAGGGTTAACAGCCATCTTTTCACGGTTTATAACATAGTTCGATACCAGTTCTGTTTCCTTTTCATCGAGGAAATAGCATCCATACTTTTTCATAATCCTTTCGAATTCCCCGGAAATTTCCTTGTCAACAATTACAGCCTGCTCTGACGCACAGATCATTCCGTTATCAAATGTTTTTGAAATAATGAGATCGGTACATGCCCTTTCCAAATCAACATTTTTATTTATATAACACGGAACATTGCCCGAACCTACCCCCAGTGCCGGTTTTCCGGCGCTATAAGCCGACTTGACCATACCACTGCCGCCGGTTGCAAGTATAAGAGAGACTCCAGGATGGTTCATCAGTGCAATTGTAGCCTCAACAGACGGATGCTCTATCCATTGAATACAGTACTTCGGAGCTCCGGCTTTGATCGCTGCATCCCTGAGAATTCTTGCAGCCTCACTGGAACATTTCTGCGCTGATGGGTGAAAAGCAAAAATTATAGGGTTTCTTGTTTTGGCGCAAATCAATGACTTAAACATTGTAGTTGATGTTGGATTTGTAACAGGCGTTACACCTGCAACCACACCAACAGGTTCTGCTACTTCCACGTATCCCTCAAGTGTATTTTCCTCAATTATGCCTACGCTTTTTTCATTTTTAATGCTGTGGTATATATATTCTGTGGCAAATATGTTCTTTATGACCTTATCCTCAAATACCCCCCTGCCGGTTTCTTCCACTGCAAGTTTTGCAAGATACATATGGTTCTCCAAACCCTTCAGTGTCATTTCACGCACAATTTTATCCACTTGTTCCTGATTAAGCGTCAAATACTCTTTCAGTGCTTTCTCAGCATTTGCAACCAGCTTGTCGATCATTTCATCGACATTCACTTTTTTTGCTTTTCCTTCCATTCCTGTCACCTCTTTTTAATTGGAATTGACATTTTTTTAACAAACTTAGATGTGATATAGCGTATATATTTTTCAACGCATACCCTTAGCATTATTGTTAAATTATTAACAAATAATATTAAAGAAAATGTGTTGTATTTACAACACTTTTAAATAATTATACATTCTGCTGATAAATTTGTCAATATTTTAACAAAGATTTATGGAAAATTTTCAATAATTTCTTAAGATGGAGAAAACTGAACTGATAGCCTGTTGATGAAATAAAGAAATCCATAAGTATACTTTACTTGGTTTCGATATAAGCTTCCACCAGCTTTAAATACTGGCCTTCTTTTAATGTAATATATCTTGGGTCTTCAAAATTGTCATTAGCGACAATATCATCAAGAGTGTGGTTGCTGCCTGAGGTTATTTCATAATACCCGTAACCAAGGGAGCTGTTTTCCTCCGGAAAAACCTGATACTCTCCTGCAGGAATATCAAACCCAACCTTATACATCCCATTTGAATATCTTCCGTTCTCAGGTTCGTATGGCTTTGCATCTTTTACGGGAACGGCGCGGGCATCGGTAAATTTAAAATATTGCCCGTCTTTTACAGTAACATACGTAAAGGAATAAAAATTATCATTGGCAATTATGCTTTCAAATGTATTTGAGCTGTCTTTTGCAATTTCAAAGTAGGACAGTCCGGTAATACTTTTTTCTGTGCTGTAAAGCTTATATTCTCCGGCAGCTATATCCTGGCCTACCTTGTACATACCGCTTTTAATGCCGCCTTCATCAATGGTCTGAACAGGAGTGGGACTGTCCTGGCCCTGCATTGTTCTATTCTGCTGCCCGGATTGGCCGTTTTGCTGCTGATTATTACTTGCGGCACAACCGCACAAGAAGATGATTATCACTGATACAGAAAGAATTAAAAATACAGAAAGCTTTCCTATTTTCATGATCACTACCTCCTTATTCTCCAAAATAAAAACCAGGCAAAAATAAGGTATGATTAATTTTCTACTTAATATCATTCCTGTTTTTACGGAAATAATCCGGAAAAGATGAAATTTCTCCGATAGTCTATTTGTCCTTGCTGCCAAAGTCCTTATTAAAATTTAGCAAAGAACCCCTGACAATATATTTGCTTCCGTATTTCTCCCTTATTCTGTCTATGCTTTCATTTAGCTTCTTCCTTTCGGACTGTTTATAAGACAGGTTATTAAACATACTTAGTTGCTCAACAGGATCTTTTACCAGGACGGATGTGGCAACCCCAATTAAGCGAAGGGGATCTTTTCTCCATGCTTTGTCAAACAGATGTGTTGCGGTTTCAAATATAACATTGGTATCCTGGGTTGGATTGTCTATTTTTTTCCTGCAGGAATAGGATTCAAAATTATTGTTTTTTAAGTTTACTGCTATTACACCGGCATATAAGCCGGCCTTTCTCAGGCGCATACCCACTGTTTCGCTTAAAGCCAGCAAATAGAGTCTTGCTGTTTCCCTGTCTGTAATGTCAAATTCTACGGTTGTTTCATTACTCAAATCCTTTGCTTCGGACTCTTCTGTCTGTACTGCGGAATCATCTATCCCGTTGGCATATTCCCAAATCATCCTGCCGTATTTTCCGAATTTATGTTCCAAAAGAAAAACATCGGATTTAGCCAGGTCACCTATTGTTTTAATCCCCATAGCCTGGAACTTTGCACTGGAAGCCCTGCCGACCATAAACAGTTCTGATACCGGAAGCGGCCACATTTTTTGCTGTATTTCGTCACGAAAAAGTGTATGGACCAAATCAGGCTTTTTAAAATCCGAAGCCATTTTAGCAAGCAATTTGTTTTCCGAAATGCCTATATTAACAGTAAACCCCAATTCATCCCTGATCCGGTTTTTCATCATATGAGCCAGGGAAAGGAAGTCATTCTTATACTTAAGCTTAAGTCCGGTTACATCAACAAAGCATTCGTCAATACTGTATTTTTCAATATCGGGAGTAAATGACCGGAGCAAGTCCGTCATTGCCTTGGAATACCTGGCATAAGCTTCGTGATTCGGAGGGACGATTATTACCGCCGGACACTTTTTTAAAGCCTTAACAACAGGTTCGCCGGTAACAATGCCATATTTTTTTGCAGGAATTGACTTGGCAAGAACCACACCGTGCCTTTTTGACGGATCTCCTGCTACAATCGCAGGAACAGTACGAAGGTCTGTTTCGCTTCCCTTTTTTAACTGTTCCAATGCCTCCCAGCTTAGAAATGCCGAGTTTACATCAATATGAAATATTACTCTTTCAGGTTCCATAAAATACCTCTATACTACATTGTGTATAAAGTTTAACACTAAAATCATAGCATAGAAGATAAAATTTCTGTACCTGTCTGAAAGCATATTATGAAATTTTAATTACACTGAGAAATTGCCCGGTCAATTATTATCCGGGCGGGGCTTATGCCTGAACCTGCTGAGCTTCATGTGCCCATCCGATCAAAAGCGGACTGATTTTGATTTTTATTGTATCAGCAAATGAAAAGCAGGCTCTAAAATTTATCATACTGAATACAATTTCATGATTATCTGCTCTAATTCAGGCCCTTCTATGGCAATATCCCTTATTTCGCTTTCCTCGTTAATTTTCTGTATAAATTCATTCAGTTTTACCACAGAAAGATCTATCACCACTTCAATGTCGTAATCTGATAACTGCTTCCGTACAACAATTCCGTCCCTGTTCTCCAGATTTATTTTTTCCTTTGCAGTAATATGTACCGTCCTTTTTTCGCCAAGATGCTGCTTTAGCTTATCCATGCTGTTATCAAAGACTATTTCCCCATGGTTGATAACAATTACGCGTTTTGCAAGCTGTTCCACATCTTCAAGGTCGTGGGTTGTTAATATGAATGTAGTTCCCCTTTTGTTCTGTTCAAGGATAAAATCCCGTATTTTTCCCTTTGCTATAACATCCAGACCTATGGTAGGTTCGTCAAGAAATACTATTCGCGGTTTATGCAGCATTGCCATTATAAACTCACATTTCATCCGTTCACCGAGGGAAAGCTGGCGGGTTGGCTTCTTAACCAAATCCTTCAAATCCAGCATTTCTACCATATCATTAACCGCCTTTTTAAATTCGCTGTCAGGAATACGGTAAATGGCCTGATTCAGATAAAAGGCATCAAGGGGAGGAATGTCCCACAAAAGCTGGGATTTTTGTCCAAACACCGCCCCTATGTTCTGGACATATTTCTTTCTTTCCTTCCACGGAGTAAAGCCCATAATATCAACGGTGCCCGAAGTAGGGTGCAGAATACCTGTCAATATTTTTATAGTCGTTGATTTTCCTGCGCCATTGGGGCCCAGGAAACCGACCAGTTCACCCTCTTCAATATCGAAGGAAATACCCTTTACAGCTTCAATAATTTTCTTTTTTCTTATAAAAAGGCTTAATAACGCTTCCCCGAAACTGCTTCCACGCTCATATGAAGTAAATGTCTTTTTAAGGTCAGAAACATGAATCATATATATCACCTTTTAAGTACAAATTGTGCTATGGCCTGCTGTCAGCCCCCTGCACTGGTGTAGTTTCTCACTATTTTAAAATAAAAGCACAATCCCAGCAGCAAAAATACTATTGAAGCCAGCAGAGCTAAAATCACATCCTTATCCACGCTTCCCAGCAAAGCTGATGCAGGGTATGAGGCCAGAAGGCTTACAGGTATGATATAAGTCAATATTGACTGAAAGGATTTTGAGAATATGGACTTTGGATACATGCCAAAATCCATCACCGACATAAATATTTCATATATCCTGTAATTTCCAATCCAGACTATCCCCAAGCCTGCCATAAACAAAGCAAAACCAAACATAAGAATGATCGAAAACAGGAACAGTATAAAAAATGAAATCCAGTGGGACAATGGCTGCTCAGGCAATCTCTTAAGAGCCATCCTTAATACCAAAATACCGCCTATCAGCTTACCCAGATCCTCACTGTCGAATGCTGTTACAATGGACATTAACAGTATTGAGCGGGGTTTTATAAGCAGCAAGTCAAAGGTTCCCTCCTGGACTCTTCCAATTGTATTCCATACTATTCCCATAAAAAATGGGAAGGAAATGCCACGGGACAGAAGGAATATTCCCTGAAGAAGCAGAACCTCATTCATATCCCAGCCCGGAAACGAAGCCCCGTTCCCATAAATTATCATGGTAATAACCGGCCCTGAAAATTCAACTATCATCATGATAAACATGCTCATGATAAAATCGCCGCGGTATGCCATTCTCGATGCCAGTGCAGTTTTAACTCCCTGTATATACAAACCCAATACGGAAAATCGCCATTTTCCGGCTTCTTTTTTGGGCTTTAATCCTGTCATGCTCCCACCCCTGCAAAACGTTTTATTCCCAAATACCATAATGCCCGGTTGACCAGAAACATTACACCAACCATAACAGCCTGAAGAAACACAATTTGAGGAATTGTCATGGTTATACCCGCCAGTTCATAGTGCCCGATAAAAACTCTTACAGGGACATATGAAACAAACTGGAACGGCAGGTAAAACAGGAATTTCTGAAAACCCTGAGGATACAGATTAAGAGGCAGAAAAGCCCCCGAACAAATATTCGTAAGCAAAAGTACCGCCCGGCTGACTCCGTCTGTTTTTACAAACCAGAAAGCGAAAATCCCGATAGTATAACGAATTAAAAATGAAAGAACGAAACTTAAAAGAAGCGAAATTACAGCCCAAACAGGCTTTGCAGGAATTAACCGGATACCGAACAGTATGTAGAAACACATTACTGGAAGAATTTCTACCAGAAAAGCCAGAATCCTTTGACCTATTTTCTCACAGAAAGAAAAATAGATATGTGATACCGGACGAAGCTGGAAAGTTATAAACTGGCCGGTTTGTATGAGCCTTTGCAGCTTATTCCCGGAAGAATCCCAGTTCATAAATTCGACAAGGGAGGATACGGCAAAGTAAAGTAACATCTGATCAAACGTAAAACCTGAAACCTGGTCCCTGGTTTGAAAAATAGCCTGCCAGATAAAATAGTGAACCAGGAAATATATCGGCTGAACAAATATCGAAACAGCCATCTGGTTTCTGTATGCAAAGTTTTCCTTATATGTAGCAGTAATAACCGCTTTAGAAACCCTTGGCGTACTATTCCCCTTTTTCATAACAGCTCTCTGCATCACCGAAATTCTCCTTAAAGCGTTATTTAAATAACATTATAAGGTAATCAGGTATATAAGTAAATTACATATTATTTGTATAAACTTTTTCCTCAACCGGTAAGCAGCAATTCTTACCTGACTAAACTGCCGATATAATTATTTGAAGCTCTTCCATTCAATCTTAATAATGTACGCCAAGTATATTAAAAAATCAATTCTGTTTCAAAACCAATACTATTTGTATTAATGCAGAATTACTGCCCGGTTAGGTAATATAAAAAGTTATAAAATAATGGAAGGAATTATACTTTAATTCCTTCCATCATATATAAACGGGCATATTTTATACATTCCGTTCCGTGCAAGACCACAACTATAATCTCTTACATATTTTCTTTAACTTTAAGGGCAAATTCCTCTCCGTATTTAATACACCTTTCAATATCTTCCGGTGTGGGCACAAACTTTAATCCTAACGGCTCCAATACCACATTAATGCCTGCATCTTTCAGCTGTTCATTAAGATTTTCAGGCGCTGCATTGCTCCAACCGGAGCTTCCGAAGGCTGCACCTATTTTCTTTTTAAACCTGTGAACTTTTATTTCTGCCAAAACTCCGGCCAATGAACGCAAATAGCTGTTGTGTATGGTACAGCTTCCAAGGATGATACCCTTTGAACAGAACAACTCGGTTACAAGATCGGATATATCTGTAACAGAGCTATTATACAGTTTGCACTTAACCCCCTGGTTTTCAATTCCTTTAGCTATCGCTTCGGCCATTTTTTTTGTTGAGTTATACATAGTATCATATACTATTGTCACATAACCTTCGTGGTAATCTTCAGACCATTCGGCGTACTTTTGAATAATCCGCATTGGGTCCTTTCTCCATATGACGCCATGACTGGGTGCAATAACCTCTATGGGGAGGTTTAAAGCTTTAACTTCGGCTATTTTCTTTTTGATTAACGGTGCTAACGGTGTAAGGATATTAGCATAGTATTTTAAGGCTTCCTGATTAACTTCACACGGGTCGGATTCATCTTCAAAAATGCTGACCGGGCAGTAGTGCTCACCAAATGCGTCATTTGACAACAATACATTGGCAGGGGTTACAAACTCCGCCATACTGTCCGGCCAATGGATCATTGCCATTTCCACAAAAGTTATGTCAGACCTGCCTATATTTATTTTATCGCCTGTTCTTACGGGAATAACGTTCCATTCCTTATGGAAATGGCCCTTTATAGACTCCACTCCTTTGGGCGAGCAATAAACCGGCGTATTTTCAGGCACTAATTCCATTAACGCACCAAGGCACCCGCCATGGTCGGGTTCCATATGGTTGATTATAATACCGTCAATATTGGAAAACCCAACTTCCTTTTCAATTATTTCAAGAAATTCTTTCTGAAAAGGAGTCCAGACCGTATCAACAAGAATGTTCTTTTCGTCCCGAATAAGATATGTGTTATAGCTGGAGCCACGGTGCGTGGAAAATTCATGCCCGTGGAATCTTCTTAGTTCCCAGTCTTTCAAGCCAAGCCAGTAAACGTTATCTTTTACCTGTATCATAATTCATCCTGCCTTTCAGTAGTAGAACTCATATATATGCATCTGTTTTATTTATTCCCAATTTACTGTTATAACAATCAAAAAATAGAAAATCAGAATTTAAGCATACAAAAAGGGCTGATCCATTGCAGGATTCAGCCCCGTATATGTGAAGGCCCGAGGAGGCCGGTTATTTTTGATTATTGCCCTGGCGGGCACCCCTGAAAGCCCTTCCGCATTGAAAGCAGAGGGAAGGACTATGAAAAACAAGTGCGGGAGCTTTAGGGGTAAACTATCAGTTGTATATTTCAAGTAAAAACTTTAATGTAATTTTAAATCAATCATCAATGCAACAGCACTTATTGAATATCTATCTGGACTTTACGCTTGTTGTCGGGCTTTGCTTTAGGGAGCGTAACTGTGAGTATTCCGTTCTTGTAAACTGCCTTAATGTCGTCTTCTTTTACATTGTTAAGGAAGAATGATCTCTGGAAGCTGCCATAAGCTCTTTCTTTTCTTACATAGTTCTCCCTCTCTTCGTTGATTTCCTCGTTTTGTTCTACAGAAATTGTTAAGTACCCGTCATTAACCTCTATGTTTATATTGTTTTTATCCACTCCCGGAAGTTCTGCATCTATAATCCATTCTTTTTCAGTTTCACGTATATCGGCCCTGAATGGTGAGTTCCATCTTGTGAAGAACGGGTCATTGAAGAAATCTTCAAAGAACCTGTCAATGCCGAAGAAATCATTTTTCCTTTCTATATTGTTATATCTTCTTGAAAATGGTACCAGTCCGAACATATACAACACCTCCATAAATTATTCGTTTTTATTTTGTATTTAACTTTGACTTTCTTTGACCTTTTCTGTCTACATTTTAATTTCTATTTATTAAAAGAGCAATATTTGATTTTGACTAACTTTGACCAATAATCGTGATTATGATAATCTATGCTTAAATTCCTTTAATTTCCTTGGTTATTCATTAAATTTCATGACGGATCAAAATTCTTTAATGGTGTATATCCGGAAGTTTCCAGTGCCATGAACTCTTTGCGCCGGATTAAAGGCTAATTTTATATTGCGGCTTTTACCACTGATATAAGTATTCTAAAGTTTCCGGTATTTGTCAATATTAAACGGAACCATATGGCGTATATCCTTGATTTCAAAAACACCCATCAATATCATCATGGCTATCATCAATCCTCCGGATATCCCTGCCGAGATGATTAATGTCATCAAAGGAGATGTAAAAACCGACCCAATTGCCATTTTTACAATTGGCGCTGCAATAATTCCCGATATTGACGCAACCAGCGGTTTTATTATCCAGTCGCCGAAATCCAGGGACATACCCGTAGTTTTTATTGTAGTTTTCATATTCAGGATTGCACCCACGAGATTGCTGACAATAAGTGCTATAATGTACGCATTAAGCCCAAAGTGCGGGATCCCGAACCATACAAATCCAAGCCTTATTAAACTTGAAATCATTGAATGTTTCAATGTTGCCGTTTCCTTGCCAAGCCCGTTCAGAATGCCAAGAAGGGTTTGCTGGAGATAGAAAAACACACCTGTAAATGACAGCAGATACAGCATATTGCCGACATTCTGGCCTGGATAAATCAAATCGGAAATTTCATGAGCGAAACATATGAAAAGGCTTGAGAACAAAAAACCCAGAACAAGGGTAACACGAATTGATCTTGAAATTTGCCTGTTGGCCCTGTTCATTCTCCTTGTTGCCACTGCTTCTGCAATTGCAGGTACAAGTGCTGTAGCCAATGCTGCCGTTAGCATTGATGGAAATGAAATGACGGGAGAAGCCATACCTGTTAATTTTCCGTACTGGGTAAGGGCTTCAGCGGTGTTAAGTCCATAAACCGCCAGGCGCTGCGGAATCCATAAAAATTCTACCGTTCCAAGCAACGATATAACAAGGCGGTTCGTTGTTATAGGCAGCGAAATGCGTATAAGAGCCCTTGCAATGTCCCTTTTCCGCATAATTTTCTGATTTTGGACGGCTCTGTCTTTCTTTCGGATAATATATGCTATAAACACTGTCAATACGTTTGCCATCTCACCGACAATAAGGCCTATTGTGGCAAAAAGGCATTTTTGCTCCATATTACCATTAACAAATATATCCGCAATTAAATATACAGCAACAAGTTTCACAACCTGCTCAGCTACCTGGGACAATGCATTCGGTACTACCTCCTGTTTACCGTAGAAATACCCCTTTAATGCTGTAAATGCAGCGATAATGGGAATAGCCGGCAGTAAGTAATATAGCGCGCTTTTTGTCCGCACATCTCCAACAAGGATATTCACGACAAAATCCAGGTTTAACAGCATTACTGCAACAATTACAGTTCCGGCAACAAATATCGAAACACCTGAGAGGACAGTAATCCTTTTGGCGTTCCTGTAATTTCCCCTTGCGGTTTCTTCTGCAACAAGTCTTGATATTGCAATACCCAATCCAGCGGTCAATCCCAACAAAATGAGGTTATAAACGGGAAGAACCAGCTGATAAAGGCCCATGCCCTCGGCACCGATTGAATTGGCGATAAAAATACGGTAAAAAAATCCTAAAATTTTAACTATAAAACCTGCGATGGTTAATATAAATGTGTTTTGCCTAAGAGATTTTCTCCTCATACGCCCCCTGTTACTGCACCAAGTGGAATGCAGCATATGTCTGTTATACAGTTTATCCATATAAAATATATGGCCTTGCCTTCAATAAAATTCAAAATTAATTAAAAAGCCTGCTACCGCAGGCTTCAGTTACGTTAACTGTCTTTTATACATTTCATTGCTGATCTGATCCACGTTATTAATTTCGTGCAGCGATCGGTCATTGTCGGCGGCATCCTGCCTGTTGCCAAGGGGTGCGCCATCCTGAGGCGAATCCGAAGATCCGAAAGACAAAACTTCCTCAAGGGCTTGCTCCCCGTCGAAAGGTTCGTCACCGCTTATATCGTGAATGTAATCACCTCGCATTTCCTTTTCAAGCACATCCTCCTCCACAGGCCGGTGAAGCGACTTGCTTATCTTGTCCAGATTGGTTTCATGTTCCTTTAAGCTCTCACACTTTATACAGTTTCTCGCATATGGTATTATCTCAAGCCGTTCATGGTCGATCTCGGAACCGCATGACTCACAAAACCCATAGGTATTTGCAGCTATCCTGTTCAAAGCATCATCTATTTCCTTAATTGTGAATTCCTGCCTGCCCCTTAACGCTGTCTGTAGTTCGGCATCAAACAGTTCTGTCGCCACATCGGCAGGATGGTTGTCGTATCGCGAAAGTTCACTGTCTTCGGTCACATGATAACCGGCAGGTGCACCCCTGTCCATATCATCCAGCACTTCCCGGTGGTCATCTTTCAACTGCTGTAAAAGGTATTTATAATGCCGTAATTTATCTTTATCCATGTTAAGGCCCTCCTGAATGTATATTTTTTGTGTCGAAACACTTAAAAATGTTGATTTCCATACCCTGATTTTTTTATTATTTCCTGAATCAGTTCCTAAAATAAAAACAGATTAATATAAATATTCTATAATTATGTAAATATTTGTCATTCCGATTCTGAGTATTGTTATACTTATTGTTCATATAATTTCATCATGATATAATTGAATAAAAACAATGGAGATTGGGATATGAAATATTTAATAAGGCAAAGAGTTTTTTCGTTACGGGACAGTTTTACAATAAAGAACGAATACGGCGAAGATTGCTTCATGGTTTACGGGAAGATTTTTTCGCTGGGTAACAAGTTGCACCTGACCGATCTTCAGGGCAGGGAATTGTACTATATTGAGCAGCGTGTTTTCCGCTTGTTGCCTGAATACACTATTTACCAGAACGGCGTTCCGGTTGCCCAGGTTAAAAAGAATTTTACACTGTTCAGACCGAGTTTTGACATTTCAAGTGTATACGGTAACTACAATATAGACGGCAACTTTTTTGCATATGATTTCACTATTTTTAAAAACGGATCACCTGTGGCGGTTATCTCAAAAAAATGGTTCTCTTTTTCTGATACGTATGGTGTTTCGATTGACGACAATGAAGATGCGGCGTTCCTTCTGGCTTTGGTTATTGTTCTTGATCAGGTTTATCACGACGGAGATAATAAGTAATTCTAAAAAAGCTCCTGATTTTCAGGAGCTTTTTTTATAATTATTTTCAATAAATGATGCAGAAAATTTTATATTGTCCACTGATCGTGCACTACGCCAATCAGATACCAGTTGCCGTCCTTTTCTTCAAATACGAGCTTAAGGCTTTCCCAATCCATCCCGTCATATTCAGCAGTCCCTTTAAAATAGTATTCAAGCACGTGACTTCCGGCATAAACCTCAAAAACGTTATTGACAGTATTTCCCCTGCTGACGTACTGATCATATATTACTTCATCGGCATTGAGAAAATCCTTATCATATACAAATTCGGCAACATAATCGGCAAATGTAAGCTCTATCGGATCTCCTATCCCGTCATAAACTCCCCAGGTATGGACCTTATTATCATCCAGTTTTGCTATCATTTCTTCTGCCGTAATTACAACATCTTTTTCCACTTCCACATATGTGTAAGGAGAAAAACGCACACCCTTATCCGGGTGAACAATTGAAGAAAGCAACTTCATATCTTTGTTTTTAAACGCAGTAAGTACCTTGTTTCCCAGTTCACGGATCTTCTTTTCAACCGCTTCGGGTGTATTTTCGGGTGTTCCTTTCACTGGTGCAGCCGTGGGCGCCTCGGTTACCCGGACAATATTCAGGTTATCAGGGTCTGCTGCGGAATTACGCTTAAATGTATCGTACTTTGATCCAAAGTAGAAAGCCGATCCGACAAATACGCATATTAAAACTCCTGACAGCACAGGTTTTAGAATGCCTCTTTTTTTAATTCCATAATTGCGTTTATCAACATGTTTGTTTTTACTCAACGAATACACCACCCTTTTTGTAAACTCACTGTCTAAATAATCTTCTTTTTTCAGGTAATTCTCCAAATCAACCAATATGTCATACTTTTCCCGGCATTTTCTGCAACCGTCCAAATGGATTTTTATTTTTTCCTTCTCCCCGACTGTAACATTTCCTTCCCTGAAAGATTCCAAATCCTCTACCGACAAATGTATTCTCATCGGATATCACCCCTGTGCCTTTCCATATACTTTTCACATATACTCTTTTTTGCCCTCAGAACCCTCATTTTGGCTGCCTCTTCGGAAATCCCCAGTATCTCACTTATTTCAGCATAGGAAAAATCCTTAATGTACCTCAGAATCAGCGGAATCCTCTGCTTGTCCTTTAACCTGTTGATAAGCGAAATTACTTCCAGCTGTCTTTCATTTCTTTCATAGACATTCTCTGGGTTTGTATCTCCCGGCAGATTTTTAATTTCTGAAATACCATCAAACGGAACGGTTTTAAGCTTTTTTGCTTTTTTCATGTAGCTTTTATAGGCATTTATCGCGATACGGTATATCCACGTGGAAAACATCCATCTGTCGTCATATTTGTGAATGTTATTATAGACACGGATAAAAACCTCCTGAAGTATTTCTTCGGAGTCATGCCTTGAACAAGTCATCTTTAAAAGGAAACTGTACAGCCTGTTTCTGTATCTGTCAACAAGTTCCTCGAATGCTTTGATTTCCCCGTTCTGTATTCTCTTTACCAGCATCAGGTCTTCATGCATGTCACCACATCCAAGTAAAATCTGTAAAGCAGGAACCATTATTGTTTTCACAAATGCTTATACTCATATTTTTATCAAAAGTAACGTTTTTGAATTGAATTTTTTTCAG
This sequence comes from Thermoclostridium sp., assembly GCA_036562185.1. GTDB lineage: Bacteria > Bacillota > Clostridia > DSM-8532 > DSM-8532 > Thermoclostridium. The sequence goes on from DATCKN010000015.1 coordinate 48,426, forward strand.
GTGAGCAAATATATAATCTGGCATTTTACGTAGTCAGGATAATCTCCATTACGCGAATAAATATATAAGATAAGCAAAAACCCGCTAACCTTATAATTAGCGGGTTTTCTATGGCGCGCCCAGCAGGAATCGAACCCACAACCTTCTGGTCCGTAGCCAGACGCTCTATCCAATTGAGCTATGAGCGCACTATCCTGACGTGCAATATATATAATAATACAAACCTTTTAAAAAATCAACCGTGGTTTTAAAATATTTTCTGTCAATTTATAGTGTTAATACCAGGATATATTAGTATGTTACCATAATATATATGAACTTTGTTATTATATCAGTATTAAATTAAAAAAATATACATACCTTTACATTTCCGAAAAGAAAAAATATAATAATATTAAACAGAAAAACAGTTTTTTCAGTGGAAATGTTAATGGAGGTTTATAATGCGGATTTCCGGTGTAACCTACGTAAAACGGAAGAAAAGATGGATTCCGAGATTATTGTCAGCAATAATTATAATAGTTATTGTTGCTTTGATTGCAATATTGTTTTTATTAATGTTTACAAATGTCAGAATTCCATACATAAGTGAATGGTTAGAATCATAAAGCCGCAGAATTTCTGCGGCTTTTTTGGCCTAAAGAAGTTGCTTTCGATTTAATATTACTACAACCACCAAAGACAGCAAGGCAGTTCCGAACAATATATAAAGCCAGCTTAACGGGCTGTTTACCAGCGGCAGATTCACATTCATTCCATAAAAGCTGAAAACGATTGTAGGAATTGAAAGCACTATGGTTACCGATGTCAAAAATTTCATAACAATATTAAGGTTATTGGATATTACCGATGAAAACGCGTCCATCATTCCATTCATAATAGTACTGTATATACTTGCCATTTCAATAGCCTGCTTATTCTCAATAATTGCGTCTTCCAGCAGATCCTGATCTTCTTCATACAGTTTGATATATTTACCGCGCAACAGCCTTTCCAAAACCACATCATTGGATTTTAACGAAGTTGTAAAGAATACAAGACTCTTTTCAAGCTCCAGCAGTTTAAAAAGTTCCTTATTTCGCATTGATTTATGCAGGCTTCCCTCGAGGTATTCGGTTCTTTTATCTATTTGCCGCAGGTATTTCAAATAATCTTTTGCATTATTAAACAGGATTTGAAAAATGAATCTCGTTTTTTTATAAGTAAATAAATCCTTCACCTGTTTATTCATAAAAGGTTTCAATACCTGCGCTTCACGGGCGCATATGGATATAAAATATTCATCCCTTACAATAAGAAGGCCTAGCGGCATTGTCTCAAGCTTCAGGGTTTCTTTATCCTCATATGCATAAGGAATATCCACAATTATAAGAATTTGATCATCCTCTACATCTATTCTCGGCTTTTCTTCATCATCAAGAGGATCTCTTAATATCTTCGGGTTTATGTCCAACTGGTTCTGAATCATGTTCAGTTCTTCCTCAGTCGGCGCTGTTATATTAATCCAGCACCCTTTTTCAATTCTATCGATTTGTACCAGCTCATTATTCTGTTCCATGGTTTTGTAAATCCGGATCATTTTATCACCCGCCTTCTATGGAAATTACTTTACAATAATATACTAAAGATTTTTATAACTCAAGACTAATTAGACTGTAAGACAAAAAGTGCGAAATACAAAGAAGATTTCAGCATAATACGATATTCGCAGATTTTCCTTCGGGCAGCCATGACATATTTTTAAGAGCCTGTATATACTTATCTGTTAACTTAAAGCCAATAAAATAGTCCGCTTTTGCGGACTATTTCTTGATTCTCAAAATATTACACGGATAATATGCCGAAAAGCCTCAACTATGGAGGATCGAAATTGCATTTGTTTCAATTATACTTCAAGTATCTCAATTGCATAAGGATTAAGCTTTACTTCAATGCTCTTCCCCTTATCATCATTAATAGTTGTTGTTTCAGCATTTTCACCGTTATTTATTACAACGAGCTTTTTACTGCCCGGGAAATATGCGCATTCAGTTTTGTAATTATCTGTGATCCAATGCTGAATTCTCTGCTCATTGCCTGTGGCCCACAGTATCGCCCTGAACAGCATCCTTGTATTCTGGGGATTAAACCTGAAACCAGAGAAGTAAACACCCCTGCCGTCGACAAATTCTTTCACTGCTATTCTTACGCTGCCGCATTTTTCAGCTAAAACCACTGTTTCTCCGTCCACGGCATATATATTATCAATTTCTGTACCAAAATCGGGAGTATCATCGGTATCTTCCATGATAAAATGGCTCTCTTGCAGTTCGTAGCCATATTTGTTCCTGGACATGGTACGGCCGATTTCCCTGTCCACACCCAGTATATGTGACAGTTGGAAATACTGGCTGCTGAATATTGTTGCCGAAGGCTCGGCGATACCAATAAATCCGCCTCCTGCTGCAACCCATTCAGTAATTTTTGAAACAACCTCCGGATCTTTCCAGTTGTCGCCGCCGCTCCACGCACTGTCCAGTCTGCCGCAGTTGATAATTACTTTTACATCATCAGGAATTCCTTTTTCTCTTATATCATCAAAACTTATATATTCCACATCAATGGGGAGACCTGCCAACGCTTCGTTTACATGGTTCAACTCAAGGTTCGGATGTTCATGCATATGCCCGCTGCAAATCCATGAACGAAGTTTTCCCCAGCAGGTTAATACAGCAACTTTTCCCGGGATTGTGTATGGTTTGTCATTGTCGTGAAGCTTTCTGAGCGTTCTGAATTCATTTGCCAGCTCTTCTATGTAAGCGATGAAGTCAGGAAAATCCTTAACAAGATGCAAATACCCTCCAAGGCCTATTCTTTGCACAGGAGCGCGAAGCAATGCACGCCTGACTTTCATCCAGAAATTCTTTGCATCAGTTGTGGGATCTCCTCCCTCCTTGAATGTTGGCTCACCCTTCAGGCCTGTCGGGAAAAGATATGGGTGGAGGCGCAATTCGTGCGTTTCAACACCGGTTACTCCTGCACATTTTCTTGCCTCAAAAGCATTGAAAACACATTTGATTAATCCGTCGAAATTGAAATCTTTAAATCTCGGGCTGTACGGCTCAATGCCAATCCAGTGGTCATCATAAAATACATAGGCTTTCTTTCCGTATTTATGAACAAGATCAACACATTTTCTTCCGAATGAGACCACAAATTCATTCACAAAATCCATCCACGCCCTGATTTTTGTTGAAGGAACATTATGAGTATTGTTTAATAAACCTTTGTTTATGAAATCTTCGGAACATAGCTTAATTCCTGTTTTTTCCTCAAATTTCGTTATTGCATACGGGCTGACCGAAAAGTCATATGATGCCCAATCAGAGTAACGGTACCTGAGATGTTTGGGATCATCTCCCCAGAACCAGCAAAAATTATAGAACATCGATGTAAATCTGACTACATTGGTATGCGGATGCTCTATAAGCCATTTTTCCAAAAAGCTTAGAATGAATTCCTGGGTTTCCGGGTAAATCGGATCAATTGGCATAAGGTGTTCCCTGTCACCCCAGTTGTTTGTTATGTGGTTGTACATCGATATGGCTTCCCATATCCTGTATGCAAGGAAGTTAACGGTATACTTGTGCCATTTTACTGCATTTTTTATTACAACTGTTCCATCTTCCCTGTTAAAATCCCAATTTTCCCCGGTAACCTCTTCCCCTGTTGTCCGGTCAAAGACCTGCCACCATTTTTTCGGATCATCATTGAAATTAACCTCGAACTGCTCCCTGAAGTATCCTCTTAAAAGATCAATCTTGACAGTACTGTCTTCGGCAATAACAGGATCAGACATGAGAAAATTCTGCTGCAGTTTGTCCCTGTTGGCTTTAGCCCAATTGTTGTCCGATCTTACAAGACATAGAGTGGAATAAATATCATATCCCGATTTCAAAATCTCGGGAGACAGAACGGTTCCATCGCTGTCTCTTATAACATCTGCACCCCATTTTTCTGCCAGTTCCAAAGTCAAGTCCTCATATCCCGCTTCTCCGGGCAATGTAAAAAAGCCCTTGCTTTTTTCTATCATAATATACCTCCATCCTTTATATTTTTTACAGTACCTGCAATTTTTCAGCTTAAGTTTACCGATTTTTTTATTATTATCTGCACCTTATCCATACCTGCATTTCCCCTTCGCCGCGATTTCCCCAGAGATAATACGGTATGGCTTTTATTCTGACAGGCATTCTTTTAATGTCCGTATATGGCCTGTACAGAGAATCATCCCCATATTCTTCAACAGTTCTGACACCCTCTCCTGTTATAATTACAGTACCGTAGGGCAAATCACTGCCGGTTTCAATCTTTAATCCGCTGTCCGGACAAAGGGCAACGGCTGAAAGGTTCGGGCCGTTATCCGCCTCCTCAATACAGTAAACGAGCGGCCCGCGCATAATGCACACCTTTCCTGCGTTTTCTCTGACCCTTGGATTTGATGCCATTATTTCAACAGGCATATCCATAGCAATCCTGACAATATCGCCATTATTCCATGTTCTGTTTATAAATGCATAACCGTTTTTTAACTCATAACTTTCTTTTTCTTCGTTGATATATACCTCGAAATTTCGGCACCATGATGGTACACGCAGTGCAAGGTTAAAGACCAGTGGTTCATCCAGCGACACTGTAAAGTTTATGTCTCCATGATACGGGTATTTTGAATCCTGCCTTACTGCAACGTTTTTATCGGATATGACGGTCTCAACATTTCCCCCAATATATAAATGGATGAATAAAGTATCATGATTAACAGAATAGATATAATCACCAAGGGACATAACAAGTCTTGCAATATTGGGAGGGCAGCATGCGCAGCTAAACCATTTTTGACGCCTGGGCTTGACATGGTGCCTGCCTGGATCCTTCTCGCACGCTTCCGGCCATACTTCAAGCGGATTTACATAGAAAAATTCTTTGCCGTTTCTAGACATTGATCCCGGCAGCAAGTTGTAGAGCACTTTCTCAATAACATCCCCATACTCGCCTGAAAGATCCATTTTAAGCATGCGATGCGCGAAGAAAACAAGCCCTATGGATGCACATGTTTCTGCATATACGGTATCGTTCGGAAGATCGTAATCAAAGGTGAAGGCTTCTCCATGGCGTGTTGAACCGATACCACCTGTTATATACATTTGACGCTGTGTAATATTTGACCATAATCTTCTGCAGGCATCAAAAAGCTCTCTGTCGGATGTCTCATATGCTATATCAGCCATTGCACTGTACATGTAAACAGCACGCACCGCGTGACCTACCGCTTTATCCTGAAAACGGACCGGTTTATGAGCCTGGTTATATTCGAGATCCGGGGCAGGCGCTTCTCTTTTTGTCCAGTGAGATATTTTTCGCCTTACATTCTGCCATTCGTATATGAAATAATTAGGTTCGTTACCCCGTTCATTTATAAAAAATGCGCTTAGCTTTAAATACCTCGGATCACCGGTTGCCTTATATAGCTTTACCAGTGCAAGCTCTATCTCCTGGTGGCCGGGATAACCTTTTATTTTCCCTTCTTCTGGGCCAAATACCGAATCGATTAAATCAGCAAACCGGCAGGCAATTTTTAGAAGCTTATCTTTCCCGGTTGCTTCATAATACGCCACCGCTGCTTCTATCAAATGTCCTGCGCAATACAACTCATGGCATTCGCACAGGTTTGACCAGCGTTCCTGATCCCGGTTTATTATGTAGTATGTATCCAAATACCCGTCCGGACACTGAGCTTTTTCAATTAAATCGATCAGTTGATCGGCTGTTTTCTCAAGCTCCGGATCAGGATGGGTCATTAAACTGTGACCTACAGCTTCCAGCCATTTTGCCACATCACTGTCCTGAAAAACAAAACCATGGAATTCTCCTTTTTCAAGCCCTGCCGCTATCTTTAAGTTTTTCACGGCATGGCTCGGTTCCGCATCGGCAACTCTGTCATTCAATGCTTCCCACTGGTATGGGATCATTGTGTCTTTAACGAGTCTGGTATAAAAGCCAAAGAAGTCATCAGCGATGGTAACATTTTTCTTTGATACATGTTCCATAATACTCACGGCAAAACCTCCTTTACAGGGATTAGCGCCAATAGATCCATGCATATTGTTCCGCTGATTTAAGAATACTGTAATTTGGAAAGAATGTCATTAGGTTTTTCTATTCAAAGTTTAGGATGAGAAAAAATATTTTTGATATTTTTGAAAAATGAAAAACGGCACATGGATCAAGCCATATGCCGTGCCTTATAAATTATCCGGCTCATTAATATTAACTTTTTGTTTTGATATCAACTTAATTTTACAGGTATTTCTTCAGAGTTGCCCTTACAGCTCCCGGACCCTGAATAAGTTCTTCAAAGTAACCCAGAACTTTATCTGCCAGGCCGGCTTCAAAAAGATCAACACCGAATATTGACGAATCAGAAAGGATTGGCTTCAATCTTTCGCCAAAAGGCCCCTTATCCCCAAGGTTAATGCCTCCGGTTACCTTCTTAAGATGGTCCATAAGAGGATCGGGACTTAATGTGAAGGTATTTCCGTTATCGTCAACAGCCAGAAGGTATCTTAACCAGCCTGCAAAAACAAGGGGGATATATTTCAGGTCTGTGGCATTCAGGTCTTCCCTCTTCTGGTATGCCTTTATTGTTTCTCCAAACCTTATTGCCAGCTTCTGGGATGTATCGGTTGCTATTCTTTGTGGTGTATCAGGAACAAACGGGTTAGGCAATCTTACTTCAACAACTTCCCTGATAAAATCTCTTGGATTAATTATGCCTGGATTAATAACAACAGGCAGTCCTTCTTCATAACCTATTTTTTCTACCAGCGCCTTAAGCTGTTCATCTCTCATCTCTTCATAAATAGCATTATAGCCCAAAAGGCATCCGTAAACGGCAAGTGCGGTATGAAGGGGATTCAGGCAGGTACATACCTTCATTTTCTCCACTTTGTCAACTGTCTCCCTGTCGGTAAAAATTACACCTGCATCTTCAAGGGAAGGCCTGCCGTTCGGGAACAAATTCTCAATAACAAGATACTGAGGCTCCTCGGCATTTACAAAAGAAGCCGTATAGGTATTTTTTGCCGTAACGATGATGTCGGTATCCTCAAGCCCGCATTTATCAAGCATTTCCTTAACACCCAAATCCGGTCTTGGAGTGATTTTGTCAATCATGCTCCATGGGAATGATACTTTATCAGGGTTATTAATATATTCCACAAAACCTTCTTCAACAAGGTTATTCCTGGCCCATTCCCTGGCAAAAGCACTTACTGCCTCATAGAGTTTTGTACCATTATGAGAGCAGTTGTCCATGCTGACCAAAGCTAAAGGATATTTTCCGCTCCTGTATCTTTCATAACACAAGGCAGTAAGCTTTCCAATAAAGGTTTTTGGAGATTTTACTCCTGTTTCAAAATCGCTTACTACATCGCCGTAATATTCGCCTTTGGCATTTTTCAGGCTATAACCCTTTTCGGTTATTGTGAAGCTTACCATTTGCAACGACGGATTTGAAAAGATGTCTTTTAAGGTCTGCCAGTTATTTTGATCATTTGCATCGGCTGTAAGCGCTTCCACAACAGAACCTATTACTTTTTTCTCCATATTCCCGTCAGGTTTCAAAACAACAAGCACACTAAGGTTATCAAAAGGTTTGTAAGCCCTTTCAATAATCTCATAATCATAACCTTCGCACACAATTATACCCTTGTCGCTTTTACCTTCATCAAGAAGCTTCTGCTGGAGAGCAGCCGGAAATGCCCTGAATATGTTACCTGCCCCAAAGTGCAGCCAGACTGGATTTTTTAATGTATTCTCTCTGACCTTTTCACGATCGAATTTTGGAAGTTCAAACCCGGCTTCAACCCATGGTTCTCTGTTCTTCAGCCCTGAATCGTTTAATACCATGTATTCCACTCCTTTTAATTTATATTATAAATTGCTCTAGGCTATAAAACCTGCAAACGTATCACTTTAATATTATCATGCAATAAACAGCCATTCAAGCAATTTGGCAGCAGTATTTGCTTACTATTGTTAACTTAAAAGTAAATTTTATAATACTATTTTACATTGTTTCCCGTTAAGCTCAATCCGGTCCGGACTTACATCACATTCAAACGCCCTTATTACCACACCGTTCTGCTCTGCAAACCTTAAAGCTTCGCCAAATTCTTTATGCGTAGCATCGTTTGGTGTAAAGTACTTAATATTATTCATTTGAATAATAAAAATTATATATGCATCAAAACCATATTTTTTTGCATCTGCAAGTTCATATATGTGTTTAACCCCTCTTAGGGTAGGGGCGTCGGGAAATTTGGCTATACCGTTTTCTTCAAGAGTAACTCCCTTAACCTCAATATAGGCTTTATTATTCATGCTTTCAATGTAAAAATCGAACCTGGAAGCTCCATATGTACTTTCCTGTTTTATATAATCAATATTTTCAAAACCCGTAATGCTTATTTTCCCTGTTGTTAAGGCTTCGTACAATACCTTGTTGGGAGATTGCGAATCAATATTCACTATACGGTTATCTTTTTTAACCGATATAAGCGAATAACCTGTTTTTCTCATCGGGTCATCATTCTTTTCCAGATACACCACTGCTTCTTTTGTAAGTAATTCCTTAAGCCTTCCGGTATTTTTCACATGGCATATGGTTTCTTTGCCGTCAACCAGCACTTCCGCCAGGAACCGGTTTTGCCTTCTGATGAATTTCCCCTCGCAAATATTAGAATAACGCAGTTTTGCCACTATCCTTTCTTTTTAGCCTTTAACAATCTTTACATAATAATTCCTGTTTCTTGGGCCGTCAAACTCACAGAAATATATGCCCTGCCATGTTCCAAGCAGAAGCTTCCCCTTTTCAATAATAACAGTAACACTGCTTCCCATAAGGCTTGCTTTTACATGAGCCGTTGTATTCCCTTCAAAATGCCTGAACTCAGGGCGGTGCGGTATTGTCTTGTTCAATGCAAAAAGCATGTCTGAAGTAACATCGGGATCAGCATTTTCATTAATTGTCATGCCTGCAGTTGTATGCGGGCAAAAAACCACGCATATGCCTTCGCTGACACCACTTTTCATAACAGCTTCATTTACCTGTGAAGTTACATTGTAAAAACCTTCTGATCCTGTTCTCAGGCTGTATTTATATACCATGTGTCATCTTTCCTTTCTTTTTTTAAAAACTGATTTACTCTACAGCAAATATTAAAATCCATTGTAAATAAAAATCTTCATTTAATAAATGTTTCTTTTTCCGGCATTGTGAAAGGTTATTTTTCTACCGGCTTTCTTCTGACAACCGTCTGACAACTTCTTTATCTGCAGGACAGAATTCATACCCTGAAAGCTCCCGGGCGGTAACCCACCTTATTTCCTGGTGAACGTAAGGCTTTAACTTACCTTCTTTTATCTCTGCATTAAAAAAAGTGAATGCTATTTCCCGATCAGGATATTTATAAACTGATTTTTCGTATATACCGTTAATTTTTATTGTTATTCCAAGCTCCTCTTTGCATTCCCTTTCAAGGCATTCGGTTAATGACTCGTTTTCCTCCTGTTTGCCGCCGGGAAATTCCCACAGGTATTCGCAATTTCCGCCGGCTCCTCTTTTGCATATCAATATCTTGTCGTCACATCTTATAATAGCTGCTGCCACTTTTGTCATTGCACTGCTCCGTTTCTTTCAATATTTTTTAATTATATATTCCCTTCATAAACATAATTAAGGTTTTCTCTTGCAATACCGGCCAATCTGTAAATTTTTTCAACCGGGGTTGCTTTCCTGTCCATCATAAGCCACCTGGGAAAAAACCTGGTTACATGAAGGGGTATATCAGGATCTATTGAAGCAAGCCATGACGAAAGCCTGCCCATTTCTTCCTCCCCGTCGTTTTCATCGGGAATGATCAATGTTGTAACTTCCACGTGGCATTGCCTTGCCGCAAGAGATATGGTTTGCTTTACCGTTTCCAGATCACCTTTGATCTTTTTATAGAACTCATCGGAAAAAGCCTTAAGATCAATATTCATTGCGTCTATAAAAGGAAGTAATCCGCGCAAAGGTTCTTCACATATATACCCGTTTGTTACAACTACATTTTTAAGACCTTTTTCCTTTGCAAGTCTGGCACAGTCCATTACATATTCATAGCTTATCAATGGTTCGTTGTAGGTATAGGCAATGCCAATGTTTCCCCTGCTTGTCAGACTTTCTGCCATGCTGATCAGAGTTTCAGGCATGACATTTTTGGTGCTGAATTTACTGCCGTCGGCCATTGATATCTCACAATTCTGGCAGAACGGGCATCTTAAGTTGCAGCCGTAACTTCCGACAGACAAAATAAAACTTCCGGGAAAAAAGCGTTTTAAAGGTTTTTTCTCAATAGGATCAAGAGCTATTGACGTAAGTTTCCCATAGTTTTCACAGGCTATTTTCCCCGCTGAATTTGTGCGGGCCCTGCAAAACCCAAGTTTCCCTTCATCAATGGCACAGTGGTGGGGGCATATTTCACATACCTTTTTCAATGATGCCTCACCACCTCGAATCGTTGCATAGTGTATGATTCATCCGGTCTTATACCGGCTTTCTGTAATGCGATTGCCACCTGCTGTTCAGGAGAATCTACGCCTTCCAGGTTTGGAAGCAGCAGGCCCCTTTTATGCCCTCTTGAAACAATAACACCGTATTTTTTTACATCCAGCTCATTAATTGAAGAAATTGGTTCGGGTTCAGCCAAAACATCAACACTATAAACAAGCTCATCAAGTTCTTTCTCTGAAACCGGAGGAAATCTCGGATCCTCTGTTCCGGCACTTACGGCATTTCGCAATATTTCTTCTGCTATGCTGCCTGTAACGGCACTTATTGTTCCAATACAGCCTCTTAGCTGCCCGTGTTTTTTCAATGAAACAAATACACCGGCTTTTCTTCTTAGCATTTCATCGGGTAGATCATCGGGGAGATTAGCATATTTGCCCGTTCTTACATATGTCTCAAGAGAAAGCCTTGCAAGCTTTACATAAGCATCTTCCTTTGATTTTATTCTGCTTAATTTTTCATGCTGTTCTTTTTCATAAATTCGATCAAAATGGCGGTTATCATTCTCACCAATGATTTCAAATGCGGCTACAGCATAACCCACACCGAATGTTCCTTCATAAGATAAAAGTTGGGGTTTCACATCTTTTCCATCCATTGCACCGGCCATTATTATAAACGATCTTAATCCACATTCGGCGGCAGATTCACAAAATGAAGGATCAAATTTCAAAAATGAAAGAAAGTCGCCATTTTTCATTGCTTCTGTCACTTGTTTGTCAAATTCGGGGCCTTCTTCAGCAAATCCATACGGGCCGTCATGCAGAAGTTTATGGGACAAATCCCCGCTTGCTACGAAAACAACATTCCGTCCGAGTTTATCTATGGTTTTGGCTATAGTTTTTCCAAAACGGTAATGATCCAAATGGCTTAAACCCGATAAGCCAATTCTGACCAGTTTATAATCCCTGTAGAATTTGTTAATATAATACAGCGGAATAAATGTTCCGTGATCCAAGCCAGGATCCCGTTCCCCCAATGTTCCTGCGGGAATATCATCTTCCTGGGATGCATCAGATAAAGCCTTAACAAATTCGTTGTCATATTCCGCTTCTATTGAAACATGCCGCGCGCCAAAACGGCCCATATCACCTTTTGCTTTTTGTTTGGGAGATATGTGAAAATAGTCGGTATATAAAGTAGTATGAGGTGAAGTAATGATTATTGTTTCGGGCCTGATTTCAGAAACTCTCCGGGCTATTTCCATATAGGCGTCTGTTGTTTTTTGGATTTTCCTTTCTTCTCCACGTCCGATTTCGGGCAGTATGATAGGCGGATGTGGTACGATAAAGCCTGCTTTTAACGACATACCATTCCCTCCCCATGTTATTTTCAACTATTTTAGCCAAATAATTAATTTCAGCTATTATAAGCCTGGCAAAAAGCGTTCAGATTCAAATTAAATTTTATCATTACAATATTAATATAACAACAATGGTTCTTTTTAAGCAATTTCTTCGCTTTTTCTGAAAAGACAACAGGGTACAGCTTAGCTGCACCCCGTTGATTGATGGAGGTTATAAAATGACCTGCATCTATATTTAAAAGTGTCTTGTTATCTTATGAACTTTATTTCCTAATTTTCGCCATACCTTTTCCTTATTTCTTCATCAATGGCAGCTGCAGCCTTCTTTCCCGCTCCCATCGCAAGGATAACCGTAGCAGCCCCGGTTACCGCATCGCCACCTGCATATACATAAGGGCGGCTTGTTTTTCCGGTTTCTTCATCTGCCACAATACCACCCCACTTTTCGGTTGCCAATCCTTCGGTTGTTGATTTGATAAGCGGGTTTGGCGATGTTCCTATAGCCATAATGACACAATCGACATCTATATCAAATTCAGAATTTTCTATAGCAACAGGTCTTCTCCTTCCTGAGGAATCGGGTTCTCCAAGTTCCATTTTCACGCATCTTATGCCACGGACAAAATTATTCTCATCGGATAATATTTCAACCGGATTTGTAAGAAGTTTAAAGATTACTCCTTCTTCCTTTGCGTGTTCAACTTCTTCCGCTCTTGCCGGAAGTTCAGCTTCAGAACGGCGATATACTATATAAACTTCTTCGGCGCCAAGCCTTAAAGCGCAACGAGCCGCGTCCATCGCAACATTGCCGCCGCCGATAACAGCAACTTTTCTCGCATTTTGGATTGGTGTTGCACTGTTATCCTGGTAAGCCTTCATTAAGTTAATTCTAGTTAAAAATTCGTTTGCTGAATACACACCCTTGAGGTTTTCACCGGGTATTCCCATGAAGTTCGGCAACCCTGCTCCCGTTCCAATAAATATGGCTTCAAATCCTCTGTCAAAAAGTTCATCTATTGATAAAACCTTTCCTATTACCATGTTGGTTTCTATTTTCACACCAAGGGATTTCAAAATATCTATTTCTTTTTGAACAATTGCTTTTGGCAGACGGAATTCAGGTATTCCATAGACTAAAACACCGCCTGCTTTGTGAAGGGCTTCAAATACGGTAACATCATATCCTTTTTTCGCCAAATCGCCCGCACATGTCAACCCTGCCGGCCCCGATCCGATAACTGCAACCTTGTGGCCATTTTGCTTTGGCTTTTCCACTACTTCGGTACTGTTTTTGTTATGCCAGTCGGCTACAAACCTTTCAAGCCTGCCGATAGCGACCGGTTCGCCTTTTTTTCCTCTGACGCATCTTTGTTCACATTGCGTCTCCTGCGGGCATACTCTTCCACATACTGCCGGCAATGAACTGGACTCGGATATAATCCGGTATGCGCCCTCAAAATCACGTTCCGCAACCTTCTGAATAAACTCAGGTATATATATTTTAACCGGACACCCGGATACACATGGCTTGTTTTTACAGTTCAAACAGCGCATTGCTTCATCAACAGCCTGTTCTTCAGTGTAACCCAAAGCAACTTCCAGAAAATTATTTTTTCTCACATTTGGTTCCTGCGACAGCATTTCATTCTTTTTTAATGACATGTTAGCCATTCGTTAACGAACCCCCTTTTCCAGCAATCTGCATGTTTCTTCCCTGGCCCTTTTCTCAAACTCCCTGTACATGGTTGATCGTTCCATGGCCTCGTCAAAATCAACCTCGTGGCCGTCAAAATCCGGGCCGTCAACACAGGCAAACTTAATTTTCCCGCCTACCGTCAAACGGCATCCGCCACACATTCCCGTACCGTCAATCATTATGGGGTTCATACTTACTGTTGTTTTTATGCCATACTCTTTTGTCAGTTTTGAAACAAATTTCATCATAATCAGCGGGCCAATGGCAAATACTTCATCGTATTGCTCGCCGCTTTCAATCAGCTTTTTTAATGCATCTGTGACTAAACCCTTTTCACCGTAACTGCCATCATCAGTCATAATAAATATTTTGTCGCTGACTTTTTTGAATTCATCCTCAAGGATCACCAGATCTTTATTTCTGAAGCCTACTATAGAATGAACCGCACAACCATTAAGGTGAAGTTTTTTAGCTATTGGATACGCTATAGCACATCCAACACCTCCACCAACAACGGCAACTTTCTTCAGGTTGGCCGTATTTGACGGAACACCGAGAGGTCCGACAAAATCATGAATGTATTCCCCCTCGTTCAGATGGTTTAATGCCATGGTTGTTGCACCTACCACCTGGAATATTATTGTTACTGTACCTTTTTCCCTGTCAAAATCAGCTATTGTCAATGGAATTCTTTCTCCGTTTTCGTCCACTCTTAAGATAATAAATTGTCCGGGTTCAGCCTTTCGGGCAATTTCAGGGGCATCTATCTCCATAAGTGTTACTGTCGGATTCAGGATTTTTTTTGTTATAATTTTGTTCATCATAGCTCCTTCCTTAATAATCAGAGCTGCTATCTTAATTAAAGACCAGCAGCCCTGACAAAATCTTTCGAGGTAATTATTGTAATGTATGTTTAAATCTTTTTTTATTGTAATCCATTAAAAATTAACCTCTGTGCCGTAATATGCGCATGTGAAGAGTTTTTCCATTTCTGCAGGTGTTATAGGTCTTGGATTTGATCCTGTACAAGCATCTTCTACTGCAAGTTTCGCAATTGTTGCAACTTTCTGCTTGAATTCATCCTCTTTTATTCCAAATTCTTTTAATGTTCTTGGGATATTTAATTTTTCATTATACTTGATGATTTTGTCACATAATTTGTCTACCAGCTCATCATCATTCTTTCCTTCAATTCCTACATACCGTGCTATATCTGCATAACGGGATTTTGCATTCTTCGCATTATATTTAATAACATAAGGCAAATAAATTGCATTTGCGCAACCATGTGGTATGTGTCCTGTCGAGAACGCAGCACCTGTTTTGTGAGCCATAGAGTGAACAATACCCAAAAGTGCATTTGTAAAGGCCATTCCGGCAAGGCATTGTGCATAGTGCATCTGTTCTCTTGCATTTGTATCCCCGTTATATGAATCAAGCAGGTATTCAAATACCATGGATATTGCTTTCAGTGCCAACGGATCGGTAAACGGGGAATTTAATGTTGATACATAAGCTTCGATTGCATGTGTCAATGCGTCCATACCTGTATGTGCAGTTAATGTCTGAGGCATTGTCATTGCCAGATCAGGATCTACTATCGCTACATCAGGAGTGATGTTATAATCAGCCAGAGGATATTTTACTCCCTTCTCATAATCAGTTATGACTGAGAAAGCTGTAACTTCGGTTGCTGTACCCGATGTTGAAGGAATGGCAACAAACTTTGCTTTTTGTCTGAGCTCAGGGAAATTAAACGGTGTTATTAATTGTTCAAATGTGGTTTCGGGATATTCATAAAATGCCCACATTGCTTTTGCAGCATCTATCGGAGAGCCTCCACCTATTGAAACGATCCAGTCGGGTTCAAACTCACGCATTGCCTGTGCTCCGCGCATTACAGTTTCTACTGATGGATCGGGTTCAACACCTTCAAAAAGCCGAACTTCCATACCTGCTTCTTTTAAATATGAAACGGTTTTATCAAGAAAACCGAAACGCTTCATTGAACCTCCGCCAACTACAACAATAGCCCTTTTTCCCTTTAAGGTTTTCAGAATTTCAAGAGAACCTTTACCGTAATAAATGTCTCTCGGCAATGTAAATCTAGCCATATTTATCCCTCCAATTATTAAATATTAAAACTCTTAGGTGTCAAGTAAATAGCTTTCTATTTGATAATATTTTAACAATCATTACTGTAATAGTAAAATGCAAAAAAGATATATCGATATATAAATATCGATATATCTTTACCGAAATATAATATACCACATTAGTGATATTCTATTTGAGAAATTTCATTTGTAACTTCGAAAAGCTTTTCCAAAAAGATGTTTTCAACTGTCTTAAGCTTATATCCCTTCGGGTATATTAAAACATCTTTATAAGTATTATCTTTAACATTACACTTACGCTGGACCAGTTTATAAAGTTCAAGATGATCCACAAGCAACGGAGATCCCCACATATACGTTGTTGGAATGTTCGCCAGAAGATCAAACTGACTTCCCCTGTCATATATATGTATTACTTTCTTTTCCTGTGTGTTTTCTTCAGGTTCTTTTTTTGGCAAATTCGGGATTGGCCTGTCATCGTGAACAATTTCAATATACTGACTCAGATCTGAAAGTGATATTTCTTTGTTTTTTGAAAGGGGGTGCAACACAGACATTGTCAACAGATATTCAAATTTAAATACATCTTTATAAACCAAGTCATTTTTCTCAAGATAATCCATAAAATGCCTTTCATAAATCGTATTGTACCTGATAATGCCAAAGTTGTATCCATTCTCAACTATATTCCTTACAGCCTTCATTGAGTTGGTTTCATTGTAATTAATATCAATTTCGGCGTTGTAATCCAATGAATTTATAAACCTTGTAAAGGCGTTGGTTATATAGCTACCCCTGGGTACTGATATACTGAAGCTTTGCCTTCTGTCTGCCTGCTTGTAATGTGATATCATCTCTTCATATTGTGAAAGAATTTTTTTTGCATAAGAAAAAAACTCTTCCCCCTGTTCAGTTGGAATAACCCCTTTTGACGTTCTTTTGAAAATTGAAATTCCAAGATCTGCTTCTAATTCTTTTATAGCCTTGCTTAGATTAGGTTGTCCCATGTACAGGTTTTCTGCAGCCTGAGATATGGAACCTGTTTTATAGACTTCAATTGCGTATTTTAAATGCTGTATATTCACACCGGATTCTCCTTAATGCTCAGATTATTCTTTTTTTGGTTAAGTCTCGCAGCAAGCTGGCTTGATAATAAAGCCAACGATTCAGCTATATTTTCATTATGAACGATTACATTTTCATTAACTGACAAATGCACAGGAGCAAAATTCCAGATTGCAATAATCCCGCTTTCAACCATTAAGTCACAGACACTTTGAGCTGCACTTGCAGGAACGGTAATAATCCCGATATGTATATTCAGGCGGTTGCATATATCACTCAATTTGTCCATTGGAAATACAATTTTACCGCCGATATTTGTGTTCACAACATTTTCATCAATGTCAAACGCAGCTACAATTCTTAGACCATAATCTTCAAAGCCGGTATATGATAAAAGAGCTCTTCCAAGATGGCCTGCACCAACTAAAATCGCATCATTAATATTATTGTACCCGAGATATGACTCGATACACATTATCAATTCTTCAATATCAAAGCCTTTCCTTGGTTTTCCCCCTATTTTGCTTACAGCAGCCAAATCCTTTCTGACCTGGACATCATTCAGGCTCATTTCTTTTGCAATCATCGTGGACGAAACCTTATCTACGCCACTTTCACGGAGCCTTTTCAAGTAATTAAGGTAATATGGTAATCTTCTAAGTGCCTGTTTTGAAATGGATGTGTACTGCTTTTGATCTTTTTCCATTTAATTAACCTCAAATCCAGTAATACTTTATCGATAATAGTATATCGATAAATACTATAGTACGTCAACCTTATTTTTGGCCCTTTTTATACCAATTACTTTACTTTATATGATATTCCCATTTATTCCGTACCGGCTTCTTCAAATACCACCATTATTAATACGCACTGAGAAATATATATGATATAGACTATTTGTCAGAGTATAATTGGATTACTGTTCCAGGATCAATAACTTCAATGGAAATGGCAGGTTATGATAAAACAGTAGCAACTTATAGGGGTATATCAGGCAAGATATATTATGATGTTTCTCTGATTCTTATAATTCTGAAGTAATAAGATACTCAAAATATTAAAAAAGCCGCAAGTAATTGCGGCTTCTGATTTCTTGGTTGCGGAGGAAGGATTTGAACCTTCGACCTTCGGGTTATGAGCCCGACGAGCTACCGGACTGCTCCACCCCGCGTCGTCCACAATGCAATATATATTCTATAACAAAATCATTTTCCCGTCAAGGGTTTATTGGGAAAAAGCCGCTGAGGAGTTTAGCAACTCCTATTCAACTTTTATCAATAAAATTTTGCCGTCCATCCCGAGCTTTCGACGCAATTCCTCTGAAATTTCTATTTCTATTTCCGTACCTTCAGGTACCCCCTTAAAAATATAAATCGTTGAATCCACAACTGTTCCCGATGCTCCGGTCATCTCGTAATTATCAAAATTCTTTATTTTGATCTGTTCGGGTAAAGGCCTCAGTAAAACTTGA
>DATCKN010000128.1:0-20207 GCA_036562185.1 Thermoclostridium sp.
TTTTTTAAGAAGCCATAAATCCTATATAATCAATATTTCGATGGTGTATAAAATTTACCCTTACGGCCGCTGGACTTATGTGGCCAAACTCCGGAATACTGACATGGACGCCCTGATCACCCATGAAAAATATGAGGAAATCCAAAAGCGGTTCAAATAGTTTTAAAACCTTATACAATAACATGCATTTGGGAATTATTCTTCCATGGGTATTCCCAAATGCCGGAAATTTACGATATCCTGTCTACCGGTTGAAACCCTGCGGTTTTTAAAAATTTCATGTTATGCCTGAAATTATTCAGCGCATCAGAAGGATCAATCAGGTCGAAATTCAGTTTTTCCAGCATCTCACGGGTAAACAGGACAGATAAAACAGTCACGTCCTGCATATATCCTGTCTGCGTATCAAGCCGTTTTTCAACGGCATGAACATAAACCTTCTTCACAGGCAGCAGGGCAAAAATATCCCTTGCTACTCTTATAGAGCAGCTTGATACATAATCCTGAACCAAATCATAATATGCAGTTTTCGTAAGTTCTTTCCGCGAAACTTTCCCGGTTTTTGTAAGGCTTAATGAATATTTGGGAACTATATCGGTATTGACGGTAAACTCCACTTCCATTTCATCCGCATTATCGGCGCCAAACTCGAAATCGCTCCCGTATTCAACCAGGTCGTTAAGGGGATTCATCTCGTATATGACATTCAGGTATGCCTCGGTGTCACCTGCTAAAACCTGCTTAGCAAGGATATGCAGTGTTTCCCAGTTTTCATAATCCTCCAAATCCTCTCTCCTGGCCCGTTCAACTGCTTCTTCAAGCTCTTTCCTTCTGTCACCGTGTATCATTCTTTCGAAAAAAGAAGGTTTATAACTTTCAAGTTCTTCCAAAGCCCTGGCCTGCTTGGGTCCAATCTGTCCCGGAGAAAACGGCTCCTTAGCATCCAGTATGCTTTTCCAGTCTATATATTCATCGCAATATTTATGGATGTTTCTTAAATTATTTATTGTTTCATTGTAACGTTCCACTTCAATCAGGTTTTCATATGCCTGGTTGCTTTTAACCTGGGCCTGGTATGTATTTAACATCCTGCTGCGGGTATTATAAGTTTTTACATAAGAAATCCCGGTCCCGGGAATACCAATGCTGGTTGTCATTCTTCCGCTAGTATGAATGGTTTGCCGTAATCCCTTTGTGCCAAAACTTATACTTGCGCCTGTTTTCCCGAAATTAACACTCACACCTTTGCAAATTCTTATACTTTTACGTACACGCAGCCCCATGCGTTAACCCTCCGGATAAGATTTTTGTATATTTATAGTATAAAGCAATATACATTTCCATATCAATCCGGCTTACTTGATTTATAATATAAAATTTAATACAATTTATACAATGCGAAAAATTTCAGGTGGTATTTAATATTGAGAGGAGCGCTAATTGATGAGGTTTCTTGACAGACTTGAAAGAAAACTTGGAAGATATGCAATAAGCGGTTTAATGATCTATATCACAATAGGCAACGTGGCAGTTTTTATTCTGGATTATCTGATGCCTTCGCTGAATATTACAAGTAAATTGGCGCTTGTTCCGTATTATGTGTTTAAAGGTCAGATATGGAGGCTTGTTACTTATATTTTTATTCCTCCTGAATCCAGCATCATATTTATATTTTTCGTCCTGTATTTTTATTATATTATTGGAAGCAGCCTTGAAAACCTTTGGGGAAGCTTTCGCCTTAACATATACTATCTGATTGGGATGGTTGGAACAACAATTGCCGCCCTGTTAACAGGTTATTCCGATGCCACCCATCTGAATTTATCCCTGTTTTTAGCTTTTGCATACCTTTTCCCGGATTATGAGATCCTTTTGTTTTTTATAATACCTGTAAAAATTAAATATCTTGCGTGGCTGAACTGGGCATTCATTGCCTTCAGTGTAATTTTTGGTCCGGTTGGAGAAAAGCTGGCAGCCATTGTTTCGGTACTTAACTTCCTGCTGTTTTTCGGCCCGGATGTGATTAACAGAATTAAGAACAGAAGAAATGTGTATTATAACAGGAAGAACTTCTACAGGCAAATAGAAGAAGGACGAAGAGCAAACAGGGAAAACATGAGAAAATAAGCCGCCTGAAAAGGCTCAAAGCAGTGATAAGCATTTGATTGAACCTGAATAATTTTCATTCAGCAAAAAAGTAGGATTATGCTTAAAATCAATCAGCCTAAACAGATATTTAAGGCAGCATCCGCGCAAAAAATGCTCTTTTCTGGTTTGCATCACAGAAGAGCATTTTTCACACTTTCCATAAACTTTTAACTGATTAATAACTGTTTATTCAGATGTTCAATATCAGCATACTGTAATATACGTATTATTTTTATCCGCATCAAAAGCCTCATTTTAAGCTTTAAGCAGAAGTATCCAATCATTGTGCTCATTTTCTTTTCCGGGCGGGGTTAGAGCATTTTTCTCTGACAGGTTAACCAGCCCGAAATAGTTCTTAACACCATCACACGGATCAATCCAGTAAGCTTTATATTCCACGTCCGGCCCGTTTCCCAAAGCAAATGTCCCACCGGTATAGGAATAAACCACTATATTCTTCTCATTGCCGAATGCAACATTTCTGTATTCCTTTTCACCGTTATTCACAATTAACTCCTGCCTGGGCATACAACGGAAATATTCAATTTCAAGAGCCAAATCCTTTAGAATTTTCATTTGGCTGCTGCCCTTGTGAAGCAGTGCCTCCTGCCATGTAAATTTTGCACCGAATTCCTGAGCGTAACCTGTTCCGTAGAACTGGAATATGGAATTATGTCCATAGGTATGGCCAAATGCACCAGAGAATACAGACCAATATGCGTAACGCCTTACGTGATGTGCCTGCCAGTATGGCTCGGAAGGATCATGCAATCCCTGTGGAATTTGCTCATATGACGGTTCTCCGTCAATCACCGGCCGTACAGGTTTCTTTTCATAATCTGCCATCACATATCTCCAGTTATCTTCACCATACCAGGGTTCCTTTTCAGCTGCTTCGTCCCAGTTTCCTAAAAACTTCTGGTCATAACGCCTGTGTCCCGATTGAAACATGTTAAAATCAAGCCAATCGCAATCATTGAACCAATATGACGATGATGTTCTCCCAAACGGATGATATCCTATCAGCCTTTCAGGATTTAACTCTTTAAGTTTTTTACCTAATGCGTCCCATAAATCAAACTCAAATGAGCCTCGTATATCTCCGCCCAGAATCCAGATAATATTAGGGCAACCTGCAAAAGTTCTTGTTAAAAAGTCAGCATATGCAGCATAGTTACCCATATTAAGGAACTTTTCCTTTACAATTTTCCCCCAAACAGGGAGCAGTGCCATATATATTCCATTTTCTTCAGCCATTTTTACAATATGCAAAACATGATCCCAATATGCCGCATTATCTTCTGCGATAATTTCCTTAACATCACAATCTTCTTTCTCCTGAAAACTTGTTTTTCCGTTTTTGTCTTTAGGATTAATCAGTACTGCCTGAATAACGTTAAAACCCTTTTCTTTTCTGTTTTGCAGATAAAGCTCTGCTTCATCAGAGCTCAACCGTTGAAACAGGCTCCAGGCCGTGTCTCCCAACCAGAAAAAAGGCTGTGTCCCATTTACAAGATAGCGCCTGTTTTCCGACACTTTCAAAACCCCGTTCTCCCAAGGTTTCATTCTATCCCCCCATTCAATCCTATTTCCGCCGGAAAGTATCTGGCAAGATTTAAATGAATCAAGCCAACCTTTCTTTTAAGCAAATAACCACTCTTTTTATATTGTAAACCGGATTTGGCTTTGCGTGAAGTTCTTAATTGTTAAAACAATTTTTTGCAGCACCCATTTGGAAATTGCTATTGAAATAAGGTTCGGCTAAAAAAGCAGCTGATTTACTGCCACTTTAAAATAAAAAGGGCTGCAAGACTGCAGCCCTCTTAATTTATATCATTAAATTCCTGAAAAATCATAATATACATCTTTTACTTCAACTTTATATTCACCGTTAAAAGCTTCCTGCAACGCTGCTCTATACTTTTCATCCTTAAAGGATTTCTCAACGGTATTCTTTAAAGCGTCAAACGTATTCGTAATACCTTCCAGCTTCATTACGTGGAAACCATAATCTGTTTTAATAAGCCCGGTATCGCCGACATTATGGGAAAATGTCCAGTCTTCAAATTCCTTAACCATTTGTCCCTTCTTAACATCATACAGGCCGCCACCATCTTTGGAACCATCATCTTCGCTGTATTTCTTCGCCAGTTCTGCAAAATCTTCTCCATTATTTATCCTGTCAAGCAGGCTCTGTGCTGTCTTTTTCTTTTCTTCCACTACCGATTCTTCCGCATCTTTATCAACCTTTATTAGTATATGCCGCACGGTATTGTAGTCAAAGGAATCTTTATGTTCATCATAATAAGCCTTTAGTTCCTCTTCATCAACCTGCATGTCATTAAATATCTTTTCACGATATTTTTGAGCTTTTATTATGTCCTTATATATACTCCTTAATTGGTCATATTTCACACCATAGTACGACTTGCATAATGCGTTCAAAGAAATACCGTTCTTTGAAGCATCGGCTTTTAAAGATGAGTCAACTTCGTTCCATGCGGCATCCATATCCTCTTTACTAACAGAAAAACCTTCCTTTTCTGCTTCCTGCAGCAGGTATTCCACCTCTGCAGCACTGCTTAAGGCCTGCTGTTTCGTGTAGCTGATCAGTGTTTGTTCATCTATATTTCCAAATAAACCCAATAAATAGTAATAATAGTATTGCTGGTAAGTCTTTGAATAATAGTATGAAAATTCCGCATTGCTTATTTTATTGTTTTTAACAACTGCAATGTCCTTAGGCATCACAATATAAACAATTGCTGAACCCAATATGATTGTCACAATGACGCACACAATAATAAAAATCTTTATATCTGTAGCCATTTTTTTCTTTTCATGTTTTGTACCTTTGGCCATTTCCTTTTCTTTCTTCGGCAAAATATCGACCCCCATATTTTAAATTAAAATAGCACAACATGTACATTATATACGTAAATTTGATTTATTGCTAGCAAATATTTATATTTTACATTCTGTTAACAAATAATAAAAAACAGAGAATTTATCCAATTTTGCATATCATATGATTTTAGCCATACAGGCTTTATTCTTCCATGCTTATATCCCCGCGTTCTTTAAGCTCGGAAATAATTTGCCTGTACAGCTTTTCATCAATTTTGTATTTATACCTGTAAATCAAATAACCCACAACAATTAATATCAAAGGTAAAACAAACATTGACATTTCCAGAATAAGCAGCCCTTTTTCGGTTACATCCGCTTTTGATTCAGCACTGCTGATACCCGATATTATTACCGTTGCACCCACAATGCCGCTGGCTATTGCTCCCCCTATCTTATTAATAAAAGGCTGCAGCGAAAGTGTAACGCTGTCGTTACGCTTCCCAAGCTTCCACTGGCCATATTCAATAGTATCTGCAAGGAACATAAGCATCAGAAGCTGGATGAACGCCTGGCCAAGAAATACCAGAACTCCTGCGGTGCCAATAAATATCATGTCCATTGGCGAAAAGAAGAACAGTATGTAGCCCAAAACAACAAGAATTGTCGAACCGGTATAAAGCTTCTTCCTGTCATAATGCCTGCTGAACAACGGGAATACCGCCAATGCAATAATCTGCGTTACTCCCAGTATCAGCGCAAATATTGAATACATGCCTTCGTCGCCATAGGCATACTTAAAATAATATAATCCAAAACTTGTGGTAGTTGAATAGCCTATCATGAACAGGGCCATTGATATCGTGGTAAACAAAAGCTGATCATTGTGAAAAATAGCCCTGAACATGCCCTTAAGAGTTGTTGTGTCCTCTTCCTTAAAAACGCCTTTAAGCTCTTTAACACCGAAAAGTGTTATGCATTGGCCAAGCCACATTATTATTGTAATTGCAACCGCAAAAACAAAATATGCTTTGGTCATGCTTCCGAAATAACTCCCCATAGCATTGGTTATCGGGACAATGCCTACAACAACGGCAAAAAGGCCTATGTTCGCGCATATGCGGGCAAAAGCCCCAATTTTCTCACGTTCTTTCTGATCCATGCTTAATGACGGAAGCATTGACCAGTAACCTATGTCATTGGCGGTAAAGCTTATATCCCAACAGAAATAAATGAATGCAAAATAGATAAGATAAGCAGTCCCGCGAAATCCGAAATCGGTGTACATTAGTACAGTGAAAATCCCGGTCAATAACGCTCCTGCAGCGATCCATGGTTTGAATTTGCCAAACCTGCTGTGAGTATTGTCAACAAACACGCCCATAATAGGATCATTTACAGCGTCAAAAATTCTCGCCACAAGCAAAATACCGGTAAGCCACCATAATGTAGAATCGGGAAGCTTTAGAATGTCTGTCAGATAGAACATTAGATACATGCTTACCAGGGAATACAGCATATCCCTTCCTATCGTACCAAGCCCAAAAGTAAATTGGTTTTGTTGTTGCGTGGATTTCATATTGAAACCTCCTCAAAAATATTTGCATCAACATATAAGTTAATTTAATTTGCCTCAAATCAGTCATTAAGCCTCGTGATGATATAAAGGTTTGAACCAAAGTCCCCCAGTAAGCGTGTATTATTGTTGTAATGGCTTCCCATAAACTGGTTGTTCAGCATTATGCCTGACATAAGCATATCTCCGTATCCCACGTATTTCTCAACACAGTCGGTTAAGCAATAGAACCTGTTCGCAGTACGCAGCAAAAAACCTTCGGGATTCAGTGTAAACGGCATTATATGCTTTACCAGCCCTCCAAACCGCTTTAAAAACAAGCTCTGAGGATAAGTTGCTACTTCATATTTTGCATCGGGGTCAAGCCCGGTTAAAGGCAGAAAATCGAAACTTTCGCTCGGGGTTGCCAAAGTCTGAAAAAAGCCGGCTATAGCTTCAGAGCCGTCTTGAGACATGCATTCAAAGTGAAACTTGTTTTCCTTCTGTGCCCGGAGCCTGTAAAAATACCCGTACTGAAAAGTTTTCCGGTGCTTTTTATAAAACTCAGTCTGTCTTTTAATTTCCCGCTTTTCTGCCGGTGACAGAAACCGTATATCCATTTCGTAGCCCATGCAGCCAAAACAGGATACATTGAACCTTGTAGCAAGCGGAGAATTCCTAAGTGTCTGCTGGTGCGGAGCATCGGATACATGTGCTGCGATGGCAGACAGGGGGTAAAGGTATGATAAGCCGCTTTGTATTTTTAGCCTCTCCACAGGATCGGTATTGTCGGAAGCCCATATTTGCTGCGAATAGCAAAGCATCCCGAGATCAAACCTGTTTCCTCCGCTTGAGCAGCTTTCAACAAGTATATGGGGCCGGTTCTTAAAAATCCTGCCAAGGATATCGTACAAGCCCATTATGTATCTGTGGAAAAATTCACCCTGGTTCTGGATGTATGGAGAGAAGGCATCACTGATATGGCGGTTCATGTCCCATTTAACATAAACGGCTTCGGTTTCATCAAGAACTCTGCCCACATTTTCAACTATATAGTCCCTTACCCCGGGATTACAAAGATCCAATACCAGCTGGTTGCGGCCCAAAGTGGGCTCTTTGCCCGGCGTCTTAACCGCATATTCGGGATGGGCGCGATATAAATCACTGTCGGGATTTATCATTTCGGGTTCGAACCATAATCCGAACATTAAGCCCTCTTTCCTGATTTTTCCCGCAAAATTGGCAAGGCCTTCCGGAAATTTTTTCCGATTTACGGCATAGTCGCCCAGGCCTGCGTTATCATCATTTCTTTTCCCGAACCATCCATCATCCAGGACGAACAGCTCTATCCCGAGTTTTTTTGCCTGGCGCGCCAAACTAATAAGTTTTCGTCCATTATATTTAAAAAAAAACGATTCCCAGGTATTTATAACAATGGGGCGTTCCTTACCCTTCCAATCCCCCCGTACAATATTGCTGTTTATAAAATCGTGAAAATTCCGGCTCATACCGTTAAATCCACCGGAACTGAAAGTCATTATGGCCTCGGGGGTCTCAAAGGACTCATTTTTATTCAGCGTCCAATCAAAGCAATGAGGATTAATACCCAGGTTAACCCTTACAAGCCTGTGATTTGACAGTTCCACAGCACCATAGTGGTTCCCGCTGTATACAAGGTTAAAACCATATACATAGCCATTTTGCTCGGTTGCATCCCGTTCGGCAAGCAAAAAGCCCGGGTTGTGCCTGTTACTGCTTGAGCCGGTCGTCGATGAATTGACGAATATTCCATATTTCAGCGGTACATCATGGCGGTTTGCCTCTTTAATCCATCCTCCGTCAAAGGTTATCATTTTAAAATTACGGTCTGGCAAATCCAGCATTAAACTCATCAGGCGTCTTATTGTCAAAGGCTTTTCATTATGGTTTTCCAATACAGTGCGGCGGGTTATGACATTGGTTTTTTCGTAGACAGTGTAATACATCAGAAGAATGACATCATTGGAATGGTCTTTAAGTGTTATTTCCAGGGCAGTACATTCGGATTCGTTTCCATATGCCGACGGCAATGTTTTCATCGGTATGAAACCATTAACGATTCTGTGGGACACATATTTAAAGTCGCAGGTAAATGTGCCGTCGGGCATTTTGATTTCAACAGGTGGATGACGAAAGTCACCTCTTCCGATACCCGACCATTCAAGGCAAATATTATCAAGGCAATATGTAGTATCAGACGGGTCATAATATACGCTGGAACCGATTACAGCGGTTCGTTTAAGTGCCAGTGCCTCAGGCGGCTGGTCTCTCAGCCTCGGCCCGTAAAAAATATGCTCCAGGTGCCCAAATGGCGTTATTTGAAACCAATAACTCGTATTTTCAGTGGTTAACCTGAACACTCCATCGCTAAATTCAATCACAGGCTCACTTCCTTCGGATTAAAAGCCATCATGCTTAATGATAACTGCCTCATAAGGCTTTAAAGTACCATTGAAAAACGTTGTACCATAATTTGACAGAAGTGCTTCCCCGGCAAAATCAAACTTTTGCTGTCCCGGCGAAAAATTAAGGGCTACAACAAGGCTTTGCCCATTATATGTACGTTTATATGCAAAAAGATATTTTCTGGTTTCAATAGCCTCGAAATTGCCATACTTCAGTATTTCGCTCTGCGATCGCAATTCAATCATTTTTTTATAAAAACTCCGGACTGAATCGGGGTTGTTTATCTGTGACTTAACATTAATACGGGTATAGTTTGGATTAACCGGAAGCCATGGTGTACCGGTTGTAAACCCGGCATTTGGTTCGTCACTCCACTGCATCGGTGTGCGCGCATTATCCCTCGTTGTTTTCTTAATCATGTCCCAGCATATCTTTTCGGGGAAATGAAGTTTCTTTGCCAAGCGGTAAACATTGTGGGATTCAACATCCTTTATCTGGTCAAGTGATGTAAAATCAAAATTCGTCATGCCGATTTCCTGTCCCTGGTAAATAAACGGAGTTCCTTTAAGTGTCAGAAGCAAAACGCTCAGCATTTTTGCAGACTCAGCCCAGTATTTTTTGTCATCGCCAAACCGCGATACACTTCTTGGCTGATCGTGGTTTTCAAGGTAATTCGCATTCCATTCAAGGGCATCCTGCCACCGGGAAATCACCTTGCCAAACCTTCCTGCATGGAATTTTCTTTTGAACCATTTTACATAAAACTGGTCAACTTCGACATGCTCGAAAGAGAAGATTGCATCCAGTTCTTTACGGCTTTCATCGCATAAATCCTTCCCCATCCGGGGTGTTACAAAAACCGTTTCACCAACGGTAAAACAATGATATTTATCAAAAACTTCACGCCTTAATGTGCGGAGAATTTCGTGAGTTCCTTCCTGGGATATGTAATATTCGCTTCCTGTAAGAGCCAGTTTCTTTTTACCGTCTTCCAGCGATGACTTGTAAAGAAGATTAATAACATCGCATCTGAAACCTGCAATTCCTTTGTCAAGCCAGAATCTGAGAATATTTTTTACTTCCTCCAGAACTTTCGGATTATAATAATTTAAGTCGGGCTGCTTTTTAGAAAAAAGGTGAAGATAATACTCGCCGCTTTTTTCATCATATTCCCAACAGTCTTCTGCGAAAAAGCTTGTCCAGTTATTAGGAGGTCCCCCGTTCTTTCCCGGCCTCCAGATATAATAGTCGCGGTACGGGCTAGATTTGTCCCTGCTTTGCTGAAACCACGGATGTTCATCAGAAGTGTGATTAATAACAAGATCCATTATAATTTTTATATCCCGCTTACCGGCTTCGTTAATCAGCCGTTCCATGTCGGCCATGGTTCCGTATTCGGGATTAATGTCACAGTAATCGCTTATATCGTATCCAAAATCGGCATTTGGAGAAGGATACACAGGGCTTAGCCATACAGCTCCGATACCTAAATCCTTTAACTCATCAAGGCGACTGATAATACCGGGAATATCCCCAACACCGTCACCATTGGTATCCTGAAAGCTACGTGGGTAAATCTGGTAGAATACACGCTCTTTCCACCATTTTTCCATACAATCACCCCGTTATTCTTTTCACTCGCACAGGTTGTAAAATACTTCATATCCTGCTAAATATAAGTTTATCCTATTTCTTTCCTCCGGGCAAGAATAATTATAGCGGGATACAGCATGGTTTCTGCAAATGAAGTTGCCTGTTTCCGGCATTGCATAAAAATTTTTCTTTTCTGCTGGATTGCCATTCAGGTATATTGCAGGAAACATGCTGTACTGATATGAGCTGCCGAACTTACATTCAAAAACTTCGGCTTTTTACTGAAGCAGTTGATTTCATACGTTAAAAAATGTGTATGTAGGGTAAAATGTGGATAGCATTTTAAATATGGATGGGAGTTAAGTTATGCTGGAAGAATTAATGCTTGGCAAAAAAGTATGGGCAGTTGTTGGAGCCAACCAGAATCCGGAAAAATACGGCAACATGATTTATAAAAAACTCAGGCTGCTAGGGTACGAGGTTTATGCCGTAAATCCCTTGTATGACACCGTGGAAGGCGATCAATGCTATAAAGATTTAAAGTCATTACCGAAGTTGCCGGATGTTATTAACATGGTTGTTTCTCCAAAACGTTCAAAGGCTTTTGTTGAAGAGGCCTCCGGGCTCGGGATAAGATATATCTGGTTCCAGCCCGGGACTTATGATGATGAGGTGCTTGATTTAGCAAAGAAACTTGGCCTGGAAACAGTACAATCCTGTGTTCTTGTGGCAACAAGGTAACCTTAAGCCATGACAGCAAAGATGCTGCATTTTTGCTTTCATGGCTTAAATCAAACCGATACGCAAAATCGCCTTAAAAATAAACAAAACAGGCTCTGCCCGTCCCGTTGCCTGAAGATAAACAGGCCATTGACAAAGCAATCAGTCCCAACATATAATAAAATTGAAAGAACAAAGGCGTTCGTTAGATAATGCAATGCTTGCATTACCTGATGAGCGCCTTTTTCATTTGCTTTTGCACCGGCACTAAATTTGCACGATAGGCTGAAGCAAATGTTCCATAAGGTTTCTTGGAATCTAAACGACCTATGATAAACACAGAGTATAAGAAAATTCAATGTTCTTTTATACTCCCGGGGTTAAAGCCCCTTCGGTATACTGAAAAACCATGTGCCGGGTGGCCGAAAGGAAACCTTGCAAAGAACACCTTAATTGCATGGGCAAAGAATGCGGGATTTAAGAACGGCGCGGACAATATGCCAAGGCAGGCTTAGTATAGTTTATTTTTAAGGAGGGGAAGAAATGTATTCAGCAATCAATAAGACTGTTTCGCTGGGGAAACCTGTCATGACTCCATATCTCATTCCGGTAAAGCACAAATCCACACCTTGTTGTATCAACCACCCATTCATGATTAACGGTGAGTGTTATAAAGTCACTGCGATGTCGTTGGGATCTCCTCACGGTGTTGTGTTCACCGATGGCATTGACGGCGTGGATGTTCAGAAAACAGGCTCAGCTCTTGGAGCGCATGGCCTGTTTCCGAAAGGAGCAAGTATTGTTTTTACTCAGGTACTTGACAATGAAACTGTTAAAGCGCGTCTTTGGCACCGTGAGAAAGGAGAAACTTCATACACTGCGGAAGCTGCTTGCGTTGCGGGTGTAACAGCCATGATGCTTCATAGAATACTTTCAGATAAGGTAAATGTATTTATGGGCGATAATGAATTTCTGATTGAATGGAACAGAGGAACAAATAACATTTATTTAACCGGACCGGCTGATTTGCTGGAAATAAACCTTTAGTTTTCCCCATAATTTTCCATACAATCACCCATTATTTTCAATTTTATTACACAGGTTGTAGATTCGTACATCCTGCTTATTTTTTGCTTATCACGTTTTTTCCCGCAGGCATGAACTTTAATGGAATACGAAAGCAGTTTACAGAAATTTCTTTAGTTGCTGAACATTATTTTCTTCAAATTTTAAAAGCCTTTCCATAAGATCTGTAACTTCCTTCTCCACTCCCTTGTACTTTTTTAAATTCTTAACTGCATCAATAATCCCCATATTGCTTCCTATAATAAGCATTTCAGCAATATGCGAAGATGATTTGTCGGTAAGAGTCTGCATGTTTATCATGAGATATGTCCTTAGTTTTTCAAATGCGTTAATTCCCTTTTCATCGTACCCATGTTTGTTTAAAAGCAAGCCGGCTTCATTATGGATGGCCTGATATTCATCATATTGCGCCTTCAAATGCTTCTTGAATTCCTCATCTTCAGCTATATCAAGAAGCTGTTCAATGGTCCTTACTCCCATTTGTGAGTTCTGGTAAATAAAGTTCAGCATTTCAGCATTTGCATTCATTTTTTTCCACCTTTCCTGTACAAATTAATGAATCTGTTTTGCATAAAATAAAACTTAGCTGAAAGACTAAAATACACCTGGAAAATTACCGTTCCTAACCTTTTAATCTTTAGTATTTTACAGCAACGTACAACATAAAAGCAGCACTATCAAAACGTTGAGCTAAGTTAATCAGGTTTATAAATATTATTTGAGAAAGATTGAACAGTTATGAAAGAATTTTTCGCCAAATTCAGTTTTTTGACTTTTCTGGTATGCTCGATTTTCATAGTATTCCATGTCCTTTTCATCCCTCCCAGACCGGGTGTTGCGGATCAGGGTGATTTCCAGCGCGTCATGGGCGTAACCGGCCTTCGTGAAAAAGAAATTTACGAAGAAGAGCAGGACGTGCGTTATTTTAAATTTGTAAAATCAGAGTACATCATGACCCCAGTTAATCCTCTTAGATTTACCGGCATTATTCCTACAACCAGTATGATCTACCCGATCGCAGCAGCCAAATTGCTGTGTAAAATTTCGGGCGGTAATATTTTTAACACTGAGGTACTGGCAATTGTTTACGCAATTATGTATGTAACTGCTTTGATGCTGTGCATAAGATGGAATGGTTCGGGCAGTATACAGGCAAATATCCTTCTGATTGTTTTGTCTCTTTTTATTCTGCTTGACGGCAATTATCTCGTCTGGTTTAACAGCCTGTATGGTGAACCCATGATGATAACCGGACTTGTACTGTTTATAGCATCGGTTCTGAATATTGCAGATAAAATTGATTCAATAGAAGGCAAAGACCTTCTGTTTATTTCCATCGCTTCTTTTCTCTTACTTGGCTCAAAGATACAGTGCATAACGGCACTTCCCCTTGTTATAATTATGCTTGTCAGGGTTTTCTCGCTTAAATATAAAGTTAAAAATGTTTTGCTCCTGAAAAATGCTTTAATACCCGTTGTTCTGCTCATTTTTTATACATTGGGCTTTTATATCCAGGTAAACAGCACATGCGGCGTCGATACCAAGTACAATTCGGTATTTTACGGTATATTGAACGATTCGGACGACCCTGAAAGGGATCTTCGGATGCTAGGCCTCAGAACCGATATGGCGGTGGAAGCCGGCAAACATGCCTACCTTCCTGAAAGTCAATATGAAAAATACATTCCATGGTCTGATATCACGTTGGAAGAATTTAATAACAAAATAAGTTATTTCAAAATCATCATGTTTTACCTGCAAAACCCGGAAAGGCTGATTAAAGGCATGGAATATACAGCCTCACAAAGCTTTCATACTGCAACATTCCTCGGGAAATACAAGAAAACAGATGTTGAAGAATATACATACCTGTTTCACAGGTTTACCTTCTGGTCTGATTTGAGGAACAGGTATTTGCCTAAAAGGTTGTGGTTTATTATTTCTTTCTACATCATTATCCTTATAATCACAATAAAAAAATATTTAAAAGCGAAAATATCCGGCAGGCTCAAAATTGAACTTATATGGTTTATTGCTGCGACAGGTATTTTTCAGTTTCCAATGCCATACCTGGGCAATGGAAAAGCCGACACGGCAAAACAGCTTTTCCTGTTTAATTACACCTTTGATATTTTGATAATTATACTCGCCGTGTTCATTCTGCAATCAACTGTATGTTTCATTGAAGCATTAAAAACCAGATTAAGAAAAACAGTTAGCAAATAGCCTGCTAAAAAAAAACAAATGGGCATTGATTTTACCGTCAGAATCAAAGAACGCTCGCGTATTGCTTTTCACAGTTTTTTGGATTATTATCATAACGTAAGCTAATCCTTGACTCTTTTGAGAGTACTACAAAGCTTTTATGGAGGTTTTATGAATTACTATAAATATGACACACATGTTCACACCTCGGAAACAAGCCCCTGCGGAAAAGTTGACGCCAAAACCCTTGTTCATTTATATAAAAAAGCAGGTTACAGCGGCGTAGTCATAACAGATCACTATTACGAAGATTTTTTTGTTAAATTACCGTATGATGACTGGAGCAAAAAGATGGACAAGTTCCTGTCAGGTTATTATACAGCATTGGATGAAGGCAAAAGAACGGGGCTTAACGTGCTTCTCGGAATTGAATTAAGGTTTACAGAAAACAGCAATGAATATCTTGTTTATGGTTTCAGTCCCGATTTCCTGTATAAAAATCCGAAGTTGTATGAAATGAATATCAGAAGTTTCAAAAAGCTTGTTGAAAACACACCAATGCTTGTCTACCAGGCTCATCCGTTCAGGGTAAATATGATACCTACATCTCCTGAATACATATACGGTATTGAAATATTCAACGGAAATCCAAGGCAGGTTTCCAATAATCATCTGGCTTATGACTATGCAGTAAAGAACAACCTTAAAATGCTTTCGGGTTCTGACTTTCATCAGATGCAGGACACTGCCCGTGGTGGCATCATTATTAACGAGGCTCCGGTGAACTCTCTGGAATTTGTTGAATTTCTAAGGAATAATGAAATAACGGATTTTATCAAAACAGAATAAAGTCCTGAGGCATTGGAAAGTAATTTCTAATGCCTCCTGCTGACTCTTCCATCCAGCCACCGTATAACCCTGCACCAGATATAAATGCCTATCCCTTCAAGAATTATCAGAATATAAAATTTCCACATACCATCACCTTTGCCTGCCTGTTTTGTAATTGAGATAGTCATTGAACCACAGAATTCCGCCAAAAATGAGTATACTGTTAAGGAAACTTGCCGTTAAACTCCAGTGCGGTGTTTCAAGGATGCCTGCATATTTTACCAGGGCTTCAAAAACCGTAAACCCAATGTTAAAGGCTAATAAATGAATGATTTGCAGCACCGGGTTTCCGGGAATGAACTGCATAAACAGGATGCCCATTGTAAGAGTGATGCCAAAAGTAAAGAAAGCTGAGACATTTAATATCTCTATTCCCATTTCCTTAAAGAAATACATTCCCATTAAATAAGCCAGTGAGTCCTCCCACAATTCCAGCAAACAGCATATAATTCCGCCCCATATGTTTTTATTGAGTGTTTTCCGGTCAACAAGAATTAAAAATACAACCCAGCCCGTAATAAATGTAAAAAACCATTTATTCAATAGTATATCGTTTGCCATGTTTATCTCCTTGTAAATCGTGCCTGAAAAACAAAATTGTTTTTTATCCATGCCAGGAACAGGAACAGCAGAAGCTGCCGGACAACAAAATAGGGTTTAAATCTCAGATAATTAACCAGACCAAACGTGTCCAATAAGAAATTAAAGCCGGTTAAAAATAACGTCCATACCAGTGCACTCAGCAACTGATAACCCATTTTTCGAGGATAAAACTGAACTATTAAAATTCCCATGCTGAACGCAATCCCTGTGAGAAATATGTTTACCGGATTTGAGACTAAAAATATATCGGGCATGTTTAATGAAACGAGATTATATTCAAACAGCCCAAGGTTTGCAGCAAGAATGGTTTCGGCCTGTATAAAAACGGCCGAAAGTATTCCTCCATATAAATTAATGTTTACCTGTTTCCAATCAGCCAAAAGTATAAAAAGAAGAACACTTGCCAGAAAGCTGAACAGCCATGGGTTCATCAGTAAATCTCCTTTAATATCGAATATACATTAGATATTATGTCTTTTTGGCATTACAATAATACAGAACACCGGGCTCTGCTACGGAAGAATACACGGAAACAGGAATTACATTCACGCAAGCAGATAATTTATTTCATCTGCAAGACTCATATTTTCAGGATCCCATTTTCTTTCCATCAGTTCAGCCTTTTCATATGGCATGTTCAGCTCATCCACGAATTTAAAAAAATCATCGTCGAACCAGGGCGGTACCCATGCTCCCGATCTGCAAATATGAATGGCAGATATTTCTGTCCGGCTTTTCAGGCTGTCCAGGCTTTCGTACCTGATATTATAACGCATGTTCATTTGTTTGAAGTAACCAGGGTTTTCTGTTGTATACGGGCTGTAAAAAATGATTGCGCTGTCAATAGCATTCTCCTTTAAAAGCTTGCCCAGCCAGTTGGCACAGTTCACTTCAAAGTTCAGAGATGCCGCCCCCCCATACCCTAAATCCGAATGCGCGTCAAACAGGCAAACAGAATTAGCCTTGCATTCTTTTGCAATTTTATAAGAAAGCGAATGAGAGTCCGAAACGTAAACTTTAACTTTGTCTGAAAATCTGAAATATTTTTTGATTTTTATCCAAAATGACTTTACCTCAGGGCAAAGCTTATACGATTTCCTGATATCCCTTCCCGATTTTCTTGAAATTATGTACCGCTTATACCACTCATCAATAAGGCTTCTCTTATTTTCCAGGTATGAGCCCTGGTATTCATTTTCAGTAAAAACAAAATAATCCCAGTCAACTGACAATAAGCTTATCCCAATTCCCTCACCTCTGTTTCAAATGATAATCACTCAAAGTGAAATACTTGGGATGTGCCTTTTATTGTAAGCAACTGTGCAAATATATTATATCAAAAAATTATAAGTAAAGGTTAAATGCGGGATTAATTTAATATAGAAAGATCTCTGAAGGAATTGGACAATAAACGGCTATGACAGATATTATCCGTTATTATCCAATCCCTGCATCTAATCATATTAGAAATATACATTGTTTGGATCGGGAAGAAAACGCTTATCGCGATTCAATGCGCTAATTGCTTCCATATCATCATCCGACAGATTGAAATCAAATATCTGTGAATTCTCAATGATCCTGTCTTCATGGACCGATTTCGGAATTACAATAACTTCTCTCTGCAGGTGCCACCGCAAAACAATTTGCGCAGGAGTCTTTCCATATTTTTCAGCAATTTCATCAATCTCGGTAACTTCCTTTAGGCGTCCGCCCATCAGTGGGCTATAAGCTTCAACCTGGATTTTGTTCTTTTTGCAGAAATCAACCAGTTCATTCTGGGTTAGCCACGGGTGCAGCTCAATCTGATTGACTGCGGGTACAACATCTGTTTCATTCAATATATCCTCCAGATGATGAATAAGGAAATTGGATACTCCTATTGCCCGGACAAGCCCTTCTTTATAAAGCTTTATCATTGCTTTCCAGCTGTCAATATATTTATCCTTTACAGGCCAATGAATCAGGAACAGGTCTATATATTCAAGGCCAAGTTTTTTCCTGCTTGTTTCAAAAGCCTTCAATGTTGCCTCATAGCCTTTTCTTTGCATGCTGTTGGCAAGCTTCGTGGTAATAAAGAGCTGTTCACGTGGAACCCCCGACTCTTTAATGGCTTTTCCTACACCTTCCTCATTTCCATATACATCTGCAGTGTCTATACTGGTGTACCCTGCTTTCAAAGCTGTTTTTATGGCAAAATCAATATCCTCGGGTTTTGTCACTTTCCATACGCCTAACCCAAGCCACGGCATTTTTACTCCGTTATTCAAAGTTGCACAGTCCTTTATACTGCTTATCAACTGCTTTTCACCCTTTCCGGAATATTCTGGCACTTTGTTAATCCTTAAACCTTCTTTTATTATCTGTAACACTAAAAAAGCATTTGCATAATTATATACCCACCTGGCAAAATCCTAAACATTACCGAGCTTTTATCTCACCCGATGCAAATCCTTCATACCTGCGAAGGGCATCTTCTGCTATCTTTTTCATTGATATTGTGATGGTATTATTTATAAATGTCAACGTCATGCTTACATGCCCGGGCAGCTGGTCAATTATGTATGAGCGCAGGTGGAGCATTTTATCATCCGCCCAGGCCGCAGAAGATATACTCATCAGGTTTATATCAGGATAAATATGCTGTTTATTGTGTCCGATCCCAAAAGGAATTTCGTGGTCCCCGGTTTCATTCGTGTAGTAAAATACTCCTTCATTCTCATTTGTAAAATCCAGCCGGCATTCGGTAATTCCCATCTGGTTTGGCGCCAGTAAATAACTTTTGCCTTTAATGTCATTTACAACAGGTGATGTTTTGGAACCTTTAACGGCTTTGACTTCCAGTTTTGAAAGCCTGTCTTTCAGTTCTTCGCCTGATGCGTTATCAGCCGTGACGCAGTTGTTTTCTTTTAAATAAGGCAGAATGTTGTTCCACAGGGCTGTGTAGATCCCATGTATGCCATACGGTATTCCCTGGTTATCGGCTATTGTTGTAAGGATAAAGTTATAATCAGGAAGACATATTGCAAGCTGGCCTCCCATGCCATACATGGCAAATCCGTTGTTTCTGCATCTCCAGAACTGATAGCCATATCCCTGCTGTTCATCTATACTGTACTGAAGGGGGGTATTTATCTGTTTGGATGTTGCATCCCTGATATATTCCCTCGGAACTATTTGCCGTCCATTATATTCACCGTCATTCATGCACATTAAGGCAAATCTTGTCATATCCCTTAAAGTACAGATTAACCCCGAACCTCCCATGCTGACACCCATTGGATCTGTCAGCCATCGGAATTCACCTGTGCAGCCCAGTTTATCAAAAACTTTTACTTTAAGGTAATCAAGAATGGGCATTCCGCTCAGCCTTTCCACCAATGCCGCCAGAACATGAGAAGCAGAAGTGTCGTAAACAAAGCTTGTCCCGGGATACCTGACAGGTTCAACATGGAAAAAGGTTTTAACCCAGTCGTCACAATCCATCAGCTTGTATGTAGTGGATTTATGCGGCGAGGCCATTTTAAGCATATCCCGAATGGTTGTTGCAGCAATAAAAGGGTGTACGACGGCCGGAAGCTTGTCCGGGAAATAATCGCATATCTTATCGTCTATGGATAGTTTCCCCTCTTCCTGGAGCAGCCCGATAGCAACTGAAGTGTAGCTTTTAGATATTGAGAACATCCTATGGGGAAAATCGGCATGGAAAGGCGCATAATACCCTTCGGCAAAAACCTTTCCGTCCTTTATCATAATAAATCCATGCATGCAGAGTTCTTCAGATTCCAGTTCGTCAATAAAGTTTAATACCGCCTTTGAAGGTATCCCGACAGATTCAGGCGGCACAACCACCCAGTTTTTTCCCTGATCAAATTTGCTCATTGTGCAACCTCCTCCAAAAAGCAACAGAGATTCTCCTGCTTTTTGAAAACTTAAATTTATATATTACTATATTATACTTTTCGGGAAATACAGGCAATAACACTGAGAACTTTCTGCTCCAGCAGTTAACTATAAATACTCCGTTTCAAATAATTGACATGTGGCACAAAACATTTTATATTATAAAACTAAGAATTAAATTCCATATTTTACATTTGTATTAATTTATTAG
>DATCKN010000050.1:0-33112 GCA_036562185.1 Thermoclostridium sp.
TAAAACCCTATTGACATATATGAAAAACTGTTATATTATCTCACTAACCAGTTTTTAATCTCTAAGAAGGAGTTGCACTATGAGAAACGGGATGACAGCACTTAATAACAAGGTTTTTACTATGTGCGTATCCAACATGTACATGTGTATGTGCATGTCTATGTTGTGCTGTTCTCATATTGCTTTCTGCTCCTATCTATAATACGGTAGTACATATAAAAGTTTTATAGATATAATTAAAAAAGTAGGAAGCAGAAAGCTTCCTACTTTTTTGCTATAAAGCCGGCGAATTTTTATGGCAATTAAATTTTGAGGGGGAACATAATTGATAAGTCTGCGAAATTTATGTAAAACTTTTGAAACCAGCGAAGGTACCATTGAGGTGCTGAAAAATATCAATCTGGACATCCAAAAGGGAGAAATCTTTGGAATTATCGGATTAAGCGGCGCGGGAAAAAGCACACTCGTCCGATGTATTAACCTTCTGGAAAAGCCGACATCGGGTGAAGTCATTTTTGACGGAATGCGCATGGGAGATTTAAGCCCAAAGGAGCTGCTTAAAGTAAGACAATCCATGAGTATGGTTTTTCAAAGCTTTAACCTTTTACAGCAACGGACTGCTTTAAAAAATGTATGTTATCCGCTGGAAATAGCCAAGGTTCCGAAAGAGGAGGCAAGAAAGAGAGCCGAAGAACTTCTGGAACTGGTCGGCCTGTCAGATAAACTGAATGCTTATCCGTCCCAGTTGTCCGGAGGCCAGAAACAAAGGGTGGCAATAGCAAGGGCATTGGCGACAGAACCAAAGGTTTTACTTTGTGATGAGATCACAAGTGCGCTTGACCCAAACACAACCCGTTCCATTTTGGAGTTGCTGCAAAACATTAACCGTACTATGGGTGTTACGATTCTGATTATAACCCATGAAATGGAAGTTATTGAACAGATATGCCATCGCGTGGCGGTAATTAACGGGGGTAGTATTGTTGAAACCGGTGAAGTTAGGGAAGTTTTCCTGAGACCTCGTTCAGAAACCGCAAAACAGTTAATTTTGCCCAAGGGGCATGAAATAAGTCATATGACCGGAAAACGATGTCTGCGCATAGTCTTTGACGGCAATTCAGCCTTTGAACCCATTATTTCAAACATGACACTTGAATGCAGAGCTGTTGTAAATATTTTATATGCAAACACAAAAAGCATAGAGGGCAGGGCCTACGGTGAAATGCTGCTGCAGCTTCCTGATGATGATATATCGATAAAGAGGATATTGGCCTATCTCGATGAAAAGGGAATTTTCTATAAGGAGGAAGAGATAAATGTTTGATCAGGGAATGTTGGAATTACTCGGTAAGGGTATTTTAGAAACACTATACATGACAGTTGTTTCTACTGCATTGGCATATGCTTTCGGCCTGCCGCTCGGTGTACTGCTATGCATTACCGATAAAAACGGTGTGTACCCGATACCCTTTGTTAATAAACTGCTGGGTTTTATAATAAACTTTTTAAGGTCGGTTCCATTTCTGATATTATTGGTTTTCATTTTGCCTCTTACCAGGGCAATTGTAGGAACAACCATAGGATCTACCGCAACAATTGTTCCCCTCGTTGTTGCTGCCTCACCCTTTGTTGCAAGAATGGTTGAATCTTCCCTGAAAGAAGTTGACAGTGGTGTTATAGAAGCGGCACAGTCAATGGGAAGCTCAACCTTTCAAATAATATACAAGGTTCTTATCCCCGAAGCCAAGCCTTCACTTATATTAGGCGCTGCAATAGCTATTACAACAATACTCGGTCATTCTGCAATGGCCGGATTTGTCGGAGGAGGAGGCCTTGGCACAATAGCGGTTAATTACGGTTACTACCGCTACCAGAGAGACGTAATGGCAGTTACTGTAATACTGCTTGTAATCATTGTGCAGATATTCCAGGAGATTGGGATGAGAATTGCAAGGCGCACTGATAAACGGATAAGGTAAAAAAAATTCTAATATATAAAAGGAGGATTTTACTATGAAAAAAATTCTAACTGTTTTAGTTACCGTTACAATTTTTGCTGTT
This sequence comes from Thermoclostridium sp., assembly GCA_036562185.1. Classification (GTDB taxonomy): domain Bacteria; phylum Bacillota; class Clostridia; order DSM-8532; family DSM-8532; genus Thermoclostridium. The sequence goes on from DATCKN010000050.1 coordinate 2,062, forward strand.
TTACTTACGGGCTGCGGTAAGACAGAAAACAGCAAAATAAAAGTAGGGGCAAGTATTACACCTCATGCCGAAATCCTTGAAGTTGCCAAGGAAATACTCGCTAAAAAAGGATACACGCTTGAAATTGTGGAATACAATGACTATGTTCTTCCTAACATAGCTACAGATACCGGCGAGCTTGATGCGAACTATTTTCAGCACCTCCCGTATCTGAAGAATTTTAATGAGGAAAGAGGTACAAAACTTGTCTCTGTTGCAGCAATTCATTATGAGCCCTTTGGCATTTATCCGGGAAAAACAAAGTCTCTTGACCAGCTTCCTGACGGAGCAACCATAGCAGTGCCGAATGACGGTACCAATGAAGCAAGAGCACTAATGCTTTTGGAAGCCCAGGGGTTAATTAAGTTAAAGGAAGGGGTCGACTTTACTGCCACGGTTCTTGACATCGAGTCCAATCCTAAAAACCTTGTAATTAAGGAACTGGAAGCAGCTCAGCTTGCCCGTGCATTGGAAGATGTTGATCTGGCGGTAATTAACGGTAACTACGCTATTGAAGCAGGATTAAACGTAAGCAAAGATGCATTGGCTGTTGAAGACAAGGAATCAGAAGCAGCCCAAACATATGCCAACATATTGGTTGTAAAAGAAGGAAATGAAAACAATAAAGCTATAAAAGCATTGGTAGAAGCGCTCCAAAGCGAAGAAGTAAAAAAGTTTATCAATGATACATACGAAGGTGCGGTTATCCCCATTTTTTAATTGTACCACCTGAAATTAACCGAACAGTACCCCATAGAGTGGTAAATCAATGCCGGACTAAACATCAGATAGGTTAGCCCGGCATTGTTGTTTAACCGGGTAAAACAGGAAAGTTGACATTCAATGAGCATTATAGGAAAATATTATTAAAATTGATATTTTTTCTACAACCTGGGCTGTATAAGGGGAGTAAACCGTGAAAAAGCTGATTCGGTATATTTCAAATCTCAGTGTAAGTTGGAAATTTGTTTTTGCATATTTCTCCATACTTATTCTGCCAATCATACTCACAGGCTTCTACTTATATTACCAGGTATCGGAATCAACAATTGCTCAAACATCCCTGGTTATGGAGCAGTACCTGCTGCAAACCAAGGCCAGCATACTTCAGAATGAAAAGGTAATTGAAAATATTTCTGCAATAATTGCTTTGAACACAGATTTCATGAATTTCCTTGAGTATGAATACACCGATCCGGATGAAAAGGTTGAACAGTACCAGTTCAGTTATTCCCCTCTGATAGAAAACATTCTTATTCAGAACGGCAGCATATATTCCATTCGCATCTACCTTGATAATATTATTATCAGTGAAATGTTAAACAATTATTACAGTGTTACCGAATCTAAAGCAAGTGTACGGTTTATGGAAATGATTAATGATAAACCCCGGCAAAAAGGCTGGGTAAGCTCACATCCGGCAAAAACCCATGTCTTTCGTAATACCGCCGACAAAACACAGGTATTTTCATATAACAGGGAACTTTTTTCACAGAGGAAAAAATACCTTGGCATGCTGGAAATAGAGGTCAAGGAAGAAGTTTTGTTCAGTATGCTGAGGGAACCTCTTGTAGAAGAAATGGGAAATGTTTTTATAGTGGACAATAATTATAAAATTGTGTCAAATAACATTCCGGAATATTTTCTTGCCAATGTTTCTGAAATCGGGCTGAAAGATTTCAGTGTGAATACCCAAAACAGAAAGATTGATAAGGTAAATGATACAGAGTCAATAATCATTACAATACCGGTGGAGCAGATAAACTGTGCAATTGTTGGCATTTTTCCCGTAGAAAATTTCAACAGTGAAATCAGGAAATACCTTAAGGATATTATTATGGTTCTGACTGCATGCTCAATTCTTCTCGGTTTAATTATATATTTTACTACAAACATGCTGCTAAGAAGAGTAAAAAGACTTGTCAGCGCAATGAAGAATGTAAGGGATGATAATCTTAATGTTTCTGTTCCGGTAAAGTCAATGGATGAATTCGGGGTGCTGGCAATGAACTTTAACCATATGACACAGAGGATTTATGAGCTGGTCGAAACTGTTTACAAGATTCAGCTTATTGAACGGGAAGCAGAGTTAAAGGCCCTGGAAGCGCAGATTAACCCGCACTTCCTGTATAACACCCTGGCTACAATATCATGGGTAGCAAGAAAGGAAAAGGCCCCCGGTGTAGTCAGGATCTCCAACTCCCTTGCTAAATTCTACAGGCTGGTATTAAGCAAGGGAGGTACTGTGATAAGTGTTGAAGAAGAAGTGGAAATGGTAAAATCATATCTTGAGATCCAGAAAATCAGATTTGATGACTTGTTCGACGTTGTGTACAAAATAGATGAAAGGGTATACAAGTATAGTATTGTAAAAAATATTCTGCAGCCTATAGTGGAAAATGCGCTGAATCATGGTATAGAACCTAAACGGTATCACGGCACAATAATAATTTGTGTTCATTTATCGGGAGACAGGCTCTGTTTTAAAGTAATAGATGACGGTGTTGGGATGAACGGTAAAACTTTAAGCAGGGTCGGGACGGGCATGGTAGAACGTTCAAAGGGCAGCGGATACGCAATTAAGAATATAATGCAGCGCCTTAAGGCATATTATGGCGACAATTTTTCAATGAATATATTCAGCAAGCCTGGAATTGGAACCACTGTTTCAATTGAAGTTAATAAAGATATTAAGCTTTAACCGGGGGTGAAGCTGTTGCTTCGGCTTTTGATTGTTGAGGACGAAAAGTGGGAAAGGGAAGGCCTGGTAGAGTTCCTCGACTGGAACGGTTTTGGTATTGAAATAGCCGGTACCGCCCGTGACGGAGAGGAAGGATACGGGGAAGCTTTAAGGCTAAAGCCGGATATTGTTTTAACCGACATTAAAATGCCGGGTATGGATGGAATTGAAATGTCCAAAAAAATAAAAGAGCTGATGCCCGACACAAAAATAATTATCCTGACCGGGCATGACGATTTTAAATATGCAAAGGAAGCCATCAACTTCAGCGCAAATGCATATATTCTGAAGCCTTTTGACGAGGATGACCTTATTCCGGTAATTGAGAAGGTAGTTTCGCTATGTAATAAAGAAAAGGAAAAGGCAAGTTGGGAAAAATGGATGGTCAGCCAGCTGAATGAAAGTAAAAAGGCAGCCAGGACGAATTTTATATACGAATGGATTTCGGGACTGGTTAAGGAAGAAGATTTGCATAAAAAGCTCCATGAATTTAATATCCGTGTAAAACCTGGGAGCATGTATTCGATAATCCTTGTCAAAATTACGGGCAGCCTGAATAATAACCCTTCGGATGAACTGAAAAACGTTTTGGAGTTTTCCAATAAAGAATCTTTATTGAATAATTGCCTGTTTATAGCCGAAAACCGGAAGGAACATGAAGTAATCATATGCTGCGAGGGGGATAATTCCAAAGCTGAAACGCTTAATGTTTTCATTGCCAATGTTCGTGGAAAGTATGCCGATAATGTTGTTATTGGCGTTGGAGAACCGGCAAATCCTTTAGAACTGTATGTTTCCCATAACCAGGCGAGAGAGGCAGTTGAACAGCAAATATTCTGGAATTATTATCACCTGCATTTTTACAATGAAGTACGTAAACTGCAGGAAAATTTTATGGAGAGAGCCAGTGAATTTCTGGTTTACGGAGATTACTTCTCAAAGCAGCTGATACATGCGGTAAATGCATTGGATGAAAACAGGTTATGGGGACTGCTGGATGAATTGTTTGATTTTGTTTGTGGAGCCCGTGGTGCCGGTAAAGATTTTATAATTAATTTTATAAAAAACATTGTAAATGACATTTATATTTTTATATACACCATTCATAACGGCTTTACCGAAAACTGCCTTTATAAAAATATGTGGAATGAAGGTACCGTTGAGGATTTAAAAAATAAAATGTGTACTTTTTTTAAAAACGTTTTAGCCGTTTACAAAAACAGGCTGAGTTATGACCAGCAGATCGTAAAGAAGGTAATAGCCATTATTGAAGGGCGATTCATGGAGCCGCTAAGTATAAAAACCATAGCAAACGAAGTATTTCTCTCGCCCAATTATTTAGGAAGCATTTTCAAAAATCATACCGGGAAGCGGTTCAATGAGTATTTAACCGAATATAGAATGGAGAAGGCAAAAGAGCTGTTAAAATCCCCAAAAAACAAAGTAGCGCATGTTGCAGCCAGCGTTGGCTTTCAAAATACATCATATTTTTGCGCTGTGTTTAAGAACACTTTTGGTATAGCCCCCGGAGAATTTCAAAAAAATAATGCCGGATAATCCCGAAATATTCATGCTGCTTTAAATTTACCACGAAATTTGAGCCTTTTAGTCCGGAATCGTAAAGTCTGTTGATTTTTATAACAATTGTTGATTATTGATATATAAATTACCGGAGTTTAATAATAAAATGTTTGTAGAACGTTGGTTCCTTATTAAAAGTACCCTAAGCCAGGCATTTTCCTTATTTGCTTAACCATTTGCACGGAGGCTGTAACAATGCAAATTAAATATAAAAGCAAGATGGTAATTAAGGACAAATACCGATTATTTCTTATGGCACTGCCTTTTTTGGTTTTGACATTCCTGTTTTCCTACCTGCCGCTGCACGGGTGGCTTTATGCATTTTATAATTACAGGCCGGGGATACCTTTAAGGGAGAACGAGTTTGTCGGACTTTACTGGTTCACGTCAATAGTATCCAATCCGACGCAAACCGCAGAAGTATTAAGGGTTTTAAGGAATACCTTTGCAATGAGCACTCTTGGCATAATTACCTCGGTTCTGCCTGTAATTTTTGCAGTATTTCTGTCGGAAATAAAATCAAGTTGGTTTAAGAAAACCGTCCAGGTACTGACCACGCTGCCTAACTTTATAAGCTGGGTATTGGTTTATTCCTTTGCTTTTGCCTTATTCTCGACAAACATAGGCTTTGTTAACCGTATTCTGATTCAGCTTGGGTTTATTGAACGGGGTATTAATTTCCTTGCATCCAATAAACATGTTTGGCTGACAATGATTTTATGGAGCACATGGAAAGGTCTCGGCTGGAATGCAATTATGTATTTGGCTGCCATTACAAGTATAGATCCTGAACTATATGAAGCAGCAAGAGTGGATGGCGCCGGCAGGCTCAGTATGATTTGGCATATTACAGTCCCCGGAATAATGCCAACTTATTTTGTACTGCTTCTTCTGCAGATAGCAAATTTCATAAATAACGGAATGGAACAGTACTATGTATTTCAGAATGCAATAAATAAAGAATATATCGAAGTTTTGGATCTGTATGTATACAACATAGGCATGATCGGAACAAGCTTTTCTTTTGCCACGGCGGTAAGCGCTCTGAAGTCGCTGGTAAGTGTATTTTTACTTATGATTGCAAATGGTTTGTCAAAGGTTGTCCGCGGAGAAACCATACTGTGAATATATATGTATGGGAGGGAAACATGAAAAGAAGGAACAGCAGCAGGCAGGATAAAATATTTAATGCAGTAAACTACTCTGTGTTCTTAATTTACACGTTAATTTGTTTTTTCCCTTTTTACTATTTGTTTATAAACACAATAAGCAGCAATGAACTGACGGGGTTGGGCCTTATCACCTTTTACCCGAAAGGAATTCATTTCAGCAACTATATCCAGGTGTTGAAACTGAAAGGGCTTCCGAATGCTGCGCTGGTTTCGCTTGCCAGAACCATTGCAGGCACATTTCTGACGGTTTTTGCCTCTGCCTTTTTGGGTTTTCTTTTTACAAAAAAGGAAATGTGGGGAAGAAAATTCTGGTATCGCTTCGTAGTAATAACAATGTATTTTAACGCCGGAATTCTTCCGTGGTTTATAACCATGATGAATCTGGGACTTACGAACAATTTTCTTGCATACGTACTGCCGTATATTGTACAGCCGTTCTATATAATATTGATAAAAACTTACATTGAGTCCATACCCAATTCACTGCAGGAATCGGCACAGCTTGACGGAGCGGGTTATTTGGTTGTATTTTTCAGAATTATTCTGCCATTGATTACACCGATTCTGGCAACGGTAGCAGTGTTTTCTGCAGTAAACCAGTGGAATTCCTTTACCGATACGTTGTTCCTGATGACCGATTCAAAATATTATACATTACAGTTTGTGCTTTACAGGTATTTAAATGAAGCAACAGCCATTGCATCAATAATTAAAAGTTCCCAGGGCCCGGTTAGTACGAATCTTCAGAATATGCAGACTCCTACTTCGGTGAGGATGACTGTTTCAATGATTGTTGTAGCTCCGATACTTTTGGTTTATCCGTATTTCCAGCGCTATTTTGTAAAGGGAATAATGATTGGTGCTATAAAGGGATAAAGCCATAAATACCTAACAAAACAGCAGCGAGATTTTCCGCTTTGTGAACGGTTTATCGAGCGGGGATTTTTACCCGCCGTATTTATAAAAGTCATAAGGAGGTAAAAAAATGAAGGTTAAGCGTATTTTTGCAGCATTAATGGCGATTGTTATTATACTGAGTATGACCGCATGCAATACTGCATACACGGGAAATAACACAGATACTCCTGCACCGACTCAGCAGGCCGTCTCGCATGAAACAACCCAGCCAGCCGGGAAAGAACTGTATAAGATAGATGTATTTACAATGCTTGGCAACAAAGCAGGAGAACAAACAGGCTGGTTTGCGAAGGTGGTTAAGGACAAGTTTAATATTGAAATGAATATGATTGCGTCAAACGTTGAAGGAGGGGACACAAAATTTGCTACAATGATGGCATCGGGCGATTTGGGTGATATTGTGATATTTGGAAGCGACTCGGACAATAAGTGGCTGGATGCGCTTAAAGCCAATGCCCTGTTAGACTGGACCGAAAATGGGCTTTTGGACACATATGGGAAGTATATTGTTGAAAATTATTCAAAAGCAATAGAAAAAAACAAGATTAGCTTTGGTAATGGCAAAAGTGTATATGGAATAGGCCATTCAGTTGCAAACATGCCCGAAGGCCCGTCAGAGGGAGAGGATATGACGTACCATTCCGAAATGCGCTGGGATCTGTATGAAAAAATAGGAATGCCCGAGATAGAATCACCCGAAGATTTGCTTCATGTGCTTAAACAGATGCAGGAAATAGAACCCACTTCGGACTCGGGAATGCCCACCTATGGTTTCAGTATCTGGTCGGACTGGGACGGAAACATGGTTATGTATGTCAAGGCTTTTGCTGCATTGTTTGGATATGATGAAGGGGATGGCTTCAATAATGCCGGATTCCTGTTATATTCCCCCGATGACGGGGACTGCCAGGGAGCATTGGATCCCGACGGCTGGTATATAAGGACATTAAGACTGTTTTATAAAGCTAATCAAATGGGACTTTTGGATCCCGACTCAATATCCCAGAAATATGATGATGTTGTAAGAAAGTTCCAGGACGGCGCAATATTATTCTCTTTATTCCCATGGGCCTGCAATGTATATAATACTCTCGAACGTGTGAATGAGGGTAAGGGGTTCAGGTATGTACCTATAAAGGGCCAGAAAATAATATCCTATGGTTTTGATGAACGCGGAGGAAGCAGGATAATAAGTATAGGCGCAAAGGCTGAACACCCTGAGCGTTTGATGGAGTTAATAAACTGGTTATATACGCCCGAAGGGGTTATGACTAATTATAACGGCCCCGAAGGCCTTACATGGGTCATGAAAGATGGAAGGCCGGTACTTACAGAATTCGGAAAGCAAGCCCTTCCCAATAATCCGGTGGATGTTCCCCAGGAATATGGTGGCGGTACATATCAGGATGGTCAGAACCAGATGAATTTCGAATTTGTACACCGCAATGCAATAAATCCTGAAACAAATGAGCCGTTTGATTACAGACTTTGGAGCTCAGTTCTCGAAGAGAGCGCAAACACTTTGGTGAAGAACTGGAGAAATGCTATGGGAGCTTTAACAACAAAGGAATATTTAGTGAAAAACAATATGATTTCGATAAAGAAGCCGGTATTTATGGGGAAAGCTCCGGAGGTTATGCCTGATGCACTGCTGCAGAAGCAGGGCCAGGTAGCTACAGTTATAAAACAGTATTCATGGAGAATGATGTATGCGAAAGACGAAGCAGAATTTAACCAGTTACTGAACGAAATGACAACAAAGGCAAAAGGACTGGGCTATGACGAAGTTATCAAATGGAATATTGACCATGCAAAGGAAGTTTATGAGTATCTTAAAAACAATTAAGCGATAGCAGGACATTAAGCTGTTATACCAGCATAAACATAATAAAGGGATGCCGGTGAAATTCCACAGGCATCCCGAGTTTACAGGCAACTATGCGGTTTCCTTTACTTCGGCGTTTTCATCCGTTTCTTCAGTTTCAGCTTCTGCCCTGACTGCCTTAGCCACAACCACATCTTCTTTTGACAGGAGTTTAACGCCTTCGGGCAGGGTTACATCGCCCATTGTTATTTCACTTCCGTTTGCCATCTTAGAAACATCAACTTCAATAATTTCGGGTAAATCCTTTAATGCGCCCTGGATTTCTATCTCGTCCTGCAGTATGTTCAGTACAAGCCTGTCTACAGCAAGTTTTTCTCTTCCGACAAACTTGAAAGGCACTGATACCTTAACCGAGCTGTTTTCAGAAGAAGCATAAAAATCAATATGTACAGGTTCTTTATTTATTAGCCCGTATTGTATGCTTTTTACTACACAAAGATGCTCTTTGCCGTTTATTTTCACCTTTGCTTTTGACCCTGTGGAGTGATTTTTCAGGAATTTGTTAATTTCTTTCCGGTTGAATTGAACATTCAGGTTATGTTCAACACCCGGCCCATAAATTATGCCTGGAACATACCCCAGCTTTCTGACCTTCTTTCCGTTTTCCTTCCGTTCTTCTGCAATTATTAAGTTACTCATAAAAACATCCCCTTCCATTTGTTATATCTATAAAAATTTATTTGCTTTCCACGTTGCCAGGTCTGATTTGCTGTATTCCATTGCTGTCGCATAAACTGCCGATATCCTCAGGTAGGATATAACATATGAAATCAGGCTTTCAGCTCCCATATTCAGGTTTAACCCTTGCTCGGTAAGGCCGTCGTAACAGGCTCCACTCTCTTTATCAACCAGGCTGATACCCTTGGAGTTAACACCTTCGTACCAGGCATGGCATGTAACTGCCTTTTGCAAATAATCCCTATTGCCTGTTACGTCATAAGCATCCATATAAGTTAAAACCGTTTCACAGGCCTCCACGGCCTGTTCATCAAATTCAGCAGGTTTGCCTCCTTTTAAAAGCCAACCTTTACAGCCCACCGGTTTAAAGTACCCGTGCCTGAAAGTAATTCCTGCAATAAAGTCCAGGCTCTCTTCGGCTGTGTCCAGGAATCTTTTTTCCCGGGCGGCCTTGTAAGCCAATATCAGAGCCCACGGGAGAATACTGTTGCAGTATGACACAATATTCTCAAACCATTTCCAGTCTCGGTCGCGGTATATTTCATATTGATTGCAGAGCGAACGGGCCAGCTCATAAACAAGAACTGCTGCCTGCTTATCTTCCAGCCGGGTAAGCCCCAAAATGGAATATGCCTTTGCTCTGGGTGAGTTAAGGGAAGATATGTGCGGCATTGCATTGTTCAGAATATGTAAAAGGCCATATTTGACTCCCTGTGGCGTATATTTGCTTGAAAGAGCGAAACCTATGGCCCAGATGCATCTGCCGAAACAATCTTCCGAGCCTTCTTCCTCCAGCCATTTCCTTTCATAGCTCATAAAATTTCTGAATTTGCCGTTTTTATTCTGAGCATTCAGGATGAAGGAGGAATATTTATAAACAAGTCCAAGGTATTTCCTGTTATGATATCTTTCATAAAGCATTAATGCCATGATTAAAGCCCTGGCGTTATCGTCGGTCGTATAACCGAAAGCCGGGTCAGGAACTGAAAATCTCGAGTGCTGAAGCATGCCGGTATCGTCAGTAAGCCGGAAGATGTGGTCGTCTTTCAAAATAGTGCTGAAAGAAACCTTATCCATCAAACCACCATGCTGTTTTGAAATTCTTCTTTTTCCAGTGTGCCAATAAAGAGCTTTGCATACTGGTCGGCAACATTACTCCACATCATTGTCATGCCAACACTCCGGGTGCGTTTTTCCATTTCTCTTTTGGCCTTTGGATTATCAAGCACATAAAGTATCTTTTCGGCCAGTGAACCGGCATCCCTGAATTCTGCCAATAGTCCCCTGCCATCTGCAAGCATTTCCTTTGCGTAACTGTATGGTGTGGATACAACAACCCTTCCATATCCCACTGCATATGCAAGAGTTCCGCTGACTGCCTGATCCTTGCCAAGGTATGGTGTCATATAAATGTCCGACATCTGAAGGTAAGTTATAATCTCATCTTTGGTAAGATATTTGTTTACAAATAATACATGATCATTTAAACCAAGCTCATGAACCATTCCGACCAGCTTATCCCTGTAGGACTCTCCGTATTCTTTTTTTACTACGGGGTGTGTCTGGCCAAGGATAAGGTATAAAACATCCCTGTGTTTCATTGCCACCTTAGCAATAGCCTCAATTCCGTATTCCAGTCCTTTGCCGGGGCTTAACAGGCCAAAGGTGCTGATAACGCTCCGGCCTGCAAAGCCATGTTTTTCTTTCAGCTTTTCCCTTGGTTCAACAATCCTGTATGGCACCCCGTGATGTATAACTTCTGTTTTTGAAGCCGGTATACCGTAAATACTTTCAAGAACAGGTATGGTATTCCTTGCCATGGTAACAATTTTTGCGCTTTTCTCGCCAATGAGCTTTAACACTTCTTTTTGTTTATCCGTTGGTTCGGGCAGAACGGTATGGAGCGTTGTGATAAACGGGATTTGCAGGTTGCTGATAAGGTCCAGAATATATTCTCCGGCTTCTCCGCCGAATATACCGTATTCGTGTTCTATCACGAGAAGTTCTATGCCTGAGTTATTTATAACCTTTGCAGTTTTTACATAGCTTTCCCTGTCGTATTGGCAGAGTTCCATTAAAACCCTGCTGCCATAACTGTATTCGCCATTGCTTACCGCAATGACCACAGGCTTGTTTATAAGTTTTATATTGTCGAGCTCTCTGACAAGATCCTGCGTAAATGTTGCAAGGCCGCATTCCCTTGGAGGATACGTGGTTAAAAACGCTATATTTCGAGTTCCCATCTTTCAAGCCTCCCTTTATACAGTACCAGGTATGTTTGCTGTTTCATACAGCCATTGTATAGCTGAGGTTGTCTGCCAGAATAATATTGTACTTGCTGCTGTCTTTATCAACCCTGCAGTTGGACAATACCACGGAGTTTACAACAGAAGCCCCGCCTTCAACATGGGAATTATCCCAGACTATGCTTTCCACGACTTTTGCATCAGTGCCGACTGTTGAGTTGCTGAATAAAACGGTATTAGGACCAATATTGGCAAATGATGAAATTTCAACATTATCCCCAATATATACGGGCTCTTTTATTTTTGCATTACGGCTTATTTTTGCAGTCTTGCTTATATATTGTGCGTTCTTGTTAAAATCGTGCTCGCTGATTTTTATAGACCCTTTAAGAATATCCTTATGGGCTTTCAGGTATTTAACCGGCGTACCCAGATCAAGCCAATAGGAACAACGGCTGTAAACTGCCATTTTGTACCCCTTATGAAGCAGTGTGGGATAAGTTTCCCGCTCAATGGAAACTGCCTTTCCCGCCGGGATTTCACTTAACAGCTCGGGTTCAAAAATATATATACCTGCGTTTATCAAGTTTGAGCTGGTTTCAGAAGGTTTGGGTTTTTCCTTGAATGCGGTAATATAGCCATCCTTGTCATGCTCTATAACCCCGTATGCCGAAGGGTTATCAACCTGTGTTACCGCTATTGTTGCCAGTGCTCCCTTTTTCCTGTGGAAGCTTAACATTTCAGAAATGTCAAAATCACTTAAAATATCCGCATTGAAAACTATAAAAGTATCATCTAAAAACTTTTCTGCATTTTTAATAGCACCGGCGGTGCCTAAAGGTTTGTCTTCACATATATAGCTTATTTTAACTCCCAACCTGCTTCCGCCACCGAAATATTTCCGGATTTTGCTGGGCTTGTAACATGTGCTTAATACAATTTCATTAATGCCAAACCTTTTCAGGTTTTCAATATTTCTTTCAAGAAGAGGCTTGCCCATAATCGGCACCATTGGTTTAGGCAAGTCATTTGTGATAGGCTTTAAACGAGTACCAAAACCACCTGCTAAAAATAATGCCTTCATATGTAAACCTCCCTTATTTTATTGTTATTATGAATTTTTTACTGTAACTGATTCACCTTACCTTTCATAAATTCTTTTTGGATACAGCGTTTTAATACTCCATTGTCAAAAAGCGTTTTAAAATCCCTTTTAATTTTAAGATACAATATTAATAACGTAAAAACGTTATGAATATACATATCATAAAAAATAAAAGGAATATTAAAACGATTTATCAGCACTCAGCAATTTTGAGTGCTACTAATATATATTACACACATTAATTTTTTTGTCAAGGCAATTTAGTAAAAATATAAATTGTTTACATTTTATGCCATATAATGCCTGAGCTTTTAACTTCACATGATTATTATTGCTCAAATTTTAATTTTAATTAAACCCCTGCAAATTTGAATGAGGAAAATTTTTAATTTTTGATATAATTAGAGCAACAGCAAAATTCATTACCTTTCGATGTTGGTACTTTTTTTTGTTGAGATTTGGAAAAGGGGTTGAACAGGCATGGCAGAGAATATTCTGGTAGTTGATGATGAACAGCCCATAGCCGATTTGATTGAAGTTTATTTAAAAAATGAAAACTATAATGTTTTTAAATTTTATAACGGACATGATGGGCTGAAATGTGTTGAAGACGAAAAAATTGATTTGGCGATACTGGATGTAATGCTTCCCGATATAAACGGTTTTTCAATATGCCGGCAAATCAGGGAAAACAATAATTTCCCTATAATAATGCTAACTGCAAAGGATGAAGAGATTGACAAAATCACCGGGCTGACGTTAGGTGCGGATGATTACATAACAAAACCATTCCGGCCTCTTGAGCTGGTTGCCCGTGTAAAGGCACAACTGAGAAGATATAAGAAATATAATACAAATAACCAGGTGCAGGAGGATAATGTTATAGCGTTTTCAGGGTTGGTCCTGGACAAGGACAGGCACGAATGCACGCTGAATGAAAAACCTCTGTCACTTACGCCAAGAGAGTTTTCGATTCTATGGATTCTGGCATCAAACAGGGGCCGTGTTGTAAGCTCGGAAGAGCTGTTCCAGCAGGTGTGGGGCGAAAAGTATTACACCGGCAGCAACAACACGGTGATGGTCCATATAAGGCATCTGAGAGAAAAAATGAACGACAGCGCCGAAAACCCTAAATATATTAAAACAGTTTGGGGGGTTGGCTATAAAATTGAATGACAAAAAGTTTAGTTCCAAACTGGCAAGGAAGATTATCTTCCGGTGCGCCATAACCGTGTTTATAGTATCTGTTCTGTATGTGATCGCGGTTGTTGTTGCATATAATATTGGTTACAGGATTAACTGGAAGCAGTCGGTATTATACTTTTTTTTAAAGACCCTGAAGAGTTATGAAAGTATTATCGTACCTGGTGCGTGGTTTTTAATTGTACTGATTATAATTTATATATACTGGAAAAAGACGGTAGGATTTATTGAGGATATTGCTGCGGCAAGCATGACCCTGGTAAAGCCGGACGATGAAGACATCAGGCTGCCGGAAGAACTCAGGGATATTGAAGACAGAATGAATCAAATAAAAAGGACGGCATTGCGGAATGAGAGGGAGGCAAGAGAAGCCGAACAGCGCAAGAACGATCTGGTTGTAAACCTGGCGCATGATATAAGAACACCGCTTTCGTCGGTGATCGGATACCTGAGCCTTTTGAACGAAGCACATGATATGCCTTTGGAACAACGAAAAAAGTACACTGAAATTACCCTTGAGAAGGCATTTCGCCTGGAACATCTCATAAATGAACTGTTTGAAATCACCCGTTTCAATTTAAGTTCGATTGTACTGAACAGGGGAAAAATCAATTTGACCTTTATGCTGCAGCAAATGGCGGATGAGTTTTACCCGATGCTGGCACCCCAAAATAAAAAGGCGATTGTTCACGCTCCGGAAAATTTGATTGCCTGGGGAGATGCAGACAAGCTCTCCCGTGTTTTCAATAACATCCTGAAAAATGCCATAGCTTACAGCTACGAAGGAAGTGAGATTGACATAACGGCTTATGAACGTGATAAAAGTACGGTAATTGAATTTTCAAACTATGGCGATCCCATTCCTCCCGAAAAGCTGGAAGCAATTTTTGAGCGATTTTTCCGGCTTGATACTTCACGTTCTTCCAGAACAGGGGGAGCAGGGCTTGGCCTTGCAATTGCAAAGGAGATTGTTAATGCTCATGGAGGTAAAATCACAGCCAGGAGCAATGGCGGAAGAACCACGTTTACGGTTGTACTTCCGGTTCAAAGTTCAATGAATGCTGATTCAATAAAAAAATAAGCGCTTCATAAGTTTTTCTTAAGAATTTGATAAGCCAAAAATAAAAAATGACCTGTCTGTTTCTGTTAAGATAATATCAGAAGCGGACAGGTTTTTTATCTCCCCCCTATATAACACTTTCTGCTTCTGTTCAGGGTTCGGTATCATGCTTTTCTTCCAGCAGCAGGCTGGAAAGAAAAGCATGATAACTGCAATCACAATTTTTACTTAAATCAGTCATGAAAAGGGTGAATTTATGAAGCAAACAGTTGCAATTCTATTCGGAGGCCATTCCGCTGAATACGATGTTTCCTTGCAATCTGCCGCCTCTGTGATAGAAAACCTTGACTCTGAAAAGTATAATGTTATCTTAATCGGCATTACCCGTCACGGAGAATGGCTGAAATACAGCGGTGATACCAGTTGTATCAAAAATGATACATGGCATAAACATCCGTCCTGCGTTAAGGCCATTATATCGCCTGACCGCAGTGCTCATGGCATCCTTGTGTTGGATGGCAGCAGTGTTAAATCAATTCATGTTGATGTGGTTTTCCCGGTACTGCATGGAAAAAACGGAGAGGACGGTACTGTACAGGGCTTGCTGGAGATGGCAGGCATCCCCTGTGTCGGATGCGGTATGCTAAGCTCTGCTTTATGCATGGACAAGGATGTGGCACACAGGCTGGTGAACCTGGCAGGTGTGAGTGTGCCAAAATCAATAGTTGTATATAAGCATATATCCGATAAGGAATTATTTGAGCAGGCGGCTCATTTGAAATATCCTTTGTTTGTAAAACCCGCCAATTCGGGATCGTCCATCGGTATCACAAAGGTATTGGGGCAAAGTGACCTGAAATATGCATTGGACATTGCTTTTCTGCATGACCGAAAAGTGGTTATAGAAGAAGCAGTTGACGGATTTGAAGTAGGATGTGCAATTATGGGTAATGATGTTCTTACAGTCGGGGAAGTGGATGAAATTGAACTTACCCGGGGATTTTTTGATTATGCCGAAAAATATACGCTCAAGACTTCTAAAATCCATATGCCGGCCCGAATTGATTCCAATACTTCGGAACGTATAAAAGAAACAGCAGTTCTTGTATACAGGACTCTTGGCTGCACGGGTTTTGCGCGGGTGGATCTTTTTCTGACACCACAAAATGAAATTATCTTTAATGAAGTCAATACCATTCCGGGATTTACATCCCACAGTCGTTATCCAAACATGCTGAAGGGTGTTGGCATGAGTTTTTCAAAGATTATTGATGAACTTATAAGGCTGGCGGTGGAACGATGAAAAAGCTTGAACTTGGTATGGCAGATATTTCGAAGGGGAATTTGATTCTGGTCAATCCGACCCATCCAATAAAACATGATTTACAGTTGAATGAACTGACACCGTTGCACCCATATGCCGAACACATTCTGATGGAACGTCAGGCTGCAAAAATGCTTTTGCAGGCTATGGCTTTATCGGGATGCAAGAGTGAAATTATTCCGGTGAGCGGATACAGAACAATGCAGGAACAGCAGAATATTTATGCAGACTCGCTGAAAGAGAACGGAGAGATTTTTACGCGAAAATTCGTTGCCATTCCCGGAAGCAGCGAACATCAGACCGGTCTTGCAGTAGACCTTGCAATAAACAACGGAAAAATTGATTTTATTCGCCCTGAGTTCCCATATGACGGTATATGCGGACTCTTTCGCGAAATTGCTTTAAAATGCGGCTTCATTGAGCGTTACCCGGCCAACCGGGAAAAAATCACAAAAATTGCTCATGAGCCCTGGCATTTCCGCTATGTAGGCTATCCTCATTCCGAAATCATGACAGGCGAGGATTTAACACTGGAAGAATACACCGCATACCTGAAGCAGTTCCTGTATAAAAGAAAACATCTGCATTATGCAAAGCACAGATACGTTTTCGAGATATTCTATGTTCCCGTTGAGGCACCAAGCGTTTTAATAGAACTTCCTGAAAATATCCCCTGTCAGGTGTCGGGCAACAATGATGACGGAGTTGTGCTTACATTATGGAGGGAGCGGCTATGACGGCTACGAGTAAAAACAGTTATACCGGGATTGATTTTTTCAGAATAATCGCGGCTATCCTTGTGGTTGCAATTCATACTTCACCTTTGAAGGGATTTTCCGCCACCTTTGATTTTATACTGACAAGAGTAATAGCCCGTACCGCAGTTCCGTTTTTCTTCACGACTTCAGGCTTTTTCCTGTTTCCCAAAGAGGAAAACGGCAGTTTGCAATTTAAAGGAATATTAAATTTTACAAAGAAAACTGCAATTTTATATGGGATAACCGTCCTGTTTTATCTGCCGGTGAATATTTATGCCGGTACAGTAAAAGAATGGGCATATTTACCGAACCTTTTAAAGGACATCATATTTGACGGTACATTTTACCACCTGTGGTATCTCCCCGCATCTATTTTAGGTGCTTTCATAGCGTGGCTGCTTTTAAAAAAACTGGAAATAAAACAAGCGTTTTTGGCAAGTCTGCTTTTATATATCACAGGTTTATTCGGTGACAGCTATTATGGCCTAATCTGCAATACCAGGTTTGTGAAATCAGTTTATGAAGTGTTTTTCCTGATATTTGACCATACACGGAACGGCCTGTTTTTTGCCCCTGTTTTCTTTCTGCTCGGAGCTTTTCTGGCACGGCATGGGAAGGAATTGAAAATGAAAACATGTGCAACGGGATTAGTGGTATCAGTTATACTGATGATATCCGAAGGATTGCTGTTGCGTGGCCTGAATTTGCAAAAGCATGACAGTATGTACTGTATGCTTTTGCCCTGTATGTATTTTCTTTTTCAGATTTTGCTTAAATGGAGAGGAAGAAGACTTAAGTACCTGCGAGACATCTCTCTCTATATATATCTTCTGCATCCGGCAGTAATTGTCGCAGTCCGTGGCCTGGCCAGGGCTACCGGGCTTAAAGAGGTGCTTGTAGATAACAATATTGTGCACTTTGTTGCGGTGACATTAATTTCTTCTGTTTCTGCCTTTTTGTTAGCCTTACTTCTGGATGCAGGGCATAAGCAAAAGGATACTTTGAACGGTGGCAGCGACAGGGCATGGGCCGAAGTAAATCTGCAAAATCTGCGTCACAACGTAAGAGTATTTCAGGAAGTGCTTCCTGCTGAATGTAAGATTATGGCTGTGGTTAAAGGAAATGCCTATGGGCATGGGCTGGTTCGGGTATCGTCCTGTCTTAATCATTGTGGGATTGACTCTTTTGCCGTTGCAACAATTGATGAAGGCATGCTTTTACGCAAGAGCGGGATTAAAGGTGAAATTCTTGTTTTGGGATACACTCCTTTTGAAAGGGCGGGTGAACTGTTCCGCTATAATTTATCACAAACCGTAGTGGATGTGGAACATGCGAAAGAACTGAACAGCTTCGGAAAACCCATACGGGTACATATTAAAGTGAATACGGGAATGAACAGACTTGGAGAAAACTATGAGCATGTGTCTGAAATTGCTTCGGTGTTTAACTTAAAGAATCTTAAGGTTGAAGGTATTTTTACACATCTTTGTGTATCAGACAGCCTGGAAGAATCGGATATAACATTCACAAAGCATCAGATAGACAACTTCTATAAGCTTTTAAAAAAGCTGGCAGAAATGAATATAAAAATTCCGCCGGTACATATTCAGAGCAGCTATGGGGTTCTGAATTACCCTGAACTCCAGTGCGACTATGCGCGGATAGGGATTGGGCTTTATGGTGTTCTAAGCACATGCGGGCAAAAGACTAAACTTCAATTGGACTTGAAACCCGTTTTGGCTTTGAAATCCAAAGTTGCACTGATAAGAACCGTTGAAGCCGGGGAGAACATTGGATACGGCCAGGACTATACCATACAAAGAGAAGCAAAAATTGCCGTTATTCCAATTGGGTATGCGGATGGTTTCTCACGCAGCCTTTCTGCAAACGACTATGTCTTGATAAAGGGTCGACGTGCTCCGGTTGTCGGTAAAATATGTATGGACCAGCTTATGGTGGATGTTTCGGATATCCCCGATGTAAAAAGGGGTGATGTTGTAACTTTAATTGGAAAAGACGGCCCGGAGGAAATAACAGCAGAACAGGTGGCGTTTAATGCAGGTTCAATCACGAACGAGCTTCTGAGCAGACTGAGTGATTGCCGTCTGAAACGGGTATATCTTGATTATGAAAATTAGTCCCGAAAAAGGCTGCTGTTTTTGGAGAGTTACCAGCCGAAAATTCCCGGGGTAACAGGTAGTTCTTAAAAAGGTTTGGCAGAGTTTTGCCAAACCTTAATATGCAGTATTCAATTATCAATCGTTCCACCTGTAAACCAAAATTCCTGATTCATTATACAATTCAGCAGGATCACTTTTTGAGTTGTTCCATATGTTGGCCGTCGTCCATTTAATATCCCCGGCTGTATCTCCGGACGCAATTCTGACGGTTCTGCCTGCTTCCAGGATAAAACCGTCGGGGAAATAGAAAACCTGCCGTCCCTCAACAGATACGATATACCATCCCGTTAAATCAATATCTTTAACAGAATTGTTTGTTATTTCCAAAAACTCAGCTTTCTTGTCAAGGCAGGAAATCACGATTGAGGGTGTTTCTCCGGTTGTTTGTTGTACTCCTTCAGAATTATTTTTGCCAGGCGTATTAGCGGCTGGTTCTTTATTAACCGTAAAACTAAGCTCTGTGCCATTTGTCATGAATATAACCGTTCCCATTTCATTTGTCTGAATGATTGCCACATCATGAAGATTCAGCCTGTTAATGATAATCGGATCGGGATGCCCGTATATATTACCAGTACCTGCAGAAATGACGGCATAATCCGGGGATATTTTTCTTAGGAAATTTGCCGTAGTGGACGAGGCAGAACCATGATGACCGACTTTTAAAACGTCGGCCTTAATATCCAGTCCTGATTCTAGTATATCGTGCTCTGCCTCAGCCTCTGCGTCGCCTGTAAACAGGAAGGCAACATCCTTATAAACCATTTTCAGTACTATGGAATAATTATTGGTTTCACCATATATTTTTGATTTGTCGCTTAGAACTATAAATTTCAAATCGCCAAATTCCATTGTTTCACCCTGGCCGGGATATTCAACCGGGATATTCCTGCTGTTTATTGCTTCCTCAAAATCCCTGTTGGTTTTTGTATTCTCGGATAAAGCCGGCTTTATTATTTTTTCAACGTCAAAGTTATAAATAACCGTAGCCAGCCCGCCAATATGATCTTCGTGAGGGTGGGTTGCAACAATCAACTCCAGATCATCAGTCCCAAGAGATTTCAGATAATTTGCCACAAGCTCGCCGTCGGCATTGTTCCCGCCGTCTATCAGTATGTCTGTATCTCCATAGTCAATAAAAATGCAATCGGCCTGACCGACATCAATAAAATGCACGAATACCTGATTAAGTGCATCGCTGGTGTTTTCCTGTATAAATGAGTTTTCGCCGGGATCATTTGTATCAGGTGATAATTCCTGCTTATCTTTTTCATCTGAACCGGTATTGCCTAACAGGGAGTTATAATCGGTGGTTATTATCTTTTCAGGTTCATTAATTGTTTTTTCGGCGGGACTGCACCCCGCGAGCAAAGTAAGTACAACAACGATAGTTATGCAGTAATGCAGCTTAAAATGTCGTTTGTCAGTAATCAAAGTACCATCACCATGCTGTTAATGTATTGTTTCAATATTATGTCAGCAGCGCTGCCATGAATGGGTTTATTACACCATTAACATAATATCTCATTATAGGTTAACATAAGTCATCAATTTTTCAAAGGCTTATTTGTAAAATACGTCCACTGCTTATTTATGCAGCAGTTTCCTGTTACCGACAGTAGTTTTAATTCCCGGTATCGCTTGAAAAGATGTACCGAAAGTGCTAAACTATTTTTCCGTTGCCTTTATTCCAAGTACGCCATAACAGTCAATTTATGGAAAATAAGCATTCAGACTGCAATTTCCTTTAATGAACTTCATTAGCAAATAGGTCTATGTCCTTATTGACACAATATGTTGTATATGATATTATTAAAATTAACTACATATTGTTATTACAGGTACTGCTCACGACAGTTTAAAAGGGAAGCAGGTGAAAGTCCTGCACGGTCCCGCCGCTGTGATGGTGAGGCATTTCAATGGAAATCCACTGGAAAAATCCGGGAAGGAATGGAATGCTGTTGACCCAGAGTCAGAAGACCTGCCTGTAATATGCACCATATACTCTGCGAGCGATAGAGGGGTGCCGGATACTATATGAGTACTCGGATACGACAATAATGTCTTGTATACGGTAACCTCTTGGCACCAGTCGAGAGGTTTTATATTGCCGCATATTGATAAAAGAGGCTCATGTAAGGGGTTCTGCTCAGCCATTTTGGTGATGTCAGGCACCTTTTCTCACAAAAGGCGGATGAATAAAGATCCCCATCTTGTTGAAGAAGTATGAGGAAATTGCCGGGCAATTTCTTCAAATACTCAGTTTAAAGAGGGTGAAAAGCAAATGATCACAAAAATCAGGAAAAGGGACGGGAGAGAAGTACCTTTTAATATCGAGAAAATAACCAATGCCATTTTTAAAGCGACCAGAGCCGCAGGAGAGGAAAATTATTCGCTGGCTATGGCCCTTGCAGAAAAGGTAGTAGAGGAGCTGCATAAAGACCCCGACAGAAAAGTCCCGGGTGTTGAGGAAATTCAGGATTTAGTTGAAAGAGTTTTAATTGAAGATGGTCATGCTAAAACCGCCAAGGAGTACATACTGTACCGGGCTGAGCGGACACGCGTCAGGGAAATGAATACCCGGTTAATGAAGATATATGAGGAATTAACTTTCAAAGAATCCAAGGACAATGATATGAAACGGGAAAATGCCAATATTGACGGCGACACTGCAATGGGAACCATGCTGAAATATGGTTCAGAGGGAGCCAAGCAGTTTTGTGAAATGTTCATATTGAAGCCAGAACATGCAAAAGCCCATAAAGATGGGGATATTCACATACATGATTTGGATTTCCTTACCCTGACCACCACATGCTGCCAGATTGATATAATCAAGCTTTTTAAAGGTGGTTTCAGTACAGGTCACGGGCATCTGAGAGAACCCAACGACATACACAGTTACTCAGCTCTCGCGTGCATCGCTATTCAGTCAAATCAGAACGATCAGCATGGGGGACAGAGCATACCAAATTTCGATTATGGAATGGCGCCCGGCGTCGCTAAAACTTATTCAAGGCTTTACAGGCAGAACCTGGTCAAAGCATTGGAATTACTTACTGGTATTGAGGATGCTGCAACTCTGGTAAACAACATATCACAAAAGATAAAAGATGAGTATGGTGCTTATCCGACGCTTGCAGGCAATGAAGAATATGCGGAACTTTTGAAAAAGCATCTTATGGAATTTGTGCCGGACGCCGCCGTCATTGAAAAGGCGCAAGCCTTCGCGGCAGAAAAGGCATATGCGGAAACCGACAGAAATACATATCAGGCCATGGAGGCTTTCGTACATAACCTTAATACCATGCACAGCAGGGCAGGAGCACAGGTGCCGTTCAGTTCGATTAACTATGGCACCGATACATCTCCGGAGGGCAGGATGGTTATAAAGAATATCCTTCTTGCGACAGAATCAGGCCTGGGCAATGGGGAAACACCTATTTTCCCAGTACATATTTTCAAGGTCAAAGAGGGAGTGAATTATAATCCAGGGGATCCAAACTATGATATGTTCAAGCTTGCATGCAGGGTAAGCGCCAAAAGACTGTTTCCGAACTTTTCGTTCCTGGACGCTCCGTTTAACATTAAATACTATAAGCCAGGACACCCTGAAACAGAAATAGCCTATATGGGTTGCAGAACAAGAGTGATAGGCAACGTGTACGATCCATCCAGAGAAATAATATACGGAAGGGGAAATTTAAGCTTTACAACTGTAAATCTACCCAGGATTGCGTTAAGAAGCAATAATGATATTAATATGTTCTTTGTTGAACTGGATAAAAAAATAGATCTGGTGATTGATCAGCTTCTTGAGAGATTTGAGATACAAGCCCGTAAGAAAGTTAAAAACTTTCCTTTCCTTATGGGTCAGGGAGTGTGGATCGATTCTGACAAGCTCGGATGGGAAGATGAAGTCAGAGAAGTGCTTAAACACGGAACCCTTACGGCAGGTTTTATTGGGTTGGCAGAATGCTTAAAAGCCCTGACAGGCAAGCATCATGGCGAATCTGAAGAAGCACAGGAACTCGGACTGAAAATAGTATCACATATGAGAAAACGCATGGATGATGCCAGCAAAAAATACAATATGAATTTTACCCTTATTGCAACTCCGGCAGAAGGTCTGTCAGGCAGATTTATAAAAATGGACAGGGAGATATTTGGTTCAATTGAAGGTATTACCGACAGGGAGTATTACACAAACAGTTTCCATGTCCCGGTATACTATGAAATAAGCGCCTTCGACAAAATTAGAATTGAAGCCCCGTACCATGAACTGACCAATGCCGGGCATATCACATATGTTGAGGTGGATGGGGATCCCACCCAAAACCTGGAAGCGTTTGAGAAAATTATCAGGGCGATGAAAGAAGCCGGTATCGGTTATGGTTCTATAAATCACCCGGTAGACAGAGACCCTGTATGCGGTTTTACCGGAATTATCGGCAATACATGCCCTTTCTGTGGAAGAGAGGAAGGGGATGTGAAGTTTGAAAGAATACGGCGTATTACGGGGTATCTTGTAGGAACGCTGGATAGGTTCAATGATGCGAAGAGAGCCGAAGAACACGACCGGGTAAAGCATATGTCTTTCAAAAGGTAAGGCACCAGGTGGTTTAAATGGATACATATATCAGAATTGCAGGAATAATAAAAGAATCAATTGTGGACGGGCCGGGAATACGCATGGTGGTTTTTGCACAGGGATGTAAACATAAATGCCCCGGCTGTCATAATCCCGAAACCCATTCGTTTGATGGGGGAGAACTGGTAACGGTTGATTCGATAATCGGGCTGGCAAAAAGGAATCCTCTGCTTGACGGCATAACATTCAGCGGGGGTGATCCTTTTGAACAGGCAGAGGCTTTTACTGTTCTTGCCCGTGAAGCAAAAAAGCTGAATCTGAATATAATGACTTACACCGGTTACACTTATGAGTATATCCTTGAAAATTCATCAAAACATATGGGCTGGGATACGTTGTTGGATGAAACCGATATACTGGTGGACGGCAGGTTTGAACTGGATAAGAGGAATCTTCTTCTGAAATTCAGAGGTTCCGGAAACCAGAGATTAATTGATGTTAAAAGGACGAGAGCCGAAAACAGAATGGTGGTTATTGATTAAACAAACACAGGCACTCTGCCCTGTAATCAGCATATCCCCTGTTATTCCGGTGAGAGTTGCCTGTTTCAGCAAAAGACGGTGAGAAAAATCCACCGTCTTTTTATTATAACTGAAAATTCAATTGTATGCTCCGAATGACTATGCTACTATATTTATGTACTCATTGAAGGAAGTGAATCCATTGCGGGCTACTTAGCAAAGCAAGCCTGGCAGTGAAAGGGTTTCTTTTAATAGTCATTAAATATTTTTGAAATGAGGGCGCGGCGATGATTTAAAAGTAATCTCAAGTGAACTGATAACCAAATTCATTGGTCTGATTATACATCGGGCTTTGTTTTGTTGTCGGAATTGGGATTACTTAAACCGGTTAGTTGGTTTATCATTGGTTGCGCTATAATTGTACCCAAATAAACATAAGTATTTTTGGGTTAATTATGCATCTGTAATCGGGAAAGGTGGAAAAAGGAGTGGTGAAGAATGGGAGAAAAACCATCGGGAGAGGCATCCAGGATATACGGGGCTGATACTGTAAAACAGCCTGTACTCGAGAAAATGGGCGATTTTTTTGCCGCCCGCGTTGACGGTTATGATGAACATATGCTCAATAATGTTGAGGGATGCAGAGAAGGATATATAAAGATGGCCGAGCTTGTTCCCGAGGGTACCGAATCAATCCTTGATCTGGGCTGTGGTACCGGACTTGAGCTTGATGCAGTTTTTAAAAAGCTGCCCGATGTATCGGTGGTGGGTATTGATTTATCAAAGGCAATGCTGGACAAACTTAAGCAAAAATATCCCGATAAAAATATCAGGCTGATTTGCGGGAATTACTTCGATGTTAACCTGGGCGAAGATGAATTTGATGTGGCTGTTTCGTTTCAAACGATGCACCATTTTTCCCATGATAAAAAAACGGGATTATACACCAAAATAAATAAAGCACTCAGAGCAAATGGAATATACATCGAGTGTGATTATATGGTAACCGAGCAATCAGTTGAGGATGAGCTTTTCGCGGAGTATGCAAGGATAAAACGTGAAATGAATATCCCCGATGAGGAGTTTTACCATTTTGATACACCATGCACCATTGACAACCAGATTGCGATGTTGAGGAAAGCCGGATTTTCGTCTGCCGGGATGGTTTGGCGGTTGGGAAACACAACCATGATAGTGGCCAAAAAGTGACCGTCAGACTAACCTGATTTGCGAGCAGATTCGCACTTTGCGTTATAGGTTTGGCTTAACAGCAGTGATATTATTTAGCTATAAAACCATAGGAGCTGCCATTCTATATGAAGCAGCTTGGGCTGTATGACGTTGATATCCGTGAAATGAAAACAGGTAAGGAATATAAAGTTTACATGGATAATATCGGTAATTTAATGAAGGAAAACTTGCAAAAATTACTTGACGTATCTGACTCCTGCATGTAGAATATTTCAAAACGGTGAGTATGCATAAGAGCCAGGTGCTTGAGCTGCATAGGGGCATCAGACCCTACACGTGGAAATATACCCCACGGAGTCACTAAAAAGTGATTCTGTGGGGTTTTTATATCAACAGGAACAATTGCCTGCAATTGAATCAGGCCACAAAACGATCCTTCGGCAAGGAGGAAAACACCACTACTCCTGCCGGAGCAATAGTTACCCGCAGCACTTAGCGGTGAGAAACGTATCTGGTTATATTCATATGTTTAACATATAACGAGTATATTTTTCGAAAGGGATGAAGGTGATTATCATGAAAACTCTTGAAAGCGAACGCTTGATTTTACGGCCGTTTGAGGAAACTGACTTTGAAGCCGTTCACGCCTATGCAAGTGTTGCCCGGAATATTCAGTATATGGAATGGGGGCCAAATGATGAATCCGATACTAAATCATTTATATCAGATGCCATTGCGATGTCAAAGGAAAACCCATGTAAAAACTATCAATATGCTGCGGTATTGAAATCTGCACAAAAGCTTATAGGCGCATGCAATTTGGTTCTCCGGGGCGATGATCAGGCAGAATTGGGCTGGATTTTGCATAGAGATTACTGGAAGCAGGGATTTGGTACCGAAATGGGCAAGCGTCTGCTGGCATTTGGTTTTGAAGAATTGGGCCTGCACAGGATTATTGCCCGCTGTAACGCAGAAAATTATGGCTCATACCGGGTAATGGAACGTATAGGCATGCGCAGGGAGGGCCATTTTATTGAAGCAAGGCCTGCAAATAAGTTCTCGGATAAAAAGTACGATGATGAGTATTTATATGCAATACTGAAAGATGAATGGGAAACGTTGCAGGAAATCGCCTTCTACAATTCCCTCCCTGTTATTTTTGATGGTTTTGTTGATATACCCGGTTTAACTGACGGTGAAATAGAGCTTTACTGTGTTGCTAAAAATCCTGCTGTTCCTGAAAAAAAGCGGGTTCCGTCTTATTCATTTGAAATCCGCCGGGATGGAAGCCGTGTCGGTGAGGTCAATCTGCGAATAGGGTATACAGATGGCCTGTATTATGGCGGACAGATCGGCTACTCTGTCGACGAGCCATACCGTGGGCATGGCTATGCCGCAAAGGCCTGCCGCCTGCTTGCACCTGTCATTCGCGCCCATGGGATGAAAAAGGTATTGATTACGAACGAATATACCAACATAGCTTCAAAGCGTACCTGTGAAAAGCTTGGTGCAAAATTCATCCGCAAAGCCCGTTTGCCTGAATGGCACGACCTTTACCAGGAAGGGCAGCGGTTTGTGAATATATTTGAATGGGGCGTTGAAGACAATGCCTGATCCAGCCGGCATAGTTGACAGGATGCTTGTAAAGCCGGTCAGCATATTGTTTCAGATAAATACCGGTACGGTAGACTACTCAAGCTTTCTGTCATTAATAGCACCTATAGTTATTTTATGCATAAAGGTAAGTATGTCTGGTATTAGTGTTACAGGGCTGAATTTAATTCTGTTTTTAATTTTCATAGCAAATTCGGTGGTTTTACTGACTTCATTCATGATGATGCTATATTCGCTTGCTTTCAGGTATATAAAGGTTTATGGCTTGACCGGAATTTACTTTATTTTAATGGCAATGTCCGAAAAACCGAAAGAAATATTCTCATACAGGGCAGTAATGTATGCATTTGTTTTTCTGGTACCGGCAATTCCATTGGCAAATGTACCGGCATCCATAATTCTTAACAGGGGAAATATCAGCGAAATAGCCGCCGCTTTAGTTTCAGGGCTGGTGTTTTTCCTGATTTCAGCCCTGGCAATAAAAAGGGGAGTAAGAGAGTATTCCAGTGCAAGCAGCTAAAGACTTTATAAATCCCGCACTTGCTGCTCCATCCGGGTTATTCACCGGGATGGAGCAGCAACTTTCTTCTTTTATCTGTTATATTTTATATGCTGATACCGGCATACGGTAATTTATTGAATTTAATATAAATTATTGTGAAATGCTGCAAAGTATTATACTATTTCTGTAAGCTATATACATAGCCAGGCTGTCGCAAAGAGCTGGATAGACTTCCGGTATACAGTAATATATTATATATTTATCAGCCATAATTATTTTGTTGTTGTATGGAGGCGGTTTATTTGATACTTTCAGGACTTGAGATTAAAAAGCATATGGGCAAAGAAATAATAATAGAGCCTTTCGATGAGAAATGTCTTAATCCGAACAGCTATAACCTGAGGCTGCATAATGAGCTTCTGGTTTATGAGGAAGATATACTGGACATGAAAAAACCGAATAAGACCAGAAAGATCATTATACCGGAAGACGGGCTTGTATTGGAACCGGGAAGGCTGTATCTGGGAAGGACACTGGAATATACAAAAACAGAAGGGTATGTTCCAATGCTTGAAGGACGCTCTTCTGTAGGAAGGCTGGGACTTTTTATTCATGTGACGGCCGGTTTTGGCGATGTTGGTTTCAGTGGTTACTGGACACTTGAAATTCACTGTGTTCAGCCAATAAGGATTTATCCCGGGGTCGAAATCTGCCAGATATATTACCATTCGATTGAAGGCGATTATGAAAAGTATTACAGCGGAAAGTACCAGAATAATACTGGAATACAGCCAAGCATGCTGTATAAGGATTTTGAGAAATGAGTGATAAATATGCTGATCAGGGAAGTTGGGAAATCAGATCTTGACGGGTTGCAGGAATTGTACCTGCACTTGCACGAAAGTGAAAAAATTCCTGAAACTCCCGAACTTATCTCACTTTGGGATGAAATTATTGCTGACGGGAACTATCATATTTTAGTTGGTGAAGTGGAAGGCAAAATTGTATCGAGTGTAACCGTGGTTGTTATAAAAAATCTCACTCGCGGTATGAGGCCCTATGCCCTGGTTGAAAATGTTGTAACACACAGGGACTATAGATGCAGGGGATATGCCCGGGCTCTTATGCAAAGAGCCGTTGAGATTGCAAAAAGCAGCGGGTGTTATAAAGTCATGCTGCTTACCGGGGCGAAAGATGAAAATACGTTAAGGTTTTATGAGAAATGCGGGTTTAACAGCAGGGATAAAACAGCATTTATAAAATGGATTTGATGGTTTGAATCGTTACACCGGAGATGTTGCTGAGGAAATTAATTGTTAAGTTCCGTTCTTTCCTTAGCTCTTTCATGAGTTGAGTTACTGCTTGGGAGATATTCATTTCATTACCTGATTAACGTTATTCCGTCATATAGAACATACAAATTTATGATATAAACCATTAACGGAATACCGTTTAAATATCCATCAGTGCAACATATACTGACAGTGTACCGTTAACAGGCTTGATGTCCGCTATAAAAAAGGGGAAAACTGAAGAGAGAAAAACTGGTTTGCAATGCAAGCGAATCTATGATATAAGTGTCTTTGAAGGTAAAACGGTTCAGGGATGATTCAAGTATTATCCGGCCCCGGAACGGGATTATTGCGTTTAAAATGGATATTTCCCGCTTGCTTATATGAATAAGAGGTTTGTATGGATGAACTTATTGAAAAAAACCCAAGTAAATTAAAAGTATCCTATTTAGTTCCATACCTGATAATAACAATACTTATACCGGTAGCAAAATTACATATCCGCGTTTTTCACAACGAAGATATGAAGCAGGTTTTGTTGCACACCCAGTGGTTTGACGATTACTTTTGCTTAATCAAAGTGCTGTTGCTTTACCTTGCGGTCATTTTACTGTTTATTGTATTTATATTCCAGAAGAATTTAGACAATAAGTTTCCCAAAATACTGTATTTCCTCGTTCCTTATTGTATCTGCCTCCTGTTATCGATGTATTTTTCAGAATATAAAATCTCGGCATTATTCGGTATTATAGACATGTACGAAGGAGGGCTTACACAGCTTTGCTATTGCTGTATTCTTCTTTTCTCATACTATCTGTTTTCTGATTCCGAAAAGATGGTTGCTATACTGAAAATGGCACTTACAGCCTCAATCCCGGTTTCAATTATCGGTATTCTGGAATTTACAGGGATTTTGCCCCTGGAAAAACCATTTGCCATATCTTCAACGATAGGCAATCCTAACTATGTTGGTACTTATGGAGCTGTTCTGCTGCCGCTTGCCATGATGCTGGTACTTATTGAAACGGACGGCGCAAAGAGAATCATTTGCTTGTTGTTGTTTTTTGGTTCTGCATTCTTTTTAACTGCCGGTTCGATGTCCAGGGCAGGTTATCTTGCTGTTTTTGTTACTTTTCCGCTCTTTTTCGTTCTGTTTTTGAAAATATCAAAAGAGCAGATTAAATGGTTTATTGCCTTTATATCGTACGGGCTTTGCATATTTTTACTGATGAATGCCTGTGGCGACGGGGTATTATGGGAAGAAATCAAAAGCATGAATCCGTTTGAATCGGCGGCTAACCGGAACAGGCTTATCTTTAAGGACATAAAACTTAAAGATTCATCTGCTACTATAGAAACAAACCGCTGGTTTATCCGGCTGGAAAATAACGGAGACGGTTTCAGGTTATATAACGAAAAGTCCGAGGAAATCCGGTTTCAAAGGGATGACAACATTATAAAATTTTCAGATGAACCATATTCCGGTATTACCGGATATGTGGTTGAATCACCTGAATTTTCATGGCTTATGCTTGAAACAGAAGGTAAGGATATAGAGTTTGTACTGACTAACGGGGAGATGAAAGTTGTTGGCTATAACGGAAAAGTTACCGGTATTTCTCCTGTTGAATCCTTTGGTTTTAAAGGCAAAGAATCTTTTGCCTCGGGCAGGGGGTATATATGGTCAAGAGCCATACCACTGTTAAAAAAGGCCACTTTTATTGGTTATGGACCCGACACTTTTACGTACATTTTCCCTCAGAATGATATTGTCGGGAAACTAAATTACGGAGCCATTTGGGTAATCATAGGCAAGCCCCATAACTGGTATTTGCAGATAGCCCTGGGATCGGGTGTTTTTTCCCTGGTTTGCCTGATGGTGATTATAATTTGGTATATTGTAAGAACACTTGGTGTTGTTACGAAAAATTACAATAATGAAGAAATCCCGATAAAAAACAACTCAAAAGCGGATGAAGTAAAGCGAAATCAAACTGTTGCTTTGGGAGTACTGATGTCTGTAATTGCCTATTGTGTAACCGGGGTGTTTAATGACAGTACGGTTGCGGTCTCTCCGCTTTTTTGGATGCTGCTGGGTTTTGGAATTTCTCTTATCCAAAAAAGAAATCATTTAGCCCAATGAGTTCCGGGATTACATATGAGTTGGGCATTTACATGGAACGGGAAGAATATTAAAAAGCAACGTGAACAATAGCTGATTAATTGTAGGATAACAGCTGTATTTGAGGCGGAAAGGTGATGGTGATGTTCGAGTAAATTTACTGTAGGGAATTAAGTGGGAAAATATGCCAAAACAAATTGAAAAGAAGATGACATCCTGTTAAGATATAAGCTACTAAACCAAAAATACTTAACGAAAGGATGCATCTTCTATGTACAATAGTATACAACATTTTATTGAGTTTGGGGTAAAAAAGATTGAAGAAAGGG
>DATCKN010000080.1:0-11630 GCA_036562185.1 Thermoclostridium sp.
ATTATATATCAACTCATTTTATTAATCAACCTGTTTGGGAATTAATTATCAGGTAAGGAAAAACCATAACAGCTCAGCAATATCAGCCCTTATATTACCTTAAAAATAATCCCTCGATATGTTCCCAAATACACATATCGAAGGAATTAAGTCTATTTTATAAATTAATATTAGCCAAACAATGATAACAAAACGCCTGCAGCAACAGCCGAACCGATAACACCTGCCACATTCGGTCCCATGGCATGCATAAGAAGGTAATTGCCCGGATTGGCTTTCTGCCCTTCAACCTGTGATATGCGGGCAGCCATAGGAACCGCGGATACTCCTGCGGAACCGATGAGAGGATTAATTTTCCCTTTTGTAACCCAGCACATGAATTTTCCGATTAATAATCCGCCTATGGTGCTGAACATAAATGCTACAAGTCCAAGGATTATTATTCCTAACGTTTCCGGCTTTAGAAATTCGGAACCCTTAGCCGTAGCACCGACGGTAACACCCAGGAATATGGTTACAATATTAATCAGCGCATTCTGAGCCGTATCTGAAAGCCTCTCAACAACTCCTGATTCCCTGAAAAGATTTCCCAGCATGAGCATTCCGATTAATGGTGCTACCGATGGCAGCAATAATACACAGAATATTGTTACCGCAATTGGAAAGCATATTTTTTCCGTCTTGGATACATGCCTTAGCTGCTCCATCTTAATCTCACGTTCTTTTTTTGTTGTAAGCAATCTCATAAGCGGCGGCTGTATTAACGGTATTAACGCCATATAGGAATATGCGGCTATGGCAATAGAGGCTAATAAGTGGGGCGCAAGGCGTGTTGTTAAATATATAGCGGTCGGTCCATCTGCGCCACCGATAATACCAATGGATGCCGCTTCCTCAGGTTCAAATCTAAAAATATTTGCTACAATAAATGCTATTGCAATACCAAATTGCGCGCCGGCTCCTAACAATAGGCTGCTGGGGCGAGCGATCAACGGTCCAAAATCCGTCATGGCTCCGATTCCCAAGAATATAAGAGAAGGATAAATTCCCTTTTTAACCCCTAAGTATAAGTAATATAATAATCCTCCGACTTCGTTTGAATCGGACGGGGCATCCATTAGTCCGGTTAATGGCAGATTTGCAAGAAGCACACCAAATGCAATGGGTAATAGAAGGAGTGGTTCGAATTTTTTCCCAATTGCAAGATATATAAGTACACATGCTATTATAATCATTACAATGGACTGCCAAGTTAGAGCTGCAAAGCCTGAATCTTTTAATAATTTTATAATTGAATCAAGAAACATTTTATTACTCCTCCTTAGTCTGTCTATCTATATTCTTCAAGATAGATTTATTCGTTTTTATTTTTAAAAATAAAGGAAAACACTTTAATAACAGCCCATAATATACCTAATACGGAAAACACTACCGCCATAACAAATAAAGCTACAAGAATAGAATCAAATACAGACATTTTTCCGCCCCTTTTCTTTTATTGAGTGTAATATATTTTGAATATAATATTAACCCTAATTACAAAATCCTCCACTCTGTGTGTTAAAACCTTAAACAGTTAACAAGCAAAATAATGAAAATACATGAAGTATTGTAACATCTGTAAATCAGACTGTCAATAATTCCAACCATTATACCGGCCTGGAAAGTTTCCGTGTAATGCTTGTGCTGAAACCAACCCAACTGGTATGCAATCATCTGGGCAGGTGTCCTGTCATCGCCTTCTATTAGCCTATCTTTTTCTTCCTCTTTGATATTCGAAAACTCATCAATAAATAGGGACGCCGTTTTCTCAATTTCTGCAATAAGAGCCCTTTTGTTTGCGTAATCCTGCATAAAATATACTCCTTTCCCATATTAGCCAATTACGAATGGTCCTTTTATTGCAACTCAAATTTAATTCTCATTTATATTAAATAAAGGCCTGATTTTCAGTGTGTTAATGTCTGAAAATCAAGCCTTTAAATACTTTAGGTTTTATTGCTCTTTATTAAGTGTGCTTGTTATATTTATTATTTAAACAATGAAATCAGGAAACTAATCAGGTTGTATTTTGAGAATATGCTGACGGCAACAAGCGAAACAACGGACATTATCTTGATAAAGATATCAAGGGAAGGACCTACTGTATCCTTAAGAGGATCTCCTACTGTGTCTCCCACTACTGCCGCACTGTGTGCAGGAGAGCCCTTTTTCTGTCCTTCAATTGCACCGCTCTCAATGTACTTTTTGGCATTGTCCCATGCACCGCCTGCATTTCCTGTGAAAATAGCCAGCATTACTGCCGAAACAGTCGAGCCGATCAGAATTCCACCCACAAATCCGGGCCCAAAAAGGAAACCACATACTACAGGAACAACTATGGCAAGCATCGAGGGTACTTTCATTTCTTTCAGTGCCCCCTGGGAGCTTATCTCTATACAAGTCTTATAGTCCGGCTTGGCAGTGCCATCCATAATTCCAGGTATTGTTCGGAACTGGCGACGAACCTCTTCCACCATTTTTCTTGCGGCCTTTGTAACAGCATCAATAAGCATGCCACTGAACATGTACGGAAGTGCTGCCCCGCAAAGAACACCAACAAGAATCATCGGATCAATCAGGTTGAAAATCAATGCGGTAGAGGGGTCATTATATGAATACAGATAGCTTACCATAAGTGACAAAGCGGCAAGTGCCGCAGAGCCGATTGCAAATCCTTTTCCTATGGCGGCGGTTGTGTTGCCGACCGAGTCAAGCTTATCGGTTATTTCACGCACCTCAGGGTCAAGCTTGCTCATTTCTGCTATACCACCGGCGTTGTCCGATATTGGTCCGTAAGTATCAACAGATACAATTGCGCTTACGAAGCTCAGCATTCCTACAGCAGCCATTGCCACACCGTACATTCCGGATATAAAATAGGAAGCAGCGATTGCAATGCCTAGTACAATCAATGGAGCCATACAGCTCTTCATGCCGACTCCAAGTCCCTGGGTTATTGTAAGAGCTGCTCCTTCCTGGCTTGCCGAAGCAATATGACGTGTAGGTTTATAATCATATGATGTATAGTATTCAGCAATTATTCCAACAAGAATTCCTGCCACAACACCGAGCGTGGAAGCAATCCACGGAGAAGCATATCCTGCAGCGAAACCGACACCGGACAAGTCTTCGCCTTTAAACAGCAGGTATGTTAATACGAATCCGAACACGATTGTAAGGCCTGCGGACAACCATGTCGACCCGTTCAGTTCACGGTGCGGATTGTCCGAAAGCTTTTTAAGCAGCAATGATGCTATTCCTATAACACAGGCAATGAGTCCTCCCGCGGCAAATACGACCGGGAATAAAAAGAGTTTGCTTAACAGGCTGTTTGATATTAAACCATTTGTCATCTCTCCTCCGGTGTACTGGCTGGTAAGGAATAAATGAAAACCAAGAATAATAGCCGCAGTTATTGCACCGACATAGCTCTCCAGCAAGTCGCTGCCAAGGCCCGCAACATCACCGACATTATCACCGACATTGTCAGCGATTGTGGCCGGATTCCTCGGATCGTCTTCCGGAATATGCGCCTCAACCTTTCCTACCAGGTCAGCACCCATGTCTGCAGCTTTTGTATATATACCACCGCCAACACGGTTAAACATAGCTATCAGTGAACAACCGAGAGCATACCCTGAAAGAACCATTGTAAAGGGCACAAATTCAACCCCTAACCAGTTTGATATAAGTACTACATTCTCGGGCTCAAGCATTTTCAATCCAATGCCAAAGATAACATATACGAGAAATAGGCCGAGAAGCGCAAACCCACCTACGCAAAGCCCCATAACGCTTCCGCCCCTGAAGGCCACTTTCAGCGTGCTTCCAAGCTTCTTTGTCACCCGTGCTTCATTGGCAACTCTGACATTGGCATATGTGGCAATTTTCATTCCCACATAACCGGCTGAAGCACTCATAACAGCGCCTATCAAAAATGCAAATGCCGTATATGCGCTTACAAGGATTAATAGTGCTGCAAATACGCATGTTATAACGATTAGCAATATTTTATACTCGTAATTGATAAATGCATTTGCACCAATGCGGATTGCCGAAGCAATCTCCGCCATTTCTTCAGTACCTTCTTTCAGCTTTTTTACCTTGATGAAGTTCATGGCAGCAAATCCTAAGGTAAGTAAGGATGCAACTATGACGAGGGCTAAGATGCTCATATTAAATACTTTCTCCTTTCGTTGAATGTGCATAATTCGACGTACTATATGATTATATTACAGTTTAATGCCATATTACAATAGTCGATTTTGCTTTTCTGTTATCCTGCATATTCTGGCATTCACATAAAAAAATAACACCACTCGGAAGGATGTATAGAATGACCCCCATATGATAAATACGAATTATCTGTGGTAGGTTTTTATATTAAACCAATATACATTATTTACTCTAAATAATTCAAAACCAGCCTTTTCCGCCAATTTTCTTGATGCCGTATTTGACTCCATGCAATCCCATATCTTATTTTTAACGGGTTTCCCGTGACCGAAGTATATAATCCTGTCTCCAAGCCCGGTTATTTTCCTGGTACTATCCAGCATGGCCTTTACATCATTGTATAACAATGAAACAGTCGGATAAAACATATTCATGAGCGCATCGCCCACTATTAAAACCTTTTCATCAACATCAATGCCTATGGAGCCCTTCGTGTGTCCCGCCAATCCGATGACTTTTGCATTAATGCCATATTCCGATAAGTCATCTCCGTCCTTAAGAAAGACGGATGGGGAAAATGATTTCATTTTACTTCTTGAGAACTCCTTGAGAGAGGCGGATAGAATAACCTTTCCCAAAAAAGATTGGGCTGACATGTATTGATTATTATTCGACTCAATTAAATCCGCATCATCCTTATGTATGGCAATCGGAGCGCCAAGCATTTCTGACAGGTCGGCAGCGTTTTCCGCGTGATCGCTATGTCCATGAGTCAACACAATCAGTTTAATATCATATGGTTTGCATGCTTCAATTACAGCGTCCAGATATTTTTTCTTTCCAGTGTCAATCAAGATGCCAGTAACACCATCAGACACTATATAACAATTCACATGGCCGCATCTTATTCTTTTTATATTACTCATATGTATTTCCCCTCTTAATTTTTGTCAATAAAAAAATTTATAATTTCTCTGCTAAAAACTAATAAGGATTAGAAACACAACACAGATTATCAGGCACGTTATAATCAAAGCCTTATTTCTGTTCTTTCGAATCCATGCATATTTCTTTCCAAGAAAATAAAGAGGCACACTAAGAACAGCTTCCGCCAGCATAATAGTTATAATTCCAATGATACCGTCAATGAAATTTCCAATATTCCATGTCCCTCTTATTATACATAAAATACATCCGGCAATTGCTGCAATAATCACAGCATTTAGTATAATCTTTGGAAAAGAATCGTAGGCTTCCCCGTCAACAGATGTCCAGCTGAAATAGCTAATCAGATTTCTCTTCTCCATGCGGGCAATATCCTTAGCGATATCAATAAATGAGTTACCCTTCTTCTCTTCTTCATCAATGACATCCCAGTACATATCCGCGTCAAAGGAGGTTATATCCACTCCATCCTCCAACATCTTGCGGCTAAGGTTCCTTGCTCCGCTAAGCTCGTCTATTTGATTTTGAAGGTTGGCAATGTTCTCTCCAAGTGCATCCGGCAATGTTTTGGCCCCATCAAAAATATCCAATATTTCGTTAACAGACAGACCTATCTTGCGAAGAATGATTATCTTCTTCAGTCGTATAACATCCATTTGCGAATAGTCACGATATCCGTTTTTCTCTCTTGTCGGCTCAACAAGCCCTTCCCTTTCATAAAATCTTACGGTTGCTCTAGGAATCCCCAGGATCTGTTCAACTTCTTTTATTGTCATTTTCATGGCCTCCTTTCTAAAGCAATCGTAAACTATGCACAAGGTTTACAGTCAATATCTTTTTTTATTTTTCCTATCCAATAACCCGGCTTATATAATCGATAACATCATCCGATATAAAATAATCTTCATGAGCAATATCATCGAATATTTTAACTTGCACATTTTTGAAGCCAGCTGCAAGCTTTTCCTGCAAAGTATAACCAAGAACCCGGTCACCGGTTGACCCGATAATGTAAACCGGGCAACCCACATCTGCGGCGTATTCCGCAGTGCGTATGTTGTTTGAAATAAAAACCTTCATCGGTCCCCAAAATACCGGAATGATTTTATTATATAAATCCGAAATGTCCCTGTATCCTGCTGCGATAATCAAAGTGCGGCATTCCCTGACACTTGCCAGATATGCTGCCATTCCTGCCCCGTAACTATGTCCAATTATTACAATTTCGCTGTCGGGATAGTTATCCCTTGTCCAATCATATAAATCAACCGCGGTTTGCTTCATTGTTCTTAAATTCATTTTGCCTTCGCTATCCTGGGTTCCGTAATAATCTGCGGAAATGAACGGGTAATCAAATCCAGAGGAATATTTTCCAACAGAATTGTATGCAATATAATTGGAACCTCCAAAAAACAATATAACCTTGCTGCTGTTTTTTGAATCGAGGATATTGCCATAACCGGTTAACGCACCATTATACCGGATGAATTGAGGCATACAAGAAATATCTGTCATCTTTTTTGCGTTTTTATAAAATGAATAGCTTATT
Source organism: Thermoclostridium sp. (assembly GCA_036562185.1). Lineage (GTDB taxonomy): Bacteria > Bacillota > Clostridia > DSM-8532 > DSM-8532 > Thermoclostridium. The sequence goes on from DATCKN010000080.1 coordinate 6,713, forward strand.
GTTTGCATTATAAAATTGCATCCAAAGCCTGCTATCAAGAACCACATTATAATTTTTAATAAGACCCTGATAATATCCATTCTTTTCACCATTTCATATGCCCTCAAATTTTAAAAATCAGATATGAGTTACCCTGTCCGCTTTATGTTAATAATATTTTTTTCCATTATATGAGAAAAAGCATAAGTATTCAATACACCGTTTTAGATTATTTACAATAAATAAAAAGCCCTTTGATATGCTATTACAAATACATATCAAAGGGCAAAACGAATCATATGGCAGGTACCTTATATATTGCCAAGCAATGGCTTTTGATTGCAAAAGGGGCATTTAACAATTAACGGTGGGCAGCTTGGATAAAATCAGAAATTTTTATATATGAGATAACATATGAAATAAGGCTTTCAGCTCCCATATTCATATTTATACCCTCTTTTGTAAGACCGTCGTAACAACCTCCACACTCTGTATTTATAAGACAGACCCCCTTTGAATTAAATCCTACGTACCACTCATAGCATTTTATAGCCTTTTGCAGGTAGCTTCTTTGGTTTGTTGCCTCATAAGCCTCCAAACAGGTTAAAAGCCCCTCGCATGCCTCCACTGGCTGCTCATCAAACTCTGCCGGGTTCGCTCCCTTGGCAAGCCACCCATGGCACCCTATGGGTTTGAAGTACTCTTTCCTGAAAGTTATTCCATTGAGGAACTCAAGACTCTCAATGGCTACTTCAAGGAATTTATTTTCACCAGTAACCCTATACGCTTTTATTAGAGACCATGGAAGAACATAATTGCCATAAGTTAAAACATTCTCAAACCATTTCCATTCCCCGTCCCTGTATTCATCATACTGCCTGCATAGGGTCTGCGCGGTCTCAAAAATGAGCCTGCTTATATTCCCGCCTTCAAGATGGGCAAGGCCGATAATGCAATACGCTTTTGACCTGGGAGAATTGAGAACTGTCACATGGGGCATTGCCCGATTTAACATGTATAGTAAACCTTGCTTAACGCCATTTGGGGTATGCAGGTTAGAAAGAGCAAAGCCTAACGCCCACAGGCATCTTCCGAAGCAATCCTCCGTCCCTTCCTCCTCAAGCCATTTCCTGTCATACCTCATAAAGTTTTTAAACCTGCCGTTTTCATTCTGTGCATTAAGCAAAAAGGAAGCGTACCGGTAAACAAGATTGAGATATTTCTTCTTTTTATATTTTTCATAAAGCATAAGCGCCATTATCAAAGCCCTGGCGTTATCTTCGGTGACATAGCCATGCTCCGGATCAGGCAGGGAGAATTTCGAGTGCTGAAGCATACCGGTATCATCCGTCAGCAGGAAGATGTAGTCGTCATTCAATATATTGCTGAAACAATGCATTTTTATTAAATCACCATGCCCGCAGCCACAGTTTTATCAAGCGTGTCGATAAACAGTTTTGTATATTGTTTAGCGACATTTTCCCACATCATTGTCCTGCCAACGCTTAGGGTCCGTTTCTCCATTTCTGTTTTCGCCTGCGGGTTCTCAAGGATATACCTGATATGCCTTGCAAGTGAATCAGCATCACCAAACTCCGCTAACAGGCCCCTGCCATCAGCAAGCATTTCCCTTGCATAGCTGTATGGTGTTGATACAATAACCCTGCCATACCCCACAGCGTAAGCCAGGGTTCCGCTGACCGCCTGGTCCTTGCCGATATATGGGGTCATGTAAATATCTGACAACTGCAGATATTCTATGATTTCATCCTTTGTAAGATACTTATTGACAAACCTCACATATTCTCCGATACCAAGATCGTCAACCATTTTTTTAAGCTTTTCTCTATAAGCCTCACCCGACTCTTTTTTTACACAGGGATGTGTCTGCCCGAGTATCAGGTAGACAATTTCCTTATGGTCCCCGGCAACCTTTGCAATCGCTTCAATTCCATATTCAATTCCCTTTCCGGGGCTTAGCAAGCCAAAGGTGCTGACAACGCTTTTGCCTGAGAAGCCGTACTTTTCCTTCAGCTTATCTCTCGATTCAACAGCCTTGTACGGTACTCCGTGATGAATCACTTCCACCTTTGAAGGATCCATGCCATAGGTTTTCTGAAGAATAGGCTTTGTATTTTTTGCCATGGTGACTATCCTGGCACTCTTTTTACCCAGCTGTTTCAATATTTCCTTCTGCTTAGGCGTCGGGTTGGAAAGTACGGTATGCAGTGTGGTTATAAAGGGTATTTGAAGTTTGTCAGCAAAATCAAGGATGTACTCCCCTGCTTCACCGCCAAATATTCCATACTCATGCTCTATTATGACAAGCTCAATATTCGAATTATTTATAGCCTTTGCCGTGTTGATATAGCTTTCCCTGTCATGCTGCCGGAGTTCAAGAATGACCCTGCCGCTGTAATTATAGTCATCATTGCTCACGGCAATTACCTTGGGATTGCTTAACAGTTTTATTTTATCAAGCTCCCTTGCCAGGTCTTGGGTAAATGTCGCCAGTCCACATTCTCTTGGAGGATATGTACTCAAAAACGCCACATTCCGTATTCTATTTAATACCATGCCAAAACCTCCTTCACATTAACATTCATATATAATAAATGTCAACCTTGCCTGTGCCATCATACCGCCGTTACCGTACTGCCGCTATCGAATAGCTGAGATTTCCGGCATATATAATACTGCTCTTTTTGATTTCCTTATCAACTTTGCAATTTGACATAACAATGGAATCTATTATCGACGCCCCATTACCCACATGAACATGGTCCCATACCACGCTTCCCTCAATCCTTGCGCCAATTCCTACGGATGAACTATCACACAGGACAGTATTGGGGCCTATTACGGAAAAAGCGCCAATTTCAACATTGTTCCCTATATATACAGGCCCGATAATTGTGGCACTGGGATTTATCCTTGCTGTATTGCTGATAAACTGCGGATTTCTGCAAAAGTCATAATCTTCTGATTGAAAAACTCCTTCAAGGATATCCCTGTGAACCTTTAAATATTTTTCGGGAGTACCAAGATCAAGCCAGTATGAGCATCTGTTATATACTGCTAATTTATATCCCTTTCGAAGGAGCAAAGGGAATGTTTCATGTTCAACCGACACCGCCTTTCCGCAGGGTATTTCATTAAGAAGTTGCGGTTCAAAGATATATACGCCTGCATTAATAAGGTTTGAGTTTGTCTCATGGCGCCGGGGTTTTTCTTTAAAGGAAGTAATAAATCCTTCTTCATCATGCTCTATGACTCCATAGTCCGAAGGATTATCGACCCGTGTTGCCGCAATGGTTGCCAGCGCTCCTCTTTCCCTATGGAACCGTATCATATCAGAAATATCGATATCGCTTACGATATCTGAATTAAACACCAAAAAACTCTCATTGAAAAACCTTTCCGCGTTTTTTATTGCGCCTGCCGTACCCAATGGTGTATCCTCCGATATATAGCTGATTTTCACCTTCCATCTTCTGCCGTCACCAAAATAATTTTTGATTTCCTTGGGCTTATAGCATGTGCTTAATACTATTTCATCAATACAGTGTTTTTTTAACCTTTCGATGTTTCTTTCAAGCAGAGGTTTGCCCATAACCGGCACCATTGGTTTAGGCAAGTAGTTTGTAATTGGTCTTAATCGGTTTCCAAATCCACCTGCTAAAAATAATGCCTTCATATGCATCCCTCCTTATTTTGTCATACCTGTTTTTGCACCCAATAAAAAAATGCGTTTAAAATCCTCAAACTTCTTAGATAAAATATTAATAACGACCAGCGTTATAAATATATATCGCAAAAGTAAAGGAAGTTAAACACATTATCAGCACTATCCGGCATTGAGTGCTAATCATATTTTAAAGAATAATTCATTATTCGTCAAGGGCCTTTATATGCATCTGCCTTCATAACATCTGCATTCGTGATTTTAAAATCATTTATGCCATTAAATAATCGATCATATCCGATAGTCTTATATTGTCCGTATCCCATTTTCTTTCCGGGCAGTTCACCATTTCATATGGGATTCCGGAAGCGTTAATGAACTGAACGAACATTCCATCCAACCATGGAGGGGTCCATGCGCCCGATCTGCATATATGGACTGCCGATACTGAAACACATTTTTCAAGTTCATTTAAATCACTGAATTTATAGTACCCAACGTTGTAAATATTGTTTATTGCTTTGAAATGCTCCGGTTTCTCCGATGTGAATGGACTGTAAAAGATATTGGCTCTTACGATTTGCTTATCCTTGAAGAGTTTGCCAAGCCAGTTGGAACAGTTGACCTCAAAGTCAAGAGAAGAAAGTCCGCCATAACCAAGGTCGGCATGAGAATCAAACAGATATACTATAGAACAGTTGTTTTCCTTTGCTATTTTATACGACAAGGCATGGGAGTCTGAAACATATGCTTTTATGTTCTTTCCAAATCTGAAGTGTTTTTTAATACTATCCCAGAATTTATCCCATTCTGAAGAGAGTTGAAACGCGTCTTGTATATCCTCTCCCCGCGCTTTAGCCTCGATGTATCTTTTATACCAAAGATCTATCAGGCTCCTGTTATTCTCTATAAAAGAACACCTGTTATTCTTTTTTTCAGAAATAAAACAGTCCCAATCTATTGACAGCAGGCACTTTTCCATTTCGTAACCCCCTAAATCGGAACTATAATTTTTTATTCAGTTTTATTTTTATATGTCTGTCTATCGATCTGTCATAATGACATTATTATTATAAAAAAAAATTCCCCAATTGTCAAAAAAGTGGTGACTAAAGATAGCGTAACTTTACTGTAGGAAATAGATAGACAGAGAGCACCAAAGATGTGTTAATAGAAATCACATCTACACTATAGCTTTTTATTCATACTTTTACAAGCCCCAAATGTGTGTATAAAACCATACGTATTTCTTGG
>DATCKN010000090.1:0-173612 GCA_036562185.1 Thermoclostridium sp.
AAAGAATTAGGCAAACCGAAACGCTAATTTGGGCATTAGGTACATATTCGAAAAGTACAAAAAAAATGAAGGGTAGCAATTCTGCAAACCCTTCATTTTTCTGGTCGGAGTGACTGGATTTGAACCAGCGACCTCTTGCACCCCAAGCAAGCACTCATACCATCTGAGCTACACCCCGAAGCGACATTATGTATTATAAGACATAATAAAAAAAATCTCAATAGTTTTGTGTAAAAAATTTTTATTACGCGGTATATTGTTATCATTTTGGCATTTTTCATGACTAAAACCAGAATCAGGAGAGCAATATAAAACATGAAAAAAGATTTGGAGGATGATGAAATATGCCAAAGCAGATGAAAACAATGGATGGAAATGCGGCTGCAGCTTATGCATCATATTTTTTCACCGAAGTTGCGGGCATATATCCCATAACCCCTTCTTCACCAATGGCCGAACTGGTGGATGAATGGTCGGCCCATGGGAAGAAAAACATGTTTGATCAGCCGGTAAAGGTTGTAGAAATGCAGTCCGAAGCAGGAGCTGCAGGTGTCGTACATGGGTCGCTTGCTGCAGGCGCTTTAACGACAACATACACTGCATCACAGGGGCTTCTTTTAATGATTCCAAACATGTACAAAATTGCAGGTGAACTTCTCCCAGGAGTTTTCCATGTATCAGCCAGGGCAATTGCAAGCCACGCATTGTCAATTTTCGGGGATCATCAGGATGTAATGGCATGCCGTCAGACGGGGTTTGCGCTCCTGGCATCGTCGAATGTTCAGGAAGTTATGGATTTGGGTGCAACAGCGCATCTTTGCGCAATTAAGTCACGGGTGCCTTTCCTGCATTTCTTTGATGGATTCAGAACATCCCATGAACAGCAGAAAATAGAGGTATTGGATTATGAAGAACTGAAAAAACTGGTGGATTTTAATGCAGTTCAACAATTCCGTGAAAGATCTCTGAATCCAAACCGTCCTGTGGTCAGAGGAACGGCACAGAACCCGGATATTTTCTTTCAGAACAGAGAAGTGTCTAATCCTTTTTATAACGCCGTACCTGATATTGTTAATGACTATATGCAGGAAATTAATAAAATTACAGGAAGGGATTACAAGCCGTTTAATTATTACGGTGATCCGAATGCCGAATATGTTATAGTAGCTATGGGTTCTGTCTGCGACTGCATTGACGAGGTTGTGGATTACCTTATTGAAAAGGGGGAGAAGGTTGGTTCTGTAAGAGTACATCTGTACAGGCCTTTCTCGCATAAATACCTGCTGAATGTGTTGCCAAAGACAGTTAAAAAAATAGCAGTACTTGACAGGACAAAAGAACCCGGTGCGCCTGGCGAGCCTTTATATTTGGATATAGTAGATTTCGTGTTCAAAAATAAACTGGATATCCAGGTTATTGGCGGCCGGTATGGCCTTGGTTCAAAAGATACAAGACCGTCACAAATTGTTTCTGTTTTTAAAAATTTAAAAGAAGAAAATCCGAAAGACAAGTTTACAATCGGTATCGTAGACGATGTAACGAATACTTCCCTTGAGGAAGGCGAGATCGTAGATACAACTCCAAAAGGCACAATAAGCTGCAAATTCTGGGGGCTTGGTTCAGACGGAACTGTTGGTGCAAACAAAACAGCGATAAAAATAATTGGTGATAAAACAGATTTATATGCGCAAGCGTATTTCTCATATGACAGCAAAAAGTCGGGTGGCTCCACAATATCTCACCTCAGATTTGGAACAAAACCGATACGTTCGCCTTACCTGGTTTATAATGCGGACTATATTGCCTGCCATAACCCTTCTTTTGTAAATCAGTTTGATTTGTTAAAAGGGCTTAAGAGACATGGAATTTTTGTTCTTAACTGCCAGTGGAGTGAGGAGGAACTGGATGAAAAACTTCCAGCGTCAATAAAAAGGTATATTGCGATTAATGATATTAACTTTTATATAATTAATGCAATTAAAATTGCAGGGGAAGTAGGTCTCGGCAACCGCATCAACATGGTTATGCAAAGTGTCTTTTTCAAACTGGCCGAAATAATCCCGGTGGATGATGCGATACGCTATCTGAAAGAATCTGTGGAAACTGCATATGGTAAAAAAGGCCAGAAAATAGTTGATATGAATAAAGAGGCGATTGACAGATCCCTGGAAGCCCTGGTTAGAGTCAATGTCCCGGAAGAATGGAAGAATGCTGTTGATGAAGAAGCGCCAATAAAAGATGAGCCTGAATTTGTTAAGAAAATTCAAAGGCCTATGGCAAGACATGAAGGAGATGAGCTTCCTGTCAGTGCTTTTATTGGTATGGAAGACGGCAGCTTTCCTGTTGGAACAACAAAATATGAAAAACGCGGAATTGCTGTTGTTGTACCCGAATGGCAGATTGACAAGTGCATACAATGCAACCAGTGCTCCTATGTTTGTCCTCATGCGGTAATAAGACCGGTTTTATTGGACAGCGATGAGGAAAAAAGAGCCCCTGATACTTTCAAAACATTGCAGGCAAAGGGGAAAGGACTTGAGCAGTACAGGTTCAGGATTCAAATCAGCCCGATGGATTGCACAGGCTGCGGCGTATGTGCCGATGTATGTCCTGCTCCTGGTAAAGCACTGATTATGAAAGATGCAGAGCAGGAAATAATGATGGAATCTGAAAATTACGAGTTTTGCTTATCCGTAACCGAAAAAGAAGTATTGGATAGGAAGACACTTAAAGGCAGCCAGTTTATACGGCCGTTGTTTGAGTTCAACGGTGCCTGCCCTGGTTGCGGAGAAACACCTTATGTTAAGCTTCTTACCCAGCTGTTTGGCGACAGGATGCTGATTGCAAATGCAACAGGTTGTTCATCGATATACAGTGCCAGCGCTCCGTCAATACCGTATACAACAAATGCTTCAGGAAAAGGTCCGGCATGGGGAAATTCCCTGTTTGAGGATAATGCCGAATACGGATATGGGATGTTCCTGGGTGTAAAACAGCTCAGGGAGAAAATAGCAGATTTAATGAAAGAGGCAATTAAAACCGACGTTTCGGACAAAGCAAAAGACGTATTTCAAAAGTGGCTGGACAGTTTCGATGACGGAGAAGAATCGAAGAAAGCATCGGCTATGGTGATGGAAGTATTGAAAGAAACCCCGGCCGATCCTGTATTTAAGCAGATTCTCTCACTTAAGGACTATCTTGTCAAGCAATCGCAATGGATTATCGGCGGTGACGGCTGGGCTTATGATATAGGGTATGGAGGTGTGGATCAGGTTCTTTCAACCGGTGATGATGTAAACCTGCTTGTTCTGGATACAGAAGTATACTCAAATACAGGAGGGCAATCATCAAAAGCAACACCAACTGCGGCTGTTGCAAAATTTGCGGCTGCCGGCAAGAAAATCAGGAAAAAAGACCTCGGCATGATGGCAATGAGTTATGGTTATGTGTACGTGGCCCAAATTGCAATGGGTGCAAACATGAATCAAACCATAAAAGCCCTTGTCGAGGCTGAAAGTTATAAAGGTCCGTCGCTGATAATTGCATATTCTCCATGTATCAGCCATGGTATTAAAACCGGAATGGGAACAAGCATCGCAGAAGAAAAAAAAGCCGTTGATTGCGGATACTGGCACCTGTACCGTTATAACCCGGTCCTTAAGGAGCAAGGAAAAAATCCGTTTATTCTTGACTCCAAGGAACCTACCAAGGATTTCAAGGAATTCCTGCGCGGAGAGGTGCGGTATTCACAACTTGCAACAGTGTTCCCTGATATTGCAGAGGATATGTTTGAGCAGGCTGCAAAACATGCAAGGGAAAGATACGAGGCCTATAAATGTCTGGCTGATATGCAATATCAATAAATAACAGTAAACAGAGGCGTCTTGAATAAAGGCGCCTTAAATTTTTATGCCAGCCGGCTGAAAACAGAACCTGCTTCTAATGCACTATAAAATTAAGTTAAGAGCTGTTTGAAGGTAGAATCACCATATAAACCAAATAACCCGTCAGTGTTAAAATATCGGTTATTAGGCAAAAGTTTGTGATTATTGTGATTTTCCGGAAAGTGGAATCAAAGGGGCTGCAACAGGTTTATGATTATGGATCAGCCCCTTTGACAATTCAGCTTATAGAAGTTTTGCTATAACTTAAAATGCCGCTTTGTGCTGCCATGCGTCATTTTAACTGTCATCACAGGCTATTTCTGGTTTTGATCCACATATTCCTTGGCATTAATTACTCCTATTTCCTTTGGTATTATAACCCTTGATACGGGTTTTGTTTGTTCAATATCGACCCAAGAGGCGGTATCATGCCTTTCTATGGGTTTTTGCATGAAGGTTTGTTTTTTCTTGTTATCAATCATACGAATCCTCCTTTGCAATTAAAATAAAATCCATCGAATTTTTCTTATTATTTCTCTGAATATAATAAATATTTGCATTATATCAGCAAATTAAAAATATTTTCACTTTGCCAATGTGAAAATATATAAGTATTAAACTGAGAGCTACTGAAAAAGCTGATTTATTTACATCATATTGAGAAAAATACAACTAAACAACCTTTTATTTTTCGTCACGCTATGGTAAAATTAGGCGAAAATTCATTTGGAGGGGTATTATCTGCATGTTACTTGCTGACAAATGGGAAGATTATGAGCTTATAGATACGGGGAACGGAGAAAAACTTGAAAGATGGGGAAAATTTATATTGCGGCGGCCCGATCCGCAGGTCATCTGGCCTAACATGAGCGATGAAAAAGTATGGGAAAAGGCAGATGCCCACTATCACAGAAGCCAGAGCGGGGGAGGGCGATGGGAATATAAGAAGAAACTTCCCGAAAGATGGACTGTCAGATATGGGGATCTGTCATTTTATATAGAACCTACCGGGTTTAAACACACCGGGTTGTTTCCTGAACAGGCTGTTAACTGGGAATGGATGATTAATAAGATAAGATCATCGGCAAAGCCTGTTCGGGTGCTGAACCTCTTTGCATATACCGGAGGTGCTACAGTGGCCTGTGCCTATGCAGGAGCTGAAGTCTGCCATGTGGATGCTGCTAAGGGCATGGTGACCAGGGCAAAGGAGAATATTGCACTGTCAGGGCTTAGCGACCGGGTTGTAAGGTTCATAACCGATGATGTGGTGAAATTTGTTCGGAGAGAAAAGCGCAGGGGAAAAACGTATGAAGGAATCATCATGGATCCTCCGTCCTATGGAAGAGGCCCAAAAGGTGAGCTGTGGAAGATTGAAGATGAGCTTTTCGGGCTGGTGGAATTGTGTATGGACATATTAAGCCCCGAACCATTGTTCTTCCTGATAAATTCATATACTACCGGGCTGGCTCCCAGCGTTTTGACTAATATTTTATCCTTGTCCATGGTAAAAAAATTCGGAGGTCATGCATATAGTGATGAAATTGGTTTACCTATATCAAAATCAGGACTTGTTCTGCCATGCGGAGCATCAGGCAGATGGGAAAGGTAAGGGCAAATGCTTTGCCGGTGTATTTTAAGTATGTTAACCAATATTAACGTATTCATATAATTAAGAAATTTAAGCAGGAAGATGGTTTGCCAATCAATTTACAGCCATCTTCTAAAGGTGGGGTACTGGCAGCAAAGCACTTTATAAGTAAGGGATACCGGAGTTTTGCTTTTGTAGGCGGAACCATGACATAGGGTGTAATAATGCAGCGTTTATATGGTTTCAGGGATACATTGGAGGAATATGGGTTTTCGCTGAATGCGGATCAGATATTGGATGCATGGTTCTGGAATCATGGAGTGGCGAAGAAACTTTCTATATTTTCAATGGTGCAAAGTATGAACAGAAGGACGGAGGAAGCTTTCAATTATGGTGATTTCACCTATGGGCAGCATTGCATGTGGCCTGATCCAAAAGCTTTTACCGGGATACTCGAAGAAAACAATATCAAGCTAATTCTCTGGCAGATTCCTGTAATAAAATATGTAGAAGGCAATATAGGAAATCAGCTTATTAACGATGAATCCCATGCCATAAAGAATGAATACTGCATTATGAATGATGACCTAACCCCATACAGGATTACCGACAACTGGTTCAACAATTCATTGGTTCTGGATTTTACAAACCCGGAAGCGGTGGAATGGTGGTTCAAAAAGAGGGAATATCTTTTGGGTGAACTGAATGTGGCCGGTTTTAAAACTGATGGCGGGGAATTTGTATATGACAGCAGTGTAAGATTTTACGACGGTAAAGACGGAGAAGAAATGCATAATTTATATCCGAATTTGTATATGGAGGCTTACCATGATTTTTTAAAAAGGCATTTAAGGAAAATATCTAAGATATTGGATATTTTATAAATAAAAATTGAATTGAACAGCAGTAAGTTTTGTACCATTTTCTTAATTTGTTGTAGTATAATAAAATAAGAATATAAAGCGAAAAAATACCTGAAAAATGTCACATTTTTCGGGGAAAATGACAGTGCTTTAACTTACACATAAGAAAAATTAGGGGGATTAAGATGCGAGGCTACAAAATTTTCTTACTGCTGTTCATTTGCTTTTTTACCATTTCTTTAACAGGTTGTAAGTTTGAAAATGCAAAGAACCATCCTGCTGCCAAACCCAATCAGCAAATATCAGAAACGCCCAATTCAAAACCAACAGATGTGTTAAATACTCCTTCACCGACACCTGAACCCACCGTTACTCCAACTCCTGAACCAACAAAGAAAGAAGTAAAGGTAAAAGGTCTGTACCTTACAGGGTGGTCTGCCGGAAACAAGGAAAGAATGGAGCATTATATTAATCTTGTCGAAGAAACGGAACTGAATGCTTTTGTAATAGACATAAAAAACGACGACGGTATTGTAAGTTACGAATCAAAGGTTCCTGCAGTGGTTGAAGCAGGTACTTACCTTAAAAAGTATAATCCGGATAAGCTTATTGAAACGCTTCATGAAAAAGATATATATGTTATTGGACGAATTGTGTGTTTCAGAGATCCAGCCTATTCAAAAAAATACCCTGACCGGGCGGTCAGGCACGTTAACGGTGGCTTATGGTGTGAAGAAAAAAACAATGATAACATGACATGGTTAAATCCATGTGATGAACGGAACTGGAAATATATAGTTGATATTGCGAAAGAAGCCGTTGAATTGGGATTTGATGAAATCCAGTTTGACTATGTGCGTTTTCCCGATGGAACCCGTCGTAACATGGATTTTGGCAGGACAGATTTTGTAAAATATGAAATTATTAACAATTTTCTTGCCTATGCAAGAAAGGAAATGCCTGATGTGACAATTTCTGCAGATATTTTTGGAATTGTCTGTGTAAGCCCTGAAGATCGTGAAGATATAGGCCAGTACCTAGAGATGATTGGCAAGGATCTGGATTATATTTCACCTATGACGTACCCCTCATTATATGCAAGAGGGCAGGTAGTAAACGGCATTAAATTTCCAAACCCTGATCTTGAGCCATATTCTGTGATATATAATACGCTTCTGATGGCGAAAGAAAGGATTTCAAAAGTCGAGAACTATAAGGCCGGTATACGTCCTTACCTTCAGGCATACACTGCCAGCTGGCTGCCTAAAGACGCACATCAGAAATATACCGCCGAGCAGTACAGACAACAAATACAGGCAGTATATGATGCGGGTTATGAGCAATGGATTTTCTGGGATGCAAATAATAAATATGAGGGGTATGAAGCATTTTATAAAGAATAAATAAGAGTTTACATTAAATACAGAAAAAGATGGCTCCTTCACGGTTTTTGAAACAAGTTAATGCATGAATGGGTGAAGCGAGCCATTTTTGAATCATAATCTGATGTTTAAATTTTAGTTTCCTTTCCTTCGTGATGTACAAAAACTATGGGTTTCCCTTCAGCAGTTGCAACCCTGCGGTCAAACTCCTTTTCCTTTTCTTTGTTTGTTTTAAAGCAATAAGGATGCTTTGATAAAAAATCTTTAAATTCATTATACTTCAAGCAATAATCATCTCCTTTATTCAACGTTCACTAATAATATATGAAACAAGCCATAAAAGGTTCGTACCGTACCAAAGAAATCAACATAAAATTTTCTTCAATGTAATACCTGTTTCCACATAAAACAAATTTCCTTGCGCAGAAAAATATTTTAAACTATAATATAGGAATGTTGAATTACATAACCTTAAAATGCGCTATATATACATAGTTTTTTTGCCAACATATAAACTGAAATCTACCAACCCCGAAAGGAGGGCTTTTATTGAATCATGATACTATATTAATACTGGATTTTGGTGGCCAGTATAATCAGCTAATTGCCCGCAGAGTTCGTGAGGCTAATGTTTATTGCGAGGTTCTTTCATATAATACGCCTGTTGACAAAATTCTTTCCAAAAAGCCAAAGGGTATTATTTTTACAGGTGGACCGGCTTCTGTTACAGATGAAAAAGCACCTAAATGCGATCCTGAAATTTTTAAGGCAGGTATTCCTATTCTTGGGATATGTTATGGCATGCAGTTAATGGCTGCTGAACTCGGAGGAAAGGTTGGCAAGGCTTCATCAGGAGAATACGGAAAGGTTGAAATTGCACTTGAAACGGGTAATGAGTTGTTTTCCAATATAAATACCGAGACAAGCTGCTGGATGAGTCATACATTTCAGGTTGAAAAATTGCCTTCGGGCTTTGATGTTTTGGCAAGAACACGTAACTGTGCCGTTGCCGCCATGGGGAACAGGGAGAAGAAACTGTACGGAGTTCAGTTCCATCCTGAGGTGCTGCATACACAAAACGGTCAGGAGATTATTAAAAACTTCCTGTTTAATATTTGCCGGTGCCAGGCTGACTGGAAAATGTCTTCCTTTATAGAAGACACAGTAGAAAAAATCAGAAATAAAGTTGGAAGCAAAAAAGTATTATGTGCTTTATCGGGTGGAGTTGATTCTGCCGTTTCTGCTGCACTGGTAAATAAGGCCGTAGGAAAGCAGCTTACCTGTATTTTGGTGGATCATGGCCTGCTTCGGAAAAATGAGGCTGACCAGGTCGAGGAAGTTTTCACACGCCAGTTTGATATAAACTTTATACGGGTAAACGCCCAGGAACGCTTCTTAAAACGCCTTGCAGGAGTAACGGATCCGGAGCAGAAAAGGAAAATAGTCGGAGAAGAGTTTATCCGTGTGTTTGAAGATGAGGCTAAAAAATTGGGCAAGGTGGACTTCCTTGTTCAGGGTACCATTTATCCTGACGTCATTGAGAGTGGAGTCGGTGATGCGGCGGTTATCAAAAGCCATCATAATGTAGGAGGGCTTCCTGAACATGTGGATTTTGATGAAATAATAGAGCCACTTAGGGATCTTTTTAAGGATGAAGTGCGCAAAGTGGGAATTGAGCTGGGATTACCTGAGCAATTGGTATGGAGGCAGCCATTCCCGGGGCCAGGCCTTGCAATAAGAGTGATTGGCGAAGTTACTTTTGAAAAACTGGAAATTCTGAGGGAAACAGATCAAATCTTCAGAGAAGAAATAGAAAAAGCGGGTTTAAACAAGTCAATAAACCAGTATTTTACTGTACTTACGAATATGAGAAGTGTTGGTGTAATGGGTGACGAAAGGACATATGACTACACTGTTGCCCTTCGCGCTGTTACAACCACCGACTTTATGACAGCGGACTGGGCCAAGGTTCCGTATCAGGTCCTTGAAAGGGCTTCAAACCGCATTGTAAATGAAGTGAAAAGTGTTAACCGGGTTGTTTACGATATTACATCTAAACCACCGGCCACAATTGAATGGGAGTAATTGAAATAAACCCTATAGGCCTTAGAAAAAGGTTTATAGGGTTTTATTATGACTTAAACTTAGCTGATGTTGCAGAAAATCAATTTTGAACATCGGCCGATTTAATTTTATTAATAATATTTATGGCAAGCTCATATTTATAGACCGACTTGTGCTGTGTGTTAAATTTAAAACGGTAAAGGGTGTTTTTGTAATAAAATTCAAACTTGTTGTTATTCTGAACGTTCATACCCGAAATTTCGCTTAACGGGAATGTGTACATATTTCCTTTCTCGGGCTTGAATTCAAACCTGTCAAAGTATAATTCAACATTGCCAAGCCAATTGTATTTCCTGAGTTTTCCACGGCGTTTGCCGGTGAACAATCTTGTATCGGTATCAGAAAACAGGGGGATTTTGCCTGTTACATATTCATCTTTTGAGAATAATTCATATAGGTAGGAATTCTGCCATTCGCTCCAGGCTTGTGTTGAATCAAAGAATTTTTCATGCTCTGCTGTGAAAAATCCATATTCATCATATCTGACGGTATAATTGCATTCTCTGCAAGTAAAATAATCCCCATGACTGTGAAGCGAACATAATGACCTGCACCTGGGGCATACCACAAGGAATAAATCAAGGTATTCTGCAAGGTTTTTGCCTTTGAACCGAATCATGTTCTTATTCTGCCATTCATATTCGTTAAAATGAATACCGTCAACAACTTTACGGTATATGGAATCAACGTCCATATCTTTGATTTCTTCAGGCTTTAAAAGAATATCATAATTCATGTTTATTATACCCGTTCTGGAACTTCTTGCCCATCTTGGCCTTGTAAGGCCCGCTCCCTGCATCACGGTACTGATAACAGGAATTTTCAGGCTTTTAATCAGCTTTGCAGTCGAATAAATAACCGGTACATTTTTTAAATCCCAATTACGTGCACCTTCAGGATATAGACCAATTACACCTTTTCGTTTGATTATTGACAATATTGCGCGGATTGTTCCGGAGTCTGCCAGTTGTTTTGACTTTGGTATACCTCCCACCAGTTTCAGAACCTGTCTTAACCAGAAATTTCTGAAATGGGCATCCGATATAACAAAATAAATGGGATCGGCTATTCCTATCGACATCAGAAACGGATCCCATGCTCCGACATGGTTGCCTATAACCAGATATGGAGGTCTGATATTCTGTATTTTTTGGTTATAAATTTTAACATTGAATCTTTTTTTAAGATAAACCCCAAATGTGGATTTCAACACCTTGTTAAACCACCTGCTGTAATGATATTGCCTTGATTTCATCTTATTCCTCCTGCAAAAGAATACATTTTTATTTTAGCAAAAAGGGCATTTTATGTCCATAAATGCCGGAATTTAAGATATCAATCATTATAATTATCATTGTTTATATTTTTAATAAACGTTATAATTTCTAATAGAAAAAAGGAGGTAGTTTATATGGCTGTCTTTGATATGCCGCTTGATGAACTGAAGAAATACATGGGGATAAATCCCAAGCCGGAAGATTTTGATGAATATTGGGAAAGAGCTTTAAATGAAATGAAAGCAACAGACCCAAAAGCCGAACTTAAACCCGCAGATTTTCAAAGCCCTGTTGCCGAGTGTTATGACTTATATTTTACAGGTGTGAAAGGTGCAAGGATTTACTCAAAACTTCTGAAACCCAAAAATGTGGACAAACCTATGCCTGCAATCCTTCATTTTCATGGGTATTCGGGAAACAGCGGGGACTGGCATAATTATCTTGGTTATGCAGCTTCGGGTTTTACCGTTGCAGCATTGGACTGCCGTGGCCAGGGAGGATTGTCTGAGGACAAGGGCGGTGTACTGGGGAATACCCTTCAGGGACATATAATCCGTGGCCTTGATGATCCAAATCCCGATAATTTGCTGTACAGAGATATATTCCTTGATACGGCCATGCTGGCAAGAATTATTATGGACATGCCTTTTGTTGACAAGGACAGGGTAGGCGCCATGGGTGGTTCCCAGGGCGGAGCGTTAACAATTGCCTGTGCTGCGCTTGTGCCTGAAATAAAGAGGCTTGCGCCATGCTATCCTTTCCTGAGCGATTACAAAAGGGTTTGGAAAATGGATCTTGCAAAGGACGCGTATGTAGAGTTATCACAGTATTTCAGAAGGTTTGATCCAATGCACCTGCGTGAAGATGAGATATTTACAAAACTTGGATATATTGATATACAACATCTTGCAGAAAGAATAAAAGGTGAAGTGCTGATGGCTACAGGCCTTATGGATACTGTCTGTCCGCCTTCCACGCAGTTTGCTGCTTACAATAAAATCAGAGCGAAAAAGAACATGGTGATATATCCTGACTTTGGGCACGAACATTTGCCTGGCTTTGAAGATATTAAATACCGGTTCATGCTGGGGTTATAATTATTTTACCGGTTTATGCTATTTCTAATGAAATTTTAATTGTTCATAAAGGCGCTGTTAATTTTATCATTATACAATGTCCAATGTAAGTTAAATTTGAGTCTTTGGAGGTGCAAGCCATGATTACATTGGAACTTGTGGATCAAATGAGAAAAAGGACCAACTGCAGCTACGAAGAGGCTAAATTCTTTCTTGAAAAGCATAACGGAGATGTGCTTGAAGCCATAGTTGATTTTGAGAGAAGCAAAAGCAGCGCAAGATTTATAAATAATGATGCTAAAAAACAGGTCAACAATTTATGGCAAAGCGTATGCGCGTTAATTAAAAAAGGTTTTGAAACCAGGGTGGTATTAGAAGGTAATAATCATGTGTTAATTAACATACCTGTTAACATTTTGATCCTTTTTACTATTTTTACTTCGTATATAGTTATTCCCCTGTTAATAATCATGCTAATGCTGGGCTATAAGCTTAGCATCGTGAAATCGAAGGGAGAAGTAGTGAATATTTCTAAAATAATAGATAATGTGACAGGTAACGGTTTAAATAAAGATCCAAATGTACAGCAGCAAAAACAGGAAATAACGGTAGCCTCAGAAGAACAACAAAATAATTATAATGAAATGACTATTGAATAACATTCCGGCTGATTGCCGGCTAAAAGGAAGTCCATGGGTGAAAAAATGGCTGAAAAAATACTGATAATTGAGGATGACAGCAGAATAGCGAGATTTCTTGAACTGGAGCTCAGGCATGAAGGATATCAGGTTGAAATTGCTTCAGATGGCAGAAGCGGCCTTGAAAAAGCATTAGGCAGTGATGTAGACCTGGTAATCCTTGACCTGATGCTTCCTCTTCTTAGTGGTATTGAGGTTTTGCGGCGTATCAGGAAAGTGTCGGAACTGCCTGTAATTATGCTTACCGCTAAGGATGATGTATCCGACAAGGTAGTTGGTCTTGACAGCGGTGCGGATGATTATGTCACAAAACCTTTTGCCATAGAAGAACTGCTTGCCAGGATCCGCGTTGCACTTAAGAGAAAAAACAATACGGTAAAAAGAGAAAATGATGTTTTAAAAGCCGGGGACCTTGTACTGAATAAAACAAAGCATACGGTTACATACAAGGATGAAGAAATACCGTTGTCAAAGAAAGAGTATGATCTTCTTGAATATATGATGGAAAACAGGGGAATTGTACTGACCCGTGAACAGTTAATTGAAAAGGTATGGGGTTATGATTACTACGGCGATACGAACGTCACAGATGTATACATAAGATACCTTAGAGCCAAAATAGACCAGAAGTACAACCTTTCATACATTAAGACCGTACGCGGAGTGGGGTATATTTTTGAATGCGACGAATAAAACAGAAAATTTAAAACAGCGCCAAAAAGTATCATATGCATCGGAAAACCAAAAAGGCAAAAATCCAAAACTAAAGGATGCAAGCAAAAAGGAAAGCACCAATAAAGCTTCGGGCAGAACCGGTTTATCAATGAGCCGCAGGATTTCGGTATCCTATACTCAGATGCTTATCGATACTCTTTTGTCATGCCTTATTCTGATGTTCATCGTATATATTGCTTATAATCTGGTTGTTATAGGAATTGAAACAAGGGTGATCATAAACGATTTACTGTTGTCAGATGATTTATCCGAAAGTATTTACGATATAGCTGTTCAGAAAGATACCGAGATTGCATTGAGCGATTCGGACGGAAAAATACTAATCAATACTTTCAGGAAGGATTTTTCCGGGCCACATCCTCAAATACCCGTATGGTTTTACAGAAGAGACGGCGCAGTTTTTATTATGTTCAAATCTCATATCCAGAATTCTGACGGGGTTTTTGAAATTTATATTTTCAGAAATGTAACCAAAACTGTGTATGAAATGATAACCCTTTTCGGATTTTGCATTGTTTTATACACTATTGTTATTTTAATGATTTATATAAGGGGCAAATCCATAACTAAAAACGTTCTTAACCCAATTGCCGAAATGACAAAGATGACAAAGGAAATAACTGCACAAAACCTGAATCTTAGACTTAATGTAACAAATGCAAAGGATGAGCTGAAAGAGCTTATCGTTACTTTCAATGAAATGATGGACAGGATTGAGTCAGCATACAACAAGCAAAACCAGTTTGTTTCCGATGCTTCTCATGAACTTAGGACGCCGATTTCGGTGATACAGGGATATACAAGAATGCTTGAAAGGTGGGGAAAGGATGATCCTGAAGTCTTATCCGAAGCCATTGAAGCAATCGGAAAAGAAACTGAAAATATGAAGGAGCTTGTAGAGAAGCTTTTATTCATTGCACGGAATGACAAGGATACTCTTATTCTGAATAAAGAGAAATTTTCTTTAAGCGATATGATGGAAGAACTTGTTAAGGAAACCCGGATAGTGGATAAACGACATATAATAGAAGATTCAATTGAAAAAAACATTGAGATTGTTGGTGACAGGAACCGTTTGAAACAGGCCATGAGGATTTTTGTTGACAATGCTCAAAAATACACTGAACCCGGGAAGAAGATTGCAATTGGTTTAATGAAGGAAGATAACAGGGTTGTTTTGTCAGTAAAGGATGAAGGATGCGGTATAGACAGCAATGACATTCAAAACATATTTGACAGGTTTTACCGTGCCGATCAGTCGAGGGATCGGAACAAGGGAGGCCACGGTTTGGGCCTATCGATAGCAAAGATAATAATACTGAGGCATGGCGGGAAAATTCATGTAAAAAGTAAATTGGGAGAAGGAAGTACATTTTCTGTCATATTGAATATCCAGTAAACAAATAGTTTCAAAAGCTTATCAATTCAACATGGAACTATCATCCATTGCGTGAATTGATTTTTTTATTGTACGAAATTACACAAATGCAATTTATGCTGTATACATGGCTGTTTTTGCCAATTATATTGACATTTCTTTACAATTTCTTTACGATCTATGATATCTTATCAAAAGATGGTGTTATATGTGAATAATAAACCCTTGGAAAATGAGTTTTATGTTGACAGTTACGATAAATACAGCTATGGCAAACTCGAACTGCTGTTTTATGCTTCTGCAGGGGCTGTCACAATGGCACTGATAGGATGGGTGTTCTACAGAAGTATTTTTTTTACAACAATTTGCTTCATAACAGGTCTGTTGTACCCCAAAATCAAGAAAAAGCAGCTTGTTGAAAAGCGGCGGAATATACTGCGGCTGCAGTTTAAAGACCTGTTATATTATCTTGGTGCATCCCTGTCAGCAGGTAAATCTGTTGAACAGGCATTTATTCAGGCTCATGGAATACTTAAAAATTTATATCCCGGAAAGAAATCCGATATCGTTAATGAAACAGGACTAATTTTAAAAAGGCTTCAGATGAATGAGAACATTGAATCCATACTGAAGGACTTTGCCATACGTTCAGGGATCGAAGAAATACATCATTTTGCAGATGTATTTTCGGTTTGTAAAAGGACGGGTGGTAACCTTGTGGAAATAATACGCACAACTTCAAGAATGATAAGCGAACGTATCGAAATAAAACAGGAGATTGAAACCGGTCTAGCCGCGAAAAAGCAAGAACAGCGTATTCTTACGGCTTCATCTGTTATAATGGTTCTTTTCATATCAGCAATGGGCGGCGACCTTATGGAGCCAATGTTTACTACTGCAGCCGGCAGGGTGATTATGACCTTTTCCTTGATTCTGATATGCAGTGGGATAGTCATTTCAAACCGGATAATGAATATTAAATTTTAAGGCAGGGGAATGCGTTGAATAACGTATATTTAGTGGTTATGTCAATTACTGTTGTATCGTATGTTACCATGAACCAATATGTAAAGCAAAGATATTCCGAAGAATTAAACGCACTCGACAAAAATGAATATACCTGTAAAAACCTGCTGGCTTTGGGTATGTGGCTCTTTGACGAACTGAACTTACCGGCATCAGGTTCCTACCATGTTTTCCTGTATCAGCGCATTGTGATGGTTTATGGTACAAGATATGCAAGTTTCTTTTTAAAAGTACACTGGGCAGAAAAATTCTTATATTTCTTCATTGGAATTGCCATTGCTTCTTTTATTGGCGCTTTCTCCGGCTCGGGAGCAGCATTTGCGTCAGTCATACCTGTTTCAGGGATATTTCTGTTCTTTCTGACAGACAGGAATCTTGACGATAAGGCTAAAAAAAGAAAGCTTCAGTTCATGATTGACTTTCCTGCTTTCATCAGTAAACTGGCGTTGCTTATGAATGCCGGGATGCATCTACGCCAGGCGCTGTTGAAGATATATAACGATTCTGATAAGGACAGGCCTTTATATGTGGAATTAGGTACCGTTCTTGGCGATCTGGAGTCGGGAATCAGCGAAAACCAGGCATGGCAGGAATTTTCAGAGAGGTGCAAGGTAAAGGAAATAGCATCTTTTGCCAGCATGATAGTGCAAAATTCAAAAATTGGCGGAAACCAACTGGTTAACGAGCTAAAGAGAATGTCCCATGAAACATGGGAAATGAGAAAACATGCAGCAAAGCAAATGGGTGAAACGGCTTCTGCAAAACTTATATTTCCGATGATGCTTATACTTATAGGGATCCTGGCTATTGCCATATCTCCTGCCATAATGCAGTTTTCAATAAATTATTAACCAATGGGAGGGTTGAAAATGAAAAAGATGATAAAAAAATTCATATCAGATCAAAAAGGTATCAACACGGTTGAAGTTGTTGTATTGGTGGCAATTGCTCTAGGCCTGGCTTTAATATTCCGGGAACAGATTTTAAATTTTATAAACAAGATATTAGGTGAGGTTCTTGATGCTGATGCATTTACGCTGCCCAAATAACTCCGGGGCCATGAAGATAAGAACGTTTTTTGTATCACATCCAGAAAAAACTGAAACCAGTGGTGCCGTTACTGTCGAATATGCCATTGTTTTTCCGGTTGTCATTATATGCGTTATGGTTCTTGTTTACCTGGGAATGCTGTGTTATCAGCAATGCCTGATGCAATCGGCAGTAAATGAGTATGTTCAGGATCAGGCATTTTTATGGGGGTTTGCTCCTGACGGGATTGACATGAAAGCAGGTATAAAAAGTAAAGATGCATATATTGACGAAGAACTGTATTGGCACATTTTCACTGATGTCGATAAAAGAAAGAAAAAAGCAGTGCAGTCGCTGCAATATGAGCTTATGTCAAAAAGCGTCATAAAACCACATAACGGTTTTGATGTTGAAGTGGCCTACAGCAATTTTTTAGTCTACAAAAAAATCGGTATAAATGCTAAAGCAATGTATCCCCTTCCTTTTAAAGGTTTATTTGAATTATTTGGTTTACCGGGTTATGTCCTGATAGAGGCGTATGACGAAACTGCAATTACTGATCCTCAGGAATTTATGCAAAATATTGATTATCTGCTTCAAATTTACGATGAATCAGGGGCGAAAGACTGGGTTAAGGAAAAATGCGAACCTCTTATTAGCACCCTTCAAAAGATAAAAAAATATATAAGGTAATTTTGTCGGGATGGTAAATAATGAAACTACGTGGAAGTGTTACGGTATTTATCAGTATGATTTTATCTGTTTTAATAGCTTTTTCCGGAACGGTTGTGGACTTATCCAGGTTCCGTGCGGGAGAAAAGCTTGCCAGGGCAGCTGTGCAAATGTCTGTAGAGTCAGCGCTTACCCAATATTTTGCACCGCTGAGGGACAATTACGGACTTTGGGCAAGCGGTTATAACACCGAAGAACTTGAAGCACTGATATACGACCTGTTAGAAAAGAACTTAAGTGTTGAGAATGCTTTTATGCCCGGAGTTACAGACCTTTTTGGCTTCTCGGTGGAAAATGTAACTGTACACCCTATGTTTAACCTTGCCGATGAAAACATACTTGAGAAAGAAATCACGCAGTATATGAAATACCGGGCACCGGTAAACACCGTAGGTCTTTTTATTGAAAAGCTTAAAGCTCTTAATATGTCCATGGCTCAGTCCGGTGTTTTGAAAAAGAGGATGGAGCTTGAGGATGAAATTCAAAAAGTACGTGAAAAGCAGGTTTATTTAAGCATGTTGCTGGCTGAAAGAATTCCCCTGTACTTGAAACCTGTGGACAGGATAAACGATAATCTGGTTTCAATATCTTCACTGCTGAGTGAAATTAACAGCGCTGAAGAAAAGAATCGGGAGCTTGACAAGTCATACCATGCAATGCCGCCATTGATTGGCAGGATAAAAGATGCAAGAATCAGAATATATGGCATTGAAAAGGAAATATCCGATCTTGAAGACGAGCTGGTGCCTCTCGAAAGGCAATACCGGCAGACAGAAAGCAAAATTGATTCGTACTACGAAGAAATAGAGGATATGGAACGTGAAATTTCAAAGCTGGAGAAAAAAATATCAGAAGAAGAAAAAAAGGATGATCCCGATGAAAATTTAATCAGATCGTATAATAACGAGATTGACAAGCTTAACGGTTATATCAGGAGGATAGAGAGAAACATACAGTCATTAAATGATGAACTGGAAGAAATTTATGATGATATAAAGGATATTAAGCAAAAAATCTCGCTTAGATATGAACAGATTAAATCAGTTGAAAAATCAGTTGAAAGTGATGAGAAACAGCTCAGAAAAGAGATTGATACATGCATAAAAATACTTGGCGATATAAAACGCAGAGCTGAAACCATAAAAGAGAAAATGCTTGAGATTAAAGATACTGTAAGTATTTTTGCCAAATACAATGAAGAAGGTATGAAACTGGTATCCGAAATTCTTAAACAGAGTGAGGAAATAACAGGCTTAACCGAAAAAATAAACTCGGATATTGCAAAACAGTCCGAAAAATCAGACAATGCTTTTCTGGTTAAAATAAAAGCAGACATGAAAAAACTATCACTTACTGTAAACCCCGAAGTATTGGGAGCAATAAAATCAGACTTGGAGCAAAATTACAAGTCACTGAATGAAGCAGGCAGTATGGCGGACTATTCCATAAGGAAGGTTGACGAAATCACAGACAGCATTCAGGTGTTCATAAACAGGACCGAACAGGTATATGAAACATTGAATTTCCAAGAAAGGGAAGTTTTTGGCCCCCGGCTGAAGGAGCATGTTAACAATGTAAATGAAAAAGTTAACTTAACCGTTTCTGTATATAAAATGAACTCATATGATTTGGAACCGGCAGTAAACCAAAAAGAAAAAAATGAATTTTACAGATGGTGCAACAAAGTATTTAGCGAGAAAAATGAAACAGGGGACAAGGGCAAAGGGTACGAAAAAAAGCTTCGCGATAACTTAAAAAAGGCCGATGACAAAGGGAAGGAAGAAAGTGAAAAATCTTTTGACGGTAAAGACGGGAAAATGCCGGATAAGGAACTGGATCGGCTGTTTAGCTCCCTGCCTTCGGGCAGGAATAATGAAAACGGCTCATCACCGGTTAAGGAAAAATCGGATGAAGAACTTGAAGAACAATATAAAAAGCAGTTGGACAATAACGGCGATATCGCTTCAAGAATAGAAGATGCACTGTCGGATATCGGTGAAAACCTGCTGAAATTGCTTTATATTAATGAATATATTATCTGTGCCTTTAAAAACGCAAATATTGATAAAGTTCCAACCCAAAGTATAAATATTTACGGAGGCCCTGCCAAAACATTTTTTGAAAAAGCAGAGGTTGAATACATTCTGTTTGGAAAGAAAAAAGAAAAAGCAAATGCGAGCCTGACGCAAATGTCAATTCTTGGTATAAGAATGGGGCTTAATCTTCTTCATGTTTACATGAGTACTGATAAAACGTCGGCTGCATTGACAGCAGCTTTATCCATCTCGGGATGGACCGGGTTTGGCGTCCCCATTATAAAAAACCTGATACTTATCGGATGGGCTGCAGGAGAATCCTATGTTGATTTAAAGGATTTAAACGAAGGAAAGGATGTGCCTGTATATAAAACCGAGAACACCTGGAAGTTAAATCTCAAGTCAATATTTACAGGCATAGCGGGTCAATTCCTCGATGAATCATCAGAATGGATTAAACAAACGAAGGATGAGCTGGTTGATAAAGCTGATGATGCCGTGAAGTCATTAATTCGGGAGATGGTATCTGTTGCCGTTCATGAAGCTTTTATGCCGGTACAGAAGACTATAACCGAGCTGGGGAATGAAAGCGATACCGCAGGCGGCATAGAATTAATAAATCCCGGAAGTTTAAGTGAAATAAACGATATGGATGATCTGAAAGAGTGGGTTCAGGAATTCTGCCTGAAGCAGTACCAGGCAGTAAAAGACGAAGCTTCAGAATGGACTGAATCCAAGCTGGAAGATTATAAAAGTAAATTAACAGATAAAATTGTTGATTTAATAATCAACAGTTCAGCATATAAAAAGATTTTTTCGGCCTTAAAAGAAAGTCTTGATAATATAATCGATGCGGGAGCAAATTCACTGTCAGAAAGCATAAACCAGATTGGGGCAAGCATTGCGGATCAGGGTATGCAAAGCCAGCTTGTAGGTACAGTTGTATCC
Source organism: Thermoclostridium sp. (assembly GCA_036562185.1). Lineage (GTDB taxonomy): Bacteria > Bacillota > Clostridia > DSM-8532 > DSM-8532 > Thermoclostridium. The sequence continues at coordinate 20,777 of DATCKN010000090.1, forward strand.
TTTAACTATACAGATTATTTAAGGCTGCTTCTTTTTACAGTGCCAAAAAAAACAAAGCTTCTACGGGCTGCGGATCTGATACAGCTTAATATGTCCGAAACTCTCGATAATCCGGATTTTATGCTGTCTGAGTACAATTCATTTATAGTTGTTGAGGCTGATATTCAAATGAGAGCCATGTTCATTCCGTCTTTCCTGAAAAGAACAGAACCTGGCAGATTCAAAATAAGATGGGGGTATGGCTATTGAACAACAATAAATATCAGGAATCATTAAAAAGGCGAAAAAAAGCTCTTTTGAATAATGCAAAATGTGGAACCGGACAGCCAGGCAGTGCATCAGTAGAAGCAGCAATAATAATGCCGCTGATAATATTTGCATTTGTTTCAATACTGTTCATTATTCGCATAGTATCTACCTACAGCAGGGTACAGAATGCTTTAAACCAGGTTGCATCAAAAATGTCGTATTACAGTTATATTTACGCGGTATCAGGGTTAAAACAGCAGCATGACGAATTATCAGACAGTATAAAAAATGCTGCTGAAGAATTGAAAAACCAAACCGATGCAATAAAAACATTCTATAAATCAATTGAAAGCATATCGGACGATGCGGGCTCTTTTTTAAATGAACAAGACAAAATTGAAAGCATACAGCACTTGCTTTCTGAGCTTGAAAATGTCCGCGACTCTGCAGGGAATATTATGGAAACTGTTAATGAAATACTTAAAGACCCATTTCATGAGATTCAGCTGATAGGTCTTGCGTTTTCAGATTCACTGTTAAGTAAATCAAAAACAGCTTTATTCGGTGTTATTACCAAAAACATGCTTAAGAATAATCTTTCGAAGAATTTAAGAGCTGATGCCGAGAAGCTTGAAAAAATCCTGATGATAAAGGGCGGAATAGATAATCTGGACTTATCATGTTCAACATTTTTTAATGACAATCAAACTATTGATATAATCGTAGAGTATACAGTCAAACCGGGAATACATTTAGTACCGGAGATAAAGCTGAGAAACAGGGCATGCGTACTTTCATGGACGTGGGGTGTTAACAGGGATTTATCCGGTGATACCGAAGATGTAACTGAAAGTATATGGAATATTGATAAAAATAAGAATTTAACGTCTCAGCATTTAGCCAGAGGCAATAAGATAGATAAGATTTTTGCAGCCGAGTTGAAGAAGAATATCGGTGTCCATGCTGAAATAACCCCTGATAATTTTAAAACCATTGACTTGATCGAATATGCCCATAACGGTAGAGATGGTTCGCTAATAATGATTTTTTCTCTGAATCCGTTTCTGCCTGCTTATAACAGCAAAAGTGCCATAGTAGGAACAATAAGACAGAACTTGAACAGTTTAAGCAATTTTCAAAGATACGAATGCCGGGACTTCATTATAGATATGGAATTGTTGTCAGGCAATTATAAACGGGTTGCTTATATAATTATTCCTGAAAATGAGGTGCTTCCTGATAAATATATACAGGCATTTGAGGAATGCAGGATTTTTGCGGACAAAAAGGGGATTGAGCTTATTCAGGTGCAAAAATACGGAGAGTACGATTATGATGAAGACAGCTAAAAGAAGGTTAAGAATAGCTTTCAATGTAACCGTTCTGCTGACTGTATATGTTTTATACACGATGGTGGTATTTTTTGCTCCGGACACAGAAGAAGGCGTTCGGAAACTTGTTTTAACAGTAATACTTGCCATTGCTTCCTCATCTGACATTCGCAGGCATAAAATTCCGTTAATTGCCTGTATTGCAGTACTGGGGATCAATGTAACTAAGACTGCTTTTGTTTCCGTTAATCCTGCTTCCTGGATTATAAGCTTTGTTTTATTTGCATTCCTTTTAATCATATATATTATAAACAAAGATTTAATAGGTTTGGGGGATATAATCCTAATCACATTGTGTGTCCAATCGCTTTTGCCTGAAAAAATATTTAAATTCCTGTTTCTGACATTTATTTTTTCTACTTTCGCCGGTCTCTTTAAATGCCTGAAAGCCAAAAAGTTAAAAAATGTTACAGTACCTTTGACACCATGTATTGCTGTCTCGTTTGTATTATTAATGTGCTAGAGGGTGATATAATGAAAAGCTGTTTTGATTTTGCAACATCGTACTCAGGTTATGCAGGGAAAAGCTATATATCCTTTTCGGTTCCTGATGATGAAGAAATTGTGCAGTATCAGACAGAAATGCTGGCCAAAAATCATATTGATTTTTTATTGCCACTGTCTGTTCAAAGGTTTAATGATAATTGGAAACTGTCCTATGAAATTACATCCAAAATTCCACTGGAAAAAGTACTGGAAAGAAAAAGTTTCAAATATAAAGAATTTGAGAGTATTATAGAACAGATGGGAAAGCTTTCAATGAAACTTAGAGATTATCTGCTTGACGTTTCTTCTGTAATTTTTGATAAATCTTTCATTTATTGCGACCCGGGTGATTTGTCACTATATTTTATTTATTTTCCCGTTAAAGCCGGCAATTTAAATACAGCCTCAATGAAAGACTTCCTTCAGAAATTGATATTTGAAGATATCAGACTGTCGGATGATTCATCGGGAAACCTGTTAAAAAGATTGTTAGATGTTTTAAAGTCTGAAACTTTCAATCCCGAACAGCTTTTAAAATGTTTTGGCTTTGAAATACCGGAAAACCCGGATTGCATAAATCGGACCGGCAATGAAAAATATGCAGCCGATGTAATACCCGATCAATCATATAATGCCGTGGGTACTAAAAAGGATCAAGAAAAAAGGGAAGAAACCGTTCCAAAAGCTAAAGCATATTATCAAAAAAACAGCCCTGTAAAACAGGAAAAAGACAAGAGTTTTTCTACTGCGAGGTATCCGGTAAAATCCTGCATAATTGCCGTTGTGGCTAATATGTTCCTGGTTGCTTCGCTTATTTTTGTTTTGATTTCTAAATCCGGTTCAAGAAATTTTACCGGTACATTACTTGGGTTAATGCTTATTGGTTTTGCCGGAAATTATTTTATCATTACAAGGCTATTTTCGGGGATTAATCAAACTCAGAACGAAGAACAGAGAAAAAATAATGTCGTGCCGCATAATAGACGCTTTTCCAATGAAAATGCCGATGAAGACATTATCCTTCCAAAAAGAGTGCCTGTAAATGCCAAAGTATGGTTAAATCCGGAATTAAAAGCAGATCACGTTACCGGGACTGAACAATTACAGAGCGGTATTCTCATGAGTAAACACAAAACGATGGAGTGTGATGAATCAGGTTTAACTGAGAATAAATTAAGCATATCGCCTGTTATGGAGAACAGCACAAAATCCAATCATACCATGACAATTCAGGACAAGACAGTTGTTCTTGGGTATTCTGCAGGAGATGTGCCTTATCTTCAGAGCCACTCATGTCCAACTGAAAGAATTAGGATTACGAAGGAATCTATGTTGTTGGGAAGGCTTTCGGACAGTGTGGATTATACAATAAACAACAAAGCTGTTGGAAAAATTCACGCAGAAATAGTAAAAAAGGGAGACAGTTATTATATAATGGATCTGAATTCGGTAAACGGCACATATGTCAATAATGAAAGGATTACTTGCAGTACCGAGATCAAATTAAAAAACGGAGATATTATAACACTGGCAAATGAGACATATACGTTTGTTATAAATTAATGTAAATGTCCGGTTTCTTATTTATATGGGCTTACAGTTCCCTGGTTTGTTCTTTAACTTATTTGTAGTATAATAATGAAGTCAGTCGGTGTTTGCGATATGTATGCAAATATCGGTTGAACTATTTTTTTACTGCTTTGGGGGTTGCGGTATGAAAAAGTTCTTAACGGTATTTTTGCTGTTCATGCTTTTTTCTGTTCAGTTTTCGCTGGCAGCAAACGACGAAGCTTATCCGGTACGTGCAAAGGTTGTTGATTTGTTGGAAAATACCGGGGATGAAATAAATGAATTGGCCGATGGGTACTATTATGAAAGTCAGTTTGTAAAGGTCCGGATACTGGAAGGAGAATTCAGGGGAAGGACAGTAACGGCAGAACACAGTACAACAGCTTATTTCACTGATTATAAAACTTACAGGCTGAAAAAAGGAGATTATGTTTTTATTACATATAATATTGATGAGAACGGGCAGCCGGTGGACATATATGTTACCGATCTGGTAAGGGAAAAAAGCCTGATATTCTTATCAGCACTGTTTATATTCCTGATTCTGATACTTGGCAGGGGGCAGGGAGTCAAAACCATTTTTACGTTGCTTTTGACCATATTTCTTGTTGTAAAGGTATTGATACCGTTGATTTTAAAAGGTTATCCGCCCCTGTTGACATCAGTTTTAATATGCAGCATTGTTATTCTTATAAGTTTTCTGGTAATTATCGGCTGGAATCTGAAAACACTTGCTGCAGCACTTGGCACTGTATCAGGGGTGATAGCTGCCGGTGCTTTGGCTCTGATTGCAGGCACATCTGCAAGGCTGACAGGGCTTGCACAGGAAGAAACACTGATGCTGATGAATATTCCGCAGGAAGTAAATTTTAATTACCAGGGGCTTCTGTTCTCAGGGATTATTATCGGTGCAATGGGTGCAGTGATGGATGTAGGTATGTCCATTGCTTCCGCGTTATACGAAATAAAGGAGACAAACCCTGATGCCACTTTTTATCAGTTGGTTAAATCCGGGTTAAATGTAGGCAGAGATGTCATGGGCACAATGTCCAATACGCTTATTCTCGCTTATGCAGGTGGTGCACTTAATTTGATTCTGCTTTTTACGGCATATGAAGTCCCGTTTGATCAGATTATTAACGGAGACTATATGGCTTCGGAGATTGTTCGTGCGCTGGCGGGAAGCATTGGATTAGTTATAACCATCCCGATTACAACGCTTATTGCTGCCAGGCTGTATACTTCAAAGATGCCCGATGAATCTGATACAACGGATTTTTCAGAATGACTCCCCATATCTGGTAATATGGGAAAGTTATTGCTTTTGCAATTAAGTTGTATTTTCAACTGCTGCTTTTTATTGATATACTGGTATTGATTTTTTAACAACAGCATTTTATTATTTAATAAAAGAATTGATAGGGGAATGGTATGGCGTTAAGAGATAAGTATAAAACGATAGATTTTGCAAAAATTCCACAACATGTTGCAATAATAGTTGACGGAAACGGCAGGTGGGCCGAAAAACGCGGCCTGCCAAGGAGTGCAGGGCACCGGGAAGGAGCGAAAACCGTAAAAAGAACAATTGAACTGGCATATGATTTAGGTATTCGTTACCTTACTTTCTTTGCTTTTTCAAGTGAGAACTGGTCTAGACCTAAAGAAGAAGTGGATGAGCTGATGAAGCTATACCTGGATTATTTAAAGAGTGCTGAAAATGAAACCAGCGATAAAAATGTAAGGGTAAAGATAATAGGAAGCAGAGAAGGGTTATCTCAGGAACTGATAGATCAGATTGACAAGGTGGAAAGAAATACTATTAACAGGGATAAAATGACTTTAATTATCGCGCTGAATTATGGAGGACGTCAGGATATATTGCAGGCTGTAAAAAGGATTGTGAATGATGTTCAGAATGGTGTTCTCGATAAAGGCAATATTACCGAAAGGGATATTCAGAAAAGATTATATACCGAAGATATACCCGATCCCGATTTAATGATCAGGACAAGCGGAGAAATGAGGATAAGCAATTTCCTTATTTGGCAGTGTTCATATACCGAGTTCTATTTTTCCGAGGTTCTTTGGCCGGATTTTAAAGAAAAGCATTTTAAGGAAGCAATACTTGAATACCAGAGAAGAAATAGGCGTTTTGGAAGTATTGGAAAATAAAGTTGTTTGTCCCTTAAATTCCCGGTAATCCTTCAGAAAGCGGCGGTGATTTTTTGAAAACGAGGATTATAAGTGGAATAGTTGCATCGGTTATCCTGATTATTATCATGCAACTGCCACCGTTTATAATGGGTATAGCTGTTTTTGCTGCTTCTTTGGTTGCACTGTATGAGTTTTATCAATGTGTAAGAAAAGAAAATTATAATCCCATTAGGATTATAGGTTTTTCTACTTGTACGGTTTTTTTCATGTACTTAATTGGCAGTGCCTTTGTAGGCGAGGTGGAAAATACTTTTTTGGAAGATTTATACCGTACGGTTTTCAGGCAGGATATTATATACCTGTTTATTTACCTTGTAACGGTCTGTTTGCTTCTTCAACTGGTATTCAGGCCCAGGCGTTTTACAATAAAGGATGTAGCTGTTACACTTTTGGGAATGGCATACATTCCTTTTCTGTTATCCTTTATTTTTATGGTTAGACTGATGGATCATGGGTATGAATTATCCTGGCTGATTATTATCGGAACTTTTTCCACCGACACCTTTGCCTATTTTATAGGCAAATTTTTCGGAAAAAGGAAGTTATTGCCTGAAATAAGCCCAAATAAAACCATTGCCGGTGGTATAGGAGGGATTTTAGGCAGCATTGTTTGTACAATCCTGTACGGGGAATTGTATATTAACGGTTTTTCGGGGCTGTATCTCAATGTTTTGCATTACCTGGTGCTGGGGATTGCATGTGGAATTATTGCACAGCTGGGCGACTGGGCAGCCTCGGCAATAAAGAGAAATGTCGGCATTAAGGATTTCGGGCATATAATGCCAGGGCACGGAGGCCTTCTTGACAGGATTGACAGCTTGCTTTTTGTAGCGCCAACAGTGTATTTTTATATTAAATTTATTATATTCTGATTTTTGGAGTTATGCACATGACAAAGAATCTGGTAATATTAGGTTCAACCGGTTCAATAGGAACACAGGCCCTTGAAGTATGTGACAATTTAAATATTAGGGTTTTGGGCCTGTCTGCTTCGGAAAATATAGACAAACTTGAAATACAGGCAAGAAAGTACAAACCGGCCATTGTGTCGGTGATGGATGCCGAACGGGGAAAAGAACTGAAAATCAGGCTTAAAGATACTGGCATAAAAGTTGTTTGGGGCATCGAAGGGATGATAGAGCTTGTAACATTTCCCGGTGCCGATACCGTCCTTACTTCGGTGGTGGGAATCGCAGGGCTTATTCCTACAATTAAAGCCATAGAGTCAGGCAAAAACATAGCCCTTGCGAACAAAGAGACACTTGTTACTGCCGGAAAACTGGTTATGGAAGCTGCAAAAAAGAATAACACCGATATTTTGCCGGTTGACAGCGAACACATGGCCATTTTCCAATGCCTGGCGGGAAACAGGGCAGAAAATGTTGAAAAGCTGATATTAACAGCATCCGGGGGGCCATTCCGTGGTTTTTCAAAGGAACAGCTGAACGATGTTACGGTGGAGCAGGCTTTAAACCATCCTAACTGGTCCATGGGAAAAAAGATAACTGTTGATTCTGCAACAATGATGAACAAAGGGTTTGAAGTTATCGAAGCCCGGTGGCTGTTTGATGTGGACCTGTCCAGGATTGAAGTATTGGTTCACCCGCAAAGCATTATACATTCAATGGTGGAATACAGGGATGGTTCGATAATGGCGCAGCTGGGGGCTTCAGATATGAGAATACCCATTCAGCTGTCACTGACATGGCCTGACCGCTGTGAAAATAATTTTAACAGGGTAAGTTTCTGCGATATTAAATCACTGACTTTTGAAAAGCCCGATTTAAAGGTTTTTAAATGCCTTGATTTTGCTATTCGCGCGGCAAATACCGGCGGAAGCATGCCCACAGTATTGAATGCTGCAAATGAAGTTGCGGTTTCTTTGTTTTTAAATGGCAAAATTAAGTTTAATGCTATTATGGATTTAATAGAATCTGCCATGAATAATCACAAGGTGCATATAGAGCCTTCCCTTAATGATATAATAGAAATAGACCGTTTGGCGCGTGAGGAAGTAATGAACATGTACGAGAAAGAGTTCAGGCGTATGTAAGAGCCTGGGGGAAGTCTCCGGAATGCGAAAATAACTTTGGAAAGCAGGTATTGATATGAATATTCTGTTGGCAATCGTTGCATTAAGTTTGTTAATACTTGTACACGAATTGGGTCACTTTATGGTAGCCCGCTGGTCCGGTATTAAAGTTTTGGAATTCTCAATTTTTATGGGCCCTAAAATTTTTCAATGGGGAAAAGGTGAAACAAAGTATTCGATTCGTGCAATCCCGATGGGAGGGTTTGTAAGGATGGAAGGAGAAGAAGAAGCCTCCACCGACGAACGTGCGTTCAATAACAAACCCGCCGGTATAAGGGCGCTGGTTATTGCAGCCGGTGCTACAATGAATATAATTATTGCAATTCTTATAATAACCCTGATATCTCTCTTTTTAGGTTACAGTACAACAACGGTGGCGAAGCTGAGTGTAGACTCGGCGTTAAAGCAGGCCGGGATAGAGGTAGGGGATAAAATTGTGTCCTACAATGGAAAACATGTTTTTCATCCGACCGACCTGTCAATGTTCCTGTATGTATCAAACGGTGAGCCTGTTGAAGTTGTATACCGGCGCGAGGGTGTTAAAGACCTGCAGCGTACAACTGTGGTTCCAAAGGAATCAACACCGGTTTACATGATTGGTATTTCGGTTGGTATTGACAATGGTAAAGCCAACAATACGGTAGAAAGTGTTCAAAGTGGTTCTCCGGCTGAAAAGGCAGGGCTTATTCCAGGAGATGTTATTATAAGGGTGGATGATGTAAAAGTAAACGAACGGGATGATTTGTTAAATTACCTGCAGCAGACCGGGGGGAAGCCCGTAGAGATTACCGTTGACAGGAATGGAGAATTAATTACATTCCATGATGTTGTACCACAGGCAAGCGAAACATATTTTGACCTGGGTGTGGAATTTGAATATAGGAAAGGCAATATTTTCAATTGTGTTGCAAGTGCTGTAAATTATTCGCTGTCCACCATCAGAGGTGTTTTTTATTCCATTGGCTGGCTGATTACGGGCAAGGCCAGTTTTAAGGAAGTTTCGGGCCCTGTTGGCATTGTTTCGACAATAGGCGAGGTTGTTGAAATGGGCAGAGGCTTTTCGGAAAAATTACTTTACCTGCTTCAGATAACCGCATTTTTAAGCCTTAATCTCGGCGTTATGAATTTAATTCCGTTCCCTGCACTTGACGGCGGTAAATTATTCCTGATTCTTGTGGAAAAAATCCGCAGGAAACCAATTGATCCCGAAAAGGAAGCATGGATATCAATGGTAGGGTTCTTTATATTAATTGCGCTTATGATTGCGACATTGTTTAATGACATACCAAAACTAATCAGGGGATATTAAGAATGGATCGGTTGATATTAAGAAGAAAGACCAATAAAGTACGGGTCGGAAATGTTTATATTGGCGGAGATGCCCCTGTAACAGTTCAGTCAATGGCAAACACAAAAACATCAGATACAGGGGCAACAATTGCACAAATTAAAAAGCTCCAGGAAGCAGGCTGCGATATTGTCCGTGTTGCAGTACCTGACATGCAGTCTGCTCTGGCAATAGAGCAAATAAAAAATGAAATATCCATTCCGCTTGTTGCTGATATTCATTTTGATTACCGCCTTGCTATAACTGCAATGGAAAAAGGTGCCGACAAGGTAAGAATTAATCCCGGGAATATCGGTTCTGAAGACAGGGTTAAAAGCGTGGTAAGCTGCGCAAAAGAGCGTGGAATACCCATTCGCATAGGTGTTAATTCAGGTTCTCTTGAAAAAGACCTGTTGGAAAAATACCGCGGAGTTACTCCTGAAGCCCTTGTTGAGAGTGCATTAAAGCATGTTGCCATATTGGAAAGGCTGAATTTTAACGATATAGTCATATCATTAAAAGCTACCAATGTACCTTTGACGATAGCAGCGTATAAACTGATGTCGGAAAAAGTGCCTTATCCGCTGCATGTAGGTGTTACAGAAGCAGGAACGGTGTATAACGGAACCATTAAATCGGCTGTTGGGATAGGTGCTTTGCTCGCTTGTGGAATAGGCGATACAATACGCGTCTCATTAACAGGAGATCCCGTGGATGAAATAAAAGCAGGAAAGGCAATATTGAAATCGCTGGGTTTATACAGTCGCGGAGCTGAACTTATATCATGCCCGACCTGTGGCCGGACAAAGATAAACCTGATTGCAATTGCAGAAAAGGTGGAAAAGGCTCTGGAAAACGTTGACAAGCCCTTAAAAGTGGCTATCATGGGATGTGCGGTGAACGGGCCGGGAGAAGCCAGGGAAGCAGATATCGGAATAGCCGGTGGAGATGGTTGTGCCCTTCTTTTTAAACGCGGTGAAATCATCAGAAAAATTCCCGAAGACAGAATTGTTGAAGAATTATTGAGCGAAATTGAGATACTTTGATATTAGCACTCTCTTTTAATGAGTGCTAAAAAAGTATTGACATTGGAAAAGTAAATGTCTATGATATGATAGTGTAAGCCGATGGTATTTTTTTGTCATGTAAATATAGAGTTCGGCTTTTTTCGGCAATAAGTAACCTTGTTGCTTTTTTAATGCACTTTCAGAAAATCAAATCTAACAGGCAAATGAAAATATAATGGGAGGTTATTGTATGATCCAGGAAAAAGGCAGTATTTCCATTAGCACAGAAAACATATTTCCGATCATAAAGAAATGGTTGTACTCCGAAAAAGACATATTTATAAGAGAACTTGTATCCAATTCAGCCGATGCCATCAGCAAGCTTGGTAAACTGCAGGCCATTGGCGAAGCTCCCAAAAACGAAGGAGAAAAATTTCAAATAACGGTAGCGGTCAGTAAAAAAGCAAAAACCATCAAGGTTATAGACAACGGTATTGGAATGACCGATGAAGAGGTTAAAAAGTATATTAACCAGATAGCTTTTTCGGGAGCCGTGGATTTTATTGAAAAGTATAAGGATAAAACAGATGACCAGCAGATAATAGGGCATTTCGGGTTAGGTTTTTATTCTGCATTTATGGTAGCAGAGAAAGTCCAGATAGATACATTGTCATACAAGGAGGGGGCTCAGGCTGTACGCTGGATCAGCAGCGGTGATACCGAATACGAAATGACCGGCTCGGACAGGGATAAAACCGGAACAACCGTAACTCTGTACATGGCTGATGACAGCGTTGAATACACCGATTATTACAAAATGCATGAGATCCTGAAAAAGTATTTCTCGTTCCTGCCCTATGAGCTTTATCTTGTAGATGAGGACAAAAAAGAAGATAAGGATAAAAAGGAAAGTTTAGAGCCTGTAAATAACCCGAATCCGCTTTGGAAGAAGAACCCGAAGGACTGTACTGATGAAGAATACAAGAAATTTTATCGTGAGACATTTTTTGATTTTAATGATCCTTTGTTCTGGATTCATATTAACATGGAGTATCCTTTCAGAATGCAGGGTATAATTTACTTCCCGAAGCTTAAGCATGAGTTTGAAACAATGGAGGGAAAAATTAAGTTATATTACAATCAGGTGTTTGTTGCAGATAACATAAAGGAAGTAATACCCGAGTTCCTGCTGATGCTGAAAGGAATGCTGGATTGTCCTGATCTGCCGTTGAATGTTTCCCGCAGCTTCCTTCAAAACGAAGGTTATGTCGAGAAAATTTCACAGCATATAATTAAAAAAGTTGCTGACAAGCTCACGCTCTTGCATAAAAAAGAGTATGAAAATTATACTAAATACTGGGATGACATTAATCCTTTTGTTAAGTACGGATGCATGCGTGAGGAAAAGTTCTACGAGAAAGTAAAGGACATTATTATATTTAAAACAATAAACAATGAATATGTAACACTTGATGAATATCTAGAAAGAAATAAAGACAAGCATGAAAATACGGTTTATTATGTAAATGATATGAACCAGCAGGCTCAATATATTAACATGTTCAAGGAAAATCAAATGGAAGCTGTGGTTTTAAATGCTTTAATAGACACCCACTTTATAAGCTTCCTTGAATCCAAAAACAATAAAGTCAAGTTTTTGAGAATAGATTCGGATATTACCTCAAACCTGAAAGATTTGTCAAAAGAAGATGATGAAAATGAATCGAAAAAACTGTCTGAAAAGATAGAAAAACTCTTTAAGGAGACGCTGAACATTAAAGACTTAAAAGTGCAGGTCGAAAAGCTGAAAACCGAATCAAAACCTGCAATCATCCTCCTGTCAGAGCAATCCAGAAGAATGCAGGATATGAGCAGGTTCTTTGCCGGCCAGGATGTTACAAACATGTTCCCAACCGAGCAAACATTGGTAATCAACCGGAACAATAAGCTTGTAAAAGCCCTTGCAGAAAGCATCGACAATAAAGAAAAGGATGAAATTCGCGAGCTTTTGGTAAGGCAAATCTACGATATTGCAATGTTAAGCCATAAACCGATGGAACCCGATGCCTTATCGGCATTCATTGATCGCAGTATAAAACTGATGGAAAAGATAGTTTAAAATTTAAAAAGACGCGTAAGGAGGGGAAAAACCCCTCCTGCTGTTAAGGAGAATATTTATGGATAAGTTAAGAAAGCAAATATCATTTATTGTTGAAATCGACAAGCTGAAAAATGTATACCGTCAATCCTATTTAGCAGACAAGTCAAGGCATGAAAATGATGCGGAGCACTCCTGGCATTTAGCCATTATGGCCTTTTTGCTTGCTGAGCACGTTGATGAGAAAGTGGATATTCTTAAGGTCATGAAAATGGTTTTAATGCATGATTTGGTTGAAATAGACGCAGGTGATACCTATTGCTACGATGAAAAAGCGAAACAGGACAAAAGAGAGAGGGAAGAAAAGTGTGCAAAGCGCCTGTTTGAAATGCTTCCTGAGGAACAGTGCAGGGAAATGTATGAACTGTGGGAAGAATTTGAGCAGATGGAAACACCGGAGGCAAAATATGCTGCTGCATTGGACAGACTTCAGCCCGTCCTGCTGAATTACACTTCTGAAGGCAAGTCATGGAAGGAACATGGAATACGGATTGATCAGGTTTTGGGGAGAAACGGCAGGATACAAAACAGCTCAAAGAAGATATGGGGTTTTGTGGAAGATCTGCTTCATGATGCCGTGGAAAAGGGTTACCTGAAAGACAGCCAAAAGAGTTGATAAAATCAATATATATCAGGCTAATACAACAGGGACAGGAAAATCATTCCTGTCCTTATTGCTTAACTGTCCTTCTGACCTAAGCTTATTTCAGAATTTATCCGTATATCATTTTACATAATTCGTTTCGGTCTGTCCAACCTGTACGCCTTTTATGATTTTTAAGAATATTTAAAAGCCTTGTTTTTCATCTTTTATGATTTAAATTTGACTTTATCGCATACAAGAAAACTTAACCTGTAATGACAGGAAAATTTCCCAGTAGCAGAGAATCTTGACAGAACAGCATAACTGTGATTTAATGGATGAAAAAATTTTGACCTGAATTGAAAGTATTTGTTAAAACTATGGACTGTTCCGGTTAGTAACAGGACAGACCTGTTGGAATTTTACACCTGTGAAAGACGGAGGGGAGATATGAAACTTGAAAAATTGGTATGGGACCGGTTCAAGGAAAGGCCTTCGGATTGTACAATTGACAGCCATGCATTAATGCTGCGCGGTGGATATATGAAGCTTGTGGCTAACGGCATATACTCGTCATATACAGTTTTGCGCCGGATTACCAGGAAGATTGAAAATATAATACGCGAAGAGATGGATTCAATTGGAGGTCAGGAAGTCTTGTTCCCGGTGGTCATGCCAGCTTCACTCTGGCAGGAATCGGGACGTTTCCAGAGCATTGGAAACGAGTTGCTCAGGTTTCAGGACAGAAACGGCAGTCTGATGGTGCTGGGTATGACACATGAAGAAGCTGCTGTTCATTTGGTGCGTGAATATGGACGTACTTATTCAAAATATCCGTTCATGATTTATCAGATCCAAACCAAATTCCGTGACGAAGCCCGTCCCCGCGGAGGGATGATTCGCGTAAGGGAATTTACCATGAAGGATGCTTATTCTTTTCATACATCACAGGAAGATTTGGAAGAATATTATCAAAAGTGTTATAAAGCATACAAACGGGTATTTTGCCGGACAGGCATACCCGAAGTCATTGCGGTATCTTCTGATCCGGGCATGATGGGCGGTAACATATCCCATGAATTTGTGCTTTTGACACCTGCCGGTGAGGATTCGATTGTAACATGTAAAAACTGCGGTTACAGTGCCAACATGGAGGCAGCCGAAAGTATTATAATAAATGAAGATACCGGAAATGAAGCACCACTGGCGAAAGTTTATACTCCGGGCATGAAAACCATTGAAGATGTTTGCAATTTCCTTCATATGCCTGTTCAGAACTCATGTAAAGCCGTTGTATATCAAAAAAATGCATCGGGCGAATATGTTGTCGTGTTTATACGCGGAGACCTCGATGTTAATGAGGCAAAACTTTCCAGGTTCCTGGGTGAGAATGTCCGCCCCGCTGTAATTACACAGGAGAGCGGGCTGGCTGCAGGATATACCGGGCCGTACCGGCTGGACAATGTACAAATGTTGTTTGACCGTTCACTTATCGGGATTAAAAATCTTTGCTGCGGAGCCAATGAGATTGATTATCACTATACAGGTTTCCATATTGAACGTGATTTAGGCCATGTGGAGTACCATGATTTTGCGAAAGCTATTGAAGGAGGCATTTGTCCAAAGTGCCGGAAAAAATCACTTACCATATCTCGAGGCATAGAAGTTGGAAACATTTTTCAGTTGGGCGACAAGTACACAAAAGCCATGAATATGCAGTATATCGATGCAGACGGTAATTTGCATTATCCTGTTATGGGATGCTATGGAATTGGTATCGGACGGCTGGCTGCTTCAATCTGTGAAGCGCACCACGACGAATACGGGCCGATATGGCCTATTTCCATCGCTCCGTGGCAAGTACATCTTTGCTGTCTCCGCTCTGATGATCAGAAAGTTAAGGAGGTGGCAGACCAATTTTATGAACAATTGCAATCTGCCAATATTGAAACAATATACGATGACAGAAACGTGAATGCCGGTGTGATGTTTTCTGATGCTGATCTCCTCGGTGTTCCGATAAGGGTAATTGTAAGCCCGCGTAACATGAAAGAGGATTGCTGTGAAATCCAGACAAGAGATAAGACAATATGCAGGAAAGTAAAAACAGATGAGATGCTTCCATCGGTGCAGGAGCTGATAAAAGAGCTGCATAGCAGGATTAGTAACAGCCTGGCGAAATGAATACCCATTTTGTCAGGCATAATCTTCCGAGTATTGATGGTGAATGTATCGGAGTTTACATTTCCAGAAGAGTCATAAAATACAAGCAAAAAAATTTTAAATTCTTTATTGACAAAGTGCCAATCCTCCTGTATTATATTAATTGTTCGCCAGACGGCAAAGCTAAATAAAGTATGGGAGAGTTCCCGAGTGGCCAAAGGGGGCAGACTGTAAATCTGTTGCTTGTCAGCTTCGGTGGTTCGAATCCACCCTCTCCCACCAGATACGATGTGTGGAACAACACATCGTATTTTTATTTAAGAGCATTACCCAAAGTTTAAACTCAAATACAAAAGAGGTTGTACCGATGCCGTACGATATAGCTATTATAGGAGCAGGTCCTGCAGGTTGTACACTGGCAAGGCTACTGGATAAGAATTATAAAGTTTTATTGCTTGATAAAAGGGATATACTTGCAGAAAACAGCAATTCAAAATGTTGTGGCGGATTATTGGCGCCTGACGCACAGAAAATGTTCGGCAGAATGGGAATGTCAATACCGGCATCGGTATTAGTGGATCCTCAGCTTTTTTTAGTCAGAACAATAGATTTTGACAATCATATGGAGCGGTATTACCAACGATTCTATTTTAATATGGACAGGCTGATCTTTGAGCAATGGCTTTTGTCCCTTGTTCCCCAAAATGTTGATCTGGCCCTCGGATGTACATTTAAAAACTGTGAATTCATCGGAAACGGTGTGCGTTTTTCTTTTACATACAATGGAAAAACGTATAAGGAGAATGCAAAGATAATTGTCGGTGCCGACGGAGGGCATTCACTTGTCAGAAAGTCTTTGTTTCCCGATGAAAAAATGCCGGAAACCTACGTTGCTGTCCAGGAATGGTTTGAAATCGAAGAATCCATGCCATGGTACGGCGTAATTTTCGATTCAACAATAACCGATTTTTACTCATGGACAATAACAAAAGGCAAGGTTTTGATAATTGGTTCTGCTTTAAAAAAGAACAATCTGGCCTTGGATCGCTTTAAAATGCTTAAAATGAGGCTTAGGGATAACGGGCTGGTTTACGGTAAAAGAATATTGAGAGAAGGAGCCTTTATTTTAAGGCCGGGCAAAGTTTCATCCATTCTTACAGGAAATGAATATTGTGCGTTAGTGGGAGAAGCAGCCGGATTAATAAGCCCAAGTTCGGCAGAAGGGATAAGTTTTGCTTTAAAAAGCGCTTACTATCTTGCAAGCGCTTTAAATAATGAAGGAATCCAGGATTTTCAGTCCGGTTATTCAAAAATGGTTTCAAAATTAAAATTAAGCCTGTTTGGGAAAAATCTGAAGTGTCCGGCAATGTATAACAAGTTCCTTCGCGGATTGGTTATGAGAAGCGGTCTTATGTCAACAGATGTCCTGTTCTGATATAATCACCCACAGTCTCAGTACCGTTTCATTATTTGCTGTCATCGAAATTCCTTGTATCTTTTATGATATACAGCGGTCTTTCCTTTACTTCGTCATAGATACGTCCGATGTATTCGCCTATTATACCAAGCATTAGAAGCGTAATTCCGTTAAAGAACAGGCTTACCGCAAGAATCGAAGCCCAACCTGGCTGCACTGTTTCCGGAAAGAATATTCTTTGAAAAAGGACATATATCATATAAATAAAACTTCCCAAAGAAATTAACGTTCCAATGTAAGACGCCAGTTTGAGAGGCTTATATGAAAAAGTTGTAATTCCGTCAAGGGCAAGCTTCAGCATTTTTTTCAGCGGGTATTTTGTTTCACCTGCAAAACGTTCTTCTCTTTCAAACTCAATGGCAGTCTGCTTAAACCCAAGCCAGCTTATAAGACCCCTTACGTATCTGTTCCTCTCTTTTACACTTTTGAGCGCATCACAGACTTTTCTGTCAATTAATCTGAAATCCCCGGTATCGACAGGAATATTGACATCTGTCATGCTTCTTAAAAATCGGTAATAGGCAGCTGCTGTGAATTTCTTGAAAAAGGTTTCGCCTTTTCTTGAAATCCGCTTTCCATATACAACATCAAAGCCACTTTTCCATTTTTCAATCATTTCGGGAATCAGTTCAGGCGGATCCTGAAGGTCGCCGTCAATTACAACCACACATTGTCCGGAGGAATAATCCATACCTGCCGTGATTGCAATCTGATGCCCGAAATTACGGGAAAAATCAACAAGCTTCACACGTTTATCCCTGTCGCATATTTCATTCAGCAGCTTTGCCGTATTATCCCTGCTTCCGTCGTTTACAAACACAATTTCATAGCTGTAACCGGTTCTTTCCATTACTTCTGTGAGCCGGCGATATGTTTCGGAAACTACGGCTTCTTCATTGTACATTGGTACTACTACAGAACATAGAATATCCATATAAAACTTCCTTTCTTTTGTTAATGAACATACCTTTTTCCTACTCCTCAACTGAGGGAAAACGCTCCGAGATTTCAAGGCCGCTGCGTATTGCGTAATTCTGACCCCGATCTTCCGGGTATATTTGTGACATAGAGGTAAGGTACAAACCCTTTAAAGGTGTTTCAATTTCAGGAATCATCTTAGAATAGCCGGTCCTTACAACAGGCTGCGCATCCCTCGTCCTGTTGATATGGCATTTTTTTATCCATTCTTCTTTAAAATACGGAAAAATCTTTTTAAGCCCTGAAATGAACAGGGATTTTATTTCTTCATCACCCTTGCTGTACAGCTCGTTGGTCGCATCCAGGTATCTTGAAAGATAAACAATATGGGAACCGTATTTATGGTTTTTAACAAGATTGGTATGCTCAATTACCAGCACAAAGGGTATATCTTTGTCTGCAACGGTCATCCAGTAATTGGGCATAAGGCTTTCTGAAAGCTCCAGTATCATACAGATATTTGCCTTGTACTTTAATTTTCTGAGACTGTCCAGGTAATGCTTGCCCATTCCTTTGATAACATAAGACAGCTTCTCGGGTGATGCCGTAAAGATTACCGAGTCATATTCCCTGGTTCCGGACTGGCTCCTGACAATAAACCTGTCGTTATTTTTAGAAATTTCGGTCACACCGTCACTTAAACGGATTTCGCCTTTATTGGCCTGAATTACTTCGGCCATACGTTCGTAGATTTTTATAAAACTTCCGTTCAGGTATCCAAGCATTTCCTTGTTAATATTTTTTCCCCTGCTTGAACCTCTAAGCTTAAATTTGTTCCAAATCCAGGTGGCCGCTATTTTGTCGCTGTCAATATCGAATTTCGAGTTTAAAAGAGGTTCCCAAACAAGACGGTAGCATTCCTCACCGCCATGCTTTATAATCCATTCCCGGGCAGTTGTATCTTCAATGGCAAGATAATCTTTTATAAACCAGGCCTGAATTACCATCAGCCCCATACGAATCCTGCTGATGAATGACAGGGGTTTGAACATTAGCAGATCAATGGGGGAGGTAAAGGGGTATATGGTATTGTTTATATAAATAACATTGGAAGGTTCATACCAGTTTAAATCTTTTTCAAGGCCCAGTTCCCTGATTGTATCTATAAGAAGGGTGTCATTTGTAAAGATATGATGGTAATACATCTCCAGCATGTCTTCACCGACCGGAATAGCAGTTGCAAGCCCGCCCAGCCTGTCGCTTCTTTCGTAAATTGTGACCGAATGGCCCTTCGACGATAATTTCCATCCGGCAGCAAGGCCGGTTGCACCTGCACCAATAATGGCTATTTTCATATTTTCGCCCCTCCAGCTAAAATTTATTTAACTCTAAATATTGTAATACTGTTATTTTGAAAAGCAACATCAAAAGTTTGATAAAATATTTCTTCATTAAGTGTATAGTCTTCAGCATTTCTGTTTTGATCTTCAATGACTATGTAATCTATACCTTCAGATATCGCAAGATTTTTCAGCTCCACGCTGTCGTCCGCACTGTAAATTTCTTTCATGTGTTCTTCTCTCTTGCTGATATCATATCCCGCCGTTATGGTAAAATACGGATAACCATTATATACGCTCCTGCCTGCAAGCATTATGGACATTGGTGCTCCATAGTGGGTCATATAATGAGTAAGAAAAATGTCGTCAGGCTCTGTTTCATTCTGCACCCAAACCAGCACGGGATCCATCTGGTTATATGATACGCTGTTTTTATCCAAATTATAGAGTGTTATCATATCTACAAATCCTGTGCAGGTAAGAAAAAGTACAAGACAGAATGAAATTATAAAAGAGAGTCCTGTTTTTAAAAGTTCGGTCAGCAGGTCGGAAACGGGTATATTCAGAAGAATTACCGCAAGAATGATATATTTATGGTTAACCGTTACATCGGGGGTTAGCTGCAGTGTTGTGGCAAGTATAATCGGGGCTGTAAAAATGGGAATAAGCCATAAGGATATTGATTTAACATCGGTACCTTTGCAGAAGACCAGCCATGCATATAATGACACCAGAAGCAAAACTGTCAATAAAGCCCAAAATATACTTATTGAAGGCATAAAAGCTATCAGCAGCACCAGGGAAGCAGACGAAAGGACAAGACCTGCCCATTTTTTCCTTCGGGCTGCATGAAAAATGAATACTCCTGCCAAAGCGAACGGAAGAATTCCCAATAACTCGGTATAATATGAGAAAATGCCGGTCAGGCTTTTTGATTCAGCCAGAAAACCGGGATTATATTTTACCGAAACAACGCCGGTGCCACCTCCAGAAAAAAGTTTTGACTGGAGTAATGAAAGAATAAATGTAATTATTGCCATAACCAGGTATCCAAGCTTATGCATTGAAAGCGCGGCCATGATAAATAATACCGAAATTCCGGCTATAACTACTGCGCCGTTCCAGTATGCTATAAGTCCCAGTATCGTCCCGGCCAGGATACATGGAATCAATGAACCGGTTGACCATGCTCCGCGGGAGAACAGGATCATTTTAAGATATTGAACGAAAGTATTTTCTTTTGAATATGATTTGGTATTCCGGACACCTTTTGCTTTCAGTGATTTTTTTAAATTCTCAATGGTTTCTGTAAAAAGAGGCAGCATCAGAAAAAGTACGAGAATAAAAATACCCATCGCGAAGGAAAGATGCCTCTGATTAATATATACCTTTTGAGCCCACAATCCCCAGTCTTCATGAAGAGTATTGCCTATATGCTCCCGGTAGCTTCCGTCGCTGTTAAGGTTATGGGCTATTGCATGAATAAAGTCCCTGGCATTTGTGAATCCATCCATAAAAGTAAAAAATGCAAAAGAACTCCTGTACGCGAACAAAAAGCAGGATAAAAGCCCAGCCAGAGGCTTTTTGGTAAGAAAAACTGCAAGGGCATACAAAAGCATACTAAAGCTTACAAGGGAAAGAATGCTTGGAATGTTTAAAGCCTGTGGCAATGTCAAACCCAAAAACTCAAGGTTTGCTACCATAAAATAAAACATGAAATGGTATTGCATTGAGCCGTCAGGAAAATGCGGATACTGGGCCGGAAAATTCCTGCCTGCGGAAAATGAGCGAATTACAGGAAGATGGGCTCCAAAATCACTGAAAGCGGATACTCCTACGCGAAGATAATTACCGTCAAGATAAAAAGAACGGTAAATAAAATACGTCCAGAATACAGTTGATGAAATAATAATGAACCATTCAGCCTTTTTTATGTCAAAACGTAACCCGTATTTTTTTACTTCATACAGGTATTTTTTTAAACTGCTGAGTTTTAGCGAAGAAAGAACTACCAGGATAATAATTGACAGGAAAAATGAAATAATATTTGCATACAGCAAAGGTTTTTCAGAATTTTTGAAAACCACTGCCAGAAAGTAAGTAAGCCAGGAAAGTATTAAAGTTCCTGTAAGATATGAGGACGGAAGCAATAAGAAAGCAGGACTTACCGTCCTGTTATCGTTCAAAGCAATTATTGCATTATTCCAATATGGTTTTAAACTCAGGATAATTCCTGCCCCCAAACAGGTTGACAGGATTATATATAAGAAAGCCATAAGCATATCCCCCGTTAAATTTTTCCTTTATTCTTTATAAATGACCTTATTATATAATATAAAGTTCCAGGAAACAATAAACACCATTATTAGTATTTTTGGCAGGTAATAGGGTATCCATGGCGTATTCGGAAAAAGAACTTTCAGAAGTTCGGTAATAGCCATAAAAAGGAGGATGTTCCCTACAACCGCGTTGAATAAAAACAACAAACCATATGATAACAGTTGCTTTTTGAAATTTTTACGGGACTTGAATGTAAAGAACTTATTAAGCAAAAAGTTAAACCAGAATATGAAAGTGTATACCAATATATTAGTTACAACCTCATTAATAGGAAGTATTTTTCTGAATATAAGAAAAAGGGCGTATTCAATAGTGAAAGTTGATATTCCTACTATTAAATACCTGACAAATTTACCGATAAAATCAGGATTTAAGAACTCACTGGCAATTTTATCCTTAAGCATCCGTATTCCGCTCATATCAAACTCTCCTAACATAAGACATGTATTTCGAAGCCAATATATATTATTTACATAATCTTTCGTATACAGCAAACATAATTTTTCAAAATTGAGAATTAAATAATATTATTTCCTGTAGAAAATATTATAACAGTTGGAAAACTATAGTGCAAACAAAGACCTGTCAAGCTTGAGTATTTTTCATTGTATTGATATAATAACGGTATTGTTGAAATTTGTGATATATGGATTTTACTGATATGGATGAAACTTACAGGATCTATTGGTATAGCACGAATTACAGGAGGCCTGTGGATGAATAAAACACTTTTTTTCAGGAAAGTATTGCCATACTTGTCGTTACCGTTTACAGCCATATTTTGGATTCTGATACTGAATGATGATTTTGTATATGTTATAAAATGGTGGTTTGTTTTTGTGGTTGTGGGTTTATTGTTCTTACCGGTGTCATACCGTATTTTTTCTACATTTACCGATAAGGGATACATTTTTTCCAAAACAATCGGTATTGCTGTGAGCTCATATATCTTCTGGATTCTTTCATATTTAAAAATATTGAAAATAACCCGGTTCAACTGCTGGTCTGTTACGGTAATACTGGGGCTTATTGTATATGCATCGTTTTTTATAAGGAGCAAATCATACGGGAAGATCATAAATGGCATGGGTAGTGACACGATTTCCTGGGTTCTTACCGGTGAAAGCATCTTTCTTTTTTCCTTATGTTTCTGGACATATCTGAGGGGATTCAATCCCAGGATAGAGGGACTGGAAAAATTCATGGATTATGGGTTTGTTAACAGTATCCTGCGTTCGGGTTATGTTCCGCCGAAAGATATGTGGTATGCAGGAGGCTCAATAAATTATTATTATTTCGGGCAATATGTTACAGCATTTTTAACCCGGCTAAGCGGTCTTGAAACCGAAATTTCATACAACATTATGATGGCTACGCTGTTTGCATTCAGCATGGCGCTGTGTTTTACCATTGTATCAGGTATGCTGAAAGGGTATGGCATTGCATCGAATTTTCCTGCGATTGCAGGCGGGCTTATTGCATCCCTGCTGGTTTGTCTCGGGGGCAATCTCCATTCGTTTTTCTATGGCTTCTTATCCAAATTTACAAAAAAAGGGGATAAGTACTGGTTCCCAGATGCAACCAGGTATATAGGTTACAATCCTGTAACAGATGACAAAACCATACATGAATTTCCTGTTTATTCGTTTGTAGTATCCGATTTGCACGCCCATGTTATAAACATGATTTTCGCTTTAACAATTATAGGAATACTGCTTGCAGTATTCAGGAAATTGCAGGCAAGAGCCGATGAAAGCCGGCAGTATCGCAATATGTTTGACGAAATATTTTTCCCCGAAATGCTGTTAATCGGGCTTTTCATATGTATTTTCCAAATGTCCAACTACTGGGATTTCCCGATATACCTGACGGTTGCATTATTTGTATTTATTTGTGCAGGAATTCGCCATTATGGGTTCAGCAAAAAAACAACGGTTATTACTGCGGCCCGTTTTATTTTTGTGCTGATATGGTCAATGCTGCTGGCACTTCCGTTCAACCTGTCCTTCGACCAGATAGCATCGGAGATTCGTTTTGCCAGGAACCATTCACTGCCTCACCAGCTTTTTGTTCTATGGGGATACCAGCTTACATTTGTGATTGTTTTCTTTATTATAATCCTTTATGCAGAGCAGAACATTGAATGGAAAAGGGTAAAGGGAAAGGAAAGGCTGAAAATACGCAAGGAAATGACTTTCCTTGTCAGAGTAGGAACCGTTCTGGAAAAGTATCCGGTGGATGATGTATTTGCAGTTATCCTCTGCATATCGGCAATGGGTTTGGTTCTTATTCCTGAAATTGTTTATGTAAAGGATATCTATGAAAAAGAATATGCCAGGGCAAATACCATGTTCAAGCTGACCTACCAGGCATTTATTATGTTTGGGCTGGCAGCGGGTTATATATTTGTACGGATCAGGAAATCGCCATATGATGAGCCGAAATTGAAAATAGCAAAAGCTCTTACCGTTTTGATGCTGATACTGCCGATGATTTACCCATTCTATGCAATACCGAGCTGGTATAAAGATTTGGACAGGCAGAAATATGACGGGCTTGACGGGCTTGCTTTTCTGAAAAAAGAATATCCGGATGATTATGAACTTATATACTGGTTACGGGATAACATCCAGGGACAGCCTGTTGTACTCGAGGCTAACGGTGACAGTTACACATACAATTGCAGAATATCCATGGCAACAGGACTACCGACAATTCAGGGATGGTTTACTCACGAATGGCTGTGGAGGGGAGACTATGCAGCAGTACAGGAACGTATCAATGAAGTACAAACAGTATACCAGTCTGACGATTTGGACAAGACAAATGAGATTCTTCAGAAATACAATGTGGAATATATAGTTATAGGAAAACTGGAATATGACAAATTTCCCGATTTAAACGAAGATAAACTTTTAAGCCTCGGGACAGTTGTTTTTGAAAGACCGGATATAAAGCTGGTAAAAATAGAACAGCGGGCACAGCCTTGAACCAGGTGCCGGTTTGTCTTTTCGTTCAATAGATTGGCGCTGCCAAATTGGGCAAAAAAAAAAGCACATTTACGTATGTACTTATAAATATAATAGCGTTATATCGAATGTGCTTTTCCCAGATAATATAATATTCAACTCAAATCAAACAACATCTATTATTAAAAGGAGGAACAAAATGAAAAAAAGTTAATGAATGTTGTCGTGAGTTTATTATAGCATAACCATGATAAAATTACCATTAAGAGATGATTAAAGTTATGAACAAATCATGAACAAAATTACAATTATGCAAACTTGCCGATACTTAAAAATTCTTTGATTTTTTATATATTTTATATTATATTATCATTAGCTTAACCAGAAAGTGAAAAGTGAAAGAAGGTTACATATGAAATACAATAGCACGCGTGGCGGACTTTCAGATATTACCTCTGCTGAAGCAATAAAGATGGGTATAGCTCCCGATGGCGGGTTGTTTGTGCCTGGTGAGAATGTAAACATTGACATGAATTTTATTGAAAGTCTGATAAATGATACTTATCAGGAAAGGGCAGAGAAAATACTGTCTTTTTTTCTGACGGATTATGAAAAAAAAGAATTGGGCGAATGTGTTGCAAAAGCGTATGGGAGTAATTTTTCAACACCCGAGATTGTGCCTGTGGTCAGCCTTCACGAGCATCTTCATATGCTGGAACTATGGCATGGGCCTACATGCGCTTTTAAAGATATGGCTTTGCAGATACTTCCTCACTTTATGGTAAAGGCAATTGAAAAAACCGGGGAGAAGGCAAATATAGTCATTCTTGTGGCTACTTCAGGCGATACCGGTAAAGCAGCGCTGGAAGGCTTTGCGGATGTGGATGGAACGCATATAATTGTTTTTTATCCAAATGGAGGAGTAAGTGAAGTCCAGAGGCTTCAAATGGTTACACAAACGGGAAGGAATACAAGCGCTGTCGCTGTCAACGGGAATTTTGACGACACTCAGACAGGTGTAAAAAGAATCTTTAATGATGAAAATATCTGTTCAGCACTGGAATCAAAAGGTTTCAGGTTTTCTTCGGCAAATTCCATAAACTGGGGCAGACTGGTTCCGCAGATTGTATATTACTTTTCGGCATATGCCGATCTGTTGAAGATGAATAAAATAAAGCCGGGAGAGAAGATAAACTTTGTGGTTCCGACAGGCAATTTCGGAAACATTCTTGCAGCATGGTATGCAATGAGTATGGGGCTTCCTGTAAATCGCCTTATTTGCGCTTCAAATGAAAATAATATTCTGACCGATTTTATTATAAGCGGAACATATGACAGGCGAAGGGAATTCCATAAAACATTGTCTCCGTCAATGGATATACTTATTTCAAGTAATTTAGAGCGGCTGTTGTTTGAGTTGAGCGGAAAGGATTCAAAACTGGTTTGCAGTTATATGAATGATCTGAATGTTAAAGGATATTACTCTGTGAATAATTCGATAAAAGAGCAAATCCAGGATGTATTCTGGGCAGGCTTTTCCAGCGACGAGGAGACTCTCGCATGCATCAGAAGTGTTTATAATGATTATGGTTATGTACTGGATACCCATACAGCGGTAGCCATGGACGTTTATGATAAGTATGTAATATGCACAGGCGATCTTTCGCAGACTGTCATTGTTTCTACTGCAAGCCCGTTCAAGTTCAACCAGAGCGTGGCAAATGCGCTGTTTGGAAGAGAAACCGAAGGCCTTGACGAATTTGAATTATTAAACCTTCTTTCTGAAAAAACAGGGTGGGAAATACCAAAAGGATTAAGAGATCTGGACAAAAAAGAGATACTTCACAAAACTGTTTGCGATAAGGAAAAAATGGGTGAAGTTGTAATGAAAATCCTTAATGTGTAATTAGCTTTAAATTATAATACTGGACAATTAAATTGAAAGCCGAAGGTGATATTATGCCCGATCCGTCATATAATGTTACATTAGGAAGAATAATCAGTGAGTTTAAGCTGGAAGAATTAAATTATGTACCCGGCTCACATGATATATTGATAAAAACAGCAGATATTAACCGTCCGGGATTACAGCTTGCCGGTTTCTATGAACATTTCGGCTCTGACAGGATTCAAATTATCGGTACGGTGGAAATGGCTTATCTGGCTTCACTTTCGTACGAGGAAAGGTATGAAAGCCTGAAAGGTTTTTTCAGCCATGATTTTCCATGCTGCATAATCGCAAGGGGAAAAGAGCCATTTCCCGAAATGGTGGAACTTGCAGCGGAATATGGAACACCACTTCTGCGCACCGAAGAAGAGACATCCCGGTTTGCAAGTTATTTAATCCTGTATTTGAATGTTGAATTGGCGCCCCGTATTACAAAGCATGGAGTATTGGTGGAAGTTTACGGTGAAGGGGTGTTGATGCTTGGTGAAAGCGGAGTCGGAAAAAGTGAAACAGCACTGGAGCTGGTAAAACGCGGGCATCGGCTTGTAGCAGATGATGTTGTTGAAATACGGAAAGTTTCAAACAGGACTCTGGTTGGAAGCTCGCCTGACATAATAAGGCACTTTATTGAAATTCGCGGAGTGGGTATACTTGATGTGAAAAATCTGTATGGTGTCGGTGCGGTAAAATTGACCGAAAATATTAATCTGGTTGTAAATATGGAACTATGGGATACTAATAAGCAGTATGACAGGCTTGGTATAAATGATGAGTATACTGAAATTCTGGGACTTAAAATACCTTCACTTACAATCCCGGTAAGACCCGGCAGAAACCTGGCAATTATTATTGAAGTTGCTGCCATGAATCACAGGCAGAAAAAAATGGGTTATAATGCGGCGAAGGTATTAAATGAAAGGGTTATGCGGGAAATTGAGAGAAATTCAATGAGTAATATGAACGGTGGTTAATAAGTGGAAAACCTCAATATTACAGGAGTTCAAAAAATGAACAATGACATGATGGATTTAGCATTGGAGGAAGTAAACAGGATATTAAAAAGCGATCAAATACTTGTAGACGTTCCGATGAAAGACTATACATCGATGCGTGTAGGCGGAAAAGCCAAAATTGTTGTTCTTCCTTCGGCTGTGGATGAGATTAGGGAACTAATCAAGAGTCTGGGTAAAAACAGTATCCCGTATTATGTCATTGGAAACGGCACAAACCTGATAGTTCATGATGCAGGCTACAATGGTGTAATAATTAAGCTTTCTGAAAATTTTTCATCGGTAACCGTTGATGAAAACATTATAACGGCAAAATCCGGAGCATCCATAGTTTCTGTTTCCAATCTGGCATGCGAAAACTCGCTGTCAGGCCTTGAATTTGCAGCAGGAATTCCTGGGACGGTTGGTGGTGCTGTTGTGATGAATGCCGGAGCATATGACGGGGAAATGAAGGATGTGGTTTTTGAAGCCACATGCGTTGATCATACAGGCGAAATTGTAAGTTTAGGCTATGATGATTTGCAGTTCGGTTACAGGACGAGCAGAGTGCAAAGAGACAGTCTCGTGGTACTGGAAGCTAAAATGAGGCTTAATGAAGGAAACATGGACGCGATTAAGGACAAAATGAAAGAGCTTAACAGGCGGAGAAGGGAGAAACAGCCATTGAACTTCCCCAGTGCAGGCAGTATTTTTAAAAGGCCTGCAGGGCACTTTGCCGGAAAACTGATTGAAGAAGCAGGACTTAGAGGATATCAAATCGGTGGTGCCCAGGTGTCTGAGAAACACTGCGGTTTCATAATTAATACGGGAACCGCAACGGCTTCGGATGTGATTGAACTGATCGAATATATTAAAAAGAAGGTTTTTGAAACTTCCGGTGTAATGTTGCAGCAGGAAGTGAAGATACTGGGAGGATAAATGTGGAATTCTTGATTATTACCGGTATGTCGGGTGCAGGTAAAAGCCTTTGTGTAAAATACTTTGAGGATATTGGATATTTTTGTGTGGACAATCTTCCACCGTCGCTTATTCCTAAGTTTGCTGAAATTTGTCTTCAGGGACAGAATAAAATGGATAAGATAGCACTTATCATGGATATACGGGGCGGTTCATTATTTCTTGAACTGTTTCCTGCTCTTGAATCCCTTGCTGCCTATGGGATATCTTACAAAATTCTGTTCCTGGAAGCTCAGGATAATGTTTTGGTAAAAAGGTTCAAAGAAACACGGAGAATGCATCCGCTGTCCCCGGAAGGGCGTATTTTGGACGGAATTAAGGAAGAACGGCGTATTCTGCAACCGGTAAAGGAAAAAGCACACTATATTATTGATACGTCAAATTTTACACCAAGGCAGCTGAAACAGGAAATACACAATCTGTTTGTTGAAGGAAAGCCGTTTTCAGGACTGATTATAAGTGTAATCTCCTTCGGTTTCAAATACGGAGTGCCAATAGACTGTGATTTGGTATTTGATGTCCGTTTTATACCTAATCCCTATTATATAGATACATTGAAACCCCTGACCGGCAATGACAAGGAAGTAAGCGATTATGTAATGAGTTTTCACGAGAGTACGGTTTTTTTATCAAAACTTGTTGATATGCTTGATTTTCTTATTCCGAATTATGTAAAGGAAGGGAAGAATCAGCTGGTTATAGGAATAGGCTGTACAGGAGGAAAACATCGCTCGGTCACAATTGCAAACCGTTTGTTTGATATTCTAAAGGCTAAAAACAGCAGTATAGTTCTTGAACACAGGGATATTGACAAAGATAACAGGAGAAATAAATATGAATCCTCTTAAAATTCTTTATGCCACATACAGGTACAGAAAGTGGTTGTCAAACGGCGTTGCAGGTTTGTTATTTATAATCGCCGGAATAATTATTTTGGTTTATCGGGCGGATATTCAAACCTTTCAGCTGATAATGGCGCTGTTATTCTGCGGGTTAGGCATAGTACTGTGTTATATATGTTTAAAAAAAATTGTCCTGGCTTTACTGAAAATAAATAATAACGGGCTTACCAATGTTCCCACAAACATGCTTGATATAGGTAAAAAGATCTACCATCGGTCGCAGCTCAGAGATGGCCCCAATATTGCAGTTATTGGCGGAGGAACTGGTATATCCACATTATTAAGGGGGTTAAAACAGTTCACATCGAATATATCTGCCATTATAACAGTTGCAGACGACGGCGGCGGTTCTGGTATGCTCAGAAGAGATCTCGGCATGCTGCCTCCGGGCGATATCCGAAATTGCATTCTTGCGCTTGCGGATACCGAACCTCAGATGGAGAAACTGCTGCAATACCGTTTTCAGGATGGCGATTTAAAAGGCCAGTCTTTTGGCAATCTTTTTTTGGCTGCGATGACGGGAATAAGTGAAAGCTTTGAAGCCGGAGTACGCAATATGAGCGAGGTTCTTGCGGTTACGGGAAGGGTGCTGCCCGTTACCTCCGAGAATATAAACTTAATAGCCGAACTTGAGGACGGAGTTATAATAAAAGGCGAATCAAAAATAGGTGAACACAATACTTTTCATCCGGGACGAATAAAAAGAGTATATTTGGACAAGAATAATGTAAAACCACTGGAAAGTGCTTTAAGCGCGATAGATGAAGCATCGGTTATAGTACTTGGACCTGGAAGCCTTTACACCAGTATAATACCAAACCTGCTCGTTGACCATGTCGTGGAAAGAATAGTCAAATCCGATGCGATAAAGATTTATGTAGCAAACATAATGACACAGCCTGGTGAAACCGAAGGTTATACAGTAAGTGATCATATCAATGCTATATACCAGCATGCCGGCTGTGACGGCTTTATTGATTATTGCATAGTGAATACCGGAAGAGTACCCGATGAAATATACCGGCGTTATCTTAACGATGGTGCATCTATGGTCAGGCTGGATGCCAACAAAGTAAAAAAGATGGGAATAAAAACAGTAGAACGCGATTTAATCCAGATAAATAAGGGCTATGTAAGGCATGATCCGGTCAAACTGGCAAGAGCGGTAATTGAAATTTGCAGTAGTAAGGCAGGGAAGCAATAGATGCTGTTTGGAAAATCATATTGGACAACACCCGAGCAGGGAATACGGAAGGAATGGTTGTTATCGAACGGAATTGGAGGGTTTTCCTGCAGTACAATTATCGGTATGAACTCAAGGCGATATCATGGTTTACTTATTGCCTCCCTGAAGCCACCTGTTGAGCGTTATCTGGTTTTATCCTCAATCAGTGAAACGGTTATAATAAATGATGAAGAATTTTACCTGCACTCATTTAAAACACCGAATTTTACAGCTCATGGAGAATATTTTCTTGAAGCTTTCTGTTATAAAGAAGTCCCTGAATACCACTACCGGATAGGCTCTATGAGAATTGAAAAAAAAGTCTGCCTGAGGTATGGTAAAAATCAGGTGGCGGTTATTTACAGGGTAAAAAGTCCTGTTAAATGCAAAATACGCCTTACTCCTCTGGTAAATTTCAGGAGCTATCACAACCTATCCCAGAGCAAATTCATGAATTTCTCAACAGAGATAATGGATAATACAATGAGTATTACCCCGTTTAATATGGACAGGAAAATTCTTATCACCTGTTCAGACGGAAAAGCAGTAATTAGCCCCTGTTTTTTCTATAACATGGATTATGCATATGAGCATGAAAGGGGCTTATATGGAACCGAAGACCATTATATACCGGGGTATTATGATATAGAAATTAATGAGGATGAGGATAAAACCATTACTCTGGTTTGCAGTTTTGATGAACCGGTTGATTTAACGGATGGAGATACTATTATAAAAGAGGAAATAACAAGGCAAAAAGAAATATTATCGGGATTTGATGAGGATGAATTCCTAAGACTGCTTGTCCTGGCGGCCGATAAATTCATAGTCCGCCGTGATTCAACAAATTCGAAATCAATTATTGCTGGATACCCATGGTTTACAGACTGGGGGCGCGATACGATGATTGCGCTTACCGGACTTACTCTTGTAACTAAAAGGTATAAAGATGCCCGGGATATTCTACACACCTTTGCAAAATATGAAAAAAACGGTTTAATCCCGAACGTATTTCTCGACGGAGACGCACCTGCATATAATACCGTTGATGCTGCCCTGTGGTTTTTCCAGGCTGTTTACAAGTATGTTCAGTATACAGGCGATATTAAGTTTGTAAAGGATGAGCTTCTCATTGTATTGGAAAGAATTATTAATGCTTATACAAAAGGTACCGATTTTAATATTAAAATGGATGAAGACTTTCTGATATCAGCCGGAAATGAGCATACACAGCTTACGTGGATGGATGCGAAAGTAGGTGACTGGGTTGTAACACCACGTCATGGAAAGGCTGTAGAGATAAATGCCCTGTGGTATAATGCTGTAATGGTTATGGCTTATATTCTTGAAAGGCTGGATATTGATAACAGCAACTATATTGAACTGGGAGAAAAAATAAAGAGAAGCTTTCTGGAGCTGTTTTGGAATGAGAAAGAAAACTGCCTGTACGATGTTGTAAATGAATATGGCAGTGACGGTAAAATACGGCCAAATCAAATACTGTCTGTAAGCCTTTCTTTTCCTGTTATTGAAGGAAAGTATGCAAAATCGGTTGTAGATACCGTTTATCAGAAGTTATATACGGCATATGGCCTCAGATCTTTATATAGTAACGATCCATGCTACAGAGGTTTTTACCTCGGCGATCAATACCAAAGGGATGGAGCATATCATCAGGGAACTGTTTGGGTTTGGCCGTTAGGGCAGTTTATAACAGCTTATACCCGGGTATACCGTGAAGATAAAAATCTTGCAGAAAGTGTTAAAGCATTTTTTCTGCCTTTTTACGATCATTTGAGAGATGCATGCATAGGCAATATTTCCGAGATATTTGACGGAAATGAACCTTTAACTGCAAGAGGATGCTTTGCCCAGGCATGGAGTGTTTCTGAAATTATCAGATCTTATGTGGAGGATTATCTTCCTCTGTTAAAACAATGAAAGCGTATTGCTCGTATTATTTATTGACTTACGCGGAAAAGAAAAATGATATACCATTTTAAACCCGAAGGAGGGTTAATATGTCATTCTCGTCCGGGATTAAGGATGAATTATGCAGGCTTAATAACGAGAAACCATGTTGCAGCCTGTCAGAGCTTGCGGGTATATTGCGGACAGGCCTTATCATACGTGAAATAAGGAATAAAAATGTACTTATGTTTATAACCGAACACGCATCGGTATCAAGAACGGTTTACAGCAAAGTTAAAGAGATAGTGCCGGACGGTGTTGAAATCAGCGGAGAAAAAACAACACGCTTTAAAAGGCATGTGGTATACAGGCTGGATTTTACAGGAGTTACGGTTAAGGAAGAAGGAATTAATCTCCTGAAATCAATGGGTATAAATATAAACCTGCCCCAGCAGAAGATTGAGTATTCAGATTTTGATATCCAGGACAGATGTTGCATCCGTGCTTATTTAAGGGGAGGTTTTCTGGCAGTCGGTTCGGTAACCAATCCTGACAAGTCATACCATATTGAAATGTCTTTTACAAACAGCAAAATATCCGACGAATTTATGAAATATATGGAATTCTTTAATCTGAAGCCAAAGCGCATACAGCGGAAAAACTACGATATAGTTTATATGAAGGAAGGCCAGGATATAGTTGATTTTTTGAATGTCATAAATGCCCATAATGCCCTGCTGGAAATGGAAAACATACGCATACTGAAAGATATGCGAAACCAGGTTAACAGAATTGTCAACTGCGAAACCGCAAATCTTGAAAAAACGGTAAATGCCTCGTTAAAACAAGTCTCATACATTAAATATATCGATGATAAAATAGGCATTGAGAATCTGCCTGTCAATCTAAAGGAAATAGCCCGCTTAAGAATTGAAAATCCCGAAGCAAGTCTGTCGGAACTTGGTAAAATGCTTAATCCTGAGCTTGGCAAATCCGGTGTCAATCATCGCATGAGAAAACTGGAAAAACTCGCAACCGACTTAATGGCAAAAGAGAAATGAAGGATTTTTTTGGGAAATAAAGAATAATAAAGAAGGGAATGGAGTGATGGCATTGGATATTACGATTAAGCAGGAAAACCAGGTTCTTACTGTTTATTTGAAAGGTGAGCTGGATCACCATGCAGTATCCAAAATAAAGGATGCAATAGATTTGCAGATTCTGAAAACTCCGGCTAAAAAGCTGGTTTTGGACATGAGCGGTGTTACTTTTATGGACAGTTCAGGTATTGGGTTGATTGTCGGAAGATATAACCGGATTAGAAGCTTAGGTGGAAGTATGACAATAAAAAACCCAAGCCAGACTCTTTTAAAAATATTGAAAATGTCCGGAATTGATCAATTAATGAAAATAAACTGAAAAAAACGCGGTTAAACGTAATATAAGGTATTGTGAGGTTAAGAAAGCATGCAGCCAATTAACAGGATGAAAATTGAATTTGACAGTAAATCAACAAATGAGGCTTTTGCGAGAGTAGTTGTAGCAGCATTCGCAGCTCAGTTGGATCCGACGCTGGAAGATCTGGCTGATTTGAAAACAGCGGTATCTGAAGCTGTAACCAATGCAATAATACACGGTTACGAGCAGAAGCCCGGTACCATTTACATGGAATGTATACTGTACTCCAACAGTATAAAGGTTATTATTGAGGATCACGGAGTAGGAATGGATGATATAGATAAGGCAAGAACTCCTGCTTTTACAACAAAACCCGAACTGGAAAGATCGGGGATGGGATTCTCGGTTATGGAAAGCTTTATGGATAGCCTCTACATTGAGTCAAAAAAGGGCAAGGGAACACGAGTAACAATGACAAAGAAATTTTTCCGCGATTAGTATCCAAAAAATGAACTATGCCATGAACAGGAGTCTAATTTAGTGAAGGATAAATTTTCTGAATCCAAAAATCTGGATAACCGAACCTTAAACCTGATATTAAAGGCTCAAAAAGGCGACCAGGAAGCTCAAAATATACTGGTTCAGGAGAATATTGGACTTGTCTGGAGTCTGGTTAAGCGCTTCAAAGGCCGTGACGCCGAAACGGAAGATATTTTCCAGGTTGGCTGTATTGGGCTTATTAAGGCCATAAAGAAATTTGATCCGGATTTTGATGTCAGGTTTTCAACATATGCGGTACCAATGATAATGGGCGAGATAAAGAGGTTTTTCAGAGACGACGGTGCCATAAAAGTAAGCCGTGCAATGAAAGAACTAAGCCAGAAAGCCAATGCGATGAAAGAGCAAATAGAAAAAACCAGCGGAAGAACTCCCACAATCCACGAGCTTGCCGAAAAACTGAATGTAGAGCCAGAAGAACTGATTCAGGCTATAGAATCGGGTTATCAACCTGAATCTCTATACAAAACAATCGGTGAAAGTGAAAATCCGATGTACTTAATTGACCGGCTGATGATAGAAGATGAAGATTCGAAAGAAGCAGCCATTCTTGAACGGCTGTCATTGTCAAAGGCTCTTCAGAACCTGGATGACAGGTCAAGGCAAATAATATTTTTAAGGTATTTTAAAGAAGAAACCCAGCAAATAGTGGCTGAGAAAATGGGAATATCCCAGGTACAGGTTTCAAGGCTTGAAAAAAAGATTATGGAAGAATTAAGAAGCAGATTTTTATAGCAAACATTCTGTTGCTTGCGGGAAAGTAAGAGTAAGGAGATTTATGACAGAAAAAGCTGATAAAAAAGATGAATGCTGCTGTATAAGAAAAAACTGTATAAGGCATGGAAAATGCGAAGAATGCATCGAATATCACCGCACATCAAAAAAATATCCCGAGCCTTACTGTGAAAGAAAACGAAAGAAGGGCATGTCAAAATAACCCCGGGACAGTAATAGGAACATAAAACAGATCTTTGTATAAAATGTAATAGAAAGCTTATATGATTACATGCCGGGGTTAACATGAAAACATATGCATATAACAGGCAAAATGCAATTGACTATGCTCATAAATGGGCATTGGGCAGAAACCCTGCCTACTATGACTTCAGTAAACTTGGAGGGGATTGCACCAATTTTATTTCCCAATGTGTTTACGAAGGCTGCAAGGTAATGAACACCAGGCCGGTTTATGGATGGTACTATTTTAACAGCTTCAACCGTACTGCTTCATGGACCGGCGTTCAATATTTTTACGAATTTTTAATTAAAAATAACGGCGCCGGCCCTTTTGCATCCGAAGTTCCGTTATCAGAAACAGAACCGGGAGACGTAATTCAGTTATCCTTTGACGGAGCAACTTTCAGGCATTCGTTGTTTATTGTTGAAACCGGAAAATCACCTGATTTTAATAATATAAAAATAGCTACGCATACCTTTGACAGGGATTACTACCCATTGTCGAATTATATATTTAAAAAATACAGGTGCCTGCATATAGAAGGTTATCGTAAATAATCAGGATTGATTTTCCTGCATTCCAGATAATAACGTTTTTCCTCGGCTTCACCCATTGAAAATGTCTTCCGTGGCAGTGCCCCATCGGATATAACGGTTTTGAACAGATCGCTTTTTTTCATCGGTGACAAAAGAAAACCAATGTTTCCTTGATGCCTGCATAACTTTTCAACAACTTCGCTCCCGTGAACGTAATCAATATCAGCTTGCGGGTTTTCGCCAAGGAAATGGTCGAGAAAATGCTGCAATGTGCCCACGTCAATTGTAAAAATGGGTTTATCAACCCACAGGAAGCCGGTTTTTCCGCCGGTCAAAAAGGGTATTACATGTCTTGTGCCATCGGTACCCGGAATGTTTTTAATATCATCGGTATATTCATATCCGCATTGGATTCCTTTATCACTGTAAAACTTTACAAAGTCATTAAGCAGTTTACCCGCATCAGAGTTGAAAAGGATTCTGTGTATTGGCTCAAACTGCAGTGCGGGATCATGTATGTTTACAAGTTCAACCAGGGCATACCTGGCCGGATGGGACGCTTTTTCATCTTCAGGAAGGGATTTTTTTAGTTTTTCCCAGCAGGATTTTGCTGTCGCAAGGGAATGGTTGCCGTCACCTACTGCAAACAGCATTGGGCTTTTTGATGAATCAATGCCGTATTTTTTTGAAAATGTATCCTTCGACTTAAGGTTTATAAGGCTTGAGTAAATATTCTGTAGAAGTCCTGTATCGTTTACCTGGTAACCTTCAATATGTCCGCCGCCCATCATCAGCTCAAAGGAATACAGTCTGTTCATTTTGTCTTTACAGGATGCAAGAGGTTCAATAACCGAGGCATCAGGATCGTCAACAAGAATCATTATATGGGGGAGCTCAAGGCAAGCCTTTTCCCGTATCTGAATTCTTGGCGGCAGCCTGTCCATGATGGTTCCTTCTGTTGCACGGACCAAACTGTTGGAACCTTTTGAATAATCGTACAGTTCCAAATCAATTGCGAATAAAAGGCCTTTTCTTACCTTACCGCTTTTGACGGTTCTTTCAATATAAATAAAGGAATTTTGAATTTCTTCAAAATAACCGTTATTCAGATATTCGCACATTGTTTTGTTTATCTTTTCAATTCTTTGTTTTTTCTGTTCATCGCTTTCTCTTTCAAGATAAACTTCAGGAAAAATAAGGCGGAGGGCAGATGGTTCAACGCCCACAAACCTGTCAACTCTTTCCCAGTACTCAGGCTCGGATGTATATTGATCACAGGCAATAACAGCCCATTTATCCAGTGATATGCTTTTTTTCGGGATTAGTACTGAAGATATATCAATTCCAAGTTCTTCTTTAAATTGCCTTATCATATAAGTTCCCCCTTGTTAAAAAGTCATGTTCAGCAAACTGAAAAAAGACGGATTTTGAATATTTTAAACTAAAGCTTAAAAACTGTGAATATATCAGGTCAATTCTAATAAAATATGTAAATTTAGTCAATTCAAAAATTACGCATTGTTTTTATTGTTTCAACAAATAATATCAATGAAACCTATAATGAAAAGAGGCCTTTATATGCATTACTGGTCTGATACTGTGGGTGCATCGGTTTTTTTGAACCGGAACAAAGTCGGGCATATAGAAAATTCGATAATTGACCCGGAAAATAAGGCTATTGTAGGTTTTCTGCTGGAAAGAAAAAATACAGAAATAAGATACCGTTTTTTTCCGGTAACACAAATTAAGGAAATTAAACGTGATAATATTGAACTTAAAAGTGCATCGGAATTGTTAACACTACCCAGGGCGTTCAGAAAAAATAAAATTTTTATTGAGGATTTGCTTAACAAACCGGTTATAGATGATAAAGGCGAATGGATAGGCCGTGTGGTTGATTTTGCTTTTGATATTTCCAACGGTGTATTGCGTGAGATAATTTTATCTGGTAGTATCCTGGAGGATTTGTGGCTGGGGAAGAAAAAAATGCCGGTATTAAGCAATGTTGAGTTCTCCAGGGAACTTATTCAGATTGACAGGGACACCAAGGAAGAAATAACAGGACTTCAAAAGGGTCTGAAAAAATGGTTTAATATGGATTCAATATAAAGGAGGCAGTATACATGAGAACAGGTTTTACAAGTGGTGTCATTATCGGAGGAATTGTTGGCGCCGCTATGTCTATGATGATGAATGGCGATGTTGACGTGAAAAGAACCAGAAGACGCATTATGAGATTAGGCAGAGATGTTTGCAGGAGATCCAGGCGCATCATGTCTGATATCAGCAGTATGGTGCATTAATCGGTTAAAATCTTCCCTTTTGAAAACCTTTTCTTAAAACATTTTGTTTTAAGAAAAGGTACATAATCGGAGGTGCTTGGTGAAGGTAAGTCAGTGGATAAAGGCAGGTATACCTGTTGCCCTGTTGGCAGGGTTTATTTTTTTTATTGTTCTTTTCGGCAGAGAAATATTCCAGGCAATGTTTCCGCTGGTGATAGGAATTGTTGTATCGTACATCCTGCTACCTTTGGTTGATTATTTTGAAAAATTGAAATTTTCAAGGACGGTTGCAATTTTATTTTCAATACTTTTTAGCGTAATAATAATACTGGCCATTTTTATCTGGCTGATACCCATACTGGTCAATAATATTAAGGATGTTACAAAGGTAGTGCCCGAATTCTATTATTCTGCCATAGTTTTTTTTGAAGATTTTATTCAAAGAAATGTTCCTGCCAGCTGGCATACTGATATTATGAAAGAAATTGACAATATTTTTCAGACCCTGCAGCAAAAAATCATTTCAGGACTGTACGGGTTTGTTTCAGTATTGCCTAAAACTTTCACTGTGATAATTGATGTATTGGTTGGATGGATATTGTCATTTTATATATTAAAAGATAAAGAATTGATTGTGAGAAATCTGAAATATATTTTTCCAAAGAAATACAGGGAGGAAATCATATGTTTCCTGCGGGATATACATAGAGTTGTTGTAAGGTTTATCCAGGGCCAGCTTTTGATTGCTTTTATTATCGGGATTATTGAAACCGCCGGCCTTTACATAGCAGGAGTACCCTATGCCCCTCTGCTGGGGTTTATTGGAGGGATATCCAATGTAATACCGTATTTCGGTCCATATATTGGTGCTGTCCCTGCCGTTACGGTAGCATTAACCATATCTCCGTGGAAGGCATTGCTTACAATTCTTGTTTTTGTAATTGTACAGCAGATTGATAACTTATTCCTGTCACCCAGGATAATTAAAGAAAAACTGGGTTTGCATCCTGTTACGACAATTATGTCTGTGCTTGTCGGCGGGCGGTTGTTTGGCTTTTTTGGATTAGTTTTTGCAGTTCCGCTGGTTGCCATGATAAAGATAATACTATATAAAACTTATCGGTTCATTTCCGGGTAACCAATTGAAAAGACGCTTTTAAGGCTATAAACAGATTTGTATTTTTATGTATGTAATCTTCAAAAAGATGGTTTTTTGTAATATTATAGAAATTGTATAGTTCAAATTTAAATATAAATTTGGCAGGGGGAATAAAAGTATGAAAAAAAACCGGCTGAAATGGATTTTAAAGCGGACAAAAGGAGCATATAAATATCTGATATTTTTAGCAGTTTCATCAGTATTAATATCTGTGTCAAATGTCCTCTTTGCGATAGTTTTAAAAGAGTTCGTCGATAATGCCATAAACGGGTCCATAGAAAGGATATTTCAGTTAATTATTGCTTCTGCTGTTATAGTAATACTGGAAGGTATTTCATATGTTTTAACATCATATTCAATGAAAAATATCCAGGCAAAAACAGAATACAACTTTCGTAATGAAATGATATCCGCAGTAATCCATGCTGATTATGCCG
Source organism: Thermoclostridium sp. (assembly GCA_036562185.1). Classification (GTDB taxonomy): domain Bacteria; phylum Bacillota; class Clostridia; order DSM-8532; family DSM-8532; genus Thermoclostridium. The sequence goes on from DATCKN010000090.1 coordinate 60,341, forward strand.
GCATAGAAAAATACAACAGCGGCGAGATTCTGAATATGTTTACGAATGATATAAATTCTGTTTCAACATTAATACCAGAGATTGCGTATAATATAGTGGGACAAGCCTTACAGGCAGTAACTGCAAGTGTGGCACTGTTTTGCATAAGCTGGAAAATGGGTTTAATTCTTTTTATATCAGTACCTGTTTTGATCATACTCGTAAACAGCATATCACCTTATGTTCAGAAAGCCAATGCGGAACTGAAAGAAAATGAAGATAAAATAATATCGTTTATACAGGAAAGAACCAGGAGAATTCCTTTAATAAAGGCCTACAGATACTATGAGAAACCTGTAGCCAAATTAAGCGACATGCAAAACAGCAAATCAAAAAACTACATAAAGCTGGGAATACTTGAGGGCCTGGTATATTTCTCGAACGGAATGATGAGTGTAATTATATTTCTCATTTGTATAGGGGTTGGTTCTTACTTTGCAATTAAAGGAGCATATTCGGTCGGCGCACTGATTACCATGGTTCAGCTGCTGAACTTTATCATAGGGCCGCTAAACTCAATTTCACCGGCATTAAACAATATAAGCAATTCATATGCATCGGCTGAAAGGATTGATAAGATAATTAATCTGGAACAGGAAACAGATGCAGAACCGAAAAATAAACGAATCAAAATAAAGGAAATAAATATTGAAAGGCTCAGCTTTTCATATGGAAGTACAAATGTATTCACTGATTTTAGCTGCAGTATCCCGGCAAATAAAATCATAGGCATAACCGGAAAAAGCGGCAGGGGCAAAACAACATTGCTGAAGTTATTGTTGGGATTTTATATGCCCGATTCAGGGGATATAAGTGCAGTAACCGAAGATAATCAAATTTTGGCTATTAAGGATGTAAGATCTGTAATAAGTTATGTTCCGAACAATGATATACTTTTTTCGGATACAATCACTGAAAATATTGTTATGAATGAAGAAGCAAACAGTATACGGTTAAATAATGTGTGCCGTCAGGCAAATATTCTTGATTTCATTGAAGCATTGCCTGATAAATTTGATACCGTTATCAGTGAATACGGAGGTAATTTATCAAGCGGCCAGGCTCAGCGCATAGGTATTGCGAGAGCAATCTACAATGAAGGCACTCAGATCATTCTGCTTGATGAACCTACGTCAAATCTGGATGCTGAGTCTGTAAACGCATTAAAACGTGAGCTGAAAAACCTGTCAAAGGAGAAAACCTGTATTGTTGTTTCCCATGATGACAGCCTTATGGATATTTTTGATATGATACTGGATTTGGATGCTGCCGGTTAGTTGCCAGCGATGAAATAATAATTAATTTAAATGAAAAGAACTTAAATGACTTCATACTTGACTCAATTCTGTTGATTTTAGTATACTTTAGTAAGCAATATATCAGATTTATGTTTATGGTATTACATACAATGGTCTTCACTCATGACCGTACATGCCGGCATGGATGAAGACATTAATAATATTTAATCAAAATTAAATGCTCTGCGCGGTTTACGCATAGTTTATATGTATTATCAGCAGTGTTTTACGTATAACCCGCAAATGGGCTATAGAGGATAAATATCAAAAAAGAACTAAAGTGAGGGTTCAACATGCAGAAGTTTGGTTTAAATGAATTACGGGAAAAATATCTGTCCTTTTTTGAAAGCAAGAATCATTTAAGGCTTCCCAGTTTTTCACTGGTACCTGATAATGACCCCAGTATTTTGTTGATCAATGCAGGTATGACACCACTGAAGCCTTATTTTACAGGGCAAAAGATTCCGCCTTCAAGAAGGGTGACAACATGCCAGAAATGCATACGTACACCGGATATTGATAATGTGGGAAAAACATCACGTCATGCAACGTTTTTTGAAATGCTGGGAAATTTCTCCTTTGGCGATTACTTCAAAAAAGAGGCAATCACATGGGCGTGGGAATTCTTTACAGAAGTCCTTGAAATTCCTGAAGAAAGACTTTATGTTTCGGTGTATTTTGAAGACGATGAAGCCTTTGATATATGGAATAAAGTAGTTGGACTTCCAAAAGAGAAAATTTTCAGAATGGGTAAAGAAGATAATTTCTGGGAACATGGAACAGGTCCATGCGGCCCGTGTTCTGAAATATATTTCGACCGAGGCAAGGATAAGGGCTGCGGAAAGGAAGACTGTACCGTTGGCTGTGACTGTGACCGCTTTATAGAAGTATGGAACCTTGTATTTTCGCAGTTCGATCGTCAGGAAGACATGACGTATGTACCACTAAAAAACAAAAATATTGATACCGGAATGGGTCTTGAAAGGCTGGCTTGTGTTGTTCAGGGAGTGGACAACATCTTTGAAGTTGATACAATCCGCAGTGTCCTGGACCATGTATGCCGTATAGCAGGAGTTGATTACGGAAAGGATTATAAAAAAGATGTTTCGATCCGTGTTATTACAGATCATTCCAGAAGTTCTGCAATGTTGGTATCCGATGGAGTACTTCCGTCGAACGAGGGACGCGGATATGTTTTAAGAAGGCTTATACGCCGCGCTGCCAGACACGGAAGACTTCTTGGAATTAACCGCACTTTCCTGTCCGAACTTATCGAGACGGTAATTGATACTTCAATGGGAGCATATCCCCACATGGATGAAAAACGGGATTATATAAAGAAGGTTATATCCATTGAAGAGGAGAAATTCTACAACACCATAGATCAGGGAATGAACATTCTGGAACAGTATATAGCCGAACTTAAGGAAAAAGGCGATAAAACCATCAGCGGCAGCATGGTTTTCAAACTGCATGATACTTACGGTTTCCCCATTGACTTAACAAGAGAAATAGCTGCGGAGAACTCGCTGAAAATAGATGAAGACGGTTTTCATGAAGAGATGAAAAAGCAAAAGGAAAAAGCCCGCGAAGCACATTTCAAAAAAGAAGGTTCAGCATGGGAGAAGGATCTTTTCACCGGGGAACATAAGTCATTTACCACAGAGTTCACAGGTTATAACGAGTATGTGACAGAATCGGTGGTTAAGTTCATCGTGCAGGACGGCAAGCTGGTGGAAAATGCCCAGATGGATGATGAAGTTGCAGTTGTGCTTGACAGGACACCATTCTACGCAGAAAGCGGAGGACAGATTGGTGATACCGGAGTTATTACCGGTGATAACTTCAGGATGATTGTTACAGACTGCAAAAAGACATCGGACGGCAAATTCCTCCATATAGGAAAGATAGAATCAGGAATGGTGCAGCTTAAGGACAAGGTTATTGCCAAAATTGACATAGAAAAGAGAAAATGTACTGCAAGAAATCATACCGCTACTCATATACTTCACAGGGCTCTTAAAAACGTTCTGGGTGATCATGTGCAACAGGCCGGTTCGCTTGTGACCCCTGACAGATTAAGGTTTGACTTTACTCATTTTTCTCCGCTGACCGATGAGCAGATTGAAAAAGTTGAGCAGGAAGTAAATAAAATTATACTTGGAAATTATCCTGTCGTTATCCGCGAAATGCCTGTTGAGGAAGCCAAAAAAGCAGGCGCTACCGCGTTGTTCGGAGAAAAGTACGGGGATGTTGTCCGTGTTGTCAGTGTAGGTGATTACAGCATGGAATTGTGCGGTGGTACGCATATTGGCTCATCCGGTGAAGCAGGGCTTATAAAGATTACCGGAGAAAACGGTATTGCATCAGGAGTCAGGCGCATAGAGGCGTTGACAGGAACAGGCGCAATTTCATGGTATAAAGAGAAGGAAAGAACCTTAAAAAAGGTATCCGAAATAGTGAAATCCACTGCCGATGATGCACCCCTGAAGGTCGCCGCCCTTGTGGATGAGGTTAAGAATTTACAAAAAGAGCTTAATTCCGTTAAGGAAAAAATGATGAGCCAGTCAGTGGACAGTTTCCTCAATAAAGCAGAAGACGTATCAGGTATCAAGGTACTTGCGGCAAGAATGGATCAGCTTGATATGACTGCACTCAGGAATATGACAGATACGTTAAAGAACAAACTGGGGCCTTCAGTTGTTGTACTGGCTTCGGCATTTGAAGGAAAGGTAAGTTTAGTGGTATCAGCTACCAAAGACGCTGTAAGCAAAGGTGTGCATTGCGGTAAAGTTATCAGCGAAGCTGCAAAAGCAGCAGGCGGTGGTGGCGGTGGAAGACCTGACATGGCCCAGGCCGGCGGAAAGGATGTTAACGGAGTTGATAAGGCAATGGACATTGCTGTGAATATAATCAAAGACCAACTTGCTTAATCAGCAAGTTGGTTTGAATTAAAAATTTACCTGGGAGGGAAAAGGAAATGTCTGAATGTGTATTTTGCAGAATCGTCAAGGGAGAATTACCGTCAAGCAAGGTATACGAAAATGACGACATAGTTGTATTCAAGGATATTAACCCTGCAGCTCCTATACATGTTCTTGTTGTGCCCAAAGTCCATATTGAAAGTCTGGAAGCATTGAACCAGGACAATATGGAGGTGGTACCGAAGATTCATGCTGCAATACTGGAAGTTACCAAGATCCTGGGAATTAACAAGGACGGATACAGGGTTGTAGTGAACTGCGGCAAAAACGGAGGGCAAACCGTACCGCACCTTCATTATCATGTTCTTGGCGGTGCCGTATTCAATGAGAAAATCGTATAATGCTCAAGAAAAATATTGACGGAATTTGAAGCCCTATTATATAATAAAATAAGTGCTTCGTGCAGGAAGCTTAAGTTGGGCCTGCTCGATGGAATAAATTCCCCGGCACTACTGTATGATACAGAAGAGGGGAGGGAAAGATGTGTCCGAAGTAAGAGTAAAAGAAAACGAATCCCTGGACAGTGCACTTAGAAGATTTAAGCGTCAATGTGCAAAGGCAGGTGTACTTGCAGAAGTCAGGAAGAGAGAGCATTACGTTAAACCCAGTGTAAGACGTAAGAAGAAATCCGAAGCTGCAAGGAAGAGAAAATCAAAGTAAAAGTGCATTTAATCGCAGCCTGCCTTAACCGATAATTGCATTATATTCTTGACTGAACATAAGTATTGGTGAAGTTGCTAAGGCTGCAATTAAAGAGTAAAAGAAAAAGCAGACAGCAGGGTAATGATTCTGCAATCAAGCTTTGAATACTTAAAGCCCGAAGAAGAAAAGCCTTCGGGCTTTTTAAAATAACCAGAGGCATTGCCTGGCACTTCGAAGCTTGAATTTCTAAGGTACAGCAAATAACGTTTTTTATAAAAGGCGGGTTTTTCCTGCCTTTAAAATTAAGTAAAAATAGAAAAGGGTCATATGTTAGAGGATTTTTTTCTTGGAAATCACGCAGTATGGGAGGTTGTTGAGCCCGATCCCGTACAGGTCAGAAAAATATCAGAGGACTTAAAACTTCCGACAATTCTTTCAAAGGTACTGGTTAAGCGTGGATTGACCGATCCTGAGGAGATCAGAAAATTCCTTAAGCCATCGGTTACAAGTTTAAACAACCCGATGCTGCTTCCGGACATGGATATAGCAGTTAACCGTATATTAACAGCAAAAGTGCATAATGAAAAGGTTATTATATATGGGGACTATGACGTGGATGGGATTACTGCCACGTCGATTATGTATTTATTTTTGAGCTCCATTGGTCTTGAAGTTTCGTACTATATTCCGGACAGGGCAGATGAAGGATATGGTATTTCTGAGGCTGCTGTTGATTACCTGTGTGAAAATTCATTCGATTTGATGATTACTGTGGATTGCGGGATTTCAGCAAAGGACAGGGTTGAGCAGATAAAGGAAAAACTGGCGATGCAGGGCAGGGAAATGGATATCATAATTACCGATCACCATCAGCCTGATATAGATAATCTGCCTGATGCAATGGCATTAATAAATCCACATCTTCCGTACAGTGCATATCCTTTTGACAAGCTGTGCGGGGCCGGAGTTGCATTTAAACTTGTACAAGCCTTGTGCCACAGCCTGAATCTTGGTGATGAATATTTCAACTATATAGATTTGGCATGCCTTGGTACTATTGCGGATATAGTTGAACTGACAGGGGAAAATCGTGTTATTGCCCAGATAGGGCTGAAAAAAATCCAGAAGTCTCCAAACCCCGGAATACAAGCATTGCTAAATGTTGTCGAACTGAAAAATGCCAATATTGATGCCTATAAACTGGCTTTTATAATAGCGCCGAGAATAAACGCCGCCGGAAGGATGGGAGATGCTTCAAGAGCAGTGGAACTTTTTACCTCACCCGACTCAGTTTATGTTGATAAATTAGCCCGGCAACTGCATAGCGACAATAACCTGCGTCAGAAAATACAGACAGATATTTACCACCAGGCAGTGAATATCATAGAAAATGATATAAACTACAAAAAGCAGAAGGTGATAGTAGTAAGCGGGGAAAACTGGCACAAGGGCGTGATTGGCATTGTTGCGTCAATGCTGGTTGAACATTACTGCAAACCGTGTTTTGTAATGTCGGTTTTGGATGGTGAAGCCGTCTGCTCTGCAAGAAGCATTGACGGTTTCAATATATATGACGGGATGAATTACTGCAGTGATTTGCTTGTAAAATACGGAGGCCATGAAAAGGCAGGCGGGCTTACGATAAAAAAATCAAACATAGAAAAATTCAGGGATAAAATTAACGAATTCGCGGATCAGTTTCTTAAAGATTCTGATATGCAGCCCAGGCTGGTAATTGATGCCGATGTTCAAATAGAAGAAATTAATATTGATTCAGCAAAACTGTTAATGGCAATGTCTCCGTTTGGTGAAGGAAACCCAAGCCCGTTGTTCAGGCTTAAGGATGTAAATGTTCTGGAAAAAATGAGGGTTGGTTCGGACATGAGCCATCTGAAACTTGTCCTTGGAACTGCCGGTAATTCTATCCAGGCAGTTGCATTCAGAATGGGTGCTCTTGAACCTGTACTGCATAAAAACAGTAAAATTGACGTGGTTTTTGAAATCGGCATAAATGAATACATGGGGAGAAAAAACACCGAGCTTATTATAAAATACATCAGAATGCCCGAAAAAAATATTATAAAAAACAGATTATTCCTGGAAGCGTCGGAAAAAGTTGAATCCCTTGATAATAATATAGATTGGATTTATAATAGGATTAACAATCATCTGGTAACTTACAACGACGTAGTACTTTCAAGACAGGAATTAGGCATATTGTACAGGTATTTTCAAAAAACGGGCAGCTGCACTTTTACAAGGAGTCAATTATTTGAGATTGCGCATAGAATTGATAATGGTACGGTAAGAATGAACTATTTCAAGGTCTTGTCCGGAATACTTATATTAAATGAGCTTGACATAATCCGATATTCTTGCCGTGATGACGGCTGTTACAAAATAGATGTAATAGAGCAAAATGACAAAGCATCGCTAAGTAATTCTAAAATATATTCGTTTTTACAAAATTTACAACAGGCAGCGGAAAAATGACGGTGATTTGATGATTGAGGAGTATAATAAGCTTATTGATAAACTCAAATCGATTGGAAAGGAATATAATTGGGAGCTTCTTGAAAAGGCTTACAATTTTGCCCTGATAGCCCATGATGGCCAAAAAAGAAGTTCCGGGGAGCCTTTTGTCACTCATCCGTTACAGGTGGCATACATTCTTGCTGAAATGGAAATGGACACCACTACCATAGTTGCCGGTATGCTCCACGATACCGTTGAAGACAGTTCTTTTACCTATGAGAACACTTTAAAAAATTTCGGCGAAGAAGTTGCAAACCTTGTGGATGGTGTTACAAAGCTGGCTAAGATACCCTATACCAACAAGCAGGAGATTCAGGCCGAAAACTTCAGAAAAATGTTCCTGGCCATGTCGAAGGACATACGGGTTATTATTATAAAGCTGGCTGACAGGCTTCACAACATGCGCACTTTGAAGTACAAACCAAGGGAAAAGCAGATTGAAATAGCCCGTGAAACGTTGGATATATATGCTCCGCTGGCACACCGTCTTGGTATATATAAGGTTAAGTGGGAACTGGAAGATTTGAGCTTCAGGTACCTGCATGAAAAGGAATATTACGATCTGGTTGAGAAAATAGCCAAAAAGCGCAAAGAGCGTGAAGAATATATAGAAAATATTATGAAAACCGTTTCTGAAAAAGCTAAGGAACTTGGCATTGAAGCCCATATTGACGGCCGTCCTAAACACCTGTACAGCATATACAATAAGATGAGAACACAGCATAAGGAACTGGATCAAATCTATGACCTGTTTGCAATACGGGTTATTGTAGATACGGTTAAAGACTGCTATGCTGTTCTTGGGCTTGTTCATGAGCTGTATAAGCCAATGCCCGGGCGGTTTAAAGATTATATATCAATGCCAAAGCCAAACATGTACCAGTCACTGCATTCAACACTGATAGGTCCTGAAGGTATTCCGTTCGAGGTTCAGATTCGTACATGGGAAATGCACAGGATAGCAGAGGTAGGTATTGCTGCCCATTGGAAATATAAGGAAGGCGGGCGACAAAATGATGATCTCAGTGAAAAATTGTCATGGTTAAGGCAGCTTCTCGATTGGCAGAAAGAAACCACAGATCCTGATGAATTCATGGAAAACCTTAAAATTGACCTGTTTACAGATGAGGTTTTTGTATTTACTCCGAAAGGTGATGTAAAATGTCTTAAAGCCGGCTCAACGCCCATTGATTTTGCATATTCAATCCACAGTGACATAGGAAACAGGATGATAGGGGCAAAAATAAACGGTAGGCTGGAGAACCTTGATTACGAATTAAAAAACGGGGATATTGTTGAAATAATAACTTCAGCCGCAAGCAAAGGGCCCAGCCGGGACTGGTTAAAAAAAGTCAAGACATCCCAGGCGAGAAATAAAATTAACCAGTGGTTTAAGAAAGAAAAAAGGGAAGAGAACATTGAACGCGGAAAAGAACTTTTTGACAGAGAGCTGAAAAAACATGGAATTAGCGCTCATCTCCTGCTGAAGCAGGAGCTTTTTGAAGCTGCATTCAAAAAATATAATTTCCATAACCTGGATGACATGTATGCAGCAATAGGGCTTGACGCTATATCAAGCGGCAAAGTTATATCCAAGTTAAAAGAAGAATACAAAAAAACACTGCCTCCCGAAGAACAGAAGCAATTCGTGCTTGAAGACGAAGGTAAAAAGGAGCTTAATAAAAAACGGAAGGAACGCCAGGTTCCTGAATCCGGAGTTATTGTCAAGGGAATTGAAAACTGTCTGGTAAGGCTTTCGCGATGTTGCAACCCAGTACCTGGTGACGATATAGTGGGTTATATAACCAGGGGAAGAGGAGTATCAGTTCACAGAAAAGACTGTATAAACATCAGCAATACTGTAAATGACAACGAAAGGCTGATAGAAGTAAGCTGGTACAAAGGAAAGTCAGCTTCATACCAGGCTGAGCTGTCAATCAAGGCGCATGACAGGACTCACCTTTTATTGGAGGTGACCAACGTTATAAGTGACTCGGGAATTCCGCTTAAAGCGATTAATGCACGAACAACCAGGAACAATGTTGCCCTGATGAATTTAACGGTGGAAATAACCGATACCGAACAGCTGGAGAGAATTATAAACAGAATCAAGCGTGTGCCTGATGTATTTGAAATAACAAGAAACAATAAATAGATGCTGGAGGACCATATGCGTGCAATAGTACAAAGAGTAAGCAGTTCAAATGTGGTTGTGGACAATGAGATTGTGGGGAGCATAAGCAAAGGTCTGATGGTGTTGCTTGGGGTGGGCATGGATGACACCCGTCAGGATTTGGAGTACCTTGCTGAAAAAATAGTCAATTTAAGAATCTTTGAAGATGAAAACGGGAAAATGAATTTGTCGGTACTTGATGTCAAAGGTGATATACTTGTTGTATCTCAATTTACATTGTATGCGGACTGCCGAAAGGGAAACAGGCCAAGCTTTACCGATGCGGCACCACCCGATAAGGCAAATGAGCTATATATGGAATTTGTAAAGTATCTTAAGGATAAATATCCTTTAAAAGTTGAAACAGGAGTATTCCAGGCTACAATGCATGTTGAAATTCATAATGAGGGTCCTGTGACCATCTTTGTTGACAGTGCAATGAAAAGAAAAAGTGGCTGAGGTGGAATAAAGTGATAATAGAGTGTATCTCGAATGGTTTGGTCCAGTCCAATGCCTATATAGTGTCGGAAAACGGTGAGGGAGTCATGATAGACTGTGGCTGTCCGCCTGAAAGAGTATTGGAAGCAGCCAACAGTAAAGATATTGAAATAAAGCATGTTATTCTTACTCATGGGCATTTTGATCATATTTTCTATATTGATCAGTTAAGGGATTTAATCGATGTAAAAATCCATATTCATGAGAATGATGCGGTATGTTTGTCGGATCCCAATATGAACGGTCTTGCCCACTTTCCTGTACAGGGCTCATTTACATTCAGGGCTGCCGATAACCTTTTAAAGGATGGAGATATAATCGAGTGTTCAGGGCTTTCATTTAAAATAATACACACACCCGGCCATACAAAAGGCGGTATTTGCATATTGGTTAACAATGTCCTTTTTACAGGGGATACATTATTTAATTCATCAATAGGAAGAACAGATTTTCCCGGTGGTTCAATGAATCAAATTATCAGATCCATTAAAGAAAAGTTATATACTTTGCCGGACGATACAATTGTATATCCGGGCCATGGCATTAAAACAACCATTGGGTATGAAAAAAGAAATAACCCTTTTTGTACGGTTTACGACAATTGATGTTTAATTGATAGGAGAATTTATGGTTTATGTTAAAATACCCGAAGAATTTCGCAATGGAGCATGGGAGTTATTAGTCTTATTTTTTCCCGAAAACGAATTTACATTTACCGACTGTTCTTCGCAGGCATCATTCTGCGATCTTCTTGTATCTTTCGATATAACAGGGCAGAATAACGGATTACTGATAAAAATTGAGCTAAAACATGAAAATAATATTTTATATTCAGAAATAACCCTTCTGGAGAATGAAAACAGGATTGATAAAGCCAGAACACCTGTAAAAGTAATGCTGTATAACTGTTTAAGCCATTATACAGGCAGGAAGCTTCCCTGGGGTGCTTTGACGGGAATAAGGCCGGCCAAAATAGTCCGTTCACTTATAAACCAGGGTCTAAGTCCTGATGAAGCATACAGAAAAATGGTTGATTATTATAAACTTTCAGAAAGCAAAGCCCGTCTTACTGTTGAAGTTGCTCTGAATGAAGCTGAGTTTTTAAAAAATGCGAACAATAAAATAAGCATTTATATAGGTATACCTTTTTGCACCAGCAGGTGCATTTATTGCTCATTTCCGTCGGTAGGAATGGATAAATTCAGTTATCTTACTTCGGACTATCTTGATGCTTTATGCAAAGAAGTAAAATGGGCTGCACAGTGGATAAATAACAAGAATTTGGATATCGATACAATATATATTGGCGGAGGAACCCCTACAGCTTTATCTGAAGGTGAGCTGGATTGCCTGTTGAATCACATCGTTAGGATTTTACCAATGAAAAATATACGGGAATATACTGTTGAGGCCGGCAGGCCCGATACATTGAACTATAACAAACTTAATATTATAAAAAACGCAGGTGTTACGCGTATAAGTATAAACCCGCAAACCATGCAGGACAAAACATTGAAACTTATCGGACGAAACCATACCACAGGTCAGGTAATAGAAGCTTTCAACATGGCCCGGGATTTAGGTTTCAAAAATATTAACTGTGACTTGATAGCAGGGCTTCCGGGGGAAAACGAAAGGGATTTTGAAGATACACTGAACAGAATAGGTGAATTAAGCCCTGACAGTGTAACCGTCCACACAATGTCTGTAAAGAGGGCTTCACGGTTAATTAATGAAATAGACCGGTTTACACAGACCGATGATGAAACCGTCAATAACATGGTTGAACTGGCAGGGGCATACTTGCGCAGTATCGGGATGCATCCGTATTACCTGTACAGGCAGAAGAATATACTTGCCAATCTTGAAAATGCAGGCTATGCAAAACCAGGGTCAGAGGGCATTTACAACATACTTATCATGGAAGAGGTTCAAACGATACTGGCATTTGGTGCAGGAGCTTCATCAAAGATCATATATCCTGAAAATCGCATTGAGAGGATTTTCAATGTAAGAAATGTGGAACAGTATATACAGAGAATTGATGAGATGATTGAAAGAAAAGCAGATTTACTGTGCACATAATCACATTATTTCAGCGTTAACATAAGATAATACTGTGATATACATTAAACAGGAGTGGTCAAATGAACGGGTACTGCTGCAATCATGGTCAGGGGTATCATTACGAGCCTGGATACCCAAGCATGGGATCGTATCAGGTAAGGGTCCAATGCCCATATTGTCTGAATGAGTTTGACGCAAATGTATATATGGACAACAATATGGGAATGGGATACCAGCAAAACTTAGGGTATGCTGAAAATCCCTACGCAAACATAAGTCCAATGGAATATGGTTATGACAACATTTATCCGGTATCTAACAACGTTTTTCCTGCCCACTATAACAATTATGGTTACATCTACCCAGAAGAGAACATTCACAGCCCATGGGACAACAACAGGATGTATACCCCGAATGAGAATCCGCTGCCAAATTCAAATCACCTTAACTGATTTATTATCCATCATTTCACACCCAAATGCCGATCACCTTGGTTTATATACAAATGGGTGGGGATGATGGTTTTCTGTTTTTACATACTTAGAAATTTGAAAAATATTAGAATAACAGTTAAAATAATATTGTTACAGAATTATTATGTTAAACGGGGAGATAAGGGACATGGATACAAAAAAAGTGGGAAATTTCACCGAAAATATTCATGATGAGGACTATGAAAGGCCTTTTTTGTCTAAAACGGCAACAGCATCAGGCATGCTTATCGACACTTTCAGAGATAAGGAAAGTCTTAACGGGTACTGGAATTTCCAGATTGATCAGTATGACACCTGTATCAGATCAAAATGGTATGAGGAAAAATATAAAACCGACACTGGAAGATACCAGCCGGTGGATTTCGATTTTGACCGCTGGGGTACAATAAAGGTGCCCTCATGCTGGAATACTCAGAATGAGCGGTTTTACTACTATGAAGGTCCTGCGGTTTACACAAGGACATTCCGCTATGTAAACAGGGGTGAAAAAAGGGTTTTTCTCAAGTTCGGCGCTGTAAATTACGAAGCCAAGGTTTTTCTGAACAAAAAGTACATAGGAATGCACAGGGGAGGTTCCACCCCGTTTTATTTTGAAATCACAGGTTTGCTTGAAGAAAATAACCGTATCCTTGTAGTAGCAGATAATACCAGGAAGAAGGAAGCAGTACCCGCAAGGAACACCGATTGGTTTAATTATGGCGGAATATACCGGGATGTTGAGCTTATAAGATTGCCCGAGACTTTTATTAAAAACTATTTCATAAGCCTGGTTCCAAACTCAGGTTTTAAAAAGATTAGAGTGACTATTGAAGTTGACGGGCCTCAAAATAACGGAAAAGCAAAACTTGAAATACCCAAGCTGAATTTGTTCAAGGAAATCGAATGTGTCAACGGAAAAGCAGATGTGGTAATAAATGCTGAGCCTGAACTATGGAGTCCTGAAAAACCCAGGTTGTATGATGTTAAAATCTCTTATCTTTCGGATGAAATACAGGACAGGATTGGATTCAGAGAAATACGGGCTGACAAAACAGGCATTTACCTGAACGGGAAAAAGATTTTCCTTAAGGGTGTATGTGCCCATGAGGAAAGTGTTATAAACGGTAAAGCAGTGACCGAGGATGAAATTATTGAAAACTTTAAACTTGCAAAAGAAATGAATTGCAATTTTATGCGCCTTGCCCATTATCCTCATACCGATAAAGCAGCAAGGATAGCTGATAAAATAGGAATCCTGCTGTGGGAGGAGATTCCTGTTTACTGGGCTATAGATTTTTCAAATCCTGAAACATACCAAAATGCAGAAAACCAGTTGTCTGAGCTCATACTAAGGGACAGAAACAGGGCGAGTGTAATAATATGGTCGGTAGGCAATGAAAACCCCGATACCGATGAAAGATTGCAATTTATGAGTTCATTGGCAAAGAAGGCAAAAGAACTGGATCCTTCCAGGCCTGTTTCTGCTGCTTGCCTTGTGGATCACAGCAAATTGATGATAAAGGACAGGCTTGTTGACTTTCTTGATATTATAGGCATCAATGAATACTATGGATGGTATGCTCCTGATTTTAATGACTTGATTAAAGTGTTCAATAACAGTAATCCGCAAAAACCTGTTGTCATAACTGAATTTGGCGCTGATGCCCTTAAGGGGGCCAGGGGGACGATTAATGACCTTGGTACAGAAGACTGCCAGCTCCATATTTTCAAATTGCAGACCGAAACTCTTGGCAAAATTCCGTATATACACGGAACAGCACCATGGATCCTTTATGATTTCAGGTGCCCGAGAAGAACCAGCGCTCTCCAATTGGAATACAACAGGAAGGGACTTTTGTCGGAGGATAAGACATATAAGAAGCCTGCTTATTATGTGATGAAAGAATTCTATGCATCTATAAAAGATTAATGCTGTTATCTTATAATTTAGAGATTTCACAATGAAACAAACGCTTCATTTGTATGAGTGCATTAGTTTGCCGGGATAAACCCGAACTGCAAATATGCGTACTTTTATAAATATATAATGAAGTAATTTGATTAAAAACTAACTGACTGTTCGAAGATTTCGCTGCATCTTCTATATGGCAGTGCTTAAGAGGGCAGATCGCGCCAAATATAAAATAACTGCAGGAAAGAAGATGCGGCGAAATCATCTTAGCTCATGTCAGCTTGCTTGCGTCGCTATGGCTAAGTATTATTACTGGGTTCGTCAAATGTTCTTTTTGTTGAAAATTGTCTGATAAAACTTGCAATAAGTATTCAGGATCTTTGGAACTAACAAAAGATGCTAAATGTGTTGACACCGATCTTATATGCAAATATAATGGTAGTGTAGGATGGTAGTACGGAAGCGAAGTTTATAAGGTTGTATTGTAATATTGCAGTATGGTCTCGTGGTTATAGAGGGATGTCTTTCTGATAATATGCAATATTGATCAATACATATGTTTCCAGAACCTCCTACGGGGTTTTTTTTATTACTTTTTTAGGAGGTATAAACCGTGGGGAAGTTTGGAAATTTAACTCAGTCAATTCTTATCAAAGGTCTGCTGATTCTGGCGCTTTTGTTTGCGCTGACAATTCAGTCTTCATGTGTAGGAACTGTTTCTGCCGAAAAAGAAGGTACTATTGAGCTGAAACTTGCTCATTTCTTCCCTGGAACTCACCCTGCAGAAACCGAACTGGTACAGGGATGGGCAAAAGCTATCAAAGAGGCAACAAACGGAAGGGTAGTTGTAACAAGTTATCCCGGCGAAACCCTTTTGAAAGCCGCAGATATTTATAATGGAGTTGTTGATGGGGTTTGCGACATTGGCCTTTCATGTTTTTCATATAATCCGGGGCGTTTCCCTGAAATTGAGGCTTTTGAGCAACCAGGCATTGTATATAAAAACTCCAGGGTGGCAAGCAAAGTTGCATGGGAAGGAATACAGGAACTTAACCCTGAATGTGTGCAGGATACTAAACTGTTAATGGTTATCGCCACCGGCCCTGGTGATCTCTTCAGCAAAAAACCTGTTAACAAGCTCGAAGATCTGAAAGGAATGCAAATCCGGGCGACCGGGTTAACAGCCGAAACACTGCAGCTTATGGGTGCAATTCCTGTAGGAATGCCACAGTCCGAAGCATATGAAGCTTTATCAAAAGGCATTGTGGTGGGGAATCTTGCTCCGCTTGAGGTGCTGAAAACATGGAAACATGGTGAAGTCACAAAATATGTAACAAGAACGCCATTCCTTTATAATACATTGTTTTATGTTACAATGAACCTGGATAAGTGGAATGCCATACCTGAAGATCTTCAGAAAATAATAACTGACACTACGGCAAAATTCCAGGATGAGGTGGGTATCGGTCTTTGGGACAAACAGAATGAAGATGCGTTGAAATGGGCAACTGAGAATGAGGGGCTGGAAATTATTGAGCTGCCTGAAGAAGAGATGGCAAGATGGATTAAGGCCGTTGAACCAATGATTGACAAATATATAGAAGAAAAAGGCGAAGCAGCGAAAAAAGCTGTAGAAACGGCAAAGAAACTCGCTGAAAAATATAATGATGTCTATTAATTAAACTTTAGCTTATTTTCGGGGGGTTAAGCCAATGAATAAGTTTCATAAAATAATTGAAAAAGCCGGCTGCATGCTGGACGATATTGCCGGCTGGGGTATTGTCGTTACCATGGTGCTTGTTGTTGTAAATGTTATATTAAGATCTGTTTTTAATAATCCTGTTAAAGGAGTATATGAATATACAGGATATTTTACTGCTGTTGTTATAGGCTTTGCCGTTGCAAAATGTGCAGCTGAAAAGGCTCATGTCGCAGTTGACTTTTTCATTGAAAAGCTGAATCCGGGACTTCAGTTGGCAATTAATACGCTATTTAGTTTGATAACAACTGTTTTTCTTGCCTTTAGCAGCATCCAGGTATTGATATATGGTATTAACGTATATAAAATCGGTGAGGTTTCACCAACTGCTCACATACCGTTTTACCCTTTTATTTTCATGGTTTCGTTAGGATTGTTTGCTTTATGCCTGGTTGAGATAAGCAAAGCAATAAAGGGGGTTGTTAATAAATGACACCTCCTGTAATAGGCATAATCGGAGTAATTGTTTTGCTTATATTAATTCTGCTGCGGGTGCCGATAGCGTATTCCATGCTGATTGTCGGTTTTACAGGATTTGCCCTGCTGGTTAAGCCTGACGCTGCATTCTCAATGGTAGCCACAGAGATTTTTTCAAATTTCTCGTCCTATACATTAAGTGTAATTCCCATGTTTGTATGGATGGGGTTTATTGCATATTATTCCGGAGTAGGATCAAATCTTTATTCCCTTGCCTACAGGTTTATGGGACGCCTTCCGGGTGGTCTTGCAATTGCAACACAGGGAGCGTGTGCTGTTTTTGGAGCAATATGCGGATCAAATACTGCCACAGCGGCTACAATGGGAGCAATTGCACTCCCTGAAATGAAAAAGTATGGCTATGACGACTCTCTGTCCACGGCAAGTGTTGCGGCAGCAGGTGCGTTAGGAGTACTGATTCCGCCAAGTGTAATTTTTATTATTTATGGTGTAGCCACAGAACAATCCATAGGTAAACTGTTTATTTCAGGGATAATACCCGGTATTCTTTTAATGCTTTTTTATATGGCTACTATATACATACTGGTAAAAAGAAATCCTTCTCTTGCACCTATTGGGCAAAAAGAAGAAGTGCAACATAAATCAGTTTTAAAAAGCGGATTGCCCGAAATACTTTTAACGTTCCTGGTTTCCCTGGGCGGCCTTTTCGCGGGTTACTTTACACCAACTGAAGCAGGTGCGGTGGGAGCGGGAAGCATACTCGTTATAACTCTTTTAAGAAGGCAGTTGACCTGGGAAGGCTTTAAAAATTCGCTCAAGGACACGACAAGAACATCGGGCATGATCATGCTCCTTGTTGCAGGTGCTATGGTTTTTGGACGTTTTATGGCAGTAAGCCGGTTGCCTTTTGCAATGGCAAATTGGGCCTCCAACCTCAATTTACCGCCTGTTTTGATATTGGTGGTGGTATTGATTATTTATGTAATACTTGGCTGTTTTATTGACGCTCTTGCATTAATACTACTGACTGTTCCGATATTTTATCCCGTTGTTGTTGATGTTTTGGGTTATGATCCCATCTGGTTCGGCGTTATAATTGTAATGGTTGTTGCAGCCGGTGTAATTACGCCTCCTGTAGGAATGAATGTGTTTATTATAAAAGGTGTCGCAAAGGATGTTCCGCTTGAAACAATATTTAAGGGAGTATGGCCGTTCCTGCTGGCACTTGTAGCGTGTATTGCCGTTCTGATTATTTTCCCGCAATTGGCCACTTTTTTGCCCAATCTGGTAAGTGGATAGGTATGATATAACTTAAAACTATACGGGGTGCATCTATGGGACTTTAACCTCTCAAAACCGGCATAGCCAGGTAGCATTAACATGGCTGTGCCGGTTTTTTACGCAATTTACCGGACTGGGTGCTAAATGGTAAATGCAATGCGTTTTTCAGTCAGGTAAATAAATCATTACATAAAAAGATAATTTTTTACATTAAGCAAATCTCCTGACGCATGTAAAATAAACAGTGTAAACCTACTTTCAATCACGTCGCCAGAAATTGCATCAATTTTTCATAATATAAATTAAAGGGGTAAGATATTATGCCAAAGAGAGTTTTTAATGAATTAGCCTATAGTAGTCTGAGTGATTTTATTTTCGGTTCAACAATCCACCCGGTAAAATGCAAAAACGGCCTTGTTATCGGTGGCGGGCAAATTCTGCCTGAACTTAATTTCACTCTTCCGCCTATGCCGGTAACCAATGAGACCATGCCCGAGGTTTTGCGGCAGTACAAAAGCATTATCGAAGATGCATGCAAAAGAGCACGTGAGCTTTATGTCCCCGGTTTTGTAGTAGAGGTTGAGCTGCTTCCGCCAACCACTTACCACCCCGAATGGGGTATCGAAATAATAAAAACCGTCAGGGATGTTATGTATGAATATGAGCAGAAATACGGATTAAAAAGCGCTTTAAGGGCTACTCCGGTTGATATCCGGGAAGACAGGGAATCTGTTCATATGTGGCGGGGAAAGCATTGGGAATCAATCATGGAAACCTTTGAAGGAAGTGCAAGGGCAGGGGCGGATTTTCTGGCCATTGAGTCCATTGGCGGTAAAGACATCCATGACGAAGCCACTATGTTTTGTGATATTACCAAGTCACTATTTGCCTTGGGGGTTTTAGGTGCCAGAGATATGTCAAAATTATGGAGTGCCATAGTGGATATAGCCGAACGAACAGGAGTTACGGCTTCAGGCGATACTGCCTGCGGATTTGCAAATACGGCAATGGTTTTGGCTGAGAGAGGATACATTCCAAAAGTTTTTTCAGCCGTAGTCAGGGTCATGTCTGCTGTAAGAAGCCTTGTTGCCGTTGAGGAAGGGGCTGCAGGGCCACATAAGGATTGCGGCTATGAAGGAGTTTATGTAAAAGCCATATCAGGAATACCGATTTCAATGGAAGGAAAGTCAAGTGCTTGTGCTCATTTAAGCCCGCTGGGGAATATTTCTGCGGCAGTTGCAGACCTGTGGAGCAATGAGTCGGTTCAGAATATAAGGTTATTAGGTGGTATGGCTCCAACAGTATCAATGGAACAGCTAACCTATGATTGCAGGCTTATGAACGAAGCTTTGGCAAAAGGTATGGAACAGGCCCTGCTGCTTAGAGATATGCTTGCTGACTCGGACAGCGGATATGATCCGCAGGCATATGTTTTAAGACCTGATGTGGTGTTGAAAATATCAAAAGAAATCATTAAAGAGAACGGTCATTTAAACAGGACCAGGGCAGCGGCTCTTGCAGCAATAGATGAGTTGAAACAGGCAGCTAAAGATAAAAGAGTATTTGTAGAAGAAAGGGAACTGTCCTGGCTTGGTATGATGGAAATCCAGATTGAGGCTATCCCTCAGGACGAGCATGAATTTATCAATCAAATGGTAAGGGAGAATGCATCAGATAAATTTATACCCGAAAAATACGATTTGCAGAGGTGTTAGAACGCCCATGTAAGTTTAAGTACTAATGGATGTGGCTGAATTCTCGCCAAATAACTATGGCCTAAAGTTTTGGTATACATATAATTTCCTTTTACATCCACAAGAAGCATTAATATTTAATTATTCCCGATTGATGCTCTTTTAAATAGGATGTCATGCTTCATTTTTAATGATTATAAATTGAAAGTCTGCTTTTCAGCAGATTTTTTTTTGCTGGCGTAAAGTTACCATTATATTGATCATTAACGGCTTTCAATGTGTTTTTATCTTGCCGGTAAAGCGTCTGATTTACGAACAACAACGAAAACAAATGCCCGAAATTATTCCTGCTGTATTGAGACTTAAAAAATTTAAGGCCAGGCCATTAAAATATAATTGCTGTTATAAGAATGAGTATTCCATTGGGCGCATCGAGCCGCTGCAAAGTAGTTTTATTTTCTCTGAGGCTGATTTAACCATTGAGAATTTGCAACCGGATTTTTTCATCAGCCGATCATTTTTTAATAAGAATAATCTTATTCTTATAACCATATATAAAAATGAGAATAAACTTTGGAGAAGTATTATGGTTGTTATCCGCAGGAGAACAATAATAACAGCTTTACTTGCTATAGCATTCTGCCTTGCGCTGTTTTTTATGATTAAAGGGAAGGTTGTAGAAGCAAGCGGTGCAATAAGGGAAATACCCATATACAGTGTTGAAAACAGCAACGGAAATGTATCCATTACCTTTGATTGTGCGTGGGGAGCTCATGATATTCCTGAAATACTTGGAATTCTGAAAGAGAAAAATGTAAAGGCCACTTTCTTTGTTGTCGGGGAATGGGCCAGAAGGAATCCTGAAGAAACAAGGATGATTGCAGAACAGGGGCATGATTTGGCAAACCATTCGGAGAATCATTTTAAAATGAGTGTATTAAGCAGGGATAAGATAAAAACTGAAATACTTGACTGTACGAAAACCATTGAAGATATTGCCGGGGTAAAAACCGATTTATTCCGTGCACCGTACGGGGACTACAATGATACAGTTTTGTCCATTGCACGGCAAAACGGGTACTACACGATACAATGGAGCCTGGATTCCCTGGACTGGAAACCCGGTATGACAGAAGAGGCCATACTTAACCGTATTTCCAAAGTTTCAAGCGGAGATATTCTGCTGTTCCATAATGATACATCGCATACAGTTAAAATACTAGGCAAAGTGATAGACATTATCCGTGAAAAAAATTTAAATCCCGTTCCGGTATCAGAACTGATACTGAGGGAGAACTTTGAAATACGGCATGATGGAAGGCAAATGCCGAAAAATTAAGATGGACGAATGACATAATATCCCATACAATAAACAAAAACAGTTTACAAATTATAGTTTCAGTGATACTATAACAAATTGTAGAGCAAAGCTAAGCGAAACGGAGGATAAGTATGGCGAAGTATCTGGTAATTGTGGAATCACCAGCCAAGGCAAAAACAATTAAGAAGTTTCTTGGATCAAGCTATAAAATAAAAGCTTCAATGGGCCATATACGCGATCTGCCAAAAAGCCGTATTGGAGTTGATATAGAAAATAATTTTGAACCAAAGTACATTAATATACGTGGTAAGGGCGATTTAATATCAGAGCTTAAAAAAGAGGCAAAAGAATCAGATAAAGTATTTCTTGCAACCGACCCTGACCGCGAAGGTGAAGCTATATCATGGCATCTTGCCAACATATTTCAGATGGATGGCAATGAAAAATGCCGGGTGACATTTAATGAAATAACAAAAAACGCAGTATTAAAGGCTATTAAGGCACCAAGGCAAATTGATATGAATCTTGTAAATGCGCAACAGGCCAGACGTGTACTTGACAGAATTGTTGGCTATAAAATAAGCCCGCTTCTGTGGAGGAATGTCAGAAAGGGCTTGAGTGCCGGAAGGGTTCAATCGGTTGCTATAAAAATTATATGCGACAGGGAGAATGAAATAGAGAATTTTACACCCGAAGAATATTGGAATATCGAAGCCATACTCCGTAAGGACAATGGCAAAACATTCTCGGCTAAATTCAGCGGATTGATAAATGAAAAACTTGAGCTTAAAAATAAGGAAGATGTCGACAAGGTCTTAAAAGGGATTGAGAACAAGGAATTTATAATTCAAAAAGTAAAACACGGTGAAAAAAAGCGTTCTCCTTCACCGCCATTCATTACCAGCACATTGCAACAGGACGCGGCCAGGAAATTCGGTTTTTCAGCCAAAAAAACAATGATGCTTGCCCAACAGTTGTACGAAGGTGTTGAAATAGAAGGAGAAGGATCGGTTGGTTTGATTACGTACATGAGAACCGATTCAACGCGTATCTCGAATGAGGCATTGAATGAAGCACGGGAGTATATTCTGACTAATTACGGTGAAAAATACCTGCCTGATAAAGCAAGGATATTTAAAGCCAAATCTGCCGCACAGGATGCTCATGAAGCAATAAGACCCACGATGCTTAGTTTATCGCCTGAACGCGTTAAAAATTCCCTTTCAAGAGATCTTTTCAGACTGTATAAACTTATCTGGGAAAGATTTATTGCAAGCCAGATGGAATCTGCAATATATGATACAATGTCGGTGGATATTGCAGCAGGGGATTATCTGTTCAGAGCATCGGGTTCAAGGGTTTCTTTCAAAGGTTTTTTGGTGCTTTATGAAGAAGGCAGGGATGAAGAGTACCTGGATGATGAAGATGAGGGCAAAAAAGACGGCCTGCTTCCTGAACTTACAGAAGGTGAAAGGGTAGCACCGACAGAAATAAAACCTACACAGCATTTTACCCAGCCCCCGCCAAGGTACACAGAAGCAACATTGGTAAAAACCCTTGAAGAAAAGGGTATTGGTCGCCCCAGTACCTATGCTCCTATAATCAGTACAATTATGTCAAGGGGATATGTAGTTAAGGAAAAGAAGTATCTCTATCCGACGGAATTGGGAAAGATTGTCAATAACCTGATGGAGGAACATTTTAAGGAGATCGTTGATATAAACTTTACGGCAAAAATGGAAGCCCAGCTTGACTCGGTGGAAGAAGGGGAGCTCGAGTGGAAGGATCTGCTCCATGAGTTTTATGATGGATTCAGTAAAACACTGAAATCTGCTGAAGAACGCATCAGCAGGGTTGAACTTCCGGTAGAGGAATCCGATGAGGTTTGTGAAAAGTGCGGCCGGAAAATGGTTGTAAAGATGGGTAAGTACGGTAAATTTCTTGCGTGCCCGGGCTTTCCCGAATGCAGAAATGCCAAGCCAATCCTTGACGAAACAGGTGTATTATGCCCGAAATGCGGAGGCAAGGTTTATATTAAGAAAACAAAAAAGGGAAAAAGTTATTTAAGCTGCGAGAATTATCCTGAATGTGATTTTTCATCCTGGGATATGGTTTCAGACAAAAAGTGTCCTAAATGCGGAAACTTTATGACACAAAAGGTAAAGGGGAAAAAGATCCAATATACATGCAGCCTGGAATCATGCGCATATGAGTTTGAAGAGGAAAGAGAATAATTTTTGCTTTGGATAGATTTAAGATTGTCACCCGGATTTGAACGATAATTAAAAATGAAACTGCCGGTCAGGGTTTGAAAAAAGTTCTGTCCGGCAGTTTTTTTCGAAATTCCCATTAATCAGGTGCCCGTTTCTTTTGATTTGGCTGTTCCAATACCGTCAATGAGCTCTAGTATGGGCTTAATGACAATTTGTTCCCTTCATAAGCAACTTCACAGGGATATTTATTTCTGAATACACCATTCTGCGCTGATATACCGTTACTCTCCATATTTCTCCTGCAAGCAGTAAACAGGTATTTTCCTGCTTTATATCACAGAAGTATTAATGACCCGGATAATCCTGCATTTTTTTCATTGTTCTTTCATAAGAATTTTTCAGCTTTTCTGATAATTTTTCATCAGCAGTGCTGAAAATTTCGTCATCCAGGGACGGAATGGGTATTATTGAGTATTTATAAATGTCATTTTCCCTATACCGGTATACCCATGCCGGTATGTGTTTTACAGAAAGAATACGTACTTTATTTGATTCTAAGTCTTTCTCCACTTTAATTGATACCATGACGCTTTCCTGGGTAAGGTCATTGTTCCTGGGGCTTGATTTGTCATCGCCTATTTGGTTCGACAGAAAATTACCCATACTGTATATAATATACTTTGTTCCGCCATCTGTTTCGATAATTTCTGATGCTTCAACAACATGGGGATGGGAACCAAGTATTATATCAGCACCTGCCTCAAACATCATATTTGCAAGCTCCTTTTGCTCACCGGTAGGTTCAACGCGGTATTCAACACCCCAGTGCATAAGGACAACTACCAAATCAACAAGAGGAGACAGTGTTTCGATTTCTTTTTTTATTTTTTCCTTGTCTATAAGGCTTAAATGAATGTTTCTTTCTTCTTCGGTCAAACGGTTTTCGTTCATATTGCACCCGTAAGTATAAGCAAGGAAGCCAATTTTAATGCCGTTAACATCCTGTATATTATACCGGGGTTCAGAAGCATCGCTGAATGTTCCGATAACCTGCAAATTTTTCTGCTTTATAATTTCCCTTGATTCCAGAAGCCCTTTAAGACCCCTGTCCAGGCAGTGGTTGTTGGCGTTGTTTACCATATCAAAACCTGCATATGAGAATGCTGAAATAATGGCAGGCGGGGCATTAAAAAGAGGATAACCGGTATAATTTTTATCGCTTTCGACACATGCAGCTTCAAAACTGACGATGGAGTAATCGGCTTCTTCTATATACGGTTTTACTCTGTCAAAAATATAATTATAGTTATACTCACCATCACTTATTTTACCCGATCTTATAACGGCGTCATGCATTACAACATCGCCGGCTGCCAGAATGGTGGCAATTACCGGAGCCGGTGTGGGCGTTGGTTCCGGCGTTGCTGTGGGAGAGGGTGTTACTGTCGGAGTAACAGTATTTGTAACCAAAGGAGTTTCAAAAACAGCAATATCTTTTTTGTGATTACAACCGGACAGTAAAATTAAGATTACCATGAGATAAGGTATTATCTTCCTGTTACGCATAAACGTTTCTCCATATCCAAAAATATATTTTGTTAACCAACATAATAGTAGCATATTTACATAATAGGTTTCAACAAGAAGCGATGTGAATATTAAAGGGAAAGTAGAAAGCTTAACCGGGCAAAATTCGTTAAATTTTTTGGGCAAAATGAGTAAAAAAACAGAAGTAATAATCTCTTACTTCATTATAATATTAATAATATTCTTAAGGGAAAGTAACTTATTTTAA
Source organism: Thermoclostridium sp. (assembly GCA_036562185.1). Classification (GTDB taxonomy): domain Bacteria; phylum Bacillota; class Clostridia; order DSM-8532; family DSM-8532; genus Thermoclostridium. Next base: position 85,463 of record DATCKN010000090.1, read on the forward strand.
TAATTAACAGTGGGTTGCATTGCAACTTCAATCAAAATGTTTCAGTAAATCTGTTTGATTAGAGAGGTGTCGCATATGGGTATGACAATGACTCAAAAAATACTGGCAAAAAGTTCCGGGCAAAAAAGTGTAAAACCCGGTATGCTTATATCAGCAAAGGTTGATATGGTTTTGGGTAATGATATAACAGCTCCGGTTGCAATCAAAGAGTTTGAAAAGATTGGTGCCGAAAAGGTATTTGATACTGAAAAAATAGCGCTGGTTCCCGATCATTTTACTCCAAACAAGGATATAAAATCGGCAGAACAGGTTAAATTAATGCGGGAATTTGCAAGAAAAATGGGAATAAAACATTTTTTTGAAATTGGACAGATGGGTGTTGAGCACGCCCTGTTACCCGAACTTGGATTGGTTACTGCAGGCGACCTGGTGATTGGTGCTGATTCACATACCTGTACATATGGAGCACTCGGTGCTTTTTCCACCGGGGTAGGAAGTACCGATATGGCGGCTGCCATGGTTACAGGCGAAGTATGGTTGAAAGTACCTGAAGCAATAAAGTTCAACCTGATAGGAAAACCCGGCGAATGGGTCAGCGGAAAGGATATAATTTTGCACATTATAGGCCGGATTGGCGTTGATGGTGCTTTATACAAATCTATGGAGTTTACCGGCGAAGGTCTGGAGTTCCTGACCATGGACGACAGATTTACGATTGCCAATATGGCTATTGAAGCAGGTGCAAAAAACGGTATTTTCGAAGTGGATGATGAAACTTTGAAATATATTGCACAGCATTCATCAAAACCATATGAAATTTTCAAAGCTGACAGTGATGCGGAATACGTTGAGGAACTTACAATAGATATTGGAAAAATCAGGCCAACAGTGGCTCTTCCGCACTTGCCCGAGAATACAAAGACTGTTGATGAGCTTGATGATATAACCATTGATCAGGTAGTTATAGGTTCATGTACAAACGGCAGGATTGAAGACATGAGAATTGCAGCTAAAATTCTTGCAGGAAGAAAAGTCCATAAAAATGTAAGATGCATTATTATTCCGGCAACACAGATGGTATGGAAACAATGCATGAAGGAAGGGCTGTTTGATATTTTTATCGACGCTGGATGTGCGGTTTCCACTCCAACATGCGGGCCTTGCCTTGGAGGGCATATGGGAATACTTGCTGAAGGTGAGCGGGCAGTGTCCACTACAAACCGGAATTTCGTCGGCAGGATGGGACATGTAAAAAGCGAGGTTTATCTTGCAAGTCCTGCTGTGGCTGCGGCATCAGCAATAACAGGAAAAATATCCTCCCCTGAAGAATTAATGGATTGATTTAATTTCGAATACGGCAACGAAAAGGAAAGGTGAAAGTTATGAATTATACCGGCAATGTTATAAAATATGGCGACAATATCGATACAGATGTAATCATCCCGGCCAGATACTTAAATACATCTGATCATGGTGAATTGGCAAAGCATTGTATGGAAGACCTTGATAAAACTTTTGTCACAAGGGTTAAAAAAGGCGATATTTTAGTCGGAGGTTTCAACTTTGGGTGTGGTTCATCAAGGGAACACGCACCGATTGCAATAAAGGCATCAGGTATATCATGTGTCATTGCAAAAAGCTTTGCCCGTATTTTTTACAGAAATGCGATAAATATCGGGCTGCCTATTATCGAGTGCCCGGAATGTGTTGATGAGACTGACGAAGGAGACAAACTTGAAATAGATCTTGAAAATGGAAAAATAATAAACTATAGTAATGGAAAAACATACAAAACTACAGCCTTCCCTGAGTTTATTCAGGAGATAATTAAGTCAGGCGGTTTAATGCCGTATATCAAAAATAAAAAGTAGAAATCGTTTTAAAGCATAAAAATGAGTGTCCAAAAGCAGGTGGTATAAGATGAACGCATTCAAAATTACAGTATTGCCGGGCGACGGTATAGGTCCGGAAGTAACACAGCAGGCAATAAAAGTGCTGGATAAGGTATCAAAGCTATACGGTTTTAACGTTGAATACAATTACGCGGATATAGGAGGAGCCGCCATAGATAAAACCGGGGATCCTTTGCCAAAAGAAACCCTTGATCAATGTAAAAATTCAGATGCAGTTCTTTTAGGGGCAGTCGGCGGACCCAAATGGGATGACCTGCCATTGAACAAAAGGCCTGAAGCCGGTCTTCTTGGCATACGTTCTGGGCTTGGTGTATTTGCAAATTTCAGGCCTGCCAGAATTTTTGCACCGCTTAAAGATTCCAGCCCGCTTAAAGACAGGGTTATTGGCGACAATTTAGATATACTTGTTTTGCGTGAACTTACCGGGGACGTTTATTTCGGTGAGCGGAAAAGAACAAACCATTTAGGCGAACCTGCCGCATATGATACAATGATATACAGAAAATCCGAAATAGAAAGAATAGCCCGGCTGGCATTTGAAACAGCGAGAAAGAGAAAAAACAGGGTTACTTCCGTCGATAAGGCAAATGTTCTTGAAGTATCCCGTTTCTGGAGAGAAACGGTAATAGAAGTCTCAAAAGAGTATCCCGATGTGGAACTTAACCATTTATATGTTGATAATGCGGCAATGCAGCTTGTAATTAATCCAAATCAGTTTGATGTTATTGTTACAGGCAACCTGTTTGGCGATATTCTGTCTGACGAAGCTTCAATGATTACCGGTTCAATAGGCATGCTACCGTCAGCAAGCTTAAACTCAACAGGTTTTGGCCTTTACGAACCTGTACACGGTTCAGCGCCTGACATAGCAGGGCAGAACAAGGCAAATCCTCTTGCCACTATATTATCTGTTGCAATGATGCTTGAACATTCCTTTAATTTGAAAAAAGCATCTGAAGCAATTGAAAATGCTGTTCTGAAAGTGCTTGAAGAAGGGTTCAGGACCAGGGATATAGCAACCGACGGTTCAAAGATTCTTGGATGCGAAGAAATGGGAGATGAAGTTGCCAGTAGGATTATAAATTACGCCTAGATAAATTATTGAGATGAAATGGAGTGATTATATTGAAACTGACAGGCGCAGATATAATCATAGAATGTTTGAAAGAACAGAATGTTGACACTATTTTTGGATTCCCGGGCGGAGCTGTGCTTAACATATACGATTCGTTATATAAAAGGGGAGAAGGGATAAGGCATATACTGACATCCCATGAGCAGGGGGCTGCTCACGCAGCCGACGGTTACGCAAGGGCAACGGGAAGGCCCGGCGTATGCATGGCTACTTCGGGGCCTGGCGCAACGAATCTTGTAACGGGAATTGCAACTGCATATATGGATTCTATACCTCTTGTAGCAATTACCGGCCAGGTTCCTTCAAACCTGATAGGAAGGGATTCATTCCAGGAAGTTGATATCACCGGCATAACAGAGCCGATAACAAAACATAACTTTCTTGTGAAGGATGTAAACAAGCTTGCTGAAACCATGCGTATGGCTTTCGAGATTGCTGTAACAGGAAGGCCCGGTCCTGTTCTGGTTGATGTTTGCAAGGATGTTACGGCTAATGAAGCTGAATTCATACCTTTTGACGGAAAGAAAAGATTAAACCTGTCGATAAAAAACCTGTTTACCGAAAAAGAGCTTGATGAGGCAGCCACAGCAATTCAGAATGCAAAAAAACCTGTTATATTGGCAGGCGGAGGCACAATTATTGCCGGTATAACCGGTTTATTGCTTGAACTGTCAGGAAAACTGAAAATACCTGTAGCAACAACGTTAATGGGGACCGGTTCCGTTCCGAGTACATATCCCCTCTATACAGGACTTCTTGGCATGCATGGGTCAAGAGTGTCCAATAAAGTGGTTTCAGAATGTGATCTGTTAATTAATATAGGTGCAAGGTTCAGCGACAGGGTTATAAGCGACATGAAGCGTTTTGCTCCCATGGCAAAAATTATGCATATTGACGCAGACCCGGCTGAAATTAACAAGAACATAAATGTTCACTATCCTCTGACCGGAAATACCGATGAAATAATTGCCGGTATTCTTGAACGGACAAAAGAGGTGGAAAGGTCAGAGTGGGCTGATGCGGTGGTTAAATGGAAATCTGAGTATGAGCTTGTAATTCCCGATAACGGAGAGCTGAAACCATCGTATATTATCAGAAAGTTTTCCGAAATGGCGCCAGACGCATATATAACAACCGAGGTCGGTCAGAACCAGATATGGGCCGCCCAGTATTTTAATTATCAGTTCCCCAGACAATACATATCATCCGGGGGCCTTGGAACAATGGGATATGGTACCGGTGCGGCAATAGGTGTCCAGCTTGCAAAGCCCAACAGCAAAGTAATTAACTTTGCAGGTGACGGCAGTTTCAGAATGAACTGCAACGAGCTTGCAACAGCAGTCCATTATAAGCTGCCCATTATTATAGCCCTGCTTAACAATGGGACTTTGGGTATGGTGCGTCAATGGCAGACCATGTTCTATGAAAAAAGATACTCACAAACAACACTGGACAGGGGGCCGGATTTTGTCAGGCTTGCTGAAGCATACGGCGCAGTTGGCTTAAGGGTAACCAAAAAGGAAGAAGTTGTTCCTGCTATAGAAAAAGCTTTAGTATCCGATAAACCCGTTGTAATCGATTTTATTATCGATATCGATGAAAGAGTGCTGCCTATAGTACCTCCCGGGAAGGGCATTGATCAGCTGATTTACACATGAGGACAACTGAACCCGGGCGGGTTTGATATTTTAACAGTAACCCCTGCAAAATATGACTTTCTATATACATGCTGATAACTAAAATATCGGGGAAAAGTATACGAAATAAACTAAGGAAGTGAATTTATGCGCAGTGATATTATAAAAAAGGGCATAGAAAGGGCACCTCACAGAAGCCTTTTTAAAGCCATGGGTTATACAGATGAAGAAATTGAACGGCCGTTGATAGGAGTAGTCAACTCTGTTAACGAAATTGTCCCGGGGCATGTTCATTTAAGCAAAATCGCCGAAGCAGTCAAGGCCGGCATACGGCTTGCAGGGGGAACTCCTGTGGAATTTGGCTGCATCGGGATATGCGATGGCATAGCAATGGGACATGAAGGAATGAAGTATTCGCTGGCAAGCAGGGAGCTTATAGCTGATTCATGCGAGGCAATGGCATTGGCTCACAGCTTTGACGGAATGGTGTTTATTCCGAACTGCGATAAAATAGTGCCGGGTATGCTGATGGCCGCAGCAAGGATCAATGTGCCTTCAATATTTATCAGCGGCGGGCCAATGCTTTCATTGAATATAAACGGGAAACAGCTGGATTTGAACAGTGTGTTTGAAGCAGTTGGTTCATTTAAAGCGGGAACAATGACAGCAGATGAAGTTTTGGAATACGAAAATAACGCATGCCCTGGGTGCGGATCCTGTTCGGGCATGTTTACTGCCAACTCGATGAACTGTCTGACCGAAGTTTTAGGATTGGGGCTTCCGGGAAACGGTACAATACCTGCAGTTTATGCTGAAAGAATCCGCCTTGCGAAAAAAGCCGGCATGAAAATTATCGAACTGGTTGAAAAGGATATAAAACCATCTGATATACTTGTGCCAGAGGCTTTTGAGAACGCTCTGGCAGTTGATATGGCTCTCGGGTGTTCCACAAATTCAGTCCTTCATTTACCTGCAATTGCTCATGCAGCAGGAATTACCCTTAACCTGGACATGATTAATCAAATAAGCGAAAGGGTTCCAAACCTTTGCAAGCTTGCACCAAGTGGTCCGTACCATGTGCAGGATCTGTACATGGCCGGCGGAGTTCAGGCTGTAATGAAAGAACTGTCTAAAAAAGATCTTCTGCATTTGGATCTGATTACCGTTACCGGCAAAACAGTGGCAGAAAACATTAAAAACGCCGTTGTAAGGGACAGAAACGTGATACGTGATATTGACAACCCATATAGCAAAACCGGCGGGATAGCCGTTCTGAGGGGTAATATAGCACCGTCGGGCGCGGTTGTAAAGCGTGCGGCAGTTGCTGAAGAAATGCTGTGCCATACCGGGCCGGCACGCGTTTTTGATTCAGAAGATGCGGCCATAGATGCCATTTATGGCGGCAAAATAAACAAGGGGGATGTGGTTATTATTCGTTACGAAGGGCCAAAGGGAGGCCCCGGGATGCGTGAAATGCTTGGTCCAACATCGGCGATAGCAGGCATGGGATTGGACAAAGATGTTGCCTTAATAACCGACGGAAGGTTCTCAGGTGCAACCCGTGGCGCGTCAATAGGACATGTTTCGCCGGAAGCGGCAGTGGGTGGGCCTATTGCTGCAGTCAGGGACGGAGATATTATAACCATAAACATACCCGAAGGAAAACTGGATGTTAATCTCACAAAGCATGAAATAGAGGAGAGAATGAAAGCATGGAAAGCTCCTGAGCCAAGAATTAAAAAGGGCTATCTGGCCCGATATGCAAAGCTTGTATCGTCAGCAGACAAAGGTGCTGTATTGGAATAAAATATACCTTTGAATACCATGAAAGACAAAGGAGTATTGGAGGTGCTCTGAATGAAGCATATACTGTCTGTGCTGGTAAACAACCACGCAGGTGTTTTGTCAAGGGTATCAGGCCTTTTCAGCAGAAGAGGGTTTAACATTCACAGCCTGGCAGTGGGTGTAACCACCAATCCGGCAATATCCCGCATGACAATTGTTGTTGAAGGTGATGAAAATACGGTTGAACAAGTGGAAAAGCAACTTGGGAAACTTATTGATGTTATAAAAGTAAAACGGCTTGATATAGATGAATCGGTACATCGTGAACTGGCATTGTTCAAGGTAAACGCCGATACAACGGTACGTTCCGAAATAATGCAGATAGCCGAGGTATTCCGGGCAAATATTATTGATATATCTGAAAAGACCCTCACGATTGAAACCTCGGGAAGCACGAAAAAGGTGGCAGCCATGGAACAGATGCTGAAACCTTTCGGTATTCTTGAAGATGTCCGGACAGGACTTATATCATTGGAACGCGGTGAAAAAACAATTATATGATTTTTATATTTTGAAAGGAAGGATACAAATGGCAAAAATGTATTATGACAGTGATTGCGACTTGAAGTTGCTGGAAAACAAAACAGTAGCCATAATTGGCTATGGCAGTCAGGGACATGCTCATGCGTTAAACCTGAAAGACAGTGGTGTAAATGTAGTAGTGGGTCTGGCTCCGGGATCAAAAAGCCGTGAAAAGGCCCAGCAGGCAGGTTTAACGGTATTGGATACCGCAGAAGCGGCAAAAGCGGGCGATATTATAATGATTCTTGTACCCGATCAGGTTCAGGCGGATATATATAAAGAAAGTATTGAAAAAAATCTTGAAGAAGGCAATATGCTTATGTTCGCCCATGGATTCAACATTCACTTCAATCAGATAATACCTCCGGAATATGTGGACGTGGCGATGGTTGCACCAAAAGGCCCGGGCCATACGGTACGTTCACAATATGTTGAGGGGCGCGGTGTACCTTCTTTGATAGCAGTACACCAGGATTATACCGGTAAAGCCAAGGATTTCGCCCTGGCATATGCCGCAGGTATTGGCGCAGGCAGGGCAGGCATTTTAGAAACTACTTTCAGAGAAGAAACAGAAACCGATCTTTTCGGCGAGCAGGCTGTGTTGTGTGGTGGTGTTACCGAGCTTATGAAAGCCGGTTTTGAAACTCTTGTGGAAGCAGGATATCAGCCTGAAAGTGCATATTTTGAGTGTATACATGAAATGAAACTGATTGTAGACCTGATTTATCAGGGCGGCTTTGAATTTATGCGCTACTCCATAAGTGACACCGCAGAGTATGGTGATTATACCACAGGCAAGAGAATTATAAATGAAGAAAGCAGAAAGGCCATGAAACAGGTGCTTGCAGAAATCCAGGACGGGACATTTGCGTCAAAATGGATATCAGAAAATAAATCAGGAGGCAGGGCAAGACTACTTGCAACAAGACGGAAAGAATCTGAGCATCTGCTTGCAAAAACAGGCAGGGAGCTTAGAAAAATGATGTCATGGATGAAATAATACGGAGAGGTGTGTCCTCTCCTTTTAATTGTCTGCCAGGTTCTGGTACATTATTTCATGCCATGAAAGTAATAAAGAGTAATACTTTACCACTGAACTGGAAAATTAATATGTACTGAAAATTAAACCGAATTAGGGCGAATATGCTTGCGGGATGATACAAATCTGGTTTTATCAAGGTATTTTTTAACATCATCATATATGCAGCTTGTTACTGCGGTATATAAAATATCAATAATTGTCATCTGGCTGATTCTCGATCCCATAGCTCCGCTTCGCATCATTGTTTCGGAAGAAGATGAGTACAGCTGTATATCTGCCATTTTGCTCAACTGATTTTTACCATAGCGGGTAATGCTGATTAGGGTTGCTTCGGTCTGCTTCACAATTTCTGCAGTCTCTATTATATCCTTTGTATCTCCGGTATATGAAATTAAAACCGCAACATCACCTTTTTTAAGCGTGGTTGCAGACAGAATTTGCTCATGAGGATCAGCACTTGACATTGATATTTTATTTATACGCATAAATTTATTATGAGCATCCAGGGCGACTATACCTGATGAACCGATTCCGTAAAAATCAACCCTGGGCGCATTGGCAATGGCTTTGACGGCATTCTCAAGGCTTTCAAGATTTATCAGTGACATTGTATTTTCAATGGCGCTTATATTGCTTAAGCAGACGTTGCGCAGTATTGATTCTGTTGAGTCACCGGGGCGTATATCTTCGTACTTGATGCTGCCGTTTTGATTAGATGCAAGATCTGCGGCTATTGCACGACATAGTTCTTTATAGCCTGAATACCCCATGGATTTACAGAAACGAACAACTGATGAAGTACTTGCACTGCAGGAGGTTGCAAGCTCTTCAATGGTCATGTTGATTACTTCGTTCGGAAAGTCCAGTATGAACAATGCAATTTGACGCTCAATTGCGGTAAGTGTCTCCAACAGTTCTTTTATATGAAATAAACAACCAGGCATGATATCCTCCTTTTCCAATGAATTACTAAAAATATCAAGAGATTGATACCTGATTAAGTTTGGGGATATTTATGCAATCAATTGGATAAAATTACAGGTTTTAATCTTAATATATCATATTGCAAAAAAAAGTAAACTTAAATACAATATAACATCATAAAGCTGGACTCTGGCGGAGTACCGCCTGTGCAGTACCTAAAATCGGTGCAATATCAATGTTGTCAGCCTGTTCAATTAATTCAAGGGTAGTAATATCGGATAAACCTTGTTTCAGTGGGTTAATAAAAAGGTCAGAGGATTTTGATATTGCACCTCCTAATAGCAGGCATTGATAATCGTTGTGTTGCAGAACATCATGCAGGATTTCTGCCAAATATAGTCCGGTCCGGGTGAAAACAGTTATTGCAGCTGTGTTACCTGAACAGGCTAAATTAGCAATTTCTATTACATCTATATCTGTTGGAGAGTCAGGGCAGAGGTTTTTATATTGTGATATAATTCCCCTGCGCGATACATAATCTTCCGCAATGCCATCCCTGTATTGCCGGGAATAAATGCTGACGCCCGGTCCACCGGCCGGATTTGTCAATACTTTTGAATCAATCATCGTGGCAAAGCCCAAACCCGTTCCAATGATAACTGCTCCAATTTTTCTGTATTTTTTATATTTGCTTTTCACTGTTGCTCCCAGTATAAAAGCCGTAGAATCATGCAGAAAGGTTATAGGTACATTACCTATAACCGTTTCAAACCATGGCCGCATTGGCACCCCGTATATGGTAGCATATTTATGCTTCATCAGGCTTTGGCCGCCTAAATAGTCAAAAGGACCCGGTATGCATACACCTACTCCTTTGATCCGGAGATTCTCCCTGGATGCTTTTTCTAAGCCAACAGAAGCAAGCAGGGAGTAGGAGTCTGATATACTCTGCAAACTTCCGTTGGAATCAACAGGTATCTTAAAAAGTGTATTTTCAATTATATTTCCATTGGCAGACACAAGGGCGGCTTTTAAAAAAGTTCCGCCCGCATCCACTGCCAAAATACAGTCAGAAGAATTAAACATTATTTTCATAACCATCCTTTAATAGTGTTTTATGCACTGTTACCACGCCGACACCACGGTTAATTATCTCGTATGGTCCGAAATAAGCCGGTACCACAATCATATCAAGGTAGTTCATTTCAAAGAACCTGCTTGGATTGGTGAGTGAACGCACCAATACTTTTTCACCGTCTACAAGTACTAACACATGGAAACGATCTGTTGTTTCATCAACAGCCCTTTCACTGAAAATAATATTGCGAAGGCTGAAATATATCAAATCATGTTCACCCACAATAACTTCTTTAAAACCGTCACCTTCGCGTATAGTTCTGGGAGCCTGAACCAGATTGGGCATTACCCAGTCACGCCTTCTTTCACGGCGCAGAACCCGTTCACCATGATAAGTATGTATCGGGCGGAGTTTGCCTTCCAAATCTTTGCGCACGTAATCATACATTTTATATGTATATGAACCAACAGTCAAGCTTCCTATTTCCAGCACAACCTGATTGCGTCCGGAAGCATGAATGGTTCCGGCCGGAATCAAAAATTGCATGCCTGGTTTTGACGGCTCTGAGTTGATGTAGTCGTCATGATTGAATTTTTCACCTGTTTTTTCTGAACGTTTTGCTTTTTCGATAAATTCATCTATATTGGCATCATTTTTAAAACCCAGATATGTTTTTGCCTGCTGGCTTGCCACAACAACATAGTAGCTTTCGTCCTGACGGCCGAGTTCATTGTTGTTTGAGCGAACATAATCAGCGTCGGGATGAACCTGAATTGACATATTTCCGCTTGAGTGGAAAGTATCATCATAATTGAAGCGGATAGGGAAATAGTTGTTGAACACTTCTGCAACCTTTTCACCCATTAATTTGGGGCCAACGGTTTGTACAAAACTGTAAAACGGGAATTCAAGCTGCATGTCTCCAATATCAGCAACAATTGAAACTTCCAAAGGAATCAGATCAAATACCCATGCACAGTTTTTCATATCATCGGGTAAATTACGCAGGCGCTTAATATAGTAACCGCCCCAGACACCTTCCAGGTAAACGGGCCTGCATCTTAACGGATATGTAACCATTGTATTGAATAATTCTTTCAATGTTTCCAGGGGTAGCATCTGCATCTTGTTGAAATTGTTACCCGTTATGTAAAAGTTTATCTCATTGCTTCTCAGAAGTTTCCCACGGAGACCGACTGATACTTCCAGATCCACATAATAGCTTCGTCTTAGCATCAGATTGATCGGCATTCTTTTGGTTGTGCCAAGGTTCCCGCATACGCCGTTGCGGATGTTCAGTACGGTTTGCTTTTGTGTTACATCGATAAAGAGCTTATAATCATAATATTTGCGAAGCGCGTCAATTAAACTGCCGTTACCGTAAACAATCAGCACTCCGTTGCCTGAATCTGTAAAATCCTTTAAGACTTTTGACAGTTGCTCAATTTTGCCTGAATCCATTAATCCTTCATAGCCTTCATCAAAAAGCGAGCCAAACAGGAGAACAGGGTCGGTTTCCCGATCCTCCGGAAGGTATTTCAGAAGTTTTTTATCGAGAACATCACTGTCAAGATAAAGAGTATCAGAACTTATTGATTTGGCTTCAATATCCAATGCTTTGCATTTGCTTATTATAACTTCGGCAAACTTCCCCATGGGTGCACTGAGATATCCGTCAATACCAATGATAACTTTCCTTGAAGACTTTATCTTTTCTTCAATCAGTTTCATAAGCGTATTTGAGGATTCTTCAGGTCCACAGCAAATTGTTCTCCTTGACGGACTGTCAAAATTTATTCTGTTGATTGCGTTAGGATCATCATATGGATATGGATTAAACATAAAACTCATAAAATAACACCCCTTAAATTATTTGTAAATCAAAATCCATTATTTTTGCCAGATATGACAATTGATTAATATAATTTCCCTCCACAACTCCGTAATGTTGCGTAACACCAATTTGCAAAAGTTGTTTGAAGAAATTATGGATATCATTATTTACAGGACGGAAAAGCCCATGTGAATAAGAAGTAATAAAATGCTCGGTCGGCAATGCTTCAATAAGTGAACAAACCATCTTAAACCTGCCGTTCGATTCAGATATGTGAAGCATCGTTTTAATGCCTTTTGATATTACATGCCATGCAAAAGGTGCACCTGCATATTTATACGAAGTCTTGGCAAAACGAACGTCGCGGGCTATTTTAGTTATTCCGTTGGGATCTGTATAATCATTCGGCCCTGCATGACCACCGGCAAAATAATTTCCGTCAGCATTTATATAAAATGGTTCAATGAAGTTAACAGGTTTTCCTGAAAGAAGCTTTAGGATATAAACTGCTAAACCGGCACCAATGTCACCTTCAGGGACAACAATTATATCTTCGGTGCCAGGGCAGGGGAGGAAACCCGGCCGAAGCCCGACTTCAGTCAAAAGAACGGTGTCTACATCGTTTAATACAATAACATTTACACCTGCTTTCCTTGCAATACTTTCAAGAGCAAGAGAAGCGCGTACTGATGCGTGAAACTTATCAGTATCTACGTCGGGCATGATTTCATATTTTGAAGCTAACTCGTCACACACTTTTTTAACGGTGCTTTCTTCAATAGAGTCAATTTCTTTAACCAACGTGGAGACCGACAGGAAATGAAGTTCAGGCCCTGCTTTCATAAACAGGTTATATGGATCAACATAGGTAGACCACATAACTTCATTATAAGAAGCAAGCAATCCAAACCCGGAATTAAACAGTTTTCTTCTAAGGGCAGATGCTTTTGAGAAATCCCGTGCTTCTTTCATCACATGGTCTAAAGAACCAATTATCGTTTCCAACATAGGGCGGCTGAACCTTTTTACCGAGCCTGAAGCTTCCAATGAACCCACAAGACCGCCGGAAGACAGGAATTCAACAAAATCAGTTTCTTCTTCGGTTGTGATAAAATTAATTTTGTCATGGGTTATACATGCAAATAAGATTGGAACCGGAGGCATATCCCGTAAGAAACGTACCCATGCAAAGTCCTCCGCCCATGAAAGATATAGGGCGAAAATCATTTCTACATCTTGTTCCTTAAAAATTTGGATTGCCTTCAGCAAATCATCCCGTGTATATATTGTGCCAGGATATACAACCTGGCAAAAATCATTCAATTTGCTAATATACTTTTCAGCTTCTTTTATTTTACGGATTTCATATGATCCTTCGCCGGTGTCTGAACCAAGATTTCTGAACCTTGACGTAGCAATGAATAATACGCCTGTTTTTCCGCCTGTTATCTGTTTCATGTGATTTAAACCTCACTATTCCGAAATCTTATTTTTTCTATATATGATTATATAAATATTTGAACATAATTGTCAATGAAAAGTTTCATTTTTGATAATTTTTTTAATATAATAGATTTCTCTAAATAAAATTTATCTACATATAATATTAATAAAAAAATCCTAAAACCGTATTAAACAGATATTTTAAAAGTAAGTTGAATTTTATTTTGTAAAAAATGTGTCAAAATTTCCTTTGAATTTTGAATATTTTTATTGCAAAATATACATGGCTGTGTTATGATCTAAAATGAGCAAAGTTAATATTGGGAGGATGAACAATGTCATCATTTAGTAGTCAAAAAAGTAAAACGCAATTCAGCGAAAAACTCCAGAATTTTCTTTCTTACATACGTAAAGATTTTTACTTGTATTTAATGATACTCCCAGGCCTTATATATATAATTATCTTTAAGTATCTGCCGATTTATGGAGTATCTATCGCCTTTAAAGATTACAAGGTAACTCAAAGCATTCTTGATGCGCAATGGGTCGGATTTGATAATTTTGTGAATCTGTTTTCCCGCGCGAACTTTATCAGAGCGTTAAAGAACAACATTATTATCAGCGTTGCAAAATTGGTTTTCGGTTTTCCTTTCCCTATTATCTTATCCCTTCTTATTAATGAAATAAGAAAAGCCAAACTCAAAAAACTTGTGCAAACTGCAGTTATTCTTCCGAATTTCGTTTCATGGGTAGTCATATCAGGTTTGCTATACGCTTTGTTTTCACCAAACAGCGGTGCTATAAAAGGAATAATGCGTGCTTTAGGATATCAGGGAGTAATTCCTAATTTGCTGACAGACAAAAGCAAGTTCCGAAGCCTTATAGTTATAAGCCATATTTGGAAAGGTGCAGGAATGGGTACTATTGTATATCTTGCTTCAATTGCAGGAATAAATCCTGAGCTATACGAAGCCGCCAGAATTGACGGTGCAGGAAGATGGAGACAGATGTGGCATATTACTCTTGCTTCCCTGAGGCCTACCATCGTAGTACTGTTGATTTTCAGAGTTGGCGAAATGATGCATGCAGGCTTCAATCAGATATATGCGATGAAAAATGACATTGTAATATCGGTTGCAGATATCATTGATACATATGTATACACCCTGGGGTTGGAGCAGCGGAAGTTTTCCCTTGCTACGGCAGCCGGGTTGTTCCAGTCGGTAATTGGGCTGGTATTGGTTTTGACTACGAATTATCTTGCTAAAAAAATAGATTCGGATTCGGGAATTATGTAACATTGGGGGTATGGACTATGTCTAAGAAAAGAAAATTAAAGCGGACACCAGGAGATATTATTGCAGATGTTTTCATAGGTCTTTTTTTGGGGTTGTTTGTTTTTTCAGCAATTTATCCATTCTGGCATGTACTTATGTATTCAATCAGTGATTCTCAGGCAGCAATGAGCGGAGGTTTATTCTTTTACCCGAGGAATTTTTCACTGCTCGCATATAAAATGCTTTTCAGGACAAAAATGATTTTTACTGCATATAAGAATACGGTGCTCAAGACTCTTGTCGGTACGTCAATAAGCGTTGTTTTGACTGCATTAACGGCTTATCCGCTTTCACTTGAGAGGTTTAAGGGACGCAATTTTATATCAATGATGATATTCCTTACAATGCTTTTCAGCGGTGGTATAATTCCGACATTCCTGGTCGTAAAATCCCTTGGCTTGCTTGATACCTTCTGGGCATATGTCATTCCGAATGCAATGAGTGCCTATAATATGTTTATCCTGAGAAACTATTTCCAGTCAATACCGCGCTCATTGGAAGAATCTGCGCTTATAGACGGTGCGAATCCTTTTGTAACCCTTACAAAAATTATTATACCTGTATCGTTGCCTTCTATAGCAGCAATAACAATGTTTTATGGAGTCAGCAACTGGAATTCATATATGGATGGAGTACTCTATGTAAACGATTCAAAACTTCAGCTTTTGCAGGTTTATTTGCTTAAACTGATTAATTCAACAGGAGCAAAGGGAGCTTTAGGCGAAGCAAGTGATATAGGTGAAGCTTCAAAGATAACCGAAGAAACCATGAAGATGGTTACAATATCAGTGTCAATAATTCCGGTTTTGATCGTTTATCCGTTCCTACAGAAATACTATGTTAAAGGTGTAATGGTAGGATCGGTTAAAGGATAAATAAATATTTAGGAGGTAGTTGATATGAAAAAAAGAATTTCAAAAATTCTTAGTATTGCTGTAGCTGCGATCATGATTTTGTCGCTGGCTGCCTGCTCTAAAGCCGGCACCAACCAGCAGCCTACAGCCAATCCTGAACCAACAAAATCATCATCGGGAAGTACAAAACCTACAGAAGGACCAACACAAAAAGAACCATCAACCATTAGTGTACTTATGACCGGGGATAATACTCCTGCACCAGACAACATTGTTCTTAAGGAACTATCCAAACGTACAAATGTAAATGTTGATATGATCTATATAAGTAAAAACGATCTCGCAACAAAAATCAGCGTAATGACAGCATCCGATACTCTTCCTGATGTTTTCCCACTGTCAGGCAGTGAAGCAATTGAATACAGGGATGCAGGTTTGATTGCGAATGTGGAGGATTTGCTCAAAGAGTACGGCCCCAACATTCTGGCAAACTTGGGTGACAGCCTGAAGAAGGCAGCTGCAAATAAGGACGGCATATATCTCATCCTGGATGCCAAGCTTCCATATTGCATGCAGTTAAACATGCGTACCGACTGGCTTAAGAATCTGGGAATGGAATTGCCAACCGATCTCGACAGCTTGTATGAAGTATACTATGCATTTACATATAACGATCCTGATAAGGACGGAAAAGATGATACCTTCGGTCTTGCAGTAGGTGCTGATCCGGGCGGGTTCGCAACGGTTTTCGGTGCATATGGAATACCTGTTGCAAGAAATTCGGTAAAAAATATATTACTTGACGATAAAATTACCATAGGTCAAAAACACCCTCATTATCTTGAAGCTATCGAGTATATCAGAAAGTTGATAAAAGACGGACTTGTTGAACCGGACTGGGGGACAATTCCGAACATGGACATGTTCTCTAAGCTTTGGAACGGTATTGCCGGCGCTATTGAATGGGAATGCGTAGGACCTACAAACAACTGGATGCCAAGCCGTTACGTTGAAGATCCTGTTCCTACATTTGATTTCCCTGTAATAGTCGGACCATATGGTGATAAAGGTACTGCAGCAGCATACTTCTCATATTCAACCGGATATGTTTTCAACGCCAAGTGCAAAGATCTTGCTTCAGCTATCAGACTTTGCGACTACTGTATGACAGAAGAAGGTAATGAATTGCTGTATCTTGGTATAGAAAACGTTATGTACAAATGGATTAACAAGGAAGAAGGTACGTTTGAATACCTTGGTGAATATAAAGATACAGCCGTTCATCGTGCAGCAGGCGGTTACTGTTATGCAACATTCTTCGCACCGACAAACAGAACAGAGGAACGCATTCTGAATAAGCAGACCAGAGAAGGTGTTGCCAAGGCAAGAGCATTGGGTATTGACTATCCTGTTATTATACAGCCTTTACAGACAAGAATTGATTATGGTTCAGATATGGACAGTATTTTGCAGGAAATGTATGTAAACCTGTTAGTTACAGAAGAAGATGTAAAAACGGTATACGACAGATATATTGCTGAATGGGAAAAAGCCGGCGGCTTAGAGTGGGAAAAGGAAGCCACCGAGCAATATTGGCGTGAACAGGGAAGGTAAGGTTTAACATATATTTTTAATATTCCTGTGCTCCTGTAAAAAGCATATGTAAACAGAAGAAAAAAAGATCGGATTTTAAAATATGGCGAGAATTATTTTCTCGCCATATATTGGGATATGGAGGTATTTTAATGAAATTCAGCGAGGAAAAAATCAACCTGTCAGAATTGGAGATTCTAAAAGGCAGAAAGCAAATATCAAATGGGCACATGGTACTGACGCCTGATGAAGAAGGATTTATCCGGGTGAAATTAAGCGGTGAAAAGGCAAAAATGTGTGGCCTGGAATGGACCGAAGAAAAATATTTAGTCATAGATATGCTTGCTGACATGGATGCCATGGCTTCAGTGGATGTTATGTTTTACAGTAATAACAGCAACGAGCCCGAAAGGATCCTTATCAACTACCGCATGATACCTACAAAAAGGGTAAAGATGGTTGTCAAACTGGATGAACTTAAATCAAGACGATATTTCCTTCCTACATTGCCGGGAATGTTAAAAGGGCATGTAAAAGGCATGCCGACAGACATATCCGAAATAAGCAGGATTGAGGTACTGTTCCATCCGGGCTACAGTAATGAATTCAAAAGCCTCACAATATACGGGATGTATTTAACCGAAACACTGCCCGATATGACTGTAATTGGCGAACCGATGGTTGATGAAATGGGACAGTGGATTCAAAAAGAATGGAATACCAAAACCCACTCAGTGGCTGAAATGATTGCATACCTGAAAAAAGAATATGAAAGAGCCCAGACAGATAACAGTTATCCTGACGGATGGAGCAGGTACGGCGGATACACCGGCATTAAATTTGATGCCACAGGTTATTTTCATACCCATTACGACGGAAAACGATGGTGGCTGGTTGATCCTGACGGCTATGCTTTCTTCAGCAACGGTGTCTGTTATGGGGCACGTATGGGAGTTTACGGGTTTGTTGATAACATGGAAAGTTTATTTTCATGGTTACCCGACATAAACGATCCTGAATACAGCGAATGCTGGACTACAGCAGATAAGATACCTGAGTATGCAAAACGAAACGGTGTGGAATCGGGTAAAAACAGGTATTTGTTTAATTTTGCCCGTGCTAATATGATCCGGGCATTTGGCAAAGAAAACTGGAAAAAAGCATGGATGAAAATAAACGGAGCCAGACTTAAACGATGGGGATTTAACACTATCGGAGTAGGAGTAAACACTTATGTTGATGAAAATGTCATAGAATATCTGGAAGAAGTAAAAATTCCGTTTGTGATAACCTTAAAGAACTTTCCTCTCACAACTCACATGGTTTTCAGGGATTTCCCCGATGTGTTTTCTGATGAATATTCAAAAAATTCTGAAGAATATGCAAAACAGTTATTACCGTTTGTGGGCAACCCGTATATGATAGGTTATTTTGTTAACAACGAGCCCGAATGGAGATTCCAGCAGGTAAACCTTGCAGAACGGGTTTTTGCGCATAAAGAGAAACTGGCCAGCAAGAATGCGCTTATTTCCATACTGAAGGGAAAATATCAAAATATAGAAGCGCTTAACTCGGCATGGAACACAGCATTTACTTCTTTTGACGACCTGTATACCCCTGCGGAAAAAATGGATTTATATTCTGAGCAGGCATTAAGAGATATGGAAGAACTGCATGCTGTGCTGATTGAAAAATATACATCGGTTCTGAAAGATGCGCTCTATAAAGTGGATCCCGATCATATGAACCTGGGAATGCGCTATAACCGTTTCAATAAAGACGATTTGGCAGGTTATGATAACTTTGATATATTTTCATTCAACAGGTATAGTCCATCATGTGTAAATGATTTGGATGAAGCATCGTCGGTAGTCAATATACCCATTATTATCGGCGAATGGCATATTGGAGGGGGAGATAAAGGCCTTTTGGCACATGGATTGCTTTCCTCACCGACACAGGAGGAAAGAGGCAAGGCATGTGAGTTTTATATGCAGGGCGCAATGGTTCATCCAAACTGTGTAGGCCTTCATTATTTTGAAATGAATGATCAGCCGTTGCTTGGCCGGTTTGACGGTGAGTGTATGCAGCATGGAATTATTGATGTATGTAACAGGGAATACGAGGAATTGGTGAACCATTTTATTAATACCAACCACCGGCTATATGATTTTGTACTTGGAAAAATAGAACCAACAAAAGTACAGGGGATTATACGAAGACCAAGGTAATAGCATACAGTAAAAACATGGGAATATGACAGCAGATACTTTATTTATGCTCACCTTGGAGTAACAGATAGGAGGTAAAATTATGAGATCATTATATAAATTTTTAACATGCACATTAATTATAATGATGCTATTTACTATGTTCCCATCTGTAACTTATGCTGATGATGGTGCCGGTTCATCGGAGCCTGAAATAGAACTGAGAAGCAACGGCAAATACTATATATTCGGCAACGGAACTCCCATATTAATACGGGAAGACGGTGTTTATAACGAAGCCGGTGACAAAAAGTATTTTGACTTGCCAGGTGAAAATGTTGCAGCGGTTTTTGGAGGCAGTGATTCAAAAACCGTTGCAAGTGCAAAGGTTATTATGGAAAGCGGCAAAGTAGATGCAATTTACGGCGGGGGTTTCACCGGGAGCGTTTCGGGGCATGTAGAAGTGATTTTTTTGGGAGGAACCTGTAACAGTATTTACGGAGGTTCAAATACCGATGGTACTGTGGGCAGCGTTAAAATATATGCAAGAGGAAAAGTAGGGGATAAAGTAGTAGGCGGAGGATATAAATGCGGAGTATTGGGAGATATTGAAATTGTGCTTGAAGACCCTGAAATGAATACTCTTTGTGGAGGAAACAACGCGGGCACGAAAGAAATTGGCGGTAACATTGACATAACAATCAACGGCAACGGTTACATAGGAAAAATATATGGTGGCTGTGTCAATAACTATGTAAGAGGTTCAATCTGCATAAGAATAAACGGGGATATAACCATATCAGGAGTTTTCAGACCAATGAGCGGAAAATCCAACGAAAAGGTTGACGGTGGGGCAAGGGTATATGTTCCAAAAGGTTTTCCGATTGATAAAATTGAAAAACCAAAGGCAAATACACTCCGTATATACGAAGACGGTGTGCAGGTATATGGCCTTGTACCGGTTGATATGGACAAGAATGGAAATGTTTTTGCAAATGGAAATGATATAGTTATAAAGTTTGATGACAGCGACGGAAAAACATATGTTTATAATAAAAATGAAAACGAAAAGCTTCTGGACAGCCCTATTGACAATTACACCGTATATGGCGGCGGAAGAGACGAAGTAATTATCAGTTCAAATATTACAATTAAAAGCGGAAATCTAAAGGCCATATACGGCGGAAGCATGAATGCCGATATTTCCGGCAGTTCAAATATAACCCTTTCTGTAACCGAAAGCGTTTATAGTGGCATAACTATTACAGATGGTATATACAGCGGCGGTTTGAATGGAATTGTTAAAGGTACGGGTTTCATAAATATCGGCAAAGATGTATCACTGCCAAAAGGGAAACCGTCAGTATTTCCTCACAATGCAAATAAAACTGTAATACTCGCAGAAAGCGGTTTTGATACCGGTTGCATATCAGATTTTGAATCGGTCAGGCTGTTTATTGACGGATTTGAAGTTCCGCATACTGAAACGGCAGTTCCATCAGTAGTTACCAGGGAAGGTAATAAAGTATTTGCAAATGGTATACCAATTAAAATAAAGGTTGACAACTCGGACGGTAAAGCTTATGTATATGACGAAAGTGGCCGGAACAAGCTGCTGGATGATGCTGTGGACGGGTGCGAAATATTCGGGGGAAGCAAAAAAGGCGTTGTGAGCAGTACCAGCGTTACAATGGAAGGAGGGTACATTGCCCGTATTTATGGCGGTGGCGAAACCGCTTGTGTTAATGGCGATGTACATGTTGAAGTAACCGGTGGAGACATAAAAGAAGTAATATATGGCGGATCATACGATGGTGATATAGCAGGAAACATATACATTTATACAAAAGGGCCTCATGTAGCAAAGGGTGTAAATGGCGGAAGCAGGAATGGAAGCGTTAAAGGGGATATTAATATTGTCCTTGTTGACAGCGTTGCAAAAGGTCTGATATTAGGTACAGGCGGTACAAACAAGGAAGGATTTCCAAGTTCTGACGTTTACGGTAATGTTTCACTCACAATGATTGACGGGATGTGTGAGAAAATTTATGGAGGATGCAACTCGGGTGTAGTAAGAGGAAATTCAAATATAAAACTTGAAGGCAACGTAATGGTTAAAGATGTATTATCTCCTTTAGGTAAGGCAGGTGTACTTGGCAAAGCCGTTCTTGAAATTCCATCCAACTTCCCGTACCTGGGCGCACTTGAAGGAAGCGGGTTTACGGTGGTCGAAACCGAAGCCGTTGAACCAACACCGGCACCGGAATATAAAAGCCAGCTGGATAAGCTTCTTTCAACAAAAGAAGATGAAGGCAAGCTGACATTCCGTTTCATTAATATTCCCGAGCCTGACGGTAAGCTGGTTGGCAGACCGGGAGAATCCTATTTCATAACTTTCCCTGATGGCCAGAATATGCTTATTGACGCAGGGACAGAGGAAAGTGCCGATATAGTTATCGGGATGCTGAAAAAACTGAATGTTACGAAAATCGACCATCTGCTCGCATCCCATTTCCATGTGGACCATATCGGCGGAATGTCGAAGATAATAAATGAATTTGAAATTGGAACACTTTACAAGCCAGGTTATAAAGTGAAAAATCTCGGTGTTTATTACACAGATTTAATGAGCCTGATTGATGATCCTGGCAGGGATTTTAATGTTGTAGAACTTTGGAGCGGTGACACAATAGATATCGGGGATGTTCATATAGAAGTTCTCAGCCCAGAGTACTCACAGGAATACCTTGCAAAAATGGCGGATAACCCAGGAACTGAAGATCATAATAACGGTTCTTTGGTTCTTAAAATGGCATACCGGGAAAACACTGTATTGTTAACCGGGGACATATACGCCGCCAAAGAGCATGAGCTTATAAAGAAATATGGAGATAAATTAAAGGCAGATCTTATTAAAACACCGCACCACGGCGATACAACATCAAATGAGCCTGAATTTGTGCAGGCAGTAAAACCTGAAATAGCAGTTATCACTCATTTCAGTGATACAACAATTGTAAACAACCGCTACAAGGATGTCGGCGCCAGAACCTACGTTACCGGTGTGGACGGTATGGTGAAGGTTGCATTTGACGGAACAGGCAATCCTGCTGAAGTTCTCACGGAGTTTGTAAGAGTAGTAAGGCACACGGTAACATTTGATACCAATGGTGGAAGCATCATAGAAAAAGTATCGGTAGTAAGCGGAGAACCTGTATCAGCTCCGGAAAGCCCGAAAAAAGAGGGATATATATTCACAGGCTGGTACAGCGACAGTAACCTGACCATCGCATATGATTTCAATAGCCCGGTTACAGAGGATATAACACTTTATGCAAAGTGGATAAAAATAGCAGACAATGATGACAGCGATGACGATGAAGATATACCAACACCAAATGATAATGCTGGTGGATCCGGGAGTGCAGGTGGAACAACGCCTAAGGGCAACACCGGCGTTTCCGGCAAAACAACTGAAGATGAGCCTGCAAAACTTAAACCTGAAATTATTAATCAGCAGGACGGTACTAAAACTGCTGTTGTAACTCTTAATCAAAAAACCGTGAAAGAATTAATTGAAAAGCAGGGCGGTGAGTTACTAACCATCTATATCGCAGAAGAAGCCGATCAGAGTATAGTAAGGCTCAGTGCGGACTCTTTAGATATGATGCTGGAAAATGGCACTGACCTGTTGATTAAGACACAAAAGGCAGAAATTAAAATTCCTTCATCAATATTTACTTCGGATGAAATTAAAGATACGTTTGGAGATACATCTGACGAAATAAATATTGAAATTATGGTAACCGAAATACCATGGGATGAAGTAAATATCACTTATGACAAAAACCTTCATCCCGTAGGAATGGCTTACGAGTTTACCATAAGGGCCTATAGCGGATCCAATAGCATAAACATTGATTCATTTGGGTTAAACACAGTGACTGTGACACTGCCATTGACTGATGAACTGGCAAACGAAGAAAAAGTAAGAATCAATGTATACAGGTACAATGAGATTACGAAGGAACTGGAACTTTGCTCAACAAAAGTAATTGACGGCAAAATAGTCTTTACAACATCAAGTTTCTCATTATATACCGTTATGGTTAACAAGGTGTCATTCAGTGATGTAAAGAATCATTGGGCTGACCGGTATGTTCATGCTCTTGCTGCTAAGCATATAGTCAATGGTAAAAAAGACGGCATTTTCGCCCCTGATGACAAAATGACGCGTGCAGAGTATGTAGCGGTTATTTCAAGAGCTTTGAATCTGCCAAAAGCCTCTGGACTCGTATTCAGAGATGTTCCGAAAGACAGTTGGTATGCGGGCGAAATAAGCGCTGCATATGAGGCGGGCATAGTAAACGGTGTCGGAGACAGCGAGTTTGCGCCAAATGCATATATTACACGCGAGGAAATGGCAGTAATTGCGTTAAGAGCATATGAATATGCTTCAGGAAATACCTCTGACAATATTACCGGAGAACATTTTACCGATTATGATGCAATAAGCAGTTGGGCTTCGAAGGATGTGGCAAAGGCAAAAGCGCTGGGGATTGTAAAAGGGTCAAACAACCTGTTTAGGCCCAAAGATGATATGACTCGCGCAGAAGGTGCTTCGATACTGTATAACCTGCTTGTGCTGCTGGAGGTATTCTGAAGTCCTGTCTTTATAATAGTTAAATATAAACAAAGCGCTTAGATATTGATTATTACATATGCCTATAGTTTGCCTAATATGAAGATTATACCCCGGAGACCCAGTGTTTTTCCGGGGTATAATTTAATATTTTACGAAGGGGCATTATCAATGGTTGAAAACTGTATTTACTCAATGGATATTGTTTAACAGTGGGGGGGACAAGGATTTTTGTGTGCAGAACCCCAAAGTGTTCCTGTTAACGGGCTTAATATGGAAAATGGATATATATGCCTGGAAAAAAATAAAGAAGTGTGTTTTACAACCAGTATCACAAGACCAAAGAAGAGCAAAAATTAACCGAAAGGTAATATTTTCAAGGGGGATTTAAAATGTCTGGAAAAAACAAACTTACATTCAGAATTAACGAAAAAGCGAACAGGATTACCTGGAGCGTACCCGATCTTCCATTAAAAAATGAAGAAAATGCAGATTTCTGGCGTATTCATATTGATGATGGATTTAGCAGGGAGATAATGGTTAAATCCTCTCAACAGGAAGGGAAAGTCAGAACATCATCAAATGAAACAATTATTCACTATGATGGTTTGACCGACGTATATGGAAAAACATATAATGTGAGGCTTAACCTGCATATGGAAGATAAAAACGACGTCATCGAATGCTGGGCTGATGTCGAAAACTTGGATGATGTCAGGATAAACGAGGTGCAGTTCCCATTTATGGATTTATCGGCTGTTTGCGACGAAAACCGGGCAAATGATGTATTATATCGTCCCAGAGGCCTTGGAGAACGCATAAATAATCCGTGGGCGGCTTTAGAAAACGACCATACCGAGTATATGGCAGCAGACTATAATGAAATATGGTCTCCGCTGTTTTATCCCAGACCTGCTTCAATGGCATGGTTTGGTATTGAGAGCTCAGGGCATTTTCTTTACATTGGCCGCCATGATGATAAAAAAAGAATATGTACCCTGCTGAGCGGTATTAATCCAAGAAATAAGTCTCCCCGGATAATATCGGCAATATGCCACTATCCTGCAGCAGTTAAGGGTGAATTTATATCGTGCGGGCATTCTGTATTAACGCTGCAAAAAGGCGACTGGCGCCTAGGATCGGACATATATGGAGACTGGGCTCGTAAAACATTTTACAATCCTGCACCAAAACCTGAATGGGTCCAGAATATGACCGGGTGGCAGAGAATAATACTAAAACACCAGTATGGGGAAATTTTCTGGAAATATGAGGACCTGCCCAGGGTATATAAAGAAGGGGCTGAATATGGCCTTGATACACTGTTGATTTTCGGCTGGTGGAAAGGACGTTTTGACAATGGATATCCGATCTATGAGCCCGATCCTGATCTTGGCGGTGCAGAGGCTCTGAAAAAAGCTATTGAGGAAATCCATAACATGGGTGGACGGGCCATCTTATATACAAACGGCGTCCTTATAGATCGCGCAACCGATTATTACAAGGAAACAGGGCACAGGATATGCAGAATTGATATAGACGGTAATGAATATCAGGAACATTACCAATTTGCAAACAATGGAACTATATTGCGGAATTTCGGTTACAAGACATTTGTTTCTGCATGCCAGGCCACTGACGAATGGCGTGAGAAGCTGCTTGAAAACGGTAGAATTAAATTAAGCTTTAATCCTGATTCTATTTTCTATGATCAGATTGGAGGACATAAATGCTGGCCTTGTTTTAACAGCAGCCATAAACACCGAAACAGGATTGATGAAGACCCCTGGTTCAGATGTGAAAACCTTAAGGCAATGCATGATCTGTGTACAGGTGATAAAGCTCTGGGCTCTGAGAATACCGTTGATATTTTTTCATGCATTGTAGACTACAATCATGGTTGTGATTTTGGCAACTGGTACAGGAGAAGAGCAAACGATCCCAACGCAAGGAATAATTTTCCCAAGATGTACAGGCGTACATTTCCCGAAACCATTATGACAAACCGTTTTATACACGATTGCCGGAAAGATTTTAAGGGTGAGTTAAATTTCGCGTTTATACATGGCTATCGCTTCGATGTATCGATATATCGCGGCCGTGTTGCAGGAATAGCCGGAGAACCTGAATACGCCAAGTATATTAAAAAATTAATAGATCTGCGCAAAGCATATCATCAATTTTTTTACCATGGAAAATATGTTGTTGATACAGACATCACATTGCCTGATAAAGTGCATATGGCGGAATATACTTATGAAAATAGAAAAATGTTTGCTTTCTGGAACGAGAACAAAAATGAAATAGATATTGATATCTTGGGAAATACAGTACATATAGGTGCAAACGACGTTGCATGCATAGTTACATTATAAAGGAAAATATTTAAATCTTATTCAATCTGTTATTGACAAAACATTTACCTTGAGGTATCTTTTTTGTAAAGTACACAAGATAAGTTATTTTTATAGAAATAGGAAATAGTATGTAAAAAATAACTTAATTACTTGGTAAAGATTTTAGGGGGGTTTTGTGATGAAAGCTACAGGTTATGTTAGAAAATTGGATGCTCTTGGACGCATTGTTCTGCCAAAGTCACTCAGAAAACAGTTAAACATCAATGAAGGCGACAGTATTGAAATGTTTATTGATAACGAAGGTAATGTAGTTCTTGATAAGTATGTTCCTCGTTGTATATTCTGCGATAATGTCTCTGAAGATATGATAGAATACAAAGGAAGGCATATTTGCAGGAACTGCTTGACACAAATGTAATGTACTTAACGAAACTTAAATTATGTTTAAACTTGTTACAAGGACAGTAAAAACTGTCCTTTTTTACAGAACATTTCAAACGCAATTAAGAGTTATTCATGATATACAATTTAAAAATTAACTAAAACAGAAGATGTTCGGATAGTTGGAATGAAGAATACCTATTATGCTATTCACCAGGGAATTTGACAATTCACGACATCATATTGGGTTGAAAATATATCGAACCGGTTAATGACAAATGTTTTATAATTTTGCTAATAAAGTCTGCATAAGAATTCAGCAAAAAATAAAGTATTTTAAAAAAAGCGCTTAATTATTAAAAAATATACCTGAACATTTACAGAATGCCGAAAAGAATTATTGATATGAAATATTTAAAGAGTTTAAATATTTGAACCGACAATATAATATACCCTATCAGGCTTCTTTGGAAAGATTGTCTGACATAAAATGAGTTTTTTTGTCTTCATAGCTTAATTCTGATTTTAAAGGGAATATATATATTAGTTGAGGTGGTTCTATGATGATTCGTGAGGAAACCGAAAGAACGGAGGAAAAAATTCTTTCTCCTTACGCCGCTTTGTCATCTAAATCAAAGGGAAGAGCCCGGCCGGAACAAAAATGCAATATCAGAACCGACTTTCAAAGAGACAGGGACAGAATTATATATTCCAAAGCTTTTAGAAGACTTAAGCATAAAACTCAGGTTTTTATATCACCTGAAGGCGACCATTACAGAACCAGACTCACCCATACACTTGAAGTATCCCAAATAGCACGGACAATCGCAAGAAGTTTAAGACTTAATGAGGATTTAACGGAGGCAATTGCATTAGGGCATGATTTGGGACATACACCTTTTGGACATGCAGGCGAGCGTGTCCTGAAAGAAATATGCTCTCTGGGTTTTAAGCACAATGAACAGAGCGTAAGAGTTGTGGAAAAATTGGAGAAAAGCGGTAGAGGACTTAATCTTACGTACGAGGTGCTGGACGGTATACTATGCCACACGGGAGAAAAGAAGGCTGATACGCTGGAAGGCCGCATAGTACGATTTGCGGACAGAATAGCATATATAAACCATGATATTGAGGACGCCATTCGCGGTGGCGTTATTTCACAGAGTGAACTTCCCAGAAGTTGCCTGAATGTTCTTGGTAATACATCAGGCGAACGGATTAATAATATGATTGTTAACATTATTGAGAACAGTCTGGACAGGGATGAAATTTCCATGAGTACAGAGTACAGGGAAGCTACCGAAGAATTGAGAAATTTTATGTTCGAAAATGTGTATATTGGTTCCAGTGCGAAAGCAGAAGAAGGCAAAGCCGAAAACCTAATACGAAGTCTCTATGAAAAACTGGTTGAAGAACCAGGGCTGCTTCCCGGGGAATTCTACTGCAAAATTCCCGAAGAAGGGATTGAGCGAGTTGTTTGCGATTATATAGCCGGGATGACCGACAGGTATGCGGTAAATGTATTTAATACGATATTTATACCTGCCCGCTGGATGAGGTTTTAGCAATTTATACTGTTAACTGGCAAGATTTCATTGAAATTTTTGTTACATTAAATTAAAATTTTATTTTGATTATTAGAAGGATTTTTAAAAAACTTGTCGAATATGATAATATAGTATCTTTGGGGGGCTTATGAACTATTATCCCGATGAAGTAATCGAAGAAGTCAGATTAAATAATGATTTGGTGGAAGTAGTTTCTGAATATGTCCGCCTTGAAAAGAAAGGAGGGGGGTATTTTGGACTATGCCCTTTTCATAATGAAAAGACACCGTCTTTTCATGTGGAGCCTGTAAAGCAGTTTTACTATTGCTTTGGCTGCAATAATGGCGGTAATGTGTTTCACTTTATTATGAATATTGAAAACCTTAGTTTTCCGGATGCTCTCAGGTTGCTTGCAGACAGAGCAGGGATTGTTTTACCTGAACCCGATGATAAGGAAGAGCAGCAAAAAATCAAAATTAGGAAAAGCATCCTGGATATAAACAGAGTGGCCGCCAGATTTTACTTTTCATGCCTTGCAGCCGAAAAGGGTAGAGAAGCACTGAAATATCTCCATGACAGAGGCTTAAGCAACCGTATTATCAGACAGTTTGGGTTAGGTTTCGCTCCAAATGAATGGAACGCATTATCAAACTACCTGCTTGACGAAGGTTTTGATGAATCCATCCTGATTCAATCAGGGCTTGCTATAAAAAATAAAAACGATAAATTAATTGATAGATTCAGGGGAAGAATAATATTTCCAATATTTGATATACGTGGTAACATTGTTGCGTTTGGCGGAAGAGTTATGGATGACTCTTTGCCCAAATATATTAATTCGCCTGAAACCCTTTGCTACAGTAAGGGAAGAGAATTATTCGGCATGCATCTTGCAAAAAAAAGCAAGGAAAAAAAGCTTCTGATTGTAGAAGGTTATATGGATGTAATTTCATTGCACCAGGCAGGTATTGACTTTGCAGTGGCACCACTGGGAACTGCATTGACCGGCATGCAGGGGCGTATATTAAAAAAGTACGCAGATGAAATTATTCTTTCGTATGATGCCGATACTGCCGGCCAGAAAGCAACAGAAAGAGGGCTTGAGGTTCTGAACCGGTTGGGATGCCGTGCAAAGGTGCTTCAAATTCCTGATGGAAAAGATCCGGATGAGTTTATAAGAAAAAATGGTCCGGAAAAGTTTAAAATGTTGATAGATCGGGCAATATCACTCTTGGAATATAAAATTGGCGTGTTAAAAAATATGTATTCTTTGGACAACGAAGAAGGTAAGCTGAATTTTTTAAATGGAGTTGCTGATCTACTGACAGAACAGGAAAATTTTATGGAAAGGGAAATTGTTGTCAAGAAAATTTCCGAAATTTACGATATTTCAGCAGATGCACTGCATGCTGAAATTGAGAGGCGGCTTAAACAGAAACAGCGAAAGGAAAAAAGCTCAGAATTTTATTCTGCGAAAAAGGAACTGACGGGTTCTGTGAAGACCTTTACAGTCCGAAAAAATGAAGATATAAGGGTCCGGTATGAAAAAATGCTGATAGCTCTGTTATGCCGTGAAAATCATTTGTATTCCAAAGTTGCAGACAGGTATTCGGAAAATGATTTCAGTGACGAAAGTCTGCGTGAAATGGCCAGTGTATTATTTGAAAAGCTAAAGACCGGTAGTGATTTTCTGTTGGAAGAATATATTTCGAGGCTTGATCCCGAAAAGGCTTCATCGATTGTTCATATATCAAAGACATTTTGTAACTTTGATGATCCTGAAAAAGCACTCGAAGATATACTTCAAAAGCTGGAGCTTTTAAAATTAGAGGAAGAAAAAAAGGATATTTTAATTCGTTTGAAGAATATTACCAATGTAGAAGAGAAAAAACAGTTACAGGAACAACTGCAGTCTGTTATAAGGAAAATAGCAAATAAATGATAAATATACTATTCACAAGACGAGAGGTGGAATAGAAAAAATGGCAGATATTAAAAATAAGAAACTCTCTGCCGGTACAGCCGATGCGGGTAAAGAAAAAGCTGAAAAGACGTCAGAAAAAAATCATGGCAAGACTTCCGGGGAAAACAGCAAAGTTAATGATAAGGAAAAAAATAAAGATAAAAATTCAAATATAAAAAGCGGTAAGAATCAGGAAGCTAAAAAAGAGCCTGCTGCAATTCTTCGGGAATTGACTGAAATGGGAAAAGCCAAAGGCATGCTTACCTATAAAGAAATAATGGATGCCTTTGAAAAAATTGATCTTCCTCCGGACAAAATCGAAAGGATTTATGATGCCCTGGAACGTATGGGAATTGATGTGTTGCCCGAAGCAGATGATGAAATTGAAGAAATCGATTTGGAAGAAGATCCCGAGTTAAGTATTCCCGAAGGTATAACAATTGATGATCCGGTAAGGATGTATCTGAAAGAAATTGGGAAAGTCCCACTGTTGACGGCAGAAGAAGAAATTGAGCTTGCAAAAAGGATGGAAGCGGGCGAAGAGGAGCCTAAAAAAAGGCTCGCTGAAGCAAATTTGCGTCTTGTTGTAAGTATTGCCAAAAGGTATGTAGGCAGGGGCATGCTTTTCCTAGATTTGATCCAGGAAGGAAATCTCGGACTGATTAAGGCTGTTGAGAAGTTTGATTACAGGAAGGGTTTCAAATTCAGTACCTATGCAACATGGTGGATACGGCAGGCAATTACCCGTGCTATAGCCGATCAGGCCAGAACAATCCGTATCCCGGTACACATGGTTGAAACAATAAACAAACTTATAAGAGTGTCAAGACAACTCTTGCAGGAACTGGGAAGAGAACCGACTCCTGAAGAAATTGCAAACGAAATGGGGTTGTCGGAAGATAAGGTACGTGAAATAATGAAGATCTCACAGGAACCTGTTTCTCTTGAGACCCCGATCGGTGAAGAAGAAGACAGCCATCTTGGAGATTTTATTCCTGATGATGACGCACCTGCGCCTGATGAATCTGCAGCATTTACTTTATTGAAAGAGCAATTGATTGATGTTCTGGATACACTGACACCGAGGGAAGAAAAGGTTTTAAGGCTTCGTTTCGGTCTTGATGACGGTAGAGCCCGTACCCTTGAAGAAGTTGGTAAGGAGTTTAATGTTACCCGTGAACGAATACGCCAGATTGAAGCAAAAGCACTGAGAAAGCTCCGCCACCCGAGCAGAAGCAAGAAACTGAAAGATTATCTTGATTAATGCAATGATATTTCATACAAGCACCAGAATACCCCCTTTTCAATATATTGAATGTATGGGGGTATTCTTATGAGAAAATATTCATATGACAGGTATATGCCATATATGAGGGTACGTTTCAGGAGTCACCCATGCACCGGATACGCAAACAACACATTTATACGCGATTTTGCCATATTTTTCAGGATAATTATATGTATTGCATGTCTTGTTGCTGCAATAAGCAGTATCGGAAATAATTTTTATGCCGCCGTTGAAAATATCAGCGAATACAAGGCTGCACAGCTTGTAAATGAGTACATAGACCTTGGAATATTGTCAGCTTCTTCACTGTTTGCCGGTAAAAGCTTTGTTGAGGTTATATATGATAAGTATGGTAAGGTCACATCGATTGAAACAAATGGAATTGAAATAAACAGATTTGCTTCAGTGCTGTCTGAAAGCATACAGAAAGAAATTAAGAAAAGGGAATATGAAAAAATAAAAGTTCCGTTAGGTTCGATCGCCGGTAATAAGTTATTGGCTTCTTTTGGTTTTTCAATACCTTACAGGATAATTCCTGACGGAAAGGTTTCTGTTTCACCACAGTCTGTCTTTGAGGACGCGGGAATTAATCAGACGGTTCATAAGTTAAAAATGAATGTGTCAGTAAAAGTTAAAATACTGTTTCCGCTGATGAACAGGGAAGAAACAATAGACAGGGAAGTGATTGTTTCTGAAACCGTAATTGTTGGTGATATTCCGGAAGTGCTGTTATCAAGGATGGATTGAATTATAACAGTTCAAACAGGCTGATAATTAATATTGATAATCATTAACTTCCGTTTACATATTGACATAAACTTAAAAATAGTAGAAAATTCATATAAAATATATAATTTGTGTAAATATGTATATAATTTTGCAATATATCGATTTTAGCTATTTTGCTGTTTCCCAGAAGAACGGGAGGGATAATATATGCCTCTGATTCACCTGGTTTTAGCTGATAACGATTTTGAATATGTCAACCGTCTTGCACAATGGTTTATTGAAAACAAGCAAAATCAATTTCAGATTTCGGCGTTCAGTGAAAAGGAAAGCTTTAAAAAGTTTATTTCAGAGAATAAAGGAAAAATCAATATCATACTTGCATCGGAGGATTTTCTTACTGATGTTCCGGTCCAGGATACAATAACTGCAGTATTAGGACAAGCTGTAAAATTTGAAAATTTAAACTCAATTGAAAAATATCAGCCTGCTCCTTTAATCTGTTCAGATGTCCTGTCTATTCTTTCAAACAGGAAACCCGAAACAGAAAAATGGTACCCATTAGGGAAAAGCGAGCTCGTTGTTTGTTACTCGATGAACATATACTTAAAATCAAAAATTGCATTGCTGTTGTCCCTTTTGTCGAAAGATTATGTATATATAAGCTTGGATTCGTTTCCGTTTTATAAAATAGAAGGGAATAACGATACATATAAAAATCTGTCGGACGTATTGTACCATATAAAAAGCCGGAAGGGCAATCCGGTAATGGCTCTGGAAAGCGCAGTCCTTTACGGCAATAATCAAATCTTTTATATTCCCCCCATTGATAATCCAAGGGATTTATGGGATCTTACAGATGCAGAAACAGATATTTTTATTGAAGCATTAAAATCATGGGGACGCTTTTCAAGAATTATAATAGATCATGAGTGCAACACCGGGCCTATGACTATAAAATTGTTTGAAGCAGCATCTTCCATAATCATCCCGTTTGAAACAGCAAATCTGCACCAGCTGTCGAGAATAAAAAGCATGACAGACGGCATCCATGGACTGAGCAGTAATAAAATAAAATGGGTATTTTGTGACGGCAATGGTGAAGCATTTCTGCCTCATGAATTCGGAAATTGCCATGAATTACGGTGGATTAACGGGTCTATGCCGTTTTTAAACGGTTTCGTCCTGGACTCATATAAAAGAAGCCAGCTGGAAGGCTTGTTGTCAGAATAATATATAGTCCAGAGGGGATGCGAATGAGTTATCGGGCAGATAATGAATTAATCAGGGAAATCCGTTATGAAGTTGTTAAAAGATCCGAACTTATAAATGCTTCGGAAAATGAAATGGACACAGTGTTAATGTCCCTTGTGGAAGAGGTTGCTTTTGAAAAAACAAGGAATCTTCATTTAGGAATAGCAGAAAAAAAGAAATTGGTTGAAAAAGTCTTCAATTCTTTAAGACGGTTTGATATTCTCGAACCACTGCTCAAAGATCCTGATATAACCGAAATCATGATAAATGGACCAAGCAATATATTTATTGAGAAAAACGGGGTTTCAAAGAAAACATCTTTAAAGTTTGACAGCAGGGAGCAGCTTGAAGATCTTATCCAGCGGATAGTATCCAAAGTGAACAGAAGTGTAAATGAAGCCCAGCCCATTGTTGATGCAAGGTTGCCGGATGGCTCGAGGGTTAATGTTGTTTTAGCTCCTGTTGCATTAAACGGACCTTTAATGACAATAAGAAAATTTCCCGAGAAACCGTTGACAATGGAAAAACTGATAGAATCGGGTTCAATAACAGCTGAAGCGGCTGATTTACTTAAGATTCTGGTTCAGGCTAAATACAACCTTTTTATATGTGGTGGAACGGGTTCAGGTAAAACTACTTTTTTAAATGTTCTTTCGGACTTCATACCTTCAAACGAAAGAATCATTACAATTGAAGATTCTGCAGAATTAAAGCTGTCTAATGTAATTAATCTGGCTCAGATGGAAACACGGAATGCAAACACCGAAGGTATAGGCGAAATACCTATGAAGGCACTTATAAAAACAAGTTTACGTATGCGGCCCGAAAGAATAATAGTTGGCGAAGTCCGCGGAGAAGAAGCTCTCGACATGCTTCAAGCCATGAATACAGGACATGAAGGTTCAATGTCAACCGGCCACGCAAATTCCATCAGGGATATGCTTTCACGCCTGGAAACAATGGTATTAATGGCGGCTCCTCTCCCTCTTGAAGCCATTCGTAAGCAGATAGCCTCAAGTCTTGATATTATGATCTTCCTTTCCCGTTTCAGGGACGGCACTCGTAAAGTAGCTGAAATTTGCGAGGTTTTGGGGTTTTATGACGGGGAGGTGAAACTGAACCGGCTTTACAGGTATGAAGATGAAGGTGAAGAGCCGGATGGAAAAGTGACAGGCCGGTTGAAACCAACAGGCAATATGCTGCAAAATACCGAAAAAATAAGGCAATACCTTGGGTACATTCCGAACCACCCTCTGATACACCCTTAA
Organism: Thermoclostridium sp.; assembly: GCA_036562185.1. Taxonomy (GTDB): domain Bacteria; phylum Bacillota; class Clostridia; order DSM-8532; family DSM-8532; genus Thermoclostridium. The sequence goes on from DATCKN010000090.1 coordinate 120,256, forward strand.
TACATTTTCCTCAAACAGCCCCATATCCCTGCTAAACAGTTCTATGACGCGTTTGCCTAAAATTTTACTTGCACTGTACTATAACCTGCATTGCAAATAACCTTAAAAATTGCTTGTTGCCAAATTCTAACCTGTGTGGTATACTACTTGAGAATAAAAATACACACGTAGTTTGATTTGTAAAAATGTGCCCCTTGTGACTGAAATATGCAGCATAGCTGCTTTTTTTACGGTTATAAGCTGAGCGGGTGTTTTACAAAGGTGAAAACTACGGAGGGTAAACAGGAGGTTATATTTATGTCAGTAATTTCTATGAAACAGCTGTTGGAAGCTGGCGTCCATTTCGGACATCAAACAAGAAGATGGAATCCCAAGATGGCGGAATACATCTTCACAGAAAGAAACGGAATCTATATCATCGATCTTCAGAAAACAGTTAAAAAACTTGAAGAAGCTTATTATTTCCTGCGCAATGTCGTTATGGAAGGCGGAGACGTCCTGTTTGTAGGAACAAAGAAACAGGCCCAGGATGCTATACGCCAGGAAGCTGAAAGATGCGGTATGTATTATGTAAATAACCGCTGGCTTGGTGGTATGTTGACTAACTTTAAGACTATCCAGAAGCGTATTGAACGCCTTAATGAACTCCAAAGAATGGAGGAGGAAGGTGTTTTCGAAGTTCTTCCGAAAAAGGAAGTTATCAAATTAAAACTTGAAATGGAAAAGCTTGAGAAAAACCTTGGCGGCATTCGCGAAATGAAAAGGCTTCCGGGTGTGATTTTTGTAGTTGATCCAAAGAAAGAAAGGATTGCAATCCTCGAAGCTAAAAAATTAGGTATTCCTATCGTTGCAATTGTAGATACTAATTGTGATCCTGATGAAGTTGATTATGTAATACCAGGTAATGACGATGCAATCCGTGCTGTTAAATTAATTGCAGCAAAAATGGCAGATGCAGTAATAGAAGCAAGACAGGGCGAACAGATGGAATCTTCCGCAGAAAGTACTGCAACCAGCCATGATGAAGAGTTCAGCCTCAATGATATAAATATAGACGTTGAAGCAATTGAAGAACCTGAAGAAAATGCTGAAGACGAAGAATAATGGATGAAGTATAATAGATTATATGGATAGGGAGGATAATAATGAATATAACTGCTGAAATGGTAAAGGAACTCCGCGAAAGAACGGGCAGCGGCATGATGGATTGCAAGAAGGCACTCGTTGAAAGCAACGGAGATATGGAGAAAGCCATTGAATATCTCAGAGAAAAAGGTTTGGCTACTGCAGCTAAAAAGGCTGGAAGAATTGCTGCAGAAGGTATTGTAGATGCATATATTCACGGTGGCGGAAGAATCGGAGTTTTGGTTGAAGTAAATATTGAAACCGATTTTGCTGCCAAGAATGAGGAATTCAGAAGTTTTGTAAAAGATATAGCAATGCAGATAGCTGCAAGCAATCCTCAATATGTCAGAAGAGAAGAAGTACCTGAGGAAGTAATTGAAAGGGAAAAGGAAATTCTGAAGGTACAGGCGATGAATGAAGGGAAACCGGCTAATATAGCTGAGAAAATGGTTGCCGGACGTATTGAAAAGTTCTATAAAGAAGTATGTCTGCTTGAACAGCCTTTTATTAAAGATCCAGACAAGACAGTAAAAGACATTCTTAACGAAAAAATTGCCACAATAGGAGAAAACATTAATATCCGCCGTTTCGTCCGTTACGAAATGGGTGAAGGTCTGGCAAAGAGAGAGGAAAATTTTGCTGAAGAAGTAATGAAGCAGATTAAATGATAATGATGAAAAAGGGTATATTAATAAGAAATATTAATATACCCTTTTAAATGCAAATAAAAATGCCGGAGGAATTATATGGGTTTGAAATATAAGCGGATTTTGATTAAAATCAGCGGTGAAGCTCTTGCAGGAAATAAAGGGTTTGGGTTGGATCAGGAGATTCTCGGTGACATCTGTTCTTCCATAAAAGATGCTGCAGATATGGGGGCAGAAATTGCTATTGTTGTAGGCGGCGGTAATTTCTGGAGAGGCCGTTCAGGAAAAGGTATGGACAGAACCACTTCGGATCATATGGGGATGCTTGCTACGGTAATAAATGCATTGGCTCTTGCAGATGCTCTTGAATCAAGAGGAGTCCCGACCCGTGTTCAGACTGCTATCGATATGAGAAGGATTGCAGAACCATATATACGTGGCCGTGCTGTAAGACACCTGGAGAAAAAACGTGTTGTTATATTTGCCTGTGGAACAGGAAACCCATTTTTTACTACAGATACAGCAGCTGCATTACGAGCTGCAGAAATTGATGCAGAAGCTATTCTGCTTGCAAAAAACGTGGATGCAGTTTATGACTCGGATCCGAAAATTAACAGCAATGCTGTGAAAATAGACAGAATCACTTACATGGACATATTAAACCGTCAGTTGGGAGTTATGGATTCAACAGCTTCAACTCTTTGCATGGACAACAATATTCCTGTTATTGTTTTTGGTATAAAAGAGCCCGATAATATAATCAGGGTTCTTAGAGGTGAAAATATAGGGACTTATATTGCAAGGGAGGTATAATAATGCAAAAGGAATACAAAAATGTGACTGAAAAAATGGACAAAACCATTGCGGTTTTAAATGATGAACTTGCAGGTATTCGTGCAGGTCGCGCAAATCCAAAGCTTTTGGACAAGGTTACCGTCGAGTATTATGGTGTTCCGACACCGGTGAATCAGCTTGCCAATATCAGTATTCCTGAAGCCAGACAAATCGTGATTCAGCCATGGGATTCTAAAATCCTGTCAGATGTTGAAAAGGCTATTAACGCTGCAAACCTTGGGTTGAATCCAAACAATGATGGCAAAGTAATACGTCTGATATTCCCTCCTTTAACAGAAGAACGCCGTTTAGAACTGACTAAACAGGTGAAGAAAATAGGCGAAAATGCAAAAGTAGCTATCAGACAGATTCGGCGTGATGCAATGGAGCAGTATAAGAAATTGAAGAAAGACGGCGAAATAACTGAAGACGATTTAAAAGTAAGTGAAACAGATATCCAAAAAATAACCGATGGTTACATAGAAAATATAGACAAGATTGTAGCCGCTAAAATTGATGAAATAATGGAAGTATAAAATGGATGAATTGTGTTTAACCGGAATGACACTTAAAGAAGCAAAGAACGTGCTTTTTCAGCAAGGTATTTCTGAGTACAAAGTGGCAGTTACAAGCCCGCCGCGCTGTAAAAATGAAGTTATAGATGATGATTTCCGAGTGTTATTGGTTTATCCGGATCATTCGCCGATAACAATTCTTGTTTGCAAACCATAAATATTTTTGTCGTGCCCGAGGACAGATGTTGAGATGATATGTATGTTCAGCAGCTGTCCTTTTTATATATCACTTTCAAATCTTTTTAATCAATATAATATACCTTTTTTTCAATAATTTTTGATAGAAATTTCTGTTCATCCCAAATAACAGTTTTTTCATACAAAAAACACTATAGTAATAACAAATATTTCCAATCACCATAATTGCATATTGTGCTTTTCTGTATTAAAATGGAAATTACTCTCTTATTTACAGCATACTACTCGATAACTGCAATGTTCACAGATTTGGAATTGCCCACCTTATACAAATGCAAAGGGAGTTGTGAGGAGTGTAAATGACAGGAAAAGTAGTAAGCGGTAAATATCAAATTGTTGAAAAGCTTGGAGCAGGGGGTTCAGGAGAAGTATATAAGGCATATCATATTCAGCTGAGAACACCATGGGCATTAAAAATAATACCTTCTGATGATACCTCGGCCGATAACGAACTAAAAGTCCTGAAAAAGTTGAATCATCCTGCTTTTCCGCGTGTTGTTGACGTTATCAGGGAGAATGGTAAAACCATTGTGGTTTTTGATTACTATGAAGGCCCTAACTTGCAGGAATTAATTGAGCTCAACGGCAGAATAGACGAAAAACGAGTGTTAAATTGGGCTATACAGATTCTTGATGCATTGTCATATCTGCACAACTGCCCTGAACCTATAATATACAGGGACTTGAAGCCTTCAAATTTAATAGTTCTCGAAGATGGAACAATCAAGCTTGTTGATTTTGGTACTGCCAGGCAATTCAAGAAAAATAACAGCGATGATACGATTTACCTCGGAACCCCGGGATATGCTGCACCGGAACAGTATGGAACAGGGCAAACCGACGTAAGAACCGATATATATAATTTCGGCATGACAATATTTCATTTGCTTACCGGAATTCATCCGCTAAAATGTAATGAGCACCAGATGAAAGATCTACTGGATGATGCAGGTGTATCACCGGATTTAAGTTCTGTTATTCTGAGATGTATTGAAAAAGATCCCGACGAACGTTTCATGAGCGTAGAAGAAATAAAAAAAGCCATTTGCTCGTGCAATGATACGAGACACGTTAAATACCAAACATTGGGAAAAAATGCGGTAGAAATAAGCGTATCAGGTATACAGAGCGGTGTCGGCGTGACGCATTTTTGCATTCTGTTCGGTATGTGGCTTAAAAATAAACATTATAAAACAGCGGTTCTGGAGTACTATGAATCAGGAGATACTTTAGATCTTTGCATGCTGTTGAATAAAGAGCCGCAGCTAAAGAAACTGGGCTATTATCAGATAAAGGGGTTATGTATTTACCCGTCAATGGGGTCAGAGAAAATCGACAATTTCAGAAGGTCAGACTATGACTATATTTTAATTGATTACGGTATCCATGATGAATACATATCCAGATTAATGCCGAGAAGTGACATCAGGATAATCATGGCTCCAGGAGCTGACTGGAAAATATATGCAATTAATGCATTTGTAAAAAAATACGAAAGCATTCTGAAGCTCCCAAATACATATCTTACGTTTCCAATGCAGGATAAAAAATCAATTAACATAATAAGGTCTTACTTTAAAAAGATAAACATAATATCGGTTCCATATGCAGTAAATCCATGGAAAACCGATCCAGCAGTAAATAATGAGATAGAAAGCATATACCAAAAGATATTCCAGATAAGAAAAGTATAACAGAAGGTGAAAAAAATGGCCTTTTTCCGAAAAAGAAAAATGTTTTCTGTTTTAGCGGTAATTTTTACATTAACCATTATTCTTCTGCTGTTATCTGGTTTATATTACCTGTATCAAAAAAAACTAGCGCAAACTGTTGAAACATATGAGGATGAACTGGAGCAGCTTAAATTTGATCTGTATTCACTTAACAGGCGTGTTTATGTACCAAAACAGGATATACCTTTTGGTACGGTATTAACACAGGATATGTTTGATATTGTTGAAATGAAACTGGATTTTCCTCAGGCCAGGCTTTTTGATGAATCTGACATAGGAAAGGTAAACACTGTTTTTCTTCCGTCAGGAGCTCCGGTTTTTAAAACATCAGTTGCTGAAGAGAAATTGGATAATGATTTGCGCGAACAGGAATTTAATATGTTTTATCTGCAGTCAAATCAGAAAAAAGGGGATTTTGTGGATGTGCGCATCTTTTTCCCGAACGGGGAAAACTATATCGTATTAAGCAAAAAGCAAATAAAAGATATAATTCTTGAAGAAAATACTGTAAGGCTTTGGCTGGATGAGTCTGAAATTCATAATATCAGCAGTGCAATAATAGATGCGTATATCCATCCCGGAACAAAAATATATGTTGCCACATATATCATGCCTGAATTGCAGGAGGCTGCAGTGCCATTTTATGCTGCAAACGAGAATGTACTGGATTTAATGCGCAAGGATCCGAATATTGTTGAAAAAGCGTCCGATGCTCTAGCACGTGAATTAAGGGCTTCTCTTGAAAGTAATCTCAGTTCAGTTGCAAAAGAAGATATCAGTAAAGTCACAACAGGTGTTAATGAAGAAATATCAAAGAATAAAGAGCTCATCCAATCCCAGGAAGCACCTCGTGATAAAACCGGTGAAAAGGTAAATTTTAACCGGGAAAATACTGAAGTTTTCAATTAGCAATCGGTTTTCCCCAGGTTCTTTGACATGATATCAGGTAAAAACCGGTTACGTACCGGCAGCCCTGATTTGGCAGTGTTCATAAAGCCGGTAACGAATGGCAAAGAATGCGGAACTATTTGGAAATATGGTTTTTAACGGAGATGAAAACAATGTACGAAGATACTAAAATAATCGGTTTTGCTGGTTTTTGCAAATCAGATATTATTTTGTATCTGTCTAGGATTCTCTATCTGACCGGAGATAAAGTTGCCGTAATCGACAGGTCACATGAACAGGAGCTTTATTATCACGTACCTGCCGAATCTATCTCGGACGACAGGCTTGAGTACAGAGGTATTGATGTCTATTTAAGATGCCAGAATATTCCGCTGAAAGATTTCCCAGTAAAGGATTACCAGGTTGTTTTGGTTGATTTGGGTGTTAATTCTGAAACTTATGAAGATGTTAAGCTTTTAAAGGTATTGTATATTGTAACTGACTGTAACAGGCATCACACCATACCACTTTCGGCCTGGCTAAGAAATCTGGCCACAGGTCCCGATTCTGTACGGATTATAAGAGACACAGTTTACGGCAAAATCCGGCCAAGATATATAGATTCATTACTGCAGGCAGGCCAGGTTACAAATGTCCTTGCTAAATATGAGTTCCGGCTTAACGATGATGAATACTCAACCAGGCTTCTATGCCAATATGATGATATTTACAGGTTCGCCAAAATTCCGGAAGATTACAAAAACATGCTGATGGATTGCATAACGGAAATCTTCGGGAAAGAAGTTAAATCGGCCAGAAAAGCATTGAGAAAAGCCCAGATGGGAGGGTAAACATTGCAGGTTTCGTTCTGGAGCAATTACCATCAAATTGGTACTACTGATAATTTAATTGCCATAGCTCTTTACACGGCACTTAAATACCGTTTGCGCATCCTAATCGCTCATAATCATTTCGACAGAAGTACGCTGGAAACCGCTTTTATTGACAGATCATACATGGAGCACAGTCTTATAGATTTATCCGAAACCGGAATTGATGCATTAAGCAGGTTCGTTAAGTTTAACAGGATGGAAAAGGACGGTATATCAAGTTATACAACAACTGTTTTAAAAAACAGGCTGGATATTTTAACCGGTACAAAAATTACAAACAGAAATATTTATCAAAACAGCCTCAGGGAAACTATCCAATTAATTCTTCAGTTGGCCGCAGAATATTATGATCTTGTTTTTATTGATACTGCACCGGGCAATAATGAAATATCACAGATTATCATTAAGAACTCGGATTTATTAGTTGTAAACCTGTGTCAAAATCCCAATATCATTGAAAACTTTCTGCAAAATTACGCCCATTACATGGAAAAGGCATTCGTGGTATTGGGCAAATACGATGCAAACTCAAGATTCAACATAAAGAGGATCAAAAAACGGTTTAATCTGAAGAACATATATTCAATACCATATAATATCGAATTTGCTGATGCATGTATTGAAAGCAGGGCGGTCGACTTTTTTATCAAAAACCTCGATACCGATAAAAATGACCTGCACAATGGTTTTATTACCAGTGTAGCAGAAACAGCAGAATCAATTTTAACGGTTTTAGGCATGAACGAAAGAGAGTCAGGGCAGGTGGGTTGAATGAATGAGCTCCTTACAGTTCTTACAGTTCTTTCGCTGGTTGTATTCATTTTATTGCATTTTAAGGATGACAATAAAGCTAAAAAGAAAGCCATGACTTATGAAGAGGACCGGTACACAATTGATTCTATTCTATTGTTTATAAAAGAAGCGTTTAATGATATACTGAAAACGAACTTATATGAACTTAATATTTCAAAAGAGGAGTTTGAAAAGAGAGTTCACAATAAGAATCAGCTGCGTAAGGCCCTAAAAAGCTGTACATATGGTGACATAAATGCAAAGAACTATATTAAGGATTTTATTAAGGATATTCTTGTGAAATCCTATAATGTGGATGAAACCAATGTTAATAAGATAATAAGTTTTGATAATCCAAGAAATTTAACAATACAGGATAAATTCGAAATACTTCTTTATCATTACAAGAAAAAATACGGCTATAAAGCTTTGGAAAAGCTTATTCTTGAATATAACCTTGACAGTCCTGTGATCACCGGCGAGGGTACATCCTATGCAATATCAAAAGAACAGATTGAAAGTATTTTTGCAAAAAAATCTTTTATAACCAGTTTTGAAGACAAACTGAATATAATATCCCAAAGGATTTACCAGCTATACAAGGGACTTGGCGTAATTGATGAAATACGGGATATGCGCATAGACGGGGTATCGGGCGGAGTATCAGGAATACCCTCTGCTTTTCATGAAGAAACCGACCTGACAACAAGCCTTTCAATTATTTCTAGGATGCCGTCAAACTATGATTCAGTCTGGATCTTTTTTAAAGGTAAAACAATCCACCTTCCTTTCCTAAGTTTTGGCTCAGAAGCAGAATTAATCCGCGTATGCAAAAACATTTACCGCTATAATTACCCCGGGCAGCTAAGTGAAAGCAACGGCTATAAGGTAAATGAGATGAAAGACGGGAGCAGGGTGGTTGTTGTAAGACCTCCGTTTTCAGAGTCCTGGGCATTTTTTGTAAGGAAATTTGACAGTATTGAAAAGGCAGAGATTGAGGATTTAATTACAGATGACAATAATGAAATCCCAATAGGGCTGATAAAGTGGCTTATAAAAGGGTGCCGGGTTACAGCTATTACAGGATCCCAGGGCACAGGAAAAACAACGCTTCTGATGTCTGTTATAAAATTTATAAATCCTGCCTTTACTTTGCGGATTCAGGAAATGGCGTTTGAATTGCATCTTAGAAAAATATATCCCGAGAGAAATATTCTCACTTTCAGGGAAACAACAACGATATCAGGACAGGAAGGACTCGACCTTCAGAAAAAAACAGACGGAACGGTAAATATACTGGGTGAGGTTGCTACTGCCCCGGTCAGCGCATTAATGATACAAATGGCACAGGTAGCAAGCCTTTTTACCCTGTTTACACACCATGCAAAAACTACCGTGGATTTGGTTAAGTCGCTAAGAAACAATTTGTTGCAGACAGGCGTGTTCACAAATGAAAAGATCGCAGAGCAGCAGGTGGCCGATGTTGTTAATTTTGATATCCATATGAACAGGGATATTACAGGACACAGGTACATTGAACGAATTACAGAGATAATCCCGGTTGAAAATACAGATTACCCTGAAATAACAGTCACCGATGGAAAAGCAGACTTAAACGAGTTTTTCAAAGTGGCACGTGAATTTTTTATTAGAATGACTGACAGAAAGGTTTTTGAAACACGGGACATTGTGGTTTATGAAAATGGCTCATATAAAGCCTGTTCACCTCCAAGCAGCATTCAGATAAATTCTATTATGAAAAACCTGACGAATGAAGAGCAACTGGAATTCAAGTCATATTTAAACAAATATTTTTGCCGGAGTGAAGCATTATGAAGGAGAATGCTCTGTTAGTGGTTTTAATCATTACTCTTGCCTTATCGGTCATCGCTTTGATCTTTGCCTGTATTTTACTTACTAAATTAAAAAGTAAAAATGATATAAAAGTAAACCTTAAGATGAAAAAAGACTTTCTGTATTCGTCCTACAGGATGGCAATGAAGTTTACCCTTCTAAAAAGATATATGGATAAAATAAGAAAGCGGATTGAAATACTGGATTTGTCCGATGACTGGACAATTGGAAGAAAAACTATGAGATTCACTTATCTGTCCCTGGGTATTTCTTTAATTATTCTGGTTATACTGCTTATTTTAAGCCAGAACATGTATTTTACTTTTATTTCGATTTTCACGGTATATTTACTTCATAACCAGATAATAAAAATGCTGGTTGATAAGCTTGATAACAAGCTGTTAAGGCAGTTTGAAGCTTTTCTTGGAAACGTACGCCATCATTATCACGATCACGGCATGATTGATGAAGCAATTTATGACAGCATAGGAGAATGCGGCTATGAGATGTCCCTGCATGCAAACAGGATGTATGAAGTTTTAACAGATACAAATATTGATGATCGGATAAACAGGTTTAATGAAATCGCGCCTAACAAGTACATGAGAACATTTATCACAATGAGTTATCTTGTTCAGCGCTTCGGAGACAAGTCACCGGAAGGAAAATCCATTTATCTTGCCAATCTGAACTACCTGAAACAGGAAATCAACATGGAATTATTAAGACGTGAGAAACTTGGATATCTGTTTCAAAGCCTTTCGACAATAGCAGTATTTCCGATATTTACATTAACCCCTATAAAAAAGTGGGCTGTAACAAATATTCCCGAGCTTAATGAATATTATGACGGTGCATATGGCTTCATTGCAGTTATTGTGCTGTTTGCCCTTGCAATAGCGGCCTATCAGCTGATAGGAAAATTTCAGTCCAATGCGGAGTATTCACCCCTTAAAAACAAACTATATGCGGTATTGCTGGAAGTATCAGCGATCAGAAACCGTATTAATTCCGTATCAGAGAAAAAATACACCAGGTCTTTAAAATATGAAAGGCTTTTGAATAAAACCGGCTTTAAAATGACCGTCAGCGAATTTATACTAAAGCAATATGTATATGCAATTATGGCTTTTATTATAAGTTTCGTAATTATCCTGAACGTCCACTTGATTATAAGGAATAATATATTATATTCATCGTTGAATCTAAAAATGGCTGCTTATGACCCCGCTATTGATAAAGAAGCCGAGCTTGACATAATAAATCATGACAGAAGGTATATAAAAGAATTTAAGAATAAAAAAGTTACTTATCATGAATTGGAAGAAAGGCTCAACCTTGAGGGTAATTATGTAAACTCAAACTGCGCAATTGCCGCAAAAAGAATCCTTGACAAAATTGAAAAGTACAGGGCAAATAGTTTTAAATGGTGGGAACTTCTGATTTGTACAGTATTCTCAGCTGTTTCATACAACATACCTTACTGGATGCTGCTTTTCAGGGAACGCATATTAAGAATGAGCATGGAAGATGAAGTAAAGCAGTTTCATACGATAATTCTCATGTTAATGCATATAGAAAGAATTAATGCAGAGGATATTTTGCACTGGATGGAGCAATTTGCAGAAATATTCAGAGCATCTATTCAAAAATGCATTAATGATTATGAATACGGGGACAGGCAGGCATTGGAACAATTAATAATTGATGAACCATATCCCCCGTTTGTGAGAATCATAGAAAATCTTATTTCGGCAGCTGACAAGATAACAATTGAACAGGCTTTTGACGAGCTAAAGCTGGAAAGAGAGTATTACCAGGAAAAAAGAAAGCAGGATAATGAAATAATGGTAAACAGGAAAGGCATGTGGGGGAAGTTCATTGCCTTTATCCCTATGAGCTGTACTATTTTTCTCTACTTGCTGGTTCCTTTTGTCATGATAAGTGCAAGACAGTTAATTAGCTTCTCAGAGGAGTTAATTAACATATTCTGATAATTAAATTTTTATATAACAGGGAGGAGATGTTTTTATGGAAAACTCATTAAAAGCAATTATTATTGGTGCGGGTGTAGTAATAACCATGGTTGTGGTATCAATCGGCTTTATACTGATGCGCTCTGGGCAAAGTACGGCTATTGCAACCATTAATAAGCTTGACAGGATTAATGTGGAACTGGCCGAATCCGAGTACACAATGTACGACGGTATGGAAGTAAGCGGCAGTGAAGTTGTAAATGCTGTCAGAAAATTCAAGGATGAGCGTATTGGAATACAGGTTAAAACAAATAAGAACCGTTCGGGTAAATGGTATATCAATTATGTTGATATTACCAATAAAAAAATTGAGAGTTCAGGGAATACAGGGAATATCTCTGATTTAATCGATGTAGCAGATGATGAATATGTAAATCCCAATGGTGTATTTTTAGGTTCGATTGTACGTGATGAAAACGGAACAATAATTGCGCTGATTTTTGAGCAAAAATAAAAAACAGAACATCAGGATTTCCCGAAGGTGAGTAACCATATGGATGAGAATGTTTCAAAAGCCCTGTCTTCTGTCAGTATTGCCTTATTAATAATAACCGCAGTTACATTGTTTTTTATGTTATACCGGAAAAACAGCGTAATAACTGAGATTGTCAGTAACAATATCACTGAAAGGGGGCCGGTTTACCGGACAAAAAACCATGAGCCCGGACAGGACAAAGTTTCAGGGGCAATCATCATTGCATCGGTCAGTAATGGCCTTGAGACAGATATTTCCATTAACTCGGTGACTGTTCCCAAAACCGTGGACATAAATATATTTGATTTTAACCTGGTAAACCCTTCTGCAATGTATTCGGTGGAATACGTCATTAACAGTTCGGGGGAAGTAATCCTGGTCAAATATCAGGAATCAGGAGGTGAAAGGTAATTGTCAGAGACACTTAGCAAAATAATGGCATTGGTTGTTTCAATGTTTTTATTTTTCATCTTTCCGGTAGAAAATATGTTAACACGACAGGATGATATTACAAAAGTTATTGTCTTGAATAAAACAGCTGAATTTGTGGATTCAGTCAGAAATTTAGGCTATATTACGCCCCTTATGTACATGCAGTTCAGCCAATCATTGTCAGCAACCGGAAACATTTACGAAATAACGATGGAACATATACATAGCAGTATAGATCCAGTCTATACAGATCCTGTTGACATGACGTCATTTCAACATTACTATAATGTAAATGCAAGGATCACATATACTGATGAAATTCTTGACAGGTTATTTCCTGAAAATCCTCATGAACCTTCAGACAGGTATTATCTGTCCAAAGGGGATATTTTCACGGTAAAGGTTTCAAATACAAACAGAACGCCGGCAACAAAAGTCCAGCAAATGCTGTTGATGTCGGAATTGCCTGTAAAACGTATTTATGTTATTTACGGGGGGATGGTGAGGGATGAAAATAACTGATTCGGCGGTTCTTTTTGTAATTATAGCATTGCCCTTTGCTTTTATGATGAGAATAAAAACAAATAACCTGCAAAACGTTGAATATAAAAATATATTGCTAAACAGGTACCTTGATACTGCCGTTGAAGATGCTTCAAATGCAATGATCATAAGAGGAATAAACGACAGGATAACAATTTCAAAGGAAAAAGCTGTTGAAGCGTTTTATCAGACGCTTTATGCAAACCTTAACATAACCGGCGACAATACGGCAAAACAACGCTTAAATGCATTCATTCCGGTAATAGTTATAATTGACTATGACGGATATTGGATATATTCAATGGAAACATATACAGGCATGAACGGTGAGAAAATACAGGAAATGCTGTGGAAACCAAAAAAGCCATATGTATATGAGAAAGACGGCCTTGTATATCTTTTTACCCTTGACGATTACACTACAGTGTTAGATATTGCCGCTGCCAAATTTTACGAGGGACAACGTGAAGTTATTGTGCAGAGCCTGCCGGACGATGAAATAATACAGGATGGTGAGTTATTTGAACAGGTGCGGAAAAGAACAATTGCTGAATCAATTAGAAGTGATGTAAATACTGCTATAAATGAACACAATAAATACGCAAAATTATTCGGCATTACTTATCAGTTTAACCCGCCTTCGATATCTGATGATGATTGGCAGAGAAACATTGAAGACATAGGCATTCTGTCGTTTTTCCAGGGCATTCCGATCGGGCTTGGCGGTGAGAGGTTCAACAGTTTTGCCCTGGGTGCTGCCAGAGTTATCAGAAAAAGATTATATTACATAGAGCAAGGTGAAAATGGGCTTTATTATTACCATAGAGAAAATTGCTCCGATGTTTCCCTTAAGGATAAGGTATATGACAGCCGTGAAGAATGCGCTTTGAAGGGAGCTTTGCCATGCGGTAAGTGCAATCCATAAGTTGCAGGCATTAACCCATTTTAATATGCAGAAAACTTTGCAAAAATTTTTTCCAAAGGCAAACCTCGATTGCCTTTGGAAAATACGAATTAAAACAGCTTTCGTTATAATACATTGTAAAAGTAAAATTTATTTTTTTCTGGAAGATGATGTTGCGGTGGATTATAATAAATGTAAGCAGTTTATGTTTTATTAAGGAAAGGATTTGTTCTATATGTGCGGAAGATTTTATATTCCCGAGAAAGAGCTGGATGATTTTGCCAGGCTTGTTTCTGAGGTTGAGAAGCATCTTTTGAAAAAACATGGTGAGATATACCCTGGCGATACCGTTCCGATTATCACTCCCAATAATGGAGAAAGGGAAGTACATGCTGTAAAATGGGGATTTCCTTCGCATCAGGGAAAAAAGCTAATAATAAACGCAAGATCCGAAACTGCTTCGGAAAAGCCAATGTTTAAAGCACCATTTCAAAAACGCAGATGTCTTATACCCGCAACAGGATTTTATGAATGGAAAGCAAATGGAAATAAAAAAATAAAGCATTTTATCAGCATTGACAATAAACTTTTTTATATGGCGGGATTATATTGGTTTTTCAGGGACAAAAACAATGAAAATGTAATATTCCCGGCTTTTACAATCCTCACCACCAATGCAAATAATAAAATGCAGGCTGTCCATGATCGTATGCCGGTTATTATAGATGAAAGCAATATAGAAAAATGGCTGTTCTCTAATGATACCGGCGAGTTAAAATCCATGCTTTGCGCAGTAGGCAGTGATAAGACTTATATATCTGAAGTTTCATGAATTAAAAGTGTGGGCGAATTTTGAGCGTTGTTATTTCTGAATAGCAAAATAATAATTGCAAAAGATAATATCACAAGAACCACCGATGATATTGCAAAGCAGGAGTAAACAATGCACATAGCCGGAATTATTGAAAGCAGTAACACCCAGAGTATATTGGACACAATTAAATACTTTTTAAACAATGAAAATAAGAAAGTCAGTTTTTCTGAATACAGTTACTTTAAAAACAGAGAAACTTGGAACGATTATTGTTTGGCAATTGAACAAACGGGAACTGAAATTCTTATAATAAAAATAAAGAATTCAGATGTTGATGAGGCATTGTATTTCATACCATTTGACACATTAATTATAAACGATTATAACGAATGGAAAATTGTTTCAAATATTATTCACACCAACAAAAAATCCTTTAAAAATTTGACAGTTATTTTGAACAGTGATGTTATTAAAACAGCAAAATTTACCGATGAAGAAATATGCAGGGTACTTTGTTATGGTTTTAATAGGGATTCAAATATTACAACCTCAAGTACCGGTGAACCTTCGATCAGCGGGCAGTTTTTGTGCTATATAAGGAACAGCCTGATTACAGCTAACGGAAGAAGGGTTGAACCACAGGAATATGTAATAAATCTTAACAGTACTGCTGTGGATCCATACGATATATTGGCTGCCGCTTCCTTTGCAGTACTGTATGATGTTAATTTGAACAAGGTAAATGATACCATTAATTTTCAGTAATCTGTGGTATTGTGTAAAGGCGAAAAATGGCAGGATATTGATAAAAAGCTGAAAAAGCGTTGCATAACAGCGTTTATCTGGATATAATAAAATTGTAAACCGGAAAGTTAAATTTTGGCTTTGATATAAATGTTGCTGGATAAACCTTTTTCTATTATATTTGCCAGGTACCAGGCAGCTATTTTTTATAAAACAGGAGAAATTTTTAGTATTAGGGGTAAAAAAACTATTAAGATAAAAATAAAAAGAAAACTTCTAAAAACAAATTTTATAGAATAAGCTAACATGAGATGAATTTAGTTTTTAGATACGAAAGACAGAGAGGAGTGGGGTTTATCCATGCCCGGTAATGTTATGGAAAACAATAGTGCCAGTTTGTCCGGAAGCATTGTATCAAAGCCTGAATTTAGCCATGAAGTATATGGAGAAGGATTTTATACTTTTACTGTTGAAGTCCCCAGGCTCAGCAATACATATGATTATATTCCTATCTTGTTTTCCGAGCGTCTTTTACCACTTGAAAAAATTGAGGTAGGAAAAATAGTCGCTGTTGAAGGGCAGTTCAGAAGCTACAACAACTACAGCAGTGAAGGAGGTCATAAGCTTCTGTTAACAGTGTTTGCCCGTGACATTGTTGTTCTGGATAATCCGGACGAGGTAAAAGTAACAAACAGTATATTCTTAAACGGGTTTATCTGCAAAAAACCTGTTTACAGAACCACACCTTTTGGCCGTGAAATTGCAGACATACTTCTTGCTGTGAATCGCGCTTATAACAAATCAGATTACATACCGTGCATTGCATGGGGACGTAATGCCCGTTACGCAAGTAATTTTGAAATAGGTGACAATATCAGGATCTGGGGAAGAATTCAAAGCAGAGTATATCAAAAGAAACTGGCTGACGGCACAAATGAGGAACGGACAGCTTATGAAGTTTCCATTTCAAAGATGGAACACATCCGGGACAATAACAATGCACGAAAGAGCGACAAAGAATAAAAAGGAGAAGATATCAGTGTTAAAGGTAGTTTTCGGTACAAAAGGAGTTGGAAAAACAAAGTATTTAATTGAAGATGCACACAGCATAGTAGATGCGTGCAAGGGAAACATCGTTTTTATTGATACCAGCGACGAACTGATTACAGCACTAAGGCATGAGATTCGGTTCGTTAACATTACAGAATTCCAGATTGATAGTCTTTGTTCTTTCTACGGTTTTATCTGTGGTTTAATAGCAGCGAATTATGACATTGTAGCCCTGTATATCGACAGGCTTGATTTAATTGCAGAGGAAAACCCGGATTATCAAAGTTTTTTTGGAAAAATTAAGGAACTGCACGACAGGTATAATATACGTTTTGTATTCTCAATCAGCGGAAATATTAAGGATATACCCGATTATATAACAAAGGAATATGCATTATGATATAATGAGGCTTATCAAATTCCATCATCTCTTCCAGGTTGTAACTTAATATTGCCTCTTTTTTTGTCAGACCTGCTTCAAGCAGGCTTTTTTTATATTTGCATTTTTCTTTCATTTGTCATCGCAATCATGTAAAATAATTTAAGGATTAATCAGAGGTGTATATAAAGATGTACGTATCCGTTGTTATACAAAACAGTACAAGAGAATACGATAAAACTTATGACTATATAGTTCCTGAAAAATTTCTCTGCTATATTCAGCCGGGCATACGTGTACTTGTTCCTTTTGGAAAAGGCAGTCACCTTCGCGAGGCATTTGTTTTGGAAGTAAAAGAACACAGCGAACATACAGGATTAAAGGAGATTTCTCAAATTGTTGACGAAACACCGGTTTTATCCGAGGAATTAATTGAATTATGCAAGTACATGAGAAACCGGTATATATGTACGTACGACATGGCTATCAGATGCATGCTTCCAACAGGCCTTGGGTTGTCATTCAAAGAAGAGGTAATCCTATTATCAGATAAACCGGCGGATTTGGATAAAGAAGAACAGGATATTATTAATGCTTTAACCGAAAATAGCCGAAAGCTGTCTTTGGAGCAACTTCAGCAGATTCTGAAAAAGCCGGTAAGAAAAACTTTAAATCAACTGGAAGAAAAACAACTGATAAAAATAGACAGCAATATTAAACTGAAAGTAAAGGAAAAAACTGAAAAGGTGGCATTCCCTAACATAGATGAAGAAGAATTTCTGGAGATGGTTCAGAATAACAATGTTAAAAGCCTAAACTACATACGTATTATGGAACTTCTTTATGAAGAAGGCGCAATACCTGTTGCTGAGTTAAACTCGTTTGGGTATTCCATGAGTACATTAAATAACATGAAAAAAAAGGGGTATATTACTTTATATGAAATGCCGGTGGAAACAGCTCCCATAGTAGAAGATGCGGATTTGCCCGAATCAAAACCGAGGGAGCCAACACCATGCCAGAGACGTGCTCTTGACAGTATTTTTGAATCAATGACTTCCGGAGGATTCCAGGAAATACTGCTGCATGGTGTGACAGGCAGTGGAAAAACCGAAGTTTATATGCAGGTGATAGCGAAAGTTATTGAAAACGGAAAGAACGCAATCATGCTGGTACCGGAAATAGGGCTTACTCCCCAAACAGTACGCCTGTTTAAAGGTAGGTTCGGCAAACAGGTTGCGGTGCTTCACAGCCGTCTTTCAATAAGGGAACGCTATGATCAGTGGAAAAGGATCAAAAACGGTGAAGTGAGGGTGGTTATTGGGGCACGTTCGGCTGTTTTTGCACCTTTGGAGAATATCGGCATAATAATAATTGACGAAGAACATGAAACATCATATAAGTCAGACAGGACTCCAAAGTATGATGCAAGGGGAATAGCGACATTCAGGTGCAGGTTCAGCAACGCTTTGCTTGTATACGGATCTGCAACGCCATCCATAGAAAACTATTACCGGGCTGTGAACGGAAAAATAAAGCTTGTTCAGATGCTCGAACGAGCAAATAATCAACCCCTGCCCGAGATTATAACAGTGGATATGCGTATGGAAGAAAATTCAGGATTAAAAAACGGAATCAGCACTGTTTTAGCCCAGGAATTAATAAAGAATAAAGAGGCAGGAGAGCAATCCATCATCTTCATTAACAGGAGAGGCTACTCCAATTTTGTACAGTGCAGAAGTTGCGGATATATAGTATTATGCCCTTATTGCAGCGTATCGCTTACTTATCACCAGGCTGAAAAAAGGCTTGTTTGCCATTACTGCAGCTTTGTTACGGCAAAGCCGGACACATGCCCTGCATGCAAAAGCGATAATATAGATTTCTATGGTGTCGGAACTCAAAAAGTTGAGGAACAGATTCCGTTAATTTGCCCGGATATGTCGGTAATACGAATGGATATGGATACCACCGCGGGCAAGCACGGACATGAAAAAATACTTGATAAATTTAAAAACGAAAAAATTGATGTAATGGTTGGTACGCAAATGATAGCCAAAGGACATGATTTTCCTGATGTCACATTGGTTGGAATACTATCTGCAGACAGTCTGTTGGGAAGCGGGGATTATAAAGCGTCAGAGAGAACGTTTCAACTTATAACCCAGGCTGCAGGAAGAGCAGGAAGAGCAGGAAAGCATGGGAGAGTGATCCTTCAAACATTTAACCCTGACAATTTCAGTATACAGGCTGCCATAAAACAGGATTATCAGGAATTTTACAGACAGGAAACAGAGCTTCGGAAAGAGCTGAAACTGCCACCGTTTTATCAGATAGGGCTTATTCAGGTGTCATCGAAAAACAAGGATCTGTCCAGAAAAATTGCAGGTAAAATACATGCTGATTTATTAAGAAACAGTAACTTAAATGCCGATATTTTTGTATCCGATCCCGCCCCTTCACCTTTGGTAAAACTGCGAAACCAGTATAGATGGCGTATTATTCTGAAACACCAAAAGATAAAAAGCCTTACAAATATCCTTGAATGGGTTTATGATACATATAGTTCTTCAAACAGGAGAGAGTGCACCGTTTCTGTAGATATCAATCCTTATAGTATGATATAATGGCATCATTGAAGGGTAAATAATATATTGGTTTTATGCAAATTATTTTTAGTTGGGAGGCAACATAATGGCAATACGAGAAATTCGGAAAAAAGGCGATGAAGTATTGAGAAAAAAAAGCAAACCTGTTACTGAGATTAGTGACAGAATAAATGAGCTTATAGATGATATGCTTGATACAATGTATAATGCTGATGGAGTGGGGCTTGCAGCTCCACAGGTAGGCATACTGAAACGTATTTGTGTTATAGATGTTGGGGATGGCCCTATTGTCCTGATTAATCCCGAGAAAATCGAGGAATCGGCCGAGCAAATTCAGGCTGCCGAAGGATGTTTGAGCATTCCTGGCATTTATGGGGAGGTTAAAAGGCCCGCCCGTGTGGTGGTTAAAGCATTGAACAGAAAAGGCGAGCCTTTTACGGTTGAAGGAACAGATATGCTTGCAAGAGCACTGTGCCATGAAATGGATCATCTCGATGGTATACTGTTTGAGGATAAGGTAATTCGTTATATTGACGTCAACAATGAAGATTAAAGTTTCAATAATGAAAAGGGTGTAGTTATGAGAATTGTTTTTATGGGAACACCGGAGTTTGCCGTTCCAAGCCTTGAGATTCTGGTTAAAAACGGCATGGATGTTGTAATGGTGGTAACTCAGCCAGACAAGCCAAAGGGAAGAGGATATAAAGTTACTTATACTCCGGTTAAGGAATGTGCTCAAAAACATAATATACCTGTTATGCAGCCAGAAAAAATAGGCAGCAGCGATGCCGTTGGGCAGCTAAAACAACTTAAGCCCGATCTCTTTGTAACTTGCGCATTTGGACAGTTTCTTACCTCGGAAGTTTTAGGAATTCCCAGGTTCGGAACGGTTAATGTCCATGGTTCTTTATTGCCGAAGTACCGTGGCGCAGCTCCCATACAATGGGCGATAATAAACGGTGAAAAAAAGACGGGTGTGACGACAATGCTGACGGTTTTAAAACTGGATGCCGGTGATATTCTGCTTTCAAAAGAAATAAGTATTGATGATGATATGACAGCAGGACAACTTCACGACAAGATGTCAATAATTGGTGCAGAGCTTTTACTGGAAACAATACAAGGGCTGGAAAAAGGGATCATTACTCCGATACCGCAAAATGAATCCGAAGCCACCTATGCTCCCCGTATTGTCAGAGAAACGGGAAAAATCAATTGGGAAGCCCAGGCAACAGCAATACACAATCTGGTAAGAGGAACCGATCCGTGGCCGGGTGCTTATTCGTACCTGAATGGCGAGAGAATGCGTATATGGAAGACAAAAGTACTTGATGAAGAAAAAGCATCAGGAAAGGAACCAGGATCAATAATTGATATAAATAAAAGTTATTTTTTGGTGCAGACAGGGAAGGGTATTATAGGAGTATATGAAATTCAATGCGACAACGGCAAAAGGATGACTGTTGAACAGTATATTTGCGGCCATGAATTAAAACCGGGGGATCGTTTTGAGTCGGAACAGCTACTTTAAAAATCTTTCTTTCTCAGTAATTATTGTTTTCTTAATTTTGGCTGCAGTAATATTAATTGCTGCAGCATATTTCAGTGCGGAAATTTTCCGCATAATTTTTATTTTTCTTGCTTTTTTGCTTATGGTTATTTTTTTACTGTTTTTAACCGGATTTATAATAATCAATAAAACCCTTACCGGATGCGAAGATAATGCAGGTGGTTCCGATTTTGTCGGAGCGCTGTTTATGCCCATTGCACTAAGGCTTTTTATGCCTTTTATATTATTTATAAGCAATACTTTTAATTACAGGAAAGAAGAAATAAGAAAAGTTTACATTAAAGCAAACAATAAGTATGTTTTATCTGCCGGTAAAAAAGTTTTGCCCGGGAAACTGCTTGTAATTTTGCCCCACTGCCTGCAGCGTTCTGAATGCGGCTACCGTATACGTGAAGGGCTTAAAGAATGTCGGCAATGTGCACGGTGCACCCTTGGTGAAATAAAGGATTTGATTAATAAATTCGGTGTGATGGTAACTCTTGCAACAGGCGGAACATCTGCAAGAAAAGCCATTAATGATTTGAAGCCCGGTCTTGTTGTCGCTGTCGCCTGTGAAAGAGATCTTTCGTCGGGCATCATGGATGTTAGAGGTTTGCCTGTTTACGGCATAATAAATGACAGGCCAAACGGCCCATGCAGGGACACTTTTGTTGATATTGAGGAGCTGAAAGCAGTAATAAAGCATTTTACCAAAGAAATGGACTGAGTGGATATGAAAAAACTGGTGATTTTACTTATAGCAATTTTACTGGTTTTATTTGCCTGTGGGAAAGGGCAGGGAGAACCTGAATCACCTGATACAGAAAATAGTGTAACCGGTACTGTATCACCAACCCCCGATCCTGTAAAAGCAATTCTTGGTGAAATGACAGTGGATGAAAAAATAGGCCAGCTTTTTATAGTTCCATTGAGTACACTGAATGCAGGCGGGCCTGCGTTGGAAGTGGATGAAGAAACAGAATCATCGATTAAAAAATATAAAATTGGTGGAGTTATTCTCTTCGCTGAAAATATTAAAAGTATACCGCAAACAACAAGCCTGACGGAAGGTCTTCAAAATATCTCTGAAATACCGCTTTTTATTGCAGTTGATGAAGAAGGCGGGATGGTCAGCCGTATAACCAAGAGTTCCGAGATGCACGCAACGGTTTTTCCAGATAATTCCGTGATAGGGGAAACAAAAAATCCTGATATTGCAAGACAGGTGGCATCAGCTATTGCCGAAGAAATATATTCACTTGGCTTTAATATGAATTTTGCACCGGTAGCCGATATAAATACAAATCCTGATAATCCCGTTATTGGTCCAAGGTCCTATGGTAATAACGCAGAGGAAGTCAGCGTGATGGTGGCTGCTGCTGTAAACGGTATCCAAAGCAACTCTGTTTCAGCAGTTTTAAAACATTTTCCCGGACATGGCGATACCAGCACCGACTCACACTATGGAACTGCAACTGTAAAACATACTAAGGAACGGCTTTTCAGTACCGAACTCTTACCGTTTATTGCAGGAATAGATGAAGGGGTTGATGGTGTTATGACAGCACATATATTAACACCTAATATTCCCGGGGAAAACGTACCTGCTACACTTAAGCCCGAAATACTGACAGATATACTAAGAAATGAGCTGGGATTTAACGGGCTGATTATTACAGATGCGCTGAACATGAAGGCCATAACAAAGCATTTTTCTTCTGATGAGGCTGCCGTAAAGGCAATTCTTGCGGGTGCTGACATCCTGCTGATGCCGGAAAGCCTGGATACCGCATTTTCAGGCATAAAAAAAGCGTATAATGACGGTATAATATCAATTGAAAGAATAGACGAGTCGGTTGAAAGAATACTCAGAATTAAATACAAAAGAGGCCTTTTCAGTGATGACACAGAAAAAAAGAATCCCGAAGAAGTGCTTGGTTGCAGTGAACATCAGGAACTGTCCGACATGCTTTCAAAATAATACTGATTTTAAGTAAACAGGTATAGACATTATGACATCATATCAAAACAGCATCAATATATGAAAGAAGGAGCAATATGGATTGGTTAAATACAGCAATTAACAGGTTTTCAGAAACCCTTACAGACACTTTTCTCAGTATAGAAATTTGGAGGATTATCGTTGCAGGTGCAATTTTAATAATTACCTTTGCAGTGAGAAAGATACTGGTTAATTCTGTTTTATTGCTGATGAAAAAAATCACGGCAAAATCAAAACAAACATTGGATGATGAATTGGTTAATGCCGTTGATCCACCCGCAAGGCTTTTGATTTTTACAGCAGGATTATTTTTTGCCGTAAGAGTTCTTGGTTTTGAGGTAACAGACGAGTCCTTTTTAAAACATATAATACGTTCACTGATAATATATTCAGTATTTTGGGCTATTTACCGTGCAGCAGGGATTATTTCGCGCATGTTTGAAAAGTTTACAAAAAAGACCCAATCAGCGCTTGATGATCTTTTGGCCCCGTTTGTAAATAAAGGCATCAAGGCAATTGTGGTTATCGTTTCAATAAGCGTTATCGCAAAAGAGTGGAAATATGACCTTGGAGCTCTTTTAACAGGTCTTGGACTGGGCGGCCTTGCCTTTGCCCTGGCAGCACAGGAAACACTGGCAAATTTGTTCGGCGGTCTTGCAATAATGCTGGACAAACCGTTTAATGTTGGTGATTATATCCAATGCGAAGGTCTGGAGGGAACTGTTGAAGACATAGGTTTCAGGAGTACCAGAATCCGCACTCCTGATCAAACACTGGTCACGGTACCAAATTCATCCATAGCCAAAGCTCAGGTAACTAACTGTTCGAGAAGAAATAAAAGAAGGGTCAAATTCAATCTTCCCGTGAAGTATGGAACAACTGCAGAGCAGATGGAAAAATTGATTAAACGGGTTAGGGAAATGCTGACCAATCACCCTGATGTACACTCCGACTCAGTTTATGTTTACCTGGACGGGTTCGGTACGGATGCATATGAATTGCTTATTATCTTTTTTACGAAGACTACAAATTATCAGGAATATCTTGCAATCAAAGAAGATGTAAATTTAAAGCTTATGTACTTAATGGATGAAATGGGAATTGAGGTGGCAATACCTGCAACAAGCGTATACCTGGAGAACAGGTAAAACTTACATATCCATCAGGGCTTCTTTTAATTTATAATTAGATATAATCTGGTAAGGTATAAAGGAGAGAAAAATGAAAAAATTATTACTTCATATATGCTGCGCACCATGCGCCACCGGGGTTATTCAGAAACTGAAAAGCGATGGCTGTTTTGATATATCAGGCCTTTATTACAACCCAAACATTCATCCTTCAGCAGAGCATGAAGCACGGAAAAATTCGGTTAAATCCCTGTCAATGGATGAAAATATTGAGATTCTGTATCATGACCTGGTTATGGTTGATTACTGGAAAGAAAACCTTGAAGGAAATAAAGAGCGCCGGTGCAGGTTTTGCTATACCTTGAGAATTGACCATACAGCAAAAACAGCAAAAGAAATGGGGTTTGACGCGTTTACAACGACACTCCTTGTAAGCCCATGGCAGGATCATGAAAAAATCCGTGAAATAGCTGAATCTGCATCAAAAAAATACGGTATTGATTTTTTGTATCAGGATTTCAGGCCGTTTTACAGGGAAGGGAAGAATGAAGCCTACAGAAGGGGTTACTATTTTCAGAAGTACTGCGGCTGCATTTTTTCTTATCAGGAATCAGATCATAAAAAGAAACCGGTATATACCAGTTGGATTTGAACCTCTATAATCAGTCAGTATCAACACAATGAATGATAAAACCATTAATTACATTCCTTTGTTTTATCAGCCATTTTATATCAAGTTAAATTATTGGATTTTAAAACCTGCATAAAATATTCAATTAATTTTAATGTACTCATCTTAATCATGGAAAATACAACAGTGTACTATGCTGGAAATAGCACCGTTTTCATCTATATAACCGGTGTGATATCTATTCTTACTGAACATACAACAGCAATTCTGTATGTATTATGCATAAATGAGATTTCCATGTTTTTGCTTTATATGAAATACAGCCACCGGGACATCGCCCATTGATGCCCAAAGAGTCTGAAGTTATTACCGGAATGAGGTGAAAGAAATGAAAAAGCAAAGAGTATAAGTTAAAAGAAGATTAAAATATTACCATTATGTTAAATCATTCAAATTGTTATTAGCTTAATATTAAAAAATGACGAAAGATTTAATGAATATAACCATTTTGGGGGATTACAAATGAGAAAATTTTTTACATCTTTGGTTTTAATTCTGATTGTTTGCTTATGGTTAACGAATATGTCTTTTTCCCAGGAGATAATTGTGGATATCGCCGGACGCAAATCCACATACACAGGAAATGTTTACAGTATTGAACTAAATGGCGTTTGGATTCCTACACAAACACCATGTATCGTTATCTCGGGAGTTGCCTACGTACCTTTAAGAGAGGTGTTTCAGGACTATTTGGGAATGACGGTAGGCTATGACAGCACGAGCGGAACAGCATATGTTCAGAAGGGTTCAAAAAGGATGGACTTTAGCTTTAGTAATCAGGCTATATATAAAAACGGTGTAAAAGCCGATTCAAATTTGCCTGTCGCGACTGTTAACGGAAATACTATGGTTCCTTTGTCATTAACCGCAGGATATTTTGGTTATACAGTAGCCGCAAAGGATAAAACCCTTACTATTCAGTGGAACAATAAGGAAGAAAGTTCAGCAATTGTTAAAGAAGCAAAGCTGTCAGGAAATGTGAGTAAAATATCATATTACACAGATAACGGTAAAGAAGTTGTCTTTATAGAAACCGGCGCAAATAAGATAATAAACCATTACATAATCGCACCGGTGGATAGCAACCCGTATTACAGGCTATGTGTCCAGTTTGGGGATGCCAGTATGGATAAGCCCGGAAGTCTTAATGTTTATGCCGGTTCGGTTCAGCAAGTCCGATATGCCCAGGCAGATTTTGATAAAAAAATTGCAAGTGTTGTTATTGAAATTAACAGTAACCCGAAATATACCGTAAATGTTGTTTCAAACGGCATAAAAATAACAATTGAAGCAACTGCGCAATCAAATACGCCGGAATCGTCAGCAGCACCTGCACCTGCACCTGCTGAGGCTCCAAAACCTACGGCTACGCCAACGCCGACACCTGCACCTACACCAACACCGAAGCCCACTCCTGTTCCTACAGCTGCACCAACACCCGCTCCGGTGGTTACTATAACACCATCTCCATCGCCGACACCGGTACCCATAACACCAACCCCGACGCCTGCTGCGGTTAAAGAGGTTGGAACCGGTGCATTGCGTTGTTCTATAGACGATGATGAAGTGACTGTCTGGATTGACGGTATAAACCTGCAAAAGGAAATAAAGAATAATCCTGACCAATACAGTATTGAATATCGAAATGTTGAAAAAATACTGCAAATAAAAATGCCTTTAAGCGGTAATATTAAAACCCAGGTTCTTCCGGGAAACTCAATATTATATGGGATAATAGCATCCGAAAGCAAGCTACATAATGAATTAAACATAAGAATTTCAGGGAAAGAGGATTTTAGCTGGGTACTTTCTTCCAATGGAGACAATGGTTCAAAAATTGTTATCTCAAACGGTATTGGAAGTACACCAACACCGACACCTAAACCTGTAACCCCGACGCTGACGCCTGTGGCCTCAAAACCTACTCCGACACCAAAGCCCGTAACCCCGACGCCAACGCCTGCGGCCTCAAAACCTACCCCGACACCAAAGCCCGTAACCCCGACGCCAACGCCTGTACCATCAACAGGAGACTTAGTAAATCGTGGCAACGGTGAGCGCACAGGAACGGTTTCATATGTAGCGGGCACTGACAAGATTATTATTGATGCGGTAGCTCTGAAAGGCTATAAAATCTTCAGGTTGACCAACCCTGCAAGAATTGTAATAGACCTGTATGATAATGTCATTGAATCCGACGAAGTTAAAGCACCTTCGGGCAGATTATATACTAAAATCCGTACCGGGCAGTTTGATAAATCAACAGCGAGGATTGTACTTGAAATTCCCGGTAACATTGATTACGAAGCCAATAGGAAAGATAACCGTTTAACTTTGAAATTATCATATTCCGGAATAAAAAATATGGATTTGATAGGTGATGTCGGCAGGTATTCAATTAAAATTACCGGAAAAGGCATACGGGATAAAATTGAGAAAAATCAGAAAGATATTATTATTGAGGATGACAAAGGGCAAAAAGCCTTCACCTTTGTTTTCCCAAATGGCATTATAGATTTGGGAAGCGGGAAACTTGAAGTTGGGGATACCGTTATGCAATCGGTACAGACACTGACTTCAGGAAAAAGTGCTTTTCTTTCAATAACCCGGCAGAATAATGATGTTCAGTATAGTTTCCGCTATACGAACAACAGCGATGAGATAATTATTGAACCAAATACAGGGTCAGGTACGGGAACAGGAACCGGATCAGGAAATGGGAGCGGAACTGATTCAAAATCAGAACCTGTATCAAAACCTGATACAGGGAATACAACGCCCCCGGTTACAAGCGGAAAATTGGTTGTGCTCGATGCAGGGCATGGCGGTTCTGATCCCGGAGCAACATATGGAAACGATGAAAAATGGTATAATCTCGACATAACCCTGAGGCTTGAAAAATTACTGAAAGAAAAAGGTGTTAATGTAAAACTTACAAGGTCAACAGATGTATTTGTCGGGCTTGACGAAAGAGCCGAGATGGCTAATGAATGGGGTGCTGATATTTTCATTAGTATACATAATAATGCCCTAATGAAAGCCATGCATGGTACCATGACTTTCCATTATCCCTCCAGTTATAAAGGGAAAGAGTATGCCACAATAATACATAATGATATGATTAAAAACCTGGGCAGTAATGATCTTGGTGTGAAGTCTGCAAACTTCGTTGTTTTAAAGAAAACCAAAATGCCTGCTGTTTTGGTGGAAATAGGCTGCCTGACAAATGATCAGGAGCTTGTCAAGCTAAATACCGAGGAGTACAGGCAGAAGGCAGCAGAATCCTTATGTGAAAGCATACTGAAGATAATTCCGCTGTTATAATAAAATGCAGATTTACATAAAACTTATATAAAAAGTAAATAAAAAAATCAAAGGAATTCATTTATTCTTTTGATTTTTTTATGTTTAACGTTATGATAATATTTACAATGAGTAATTTTAAAGTATATACTCAAAATAAATAAGCAAAACTGTTTTTCAGTTTTGCATCATTTTTATAAGACGAAAGGAATTCTTAATATGCAGCGTATTGATGGTAGGAAAAGCAATGAACTTAGAAAAATTAATATTACAAGAAATTATATATATCATGCTGAAGGTTCAGTTTTAATAGAATTTGGCAACACAAAGGTTATCTGTACTGCTTCTGTTGACGACAAGGTTCCTCCGTTTAAAAAAGGCTCAGGTGAAGGATGGGTAACTGCTGAATATAGCATGCTTCCACGTTCAACACAGATCAGGAATGTGCGCGATATTAACAAGCTAAAAATAAATGGCAGGGCAAATGAAATTCAGCGTCTGATAGGGCGCTCACTGCGTTCGGTTGTTGATTTCAAAGTTCTTGGTGAACGTTCAATAATTATAGATTGCGATGTAATTCAGGCAGACGGAGGTACAAGAACAGCTTCAATAACCGGCGGTTTTATTGCATTAATGGATGCCTGCAGGTACCTAGTTGATAAGAAAATAATCTCAGAAATTCCCGTAAAAAATTTCGTGGCCGCCGTCAGTGTAGGAATTGTTAATGAAAATAATCTGCTTGACTTGTGTTATGAGGAAGACTCAAATGCCACCGTTGACATGAACGTTGTTATGACTGATTCCGGCCAGCTGATTGAATTACAGGCTACAGGTGAACTGTCTCCTTTTTCCCGTGATTCCATGAATCAACTTCTTGACATGGCTGAAAAGGGAATAGCTGAACTGATTACAATACAGAAGAATGTTTTGCTGAAAGGGTATAAGTAATACATGGACAAATTGGTTATTGCTTCAGGGAACATTGGAAAGATAACAGAAATAAAGGCAATTTTAAAGGATCTGCCGCTGCAGGTTGTTTCAATGAAAGAAATGGGTTATAATCCGGAATTTGACGAAGTTGGAGCAACATTCAGCGAGAACGCATTGATAAAAGCCAATACTTTAAGAAAGTTTGTTAACGATATTGTACTGGCAGATGACAGCGGGCTTGAAATAGATTTTCTGAATGGAGCTCCCGGAATTTTTACTTCCCGTTTTGCAGGTGAGAATGCAAGTCAGGAAGAAAAAAACAAAAAAATAATAAATCTTCTTAAGGGTATTGATTATAAATACAGGACTTGCAGGTTTGTATGTTCCATTGCCGTCGTTTCCGACAATATTAACCTGATAGTGGAAGATTCAATAGAAGGGGTTATATCCGAAGTACCTCGAGGCAATGCGGGTTTTGGTTATGATCCGATTTTTTATGTACCCGGGTATAAAAAAACATTTGCCGAATTGCCGGAAGATATAAAAAATCAAATAAGCCACAGAGCAAAAGCTCTGGAAAAACTGCGTCAGAAATTATCAGTCATATATCATAATAAAAAGGCTTAATCGTTAATATCTTTGCCTAGTATAGGAGTTGAACACAGAAATATGACAAAAATACTGGTTATGAGCGACACCCATGGGGACACAACATTGGCCGAGAAAGCACTGAGAATGAATCCGGACGTTGATATTGTCATCCACCTTGGAGATTATTGTAAAGATGTAGATAGATTACAGCAGTTATATCCTGATATCCGTTTCGAATATGTGTATGGGAACTGTGATTTTATGATTGGCAATGTTCCGGTTGAAAAACTAATTGAAGTGGAAGGCCAACGGATTTTTCTGACGCACGGACATCGGTATTCTGTCAAGTGGGGGATTGAAAAACTTCAGGATAAGGCTCATAATGATAATATCCAGTTGCTGTTGTTTGGACATACACACATGCAACAGCTCACCTACGGTCCAGGGCATATTATTTTAAATCCGGGCAGCATTTCTGAACCGAGGGGTAATGATGAAGAATCATATGCTATTGTTATAATAGATAATGAAAAAATAAACGTTGAATTAAAAAAAGCAGTATAATTCACTATAGAACCTGTTGAAAGGAGCACGGTATTGTCCGATATGGTTTATTTTGATAACAGTGCTACGACTTCTGTGTATCCCGAAGTTTTATCGGCAATGAACGATGTATACTCAAACCACTATGGAAATCCTTCCTCACTTCATAAAATGGGGAATGAAGCCGATATACTCCTTCAAAATTCAAGGGAAGCAATAGCGAAAACTCTTAATGTGCCTAATGGCTGTATTTATTTTACATCGGGCGGAACAGAATCAAATAACTGGGCGATAAAAGGAACTTCCAGGGCCAATAAAAGAAGGGGCAGCAAAATTATAACAACCAAAATAGAACATCCGTCGGTTTTAGAATGTTTTAAATATCTTGAAACCGAAGGCTTTTCGCCTCTTTACATTGATGTTGACTCTAACGGGCTTATTAACCTCGATGAAGTCAGAAATGAGGTTGATGCCAATACCATATTGTTCAGTTTTATACTTGTTAATAATGAAACGGGTACCATTCAGAAAGCCCAGGATATAATAAGGGAGGTCCGCCTGAAAAACCCTAGAACATTGATTCACATAGACGCGGTTCAGGCTTACGGAAAAATTCCAATTAATCTTTCAAAACTGGATGCAGATTTAATGTCAATAAGTTCACATAAAATTCACGGGCCAAAGGGTTGCGGCGCATTATATATTAAAAAGAATACCCATATATTACCAATCATGCACGGAGGCGGACAGGAAAACAAGTACCGTTCCGGCACTGAAAATTTGCCTGCAATATATGGTTTTGCCAAGGCTGCAGAAATAATTCATGGCAGGATGGAAGAAAACAGAAAGAGGATGAAGGAAATCAGGAACACAATTCTTCAGGGGCTTCGTGAAGAATTGGGTGACGGTTTCCGGGTAAATTCGCCGGAAGATGCCTATGAAGGAATACTGAACATTGCATTTCCAAGAGTGAAGGCACAGGTACTGATGCATCATCTGGAAGCAAAAGATATCATAGTTTCTGTTGGCTCTGCATGTTCTTCGAGAAAAAACATACAAAGCCATGTACTATCAGCAATGAGTCTGCCCAAAGAAAATATCGAAGGTGCGATAAGGCTGAGTTTTTCGGGCATGAATACCGTTGATGAAGCTTTAAACTTCATCCGGGCTGTTAAGGAGATAATACCTGTAATAAGGTATTAGCATAGATTTTACTATAATCTGAAAAGCGGAGATAGATATGAAAACAATAATATTGGTGCGTTATGAGGAAATTTTTCTGAAGGGTTTAAACAAGCCTGCCTTTGAATCAAAGCTTATAAAGAATATGAAGCATGTTCTAAATGGTTTGGGGCCAATATCGGTAACAAGATCGCAAAGCAGGATATATGTTGAGCCTGAAAGTGATGATTACCCTGTTGACGATGCAATAAGCCGTCTTACTAAAGTTTTCGGTATTGCCTCTGTAAGCCCTGTTCATAAAATAGAATCAAATCTGGAAGCAATTTATGAGAAAGCTGTTGAACTGACTAAAAAAATAACGGCAGGATCGGGCTACAGAACTTTTAAGGTTGAAACAAACCGGGCAAATAAAAAATTCCCTGTTAAATCAATGGAAGTTTCTAGGGAATTAGGTGCCGTACTCCTTCAAGAAGTTCCGGGATTAAAGGTTGACGTTAATAATCCCGATTTTGTAATTCATGTTGAAATACGGGAATACACCTATATTTATTCTGAAATAATACCCGGAGTAAAAGGTCTGCCCGTTGGTTCAAACGGTAAGGCCACGCTGCTTATTTCAGGCGGTATTGACAGTCCTGTAGCAGGCTGGATGGTTGCAAAAAGAGGGGTAAAAATTGAAGGAGTTCATTTTTTCAGTTATCCGTATACCAGTGAAAAAGCAAAAGAAAAAGTAATTCGCCTGTGCAAAACCTTATCGGAATACAATCTGGGTATGAAGCTTCATATAATTCCCTTTACCGAAATTCAGCTTGCCATTAATCAAAATTGTCCCCAGGAATACCTTACAATTATTATGAGAA
Source organism: Thermoclostridium sp. (assembly GCA_036562185.1). Lineage (GTDB taxonomy): Bacteria > Bacillota > Clostridia > DSM-8532 > DSM-8532 > Thermoclostridium. The sequence goes on from DATCKN010000090.1 coordinate 152,562, forward strand.
GATTCATGATGAAAATTGCTGAAAGGATAGCTCAGGAAAACGGTTCTCTTGGTCTTGTAACAGGTGAGGCAATCGGCCAGGTGGCAAGCCAGACTCTTGAAAGCCTTCTGGTTACGAACAGTTCGGTATCGCTTCCTGTATACCGTCCATGTATAGGCATGGATAAAAGCGAAGTGGTTGAAATTGCAAAGAAAATAGGGACTTTTGAAACTTCCATACTTCCATATGAAGACTGCTGTACCGTTTTTGTAGCAAAACATCCGGTAACAAAACCAAAGCTTCAGAAGGCAATAGAATATGAATCTGTGCTCAATGCCGAAGAACTTATCCAAAAAGCACTGGATGGCGCAGAAATAATAGAAATAGAATAAAATAACACAGCCCGAATACTATATACTGGTGATGTATATGGTATTTAAAAGGGCAAAAAATAAATCAACCTTTAAGCGGAAAATACACGGAATCTTTCAAGGCTTGCACCTTTGGAAGGTTCTGTTTTTCTTTTTGCTTTCGCTTTTTTTATTCTGCTTTATATATGCTTATTATATTTTAAACCTAAATACCATTTATCCGGATATTTTTATAGACGGAATTGATGTAGGAGGGTTAAAATGTGAAGAGGCCGTTGGAATTCTTAATGAAAACCTGGACAAAACATATCAGAGTGATTACTTAATGCTATCTGTACCCGATATGCATTTTAAAATCCACTTCAGTGATATCGATTATTTACCCGATTATGAAAAAGCTGTTGAGCTTGCATTCAATACGGGAAGAAGAGGAAATGTCATAGAGAGGCTAAGAGAAATATGGAAAGTTCGTAAAAATCATTTGTTTATTACTTCTCAAATGTGTTATAATATCGAGAAGACAACAGGCATTTTGGAAAATATTAGAATTAAGACTTATAAAGAACCTCAGAATGCTCAGATTAACATAGTCAACGGAAAAGTGGAAATAAGGCCTCATGTAGCCGGTTTTTCCGTTGATGTAAAAAAAAGCTTAATAAGGATAGATAACTTTTTAATAAACAGAGTATGGGAAGATGTCGAATTATGTTATGAAGAGATTCTCCCAAAGGTTACGACACAAATGGTTGAAGATATTACATATAAGCTTGGCGAATTTGCAACTGTATTCAACCCAGAAAATGAGGCCAGGGTACATAACATAAAAACTGCATGCAATAAGATAAATCAAACTCTTCTTCTTCCCGAAGAAGAGTTTTCAATGGATAAGACTCTTGGGGACAGGACAGAACAGAACGGCTACAAACGTGCGAAAGTAATAGTAAATAACGAACTTGTGGACGGGCTTGGCGGCGGGATATGCCAGGTAACGTCAACCATATATAATTCAGTTCTGTTATCCGGGCTTGAAGTTTTGGAAAGGCGAAATCACACACTTCCGTCGACATATGTAGAATTAGGAAGGGATGCAACCATTTCCCAGGGGTATATTGATTTTAGGTTCAAAAATACCAGCGGTTACACGGTTCTTATTGAAGCAAAAACTGTTGGAAACAGGGTTATAGTTACGATATGGGGGCGCGAACCCGAGATAAAGACATATGCGAAAATCAGAACAAAAGTTGTTCAGGTCATTGAACCCGATGGGGTTGAAGAAATAATTGATTATTCACTTAAATCGGGTGAAACTGTAGTTGAACGTGAAGCTCAACCCGGCTATAAAGTTGAGGTATACAGAGATACCTTTGATATGAATGGAAAGCTGATAAAAACAGAAAAAATTTCTGTAGATACATATCAGCCAAAAAAGAGAAAAATACGGGTAGGAGCAGGTGGCAGCTAAATGGATGAATTAATTTTTAGTTTATATTTGAGCAGTAAATTATAGGTTAAAACCTTTTTGATACTTTATATGTACAGTGGGGGGGAAATGCTATGGCAACTGGACTGAAACCGATTTTTGATTCTGAAGTAACATGTCCGGTATGTGAAAGCACAATAAAAATAACAAAGGTACGTTCAAAATTTATAAAATTATCAAAACAGGATGATGATTTTTGTCCTCATTATGAATTTATAAATCCGATGCTTTATGAAGCTTGGGTTTGTGGTCATTGTGGATATGCAGCCCATAATACGGTTTTTAACAAAGTAACGGAAAATGGCCGGAAAGCCGTGCTTGAGCAGATAACAAAAAACTGGACAAGCCGTGAATTTACCGGTGAGCGTGATTATAACAAAGCCCTTGAAGCATTCAAGATTATTTTATACAATTTACAGGTAAGAGAAGCACCATTTTCCGAGTTTGCGAAGATCTGCCTCAGAATAGCATGGATTTACAGGTATATGGGCAATAAACCGGAAGAAGATAGGTTTTTAAAGTATTCATTAGATTATTACAAAAAGGCTTTTTCCCGAGAGAACTCAAAGAACAACAACATTGATGAATTTACGTTGATGTATATCATAGGTGTACTTGCAAAGAGACTGAATATAACCAGTGAAGCTACATTGTGGTTCAGCAGGCTGATATCCTTTGCATCGAATCCTGCTGAAAAGGATAAAGTAAAACCCGCTCTTTTGGAAAATGCCAGAGAGCAGATATATCAACTGAGAATGGAAAAGAAAAATGAAGAGCAAACAGGATAAATTATTCATATTAAGGTGAACTGAATGGAAATTGGAAAGCTGCCGAATGAAGTACTCAATTCTTTGGTACTGAATAAATTGCACAATAGCAGAAAAGAAGTGCTTGTAAGGCCCTCAATTGGCGAAGATTGCGGTGTAGTGGATTTTGGCGGGGAGATTTGCGTTATATCAACTGATCCGATAACCGGCACCGAAAACCAGATTGGCCGGATTGCTGTTAATGTTGCTTTAAATGATATTGCATCCAGTGGTGCAGAGCCAATAGGACTGATGGTTACAATGCTGATCCCGCCCGCAGCATCCCTGCAGGATGTTGAAAATGTTATCGGCCAGCTTACGGAAGAAGCTTCAAAATCAAATGTGGATATTATAGGCGGTCATACCGAGATAACCGATGCAGTTAACCGGTTTGTTCTAAGCATTACCGCCATCGGAAAGACAATTAACCGGACAATTATTAAAACTTCGGGTGCAAAACCCGGTGATGACCTGATCCTGACAAAATATGCAGGCCTTGAGGGGACTTCAATTCTGGCTTTTGATTACGAAAAGGAATTAAGTAACAAGTTCGGAAAAAAGTTGGTGGAAACGGCGAAAAGTTTGATGGACAACATCAGCGTAGTAAAGGAGGGCACGATTGCAGCAAGGTTCGGGGCTCATGCAATGCATGATGTCACTGAAGGCGGAGTTTTCGGCGCAGTATGGGAGATGTGCAATGCTTCGGGCTGCGGGGCTATAGTCTATAAAAATGCGATTCCGGTTCTTAATGAAACAAAACTTATATGTGAGCACTTTAATATAGATCCTTTTAAGCTAATATCCAGCGGTTGCATGCTAATTGCATGTGAGAACGGGGAAAAATTAACCGCAGAATTATCACATAACGGTATTAAAGCTGCTGTCATCGGTAAGATGACAACAGGCAATGACATTAAATTATCAACTGAAGATGGGGATCTAATAATTCCACCTCCTAAATCCGATGAATTATATAAGGTTAATAAGTGATTTAATTTTTATTAATACATTTTAAAAACCGATTAAGGGGATTGGATGGTATGGAGATCTTTATACCGTTTTTAGTTTTCGTTACAGGCACTATTCTGGGTTCTTTTTTTAATGTAGTCATATACCGTGTGCCAATGGAAAAATCAATAGTATTTCCCCGCTCATCATGCGGCTCATGCGGAACAACCCTTAAGGCAAAAGATCTAATCCCGGTCTTAAGTTTCATATTTCTGAGGGGAAAGTGCCGTTATTGCAAAGCTGAAATTTCATTCAGATACCCTTTGGTTGAATTACTTACAGGTATTCTCTATGTTATTTTATACCTTAAATTCGGCTTATCAACTGAATTTCTTTTTACAGTATATCTGATGTCCGTGTTAATAATTGTATTTTTCATAGATTTGGATCATATGATAATTCCTAACGGGCTGGTAATTGCCGGACTTATCGGGGGCATTATCCTGTTCATTCTGCGTTTTTGGCATAACGACAGGCTCATTGATGGTGCGTCCTGGTACTCACCGATCCTTGGCATGCTGGTTACTTCAGGTTTTCTGCTGCTTATCGCACTGGTAGGCATGGCTGTTTACGGCACCGATGCCCTTGGAATGGGGGACATAAAAATATTCCTCCCGATTGGCTTAATCTTAGGATTAAAGCTGGCAATACTGTCACTGGTGTTTTCAGTCTTTATCGGGGGTTTAACAGGACTTTTCCTGATAATAACAGGTTTGAAAAACCGAAAAAGCCATATTCCGTTTGGTCCATTTATTGTTGCCGGAACCTTTCTCTCAATCATTTTCGGGTATGATATCCTTAACTGGTACACAGGAATATTATAACCATAAATCATACATTTCAGTTATATTACATTAAATTCTCAATTCAATGACAGTTTTATTTTTGCCCCTAAATTTTTCTTTTCAGTTTCGTAACGTATTTTAGAAAATATATGAGTAATTTTGGGGGTGAAAATCAAATTGTAATTTTTCTGAAATCAGAACTTAAACAGTATCCTGAATTGTTTAAGCTACATCCCATATAATTAACAGTAGGTTTTGCCCGGTATGGATTTTATTAAAAATAATGGTTTAAAACGGGAGGTTGTCATGAAAAGATATAAAATTGGATCGTTTTTACTAATCACCTGTTTATTAATGTCTTTGTTAACTGTTCAAGGTATTGCTGCCAACGGGTATTCAACAATCAGCGGTATTATATCGCTGCCTGGAGATGATGTAGCGCCTTCAGGCGGGGTAAAGATATTACTGATCGTAGAAACAGATAATAATACTCCGAACAATAAAAATGATGATAAATCGGTTTCAACTGAACTGACAATTCCAAAAGGGCGCAACTCAATTGCTTACAGTATTCAGGTGCCGAAAAGCCAGAACAGCAAAGCTAAGTACTCTGTGTATTACACTGTTGGGAATGGTTATGCACCATTTGGATGGTATAATAAAGATCAAACCACTGCAATAAAAGACAACAGAACATTGGTAGATCTTAACTCCGGTGATGTGAAAGGAATAGATATTGAGCTTTTAGAAGGAAAATCAATTTCAGGTAAGATCATACTTGGAAACCAGTCCACAAAACCGTTAAATGATCTGAAATACACCGTCACGGCTGTTCAGGAAGGTTCAAATCCTGATTCCAGTGATGACGACATTATAATCAGCAAGGAAGTAGCAGTAAAAGCAAACAGTTCTGAAGCAGCTTATGAACTGATTGTACCAATAAATTCGGTCCGAAACGGGTATAAAGTTTACTACACTTTTGAAAACCAAGGATATGTAGAAAACGGATATTATTATAAAAACGGAACATCCAGGAGCAGTAGCAAGGTAACATTGATAGACGTTGCTAACACCGTAAAAAATATTGATTTAACCACTTTGCCCTTTACCAATATAACCGGTAAGGTCTATCTGCCAAACAATGAAAAAGCAACGGGTAATGGAATCGAAGTTACAGTTACAGCTTATAACAATAATTCAAAAGCTACAGCGGCAGATGATTTCAGTTTCAGCAAAACCGTAAAAATACCAAAGGATTCCGGTTCTGCAAGCTATGCACTGACCATACCGGTATCCTCAACAGATTACATCATATCTTATAAAATAATAACTAAAAATACAAAATATATTAACGAAGGCTACTATAATAAAGGCGGCACCGGAAAAGACATTAAAAATGCAACACCGGTTAAAACAGGCAATAAAAATACCACCGGCATAGATATTGAGATCATCAGTAAAAAAGCAGAGCCCACACCTACTCCGGCAAAACCTGCACCTGAAACAGACTCAGAAATTATAGAAAAATACGATTTAAATGAGGATGGATATGTTAACGTATTCGATCTCATTGATTTGGCAAAGGTGATAATTGATCAGTATGAAAAAGAAGGTTTTGACAGGAATCTTGAACAATATAAAAACCGCAGACTGGATGAGAGCGATCTTGAAATAATCCGTAAGGTGTTCAGGCCTTTTACAAATAACCGGTATAAACTGAAGTGGTTTGACAGCATTAACAAATGGTTTGATTTTGATTTCGATTTTGACTGGGAAGAGTGGGAAGATTGGTTTGAAAAAAATAAAAATTTTGATTGTAACGACTGGAAAGAATTATATAAGCAAAAAAATGTAAGAAATAAGAAGTAGAAAGCCATAATTAATCAAATGAAATATGAAACACTCACAGAGGAATAAATCTGTGAGTGTTTCATTATTATCACTATCACCCATTATGGTAATTACTTTTTTTCTAATATACAAATTCTTTTATTTTGAAAAAAGTACATTTTGTTAAAAAAATAAGCGTGAAATAAATAGATCATGTGTTATAATATACCTATTCTAATGGATATATATGGTTCTATATGTGGTTGTATTTTCGAATCCCGGAAAAGAAAACACAGAAATGCCAGCCAAATTCTATATGGTATTTTTGAATAAATAAAATAAGCCTGAATTTATAAGTGGAGGGGGAAATTAATGATTGCAGCAACATTAAAAGATAAAATCAATTACAAGCTGCAGTTTTATACTTTGGGCAGATTTGAAATTTATCAAAAGGATAAAGGATTATATAACATTTCGGGAAGAACCACAAAATTATGGTATCTTTTTAAATATCTTTTATTGAACAAAGGAAAAGGAATACCTCCGGAAACAATTCTGGAAAATTTATATCCTGATGAAGAATATGAAAACCCTAAAAATACATTGCAAAATATAGTATATCGTTTACGCAAGCTTTTGTGCCAGGGAGATTTTTTCAGTGATAATATTTGCAACATCTTGTATAATAATGGATGTTACTCATTATGCTTTACTGATGATGTGTTCCTGGATACCGATTTTTTTGAGGAATACATACATAAAGCCGAGACTCTTAAGCATGTGAATCCGGATGAAGCCATAGAATACTATGAAAATGCAATAGATTTGTATTATGGTGATTATTTTCCTGAACTTGTATATGAGGATTGGGTAATACCAAAACGTAACTATTACCGAAGGCTGTATATTCAGTCCGTATTGGAGCTGGTCAAACTATATCAGCAGAAAAAGGATTTTGAAAAGAGTGTAAAGATTTGCGAAAGGGCATTACAAATTGAATCATACGAAGAAGAATTACATATCTGCTTTATGGAAAGCTTAATTGGGAAAGGAAAGACAAAGGAAGCACAGAATCATTATGAATTATATACCTCAATGCTATATAAGCAATTTGGAATAAAACCCACTTCAGAATTACAACAGATTTATAAATTGCTGAAAAATAACGGTGCAGAATTAAGCAGCGGTGAAGCGGCAGAACTGTATCCAGCAGATGAAAACAGCACCGGAGCATTCTATTGTGACAGGAATATTTTTAATTCAATATTCATTCTGGAAAAAAGGCGGAGTGAAAGGACAGGTCAAATTGTATTTATTGTTTCGCTGACTGTAAATGAAAATACCAGTATTTTCAATGATTTTAGAAAATGCTTAATCAAGTCGTTACGAAAGGGCGATGTTGTTGCAACGTGGGATAATAATACAATTCTTGTTTTGCTTCCGAAATTGGAGTATAAGCAGATAATTGCAATAATGGACAGAATTATAAATCAGTTTAATACCGATAATAATAATAATATAGATGTTAAAGTAAAAATCCATACAGCTCTTCCAAGCAATCCTATAAATCAGAATATATAGATTTTTTCTGGTTTTTATGGTATAATGACTTAAATTCATGATTTGCACAAAAAAATATTCTGCTTAGAAGGGTGATGACTTGAGCGAGCTTACTGGAAAATTAAAAGAAGTATTGGCATCAGTATTGCCAATTACGTTTATTGTTTTGATACTCCATTTTACTATAAGTCCATTGGAGTCAAATATGTTTTACGCTTTTCTTATCGGATCCGTACTGGTTATTTTCGGACTTACGATATTCCTGTTTGGAATCAGCCAGGGAATTGAACCCATAGGACATGGCGTTGGTAATGCAATTACTAAATCAAATAGTTTTGCTGTGATAATTACCACCATGTTGGTTTTGGGTTTTTTTATTTCTTACGCGGAGCCGGATCTGCACATTCTTGCAAAGCAGGTAGATGCCGTTACTTCAGGCCAGTTTAACAACATCCTGATGGTAATTGTTGTATCAATAGGTATTGGAGTTATGATGACTCTCGGTATGCTGCGCATTCTTAAGGACATTCGATTGAAATATGTTTTTGCCGGAGCATATTCTTTGATTTTTATTCTGTCATTATTCTCGTCATCTGATTTTCTGGCTATAGCATTTGATGCTTCAGGAGCCACTACAGGTGCGATTACAGTGCCATTTATGCTGGCCCTGGCTGCGGGATTCTCGGCCATGAAAAAAGACAGTAAAATGAGTGAGGCCGACAGTTTTGGTCTGGTAGGCATTTCTTCTACAGGCGCCATCCTCGGTGTGTTAATTACCAGCCTCTTTTTAGGTAATGGCAAGCTTAGCGGTGTCTTGCCTGCAACGGACATAACCGCCACCACTCTATGGGAACTATACAGAACCAAACTGCTGCATATTGCATGGGATTCTTTTCTGACACTGTTGCCTATTATTATTACATACATAATCTTTCAGATTTTTTTCTTTAAACATAAGAAAAGTAAAGTTATCGACACAGCCAGAGGTTTGGTATTGACTTTTTTGGGACTTGTGATATTCTTGTTAGGTGTTAACGGCGGTTTTATGGAGGTAGGTGCACAGCTTGGCATGCAGCTTGCTTCGATGGATTCAAAAGCTCCGGTTCTCATTGTGGCTTTGCTGCTTGGTCTTACCACTGTCCTGTCAGAACCGGCAGTACACGTATTAACCAACCAGGTGGAAGATGTAACCGGGGGATCGGTCAGGCGTATACTTGTTCTCATATTCCTGTCCGTAGCGGTTGGTATGTCCATCTTCATGTCTGCACTGCGTGTTCTTGTGCCCGATATCAAACTGTGGATGTATCTGCTTCCCGGATTTGGGCTGTCGGTACTACTGGCATTCTTTGTGCCTGATTTGTTTGTAGGTATGGCCTTTGATGCAGGCGGTGTTGCTTCAGGGCCAATGACGGCCACGTTTTCTCTGGCTTTTGTTCAGGGGATTGCTGCACAAATTCCGACAGCTGACGTGGTCACAGACGGTTTTGGCATGATAGCAATTGTTGCAATGATGCCAATTATAGCCATCGAACTGCTTGGAGCGCTGTATCAGGCTAAATCCATCAGAGCATCCGGAACTTCCATTTTAAAGAAGTGATAAATTGGAGGTATAATAAATTAAAACTATGAATGAAAAATCCTTAGAGAATAAATTTTTAATATTGACACTCATCCTAAGTGAAAACCAATGTCACAAATTGGAACGTATTGCTAAAGAAAAAGACATTCATGGCGGGATAGTAGTACTTGGCAAAGGTACTGTTAAGAGTGCTACTTTAAACTTATTCGGGATAAAAAGCCAGAAAAAGGAGATTGTTAGTATTCTGATTGAAGAAAAAACAGCAAAAGAGCTGATGGATTATTTCACCAAAGAACTCCAGCTTAATGAACCAGGTCACGGAATTGCCTATGCCACTGCTGCAATAACTGCCAATCAGATACTTTGTAATAGACAGGATACCCGAAATACAGGGTTTAATGCGGAGGGAAAGGAAAGCATGTATAAAAAACTGACGGTAATTGTCAATAGAGGCATGTCTGACAATGTGATGGATATAGCGCGAAAATCAGGTGTAAAGGGTGGTACAATAATCCACGGCAGAGGTACAGGTTCGGAGTTCACCGAGAAGTTGCTTGGTGTGGAAATCGTTCCTGAAAAAGAGCTGGTTATTATCCTTATGCCAGATGAATTAGTAGATAAAGTAGTGAATGATTTATACCATGAACTTCATCTGGATGCCCCGGGAAACGGTATTTTATTTGTTGAACCTGTCGTCGAAGTAAGAGGTCTTTCTGAATCTCATACACAGCAATAAAAGAAAACTTGAAAAAATCATTTTCAAGTTTTCCGTAATTCCATATTTTTGTACACTTCTGAACACCCGCGAAGGATTCCTTCTACGGGTGTTTTTATATTTACTGAATAACATGTCTTTTATCTGTGAGAGTCCAATATATTTAATTTCCCAACCGGCTTAGAAATCTTAAATCTATTTATGCAGTCAAATTATTGCCTTAAATGTGATTGAGTTATGACTGAAGAAACAAAAGAATACGATACTTATTCACCGAATGGGCTGGCGTACGATAAGCAAAAAAAGCGCCTTTATTATTCAATGGTGAAAAATACAAAGAGCGACTTATATTTTTATGATTTCAAAACCAAGGAAACAACAAAGGCAGGAACTCTTGACGGAAAAGTATATGGTGCCGCATTTTACAAAGGCAGCTATTGGTTTATTAAAAATGAATCAGATGTTCTTGTGGAAGTAAAGCTTAAATCAGACGGTACAATTTCTGATTCTTCCACAACATATAAAATTACAGGCGGCAAAAAGAAATTTGGTTTCGGAGACGTTGTTTTTGATATAAAGGATGGTACTATTTACGGGAGTGCAACCGAAGCCTATGGTAATGTGTTCTTCTCCTACAGGATCGGTGAATCTGACAGCTACACCGAGATCAATACAAACAAGAACTCCGGAGCCATTGGATTGCAGATTGCGTTTGGCTCAGACGGCAAACTTTATGGTCACAGCACAAGTACAGGCGATTGGTATTCAATAGATCCGGATACCGGTGTCAAAACAAAAATAAGTATCCCAACTGAAAATAAGTATAATGACATTGCCTCCGGTTATATAAGCGTTTGGAACCCGGGCGATGAAGATGTTATGAAGTATTATGTCATAAATGACGGAACCAAACGGATACGTGTACGTGCAAAGATAGCAGGTTCATGGGGTGATGAAGGACTTGACAAAAATAGTGTAGTTTCAATTACCCTGGACGATGATAATTGGACCGACGAATATGGTGACGGATATTACTATTACAAAGGTATTCTTAAGCCCGGAGAAAAAGCCGAACTGAGGTTAAAGATTAAATTAGACGGGCCAAAAACAGATAACAAGTACCAGGGCAAGACTTATACATTAACCGGATCGATGGAAGCAATTCAGGCATCAAACGGCGCACCTTTAGCTGAATGGAACGTGATGCTGGATGTAGATTACCCTGTAACTGAATAATTTTAAATCTTTACTTAATTATTTATGTGCGATATTGCTGCATCAATGACAATTGCTGAAGGAAGAGAAGGTTATTTCAAAGACCATACCAACTACGGAGAAACAATGAAGAACCTCAGAATCGGAATCTGAGATGAATCTCTGAATGATGGACTGGGCGGATATGCATACCCATCAGCTGAAAATCCAAAAGAATTGCGCACCGGAGACGGCAATTGGCTGTTAAGATGGGAAGGCGTAGACGGTGTAGACAGCATTTATGACCTCAATAAGTTTAAGCTTTACTACATAGGTGCTTCATTGGACGGAAGCTATGATCCGGAAGATGATGATGTATATGAAGTTGCTATAAAAGTATCTGTTGGCTTTGACGGCCCTGCAACACATAACGGTTACCAAGGTTCAATATTTAAATTGGGCGGCAAAGTTACCGCAGTACAGGCTTCCAATGGCGCACCTGCTGCTGTGCTTGGCGATGTTTATGATAATTATCAGCCGTAATTTGAGCAATTAAAAATGTTTATTAAATGAAACTCAAGGTGAGAGGATGTTAACAAAGGACTTTTATTTTATAAAAATCTAAAAAAGCTAACACCCTCTCTTTGCTTTTAACTGTCAGTTTATACCGGTACTCGCCCTGTTTATAAGCTGTTAATCAATCTGTCAGATTCTTGTTACCGTCGAAATTGTGACTGAACTGTGAGTGAAAAAAGGACAAGTTGTGATTATTAGCAGTTAAATTTGAGATGAAGAGAAACAAAACAAGAAATTAAGAAAAAAAAGTAAAACTAAGGGGTGTTAAAATGAAAAGGAAACTATTTCTTATATTTCTTACTCTGGCAATGTCAGTTACTTTGATTGTCGGTGCAACATGGGCTTATTTTACTGCGGAAGCAGACATAGATAATATAACATTTACAAATGGGAATGTAAAAATAAAACCCGGAGAAATAACTGTTTTTAAAGGAAAAGAACTTACCAAAGTTAATCCCGGAGATTGTTACATATTAATATATAAATTTGAAAATACCGGCTCAAAAAGAATTCAACTGAGAGTGAAAGCACAACCCGGTGACGGAAGCGTTGAAAATCCGGATGCTGATGTAATGTGGACAGGTGTTAACCATACTCTTTACGGACAGGAAAGACTGAAAGAAAACTTAAGCTGGTCAGATTTCTTTGGCCTCGAGAATGTTTACATTATACCTCATCCATCCAGCAGCGATTGGGTATTGTATCAGGAGAGCAAAGGCGGTCCCATTTACGCATATTACCTGGGTGGACCTGTAGAATCCGGGGAAGTTGTTGAACTCCGACTTCTGGTATACTTTGATTTATTACTCACAGGAAATGCATATCAGGATGCTGTTTTCCATCTGGGTGGCACAGTTGAAGCAATACAGGCATCTAACGGTACACCTGAAGAGGCATGGAAGGATGCTTGGAAAACTGTTACCGGAGAATATGGGGATTATAAATTTAATTATCAATTCTGGTATGATAAATGGCAAGGATTCGATCCTACAAAGATAAAATGCTACAATGCAATAATTGAACCAACACCAACACCGGAATTAACACCAACGCCCGAACCCACACCGGAACCAACACCTACACCGGAACCAACACCTACGCCCGAACCTACGCCGGAACCATCGCCTACACCCGAACCATCACCATCACCTACACCTACACCTGCACCGGTAAAAGATTTTAATATTGATAAAGTTTTTATTGAGTATACATGCAAAGATAATACGTGTGGTTTCGCTTGGGGTCATAGTCATAATCAGGACTGCAGAATAAAAATTTCAGGAACCATATACGATGCCAGGTATAATAGAAATATTTATATAACTAATGCGTATAAAGACATCAATCTTAAAGTGTATACAGGTTACGGTCTTTTTTCATCAGAAGTTTTAGATGTTAATATAAATGGCGTTTACTTTGATTCAGACAGTAAAGCAGACTTTACTTACGAAGGCAGCCTTAATGGTAAAAGCTTTGATCCTGGTTCGATTACCAAAGTAAAAATTACCATTGATAACACGGCAAAAAATGTAAGCAATATTAATATTAAAAAGACTAAATAGCACCTGTGTAAAAATTTTCTTGCACCCCGTATGATTTAATTCGAATGTTGACAAGATTAAATGTAAAAGACTGATCGGTGCAATATTTAAAAGTGCATTGGGGGATATAAAGAAATGAAAAAGCAAGGAATTGACAGGGGTGATTACACAGATACGGGCAAAGACATAAAAAGTGCCTCTTTCCTGGTAAAAATAAAATACAATCAAAACTGTACCATGCAAGGCTATATAAGTTGGCTGGAACAAAAGAAAACAGTATGTTTCAGAAGCATGATGGAGTTAATGCTGTTATTAAAAGAAGCATCTGATAACACAGAGTATCGTACATGGGACGGAGAAGAAGGTGTAATATCTGAAGTGCAGAAGTTGGGAAACATATCTGAATTATAGGAGAGAATAGCAATGTGCAGAAATATAAGAGATGATCTAAAAAACAGAAAAAGAAAATATATAGCAAAAAAACGCTTTAAAATTGCTACAGCAGTTATTGCTATACTTACTTCTGCAGGATTATTCATATCAGATAAATCTGTGTTACCAGTAACAAATGCAGTATTCAGGGATCATAAGGAAAGTCGTGTGACACTTACTGTTTCAGATACAGTATACAACAGTGCTCTGCCAAATATTGAGACTGAAGCTATAGATGGCAATGTTTTTACCGGACAGGTGCCAGATGTAACAGATAATGAACCTTTGGAAGAGCAGCAGACCACTGGAGAAAATACATCTGACGGGAATAATGCTTCAGAGCAGGAGGATAAGGCTGCAGGAGAAATTGATGATACTGTCCATGACAATATCGATCAATAAACCAATAAGAAGAAAAGATAGGAGAGTCAGCAGATGACGCAACACGTTGAACAGGTTAATGGTAAAAAATCAATAGTCAAAGTAGTACTGGATATTATCAGCGGTATTGTACTGGTTGTTTTGGGAGTGTTCATTGTATACATGCTCGTGTTTATGTTCAAAGGTATGAAAACTAACGAAACACCAACAATATTCGGACATCAGATTTACATTGTGCGCAGTAACAGTATGAGTCCTACATTTGAAACCGGTAGTCTCCTGCTTGTAAAACATGTTGATACATCGTCAATACAGGTTAACGACATTATTACTTTTAAAGAAAAGAATGACTCTGTTGCTACAACACATAGAGTTGTGAAGATCCTGAATGATAACGGATTGCAGTTTGTTACCCGTGGGGATGCAAATAATGTTGATGATCCGATGCCGGTTTCAGCAGATGAAGTTGTTGGCAGGGTCGTATTCTGGATACCTTACATAGGTTATTTACTCGGCTTCATCAGAACAAAAGAGGGATTACTCGTTTTTATAATAGTTCCCGCACTGATTATAATAATTACACAAATCATTTCATTCATCAGAGAAGTAAAGAAAAAAGAAGATAAACCCAGCACTGAAGAACTACAAGCCCAATTACAGGAGTTATTAAGCAATTCCAGGCGGGAGGATTAATAAATGAAAAAGACTCTCTCGGTATTTATTATGCTTATAGCGTGTGCAATTTTAGTCTGTGGAATAACCCTTGCATATTTTTATGACAGCGCAAGAATAAATTCAACTCACTTTACGACAGGCTCAGTTAAAGTTGAGGTGGATTTAGAAAACGGTGACTGGGGTAATTGGAAACCGGGTAACGACAAAACAATCACATGGTATATAAAAAACACCGGAACGTTGGATGCAACTCTGGATGTAAAAATTGAAAAGGAATGGGATATAAACACTTTAAAGGCATCTGTACACAATTCGGTCTATGATGATTATCCGCCTGAACCGACAGTAAACTGGAGTCTTAAAAATGACAAGTGGGCTCTTAATGGCGATGTATATCATTACAAAGCAACAGTAGCACCTGGAGAAACAATACCGCTAATGTTTGAATTGTCAATTGACAACATATCTTCAGCATACGAAGGTGCAGACTATAACATAACATTATTTGTTACGGCAACGCAGGTAATTGACGAATAAATCAGTCCAATAGTGAATCAGAAATGCATGTCAAAGATTTATTCGTCTGTAAATACTAAGGTAACCGAGGGGAGGTGAAAAAGTGAAAAAGAAAGTAATAATGGGTGTTTTTGTTCTGATTATAACCGTTGCAATGGTTGCAGCAGCTACAATGGCATGGTTCACCGATTTTGCCGATTCCGGGGAAGCCACTTTTAGTGCCGGTACTGTAGCAATTGAAGCCGGAAGAAAAATCATCTATGATGGCGGCGATGAAGGTGAATCAGCAGTACGTAAAGAAATCTATCCATTTAGGGTTCTTGAAGCAAGGCAGGGAAAGGCAGGTATTAATAAAGATCTTCCTGTAAGACAGGCGAGATCGAATGAAAAAGCCGTTCTCTCTCTTGAAACAGGTCGAAACGAATCAAATTTTTATAGCCTGGGCTTCGGCGGAGAAATGATTCTGGAGTTTGACCATGCTTTATATAAACCTGAAATAGCAATTATTGTTGAAGATACATGGGGTGGGAATTACCCTCTGGAAACAGCTGATGTATTTGTAAGTATGGATGGTGTAATTTGGCATTCACTCGGTACTGCTGATAACCGTAATCTGCAAAAAAACCAAACATACAGTGAGTTCCTTTTCTCAGATTACAACGTAGATATTGACTACATAAAATACGTAAAGGTTGTTGACACAACAGATGTAAATCAATTCATAGAACGCGGATATAAATCGAATGATAATTCAGTCGACGGATTTGACCTCAATACCGTAAAACTTATAGGCTACATCGCAGAAGAAGAGAACTGGAACCCCGGTGATACTAATTATACCAGGTATACAATAATCAACACCGGAACAAAAGCAATCAACCTTAGGGCTAAATTAACCGGTGGCTGGTATAAGCATGTGGAAGATGATTTTGGCGGCAAATGGGTACCTGACGATGAGCTGTCAAGTGATAATGTTGTCATTACCCCTGAAGGTGATGATTGGGTATATGAGGATGGATACTTATACTACAGGCCTGTCATACCCGGAACCTACACAAAACAGGATGTAAAAGACAGAACTGCAGAGCTGAAGGTAAGTGTACATCTTAAAGGTAAAGAGACAGGAAATGAATACCAGGGCAAACGTTTTATTATAACTGCTGAATTTGAAGCAGTACAGGCTTCAAACAATGCACCGAAAGAAGTATGGAATGTGGATTTATATTAAAACAGTTTTTGTGTAAAAAATGTTTATATGAAAAGGGCAAACCTGCCGAAAGGCAGGGGCGCAAAGCTATAGGGCCTTCCTTAAGATGGCAGCCTGGCCGCCATACAATAAGTAAAATTTAAAATAATTTAAAGGAGAGTGTTTATATGAAAAAGAAAATGTTAGTAATGTTACTGGCTGTTGCAGTAAGTGTATCTATGATAGCAGCAGCTACATACGCCTGGTTCACAGACGAGGCAAATGCAGGAGATGCTGTATTCACGGCAGGTACAGTAGACGTTGAAGTGGAAGGTGTCTATTACCTGAGTGAATTAGCTTGGGATAATGTAAATCCCGGAGATGTTTATGAACTCGAATGGGTAGTTAAAAACAAAGGTACAAAGAATATCGTATTTATGTGCGATATTGCTGCATCAATGACAATTGCTGAAGGAAGAGAAGGTTATTTCGAAGACCATACCAACTACGGAGAAACAATGAAGAACCTCAGAATCGGAATCTGGGATGAATCTCTGAATGATGGACTGGGCGGATATGCATACCCATCAGCTGAAAATCCAAAAGAACTGCGCACCGGAGACGGCAATTGGCTGTTAAGATGGGAAGGCGTAGACGGTGTAGACAGCATTTATGACCTCAATAAGTTTAAGCTTTACTACATAGGTGCTTCATTGGACGGAAGCTATGATCCGGAAGATAATGATGTAAATGAAGTTGCTATAAAAGTATCTGTTGGCTTTGACGGACCTGCAACACATAACGGTTACCAAGGTTCAATATTTAAATTGGGCGGCAAAGTTACCGCAGTACAGGCTTCCAATGGCGCACCCGCTGCAGTTCTTGGCGATGTTTATGACAATTATCAGCCGTAATTTCGGTAAATAAAAGAATGTTTATAATATGAAACTCGAAAACGAGAGGATGTTAGTAATTGGATATGATTAGGAAAAAATCTTCAAAATCCATTTTAATAGCGATTATGATCCTGATTGGCTGTATGGCCGTAGGTTCCATAAATGCTTATGCAGTTGAAGTAGTTGGGGAGAATACAGGACTCAGGGTTAGATTATCCGATATACCTGTTGATACCGATAATCTTAATCCTGGTGATACAAAAACTTCCACAATGACTATCTACATTGATCCAAACAGCACAACATCCTCTCTTCGTGTATGGATTAGATCCGAGATAGTTGAAAATATATTAGGGAAAGAAGTTAACGGTAATAGGGGTAATCTGGACGACAGGCTGGTTTTGTCAGTAACCCACGAGAATGGTAAAGTAATACATAATGGTGCGATAAGTAAATTTGATAAAAATGTCGAGGTTGGTTATATACAGAAAGGTGATCCGGTTGATTTAACCTTTACCGTACACCTCCCCGGTGAAACTACAGGAAATGAATACCAGGGAGCATCAATGAAGGTGAAATGGATTATCACCGCACAATATGAGCCTTCTGTAACACCAACACCTACAAATCCGCCATTATCCCCCCCAACTGAACCACCTACTCGTAGGGTTACAACAATACCAACACCTACACCAACACTAACACCTACAACGACACCGACCCAGCCACCTGCAGAACCAACAAGGCCTGCAGAACCAACCAAACAGGTTACGCCTTCACCGACACCGGTAATAGTTGAAATTGAAGATGAAGATACTCCGGTGGGACCTGGTGAACCAGATAAATCAGTTAAACCAGGTAATGACGAAACTGAGTTAATAATAATTAAAGAAGAAGAGATACCAAAAGGACTACCTAAAACAGGAGAAATGCCTCCAATACTATTTTATGGACTAGGAGCCGGTGCCATATTTGCCGGCATAAAGCTCAACCAAAAGAGCAGAAAGAATTAAAGAATTAGCCGGAGATTTTACCTCCGGCTATGTTTTTGGTCACTTTGGAAATAAAACCACTATATTACTGAGTCAGGGAGATTTAAATGAAACTTAAGTCAATATTGCTGATAGCTGCAGGAATATTAATTGCAAGTTACCCTATTGCCAAAAATATTTATACAGGGTATATGCAAAGAAAGGTTCTAAAAGAATGGGAAGAGGAGAGAAGAGCGGTTCAGTATCAATTCAATCAGAGCGGTGCAGATACTTCAGAGGCATCAGAGGACGCAATAAACTCTTACCTTTTCCTTGATGAAGCCTTTTCAGATTTAAATAATGATGAAACCACTGAAAGCATAGATGATGACAATAAGGGAAATAAAAATACAAAATCCTTTGTTACATTAGGTGTTATTAAAATTGACAAGATTGATTTGGTTTTACCTGTTATGGATGGCGCTACCCCTGAAATATTAAAAATTGGGGCAGGTAAATTAACCGGTACAACAGATATCGGTGAAATAGGTAATACAGCCATATCTGCACACAGAAGCCATGCCTACGGACGAAATTTCAACAGGCTGAATGAGGTGGAATTAGGTGATATAGTAGTTATTTCCACTTTAGATGCTGATTTCACATATGAGGTTTTCAATATACAGGTCGTAGAGCCTGATGATGTATCTGTTCTGAAAAAAAGTGAAACAGAAAGTATTTTAACCCTTATAACATGCCATCCTTTATATATAGCATCACATCGGCTGATTGTTCAGGCAAAATTGATTTCAACAACATATAATATAAACTCGGAAAGCCAAGCTCTTCGTTAACTTAACAAATTCGAACAATATCCTGTTAATGTTACCGTTTTCTTTTCCATAGATTTTTTGATTTTCGTAATCCGAACATGGTTTAAGTATGTTTATTAATAGAGAGACTTAACCCAATTATTGATCTTCAAATTTGCTGTGAGGAAAAAACTGCAACTAACAGCACTTAGTTGAAAGATAATGTATAAATGTGGACATTCCTTGAAAAGTGGGAGAGGAAGGAGAACTCAAAGCAAAAATCACAGTAAATGAAAAATCCCAATTATGGTATAGCCCGGAAAATTACGATCAAATTAATATATTATTTCCTGTGATGAATTCATGTTTAAAAGCTAATGAATAATTTTTTATTTTCATAAATAAGCTTAATAAATGACATTTTCTAAGCTCTTTTTAAATCAAATATATAAATTTCATTTTTAATTATTGCATTATATGTGATATAATTTGTGTAAACATTTATTTCAATAATAACATAGCTTAATGATATTAGGTTGTTTTTTATATCAGGAGGGGTACTAAATGGTAGAAATCGTCGAGGTTAAAACAAGAAAACAGTTAAGAGATTTTATTATGTTCCCGTTTAAGCTGTATAAGGATAATCCATATTGGGTACCGCCTCTAATTATGGATGATTACAACACTTTAAACAAGAAGAAAAACCCTGCTTTTGAATATTGCGATGCAAAGTACTGGCTTGCGTATAAAGACGGAAAACTTGTAGGAAGGATTGCAGGAATTCAAAATCATGCTTATGTAAAAAAATGGGGCAATAAATACACCCGCTTTGGTTGGGTTGATTTTATCGATGACCCTGAAGTTTCTGCTGCCTTGTTCAATACCGTGGAAGAATATGCCAGGGAGAATGGGATGGAGGCTGTTCACGGGCCTTTGGGTTTCTGCGACCTGGATCATCAGGGCCTTTTGGTTGATGGATTTGAAGAAATGGGTACAATAGTTACTTATTACCATTACCCGTATTATAAGGAACATCTTGAGAAGTTAGGATATGTAAAGGATATTGACTGGCTTGAGTATGAAATAATAGTTCCTGAAAGCAGTGAAATAGAAAGAATTAATAAAATAGCCAGCAGATCGCTTGATAAATATGGTCTTCGTATACTTGATTTAAAAAGCAAGAAACAAATATTGCCATATGGCAATGAAGTTTTCGATATTATAAATATTGCATATGAAGACCTTTATGGTGTTGTTCCGTTAACAGAAGAGCAGATAAAAGGATATATTGAAATGTATTTTTCTTATATAAATCCTGATTATGTTTGTTTTATTGTTGATAAAGACAACAAGCTCGCAGGATTCGGGATTTCGGTACCATCATTGTCCAAGGCGGTAAAAAAACATAATGGAAGGCTTTTTCCATTTGGTTTTATTGATGTGCTGAAAGATATTAAAACAAATGATACACTTGATTTATACCTTGTAGCTGTAAGGCCTGAATATAAAATGACGGGAATTCCTGCGGCCATGTTAAGCCATAGTTTGAAAAATGCCCATAAAAATGGTATCAAAAAAGCAATTGCATCACCACAGCTCGAAGAAAATCATGCCGTTCAATCACTATGGCGGTTTTTTGATGCAAGGCCTCACAGAAGAAGAAGATGTTATATCAGGCATATTAATAAGTAATTTAATTTTAATAATAATTCCATGCGTTATTATATGAACTTATAAGAAAATAGCCCGAAACAAGGG